>JAXMCJ010000051.1:0-37712 GCA_046349415.1 Geminicoccaceae bacterium
GTCCAGCACGTGCTGCCAGGGACGGATGCCTTCCGGATGGCGCAGCTCGGCCGGCTCGCCCGCCGCGAAGGCGCGGACCAGGTCGGGCAGCAGGCGGCCGGGCGAGAAGTCGCCGCCGCCGATGACGTTGCCGGCCCGCACCGTGGCCACCCCGACGCCGGCATCGGCGGGGAAGTAGCAGGAGCGGTAGGCGTGGGCGACGAGCTCGGCACAGGCCTTGCTGGCGCTGTAGGGGTCGTGGCCGCCCAGCTCGTCGCCCTCCGCACAACGCCGATCCGGCCGGCGATAGCATTTGTCGCTGGTGATCAGGACCACCGCCTGCAGCGAGGGCAGGCGACGGGCAGCGTCGAGGATGTTGGCGGTGCCGAGGATGTTGGTCTGCAGCGTGGCGAGCGGCTCGGCGAGGCTGGCCGAGACCAGGGCCTGGGCCGCGAGGTGGAAGACGATCTCGGGCTGCACCTCCTCGAGGTGCCGGGCGAGCTCCTGCGGTGAGCGGACGTCGACCATGCGGCTGTCGATGCGGGCGGCGAGCCCCGTGGCGGCGAACAGCGACGGGTCGGTGGCGGGCGGGAGGGCGAGCCCGGTCACCTCGGCGCCGAGCTCGCCGAGCCAGGTGGCCAGCCAAGCGCCCTTGAAGCCGGTGTGCCCGGTGACCACGACCCGACGGCCGGACCAGAACTGCGGGTTCGCCATCGACCACCTCCGTCCATGCCATCCTGGCATCAACTCAAGCGCGAATATATCAATGTTAACTTTCCTTTTAGGGAAATTGCAACAGCTTATCCACAGGCCCGGCGCAGCGACGGTTGCCGGCCCCAGCGCCACGCCCTAGGCCGGGGGCGGAGGCAACCGCGCATGCGCGCACCAGTGGTGCATCACCCAGCCTATGTGACGCCGCTGCCGGCGGCGCATCGGTTTCCGATGCCGAAGTTCGCCCGCCTGCTCGCCTGTCTGCGCGAGACCGGGCTGCTCCTGCCCGAACAGGAATTCGTACCCGAGCCGGCGCAGCGAGGCTGGCTCGAGCTGGCGCACGACGTCGGATATGTGGCGAGCGTGCTCGAGCAGCGGCTGGACGAGGCGGCGGTGCGCCGGCTCGGCCTGCCGATGTCGCCGGTGCTGGCACTCCGCAGCCGCTGCGCGGTCGCCGGCACGGTGCTGACCGCGCGCCTCGCCCTCGAGCACGGCATCGCCTGCAACACCGCCGGCGGCAGCCATCACGCCTTCACCGGACACGGCGCCGGATTCTGCGTGTTCAACGACGTGGCCGTGGCCGCGCGGCTGCTGCTGGCCGAGGGCGCGGTCGGCCGGGTGCTGGTGGTCGACCTCGACGTCCACCAGGGCGACGGCACCGCCGCGATGCTCGCCGACGAGCCGCGCGTCTTCACGCTCTCGGTCCACTGCCGGACCAACTTCCCGGCGCGCAAGCAGCAGAGCGATCTCGACGTGGCACTCGACGCCGAGGTGGGCGACCGGGAGTATCTGGAGCTAGTCGACCGGCTGCTGCCGGCGCTGCTGGAGCGCGTGCGGCCCGACCTCGTCCTCTACAATGCCGGCGTCGACCCGCATCGCGACGATCGGCTGGGGCGGCTGGCGCTGACCGACGCGGGCCTCGCCGAGCGCGAGCGTCTGGTGCTGGATGCCGTCAGGTCGCGCGGGCTGCCGCTCGCCTGCGTCGTCGGCGGCGGCTACGCCGACGATCTCGACGTGCTGGCCCGCCGCCATGCGCTGCTGCACGAGGCGATCGCGGCGCTCCCGAGCTGGTAGGCGACCGCTTCTGGCTCAGACCCGGACGATCTTCCCCGGGTTCATCAGGTTCTGCGGGTCGAGCGCGCGCTTGACGGCCACCATGACGTCGAGCGCGGGGCCGGCCTCCTCGGCCAGGCTGTCCATCTTGCCGAAGCCGATGCCGTGCTCGCCGGTGCAGGTGCCTTCCATGGCGATGGCGCGGCGGACCAGGCGCTTGTTGAGGCGCTGTGCCGTGGCGTGCTCCTCCGGCTTGGCGGGATCCAGCAGCATCAGCAGGTGGAAGTTGCCGTCGCCGACATGGCCGACGATCGGCGCCAGCATCCCCGCCTCGGCGAGATCGGCGCGGGTCTCGTGGATGCAGTCGCCCAGGCGCGAGATCGGCACGCACACGTCGGTGGCCCAGCCGACGCAGCCGGGGCGCAGCGAGAGCGCGGCATAGTAGGAGTCGTGCCGCGCCTGCCACAGCTTGTTGCGGTCCTCGGCACGCGAGGTCCACTGGAAGTCCTGGCCGCCATGCTCGGCGGCGATGGCCTGGGCCAGCTCGGCCTGCTCGCGCACGCCCGCCTCGGTGCCGTGGAACTCGTAGAACAGGGTGGGTGCGACCCGGTAGCCCTGAAGCTTGGAGTAGTTGATGCAGCCCTGCATCTGCAGCTCGTCGAGCAGCTCGATGCGCGCCACCGGGATGCCGGTCTGGATGGTCTGGATGACCGCGCGCACCGCCTCGTCGACGCCGGGAAAGCCGCAGACCGCGGCCGAGATCGCCTCCGGCACGCCGTAGAGCTTGACCGTCACCTCGGTGATGATGCCGAGCGTGCCCTCCGAGCCGACGAACAGGCGCGTCAGGTCGTAGCCCGCCGAGGACTTGCGGGCGCGGCCGCCGATGCGGATCACCCGGCCGTCCGCCAGGACCACGGTCAGCCCGAGCACGTTCTCCTTCATCGTGCCGTAGCGGACCGCATTGGTGCCCGAGGCGCGCGTCGCCGCCATGCCGCCGAGCGTGGCGTCGGCACCGGGGTCGATCGGGAAGAACAGGCCCGTGTCGCGCAGATGCGCGTTGAGCTGCTTGCGCGTCACCCCGGCCTCGACGGTGGCGTCGAGATCCTCGGGGTGGACCGCCACCACCTTGCCCATGCGGGTGAGGTCGAGCGAGACGCCGCCGCGCAGGGCCGCGACATGGCCCTCGAGCGACGTGCCGGCGCCGAAGGCGACCACCGGCACGCCGTGCTCGGCGCAGACCTCGACGATGCGGGCAACCTCGACGGTCGATTCGGCGAAGGCCACCGCCTCCGGCGCGTGCAGGGCGTGGTAGGCCTCGCCGCGACCGTGCTGCTCGCGCAGGGCGGCGGCGGTCGAGAACCGGTCGCCGAGCAGCTGTCGCAGTGCGTCGAACGGTCGGGTGCGGTCCGGCGGTGCCGCGGCGGTCTGGTCCATGGTGCCTCCCTCGTCTGCGGTGCGACGGGCGCCCCGTTCTACGTCAGGGCTTCGGGGTAGTGCCAGCCCGGACACACCCGATCGGGACGCGCGCAGCGAGTACATATCCCAATACACTATTGGCAGCGATCGCGCGGCCGCCGCGCGGGCCGCCCTTTACATTCCGCTTACCCCTTCGAGGGCAATATGGGGGTGTGGAGATCATCTTGATGTCGAGCGAAGCAAAAGACGGTGCGAGGGCGGAGCGGGCGGCCGAGCAGGCGAGCAGCATGGAGCGGCGCGAGGCGTTGCGCCGCTTCGGCGTCTACGCGGCGTGCACCGCACCCGCGATGACGGTGCTGCTCGCCTCGCGGCAGAGCGAGGCCGGCAGCTTCTTCAACAATGGCGACGCGCATCGCGGCGGCAATTCCGGCTTGGCCGGGCGCAGCGGCGGTGGCGGCAATGGTGGCGGTGGCGGCGGCGGTGGTCGACCGATCTTTGGCGGCGGCGGCGGCGGTGGTGGTGGCGGCGGCTGCGGTTTTTCCTGCTGAACCCCCGGTCTCCTTGCAGGGGTGATTCGGGCCGGGGCATCGCCCCGGCCCATTCTTTGCCGACCTCGTCGTGGAGTCAGCCTTGCTGGCAATCGAGACCTTTCCCCTGGGCGGCATGGCCCTGGTCCGCGCCGCGGGCGGCAACGCGGTGGCCGTGGTCGACGGCCGGGCGCGCGACATCCTGGAGGCCCTCGGCCGCGGCGAATGCGAGACCGCGCTCGCGCGCCGCCACAGCGACCCCGCCGGCGGCCTCACCGCGGCGACCGGCCAGATCGCGGCGCTGAAGCGGCTGTGGGCCGAGCTGTCGGCCCGCAGCGCGACGACCTCACCGACAGAGATGGCAGCAGACGAGGATGGGACTGCCGCACTCGACGTCGTCTGCCGGCTCGGCGAGCGTCCCGTTCGGCTGCAGGTCTGGCCGCGGACGCTCGCCCGCGTGCTCGCGGCGGTCACGGGTCCGTGCCATGCGCCCGCGGCGGACGCCGGCGCGGCCACGATCGCGGTGCGGCGCGTGGCCGGCCGCTACCGGCTGACGGTCGACGGCGAGCCGGGTCTGGCGACGCGCGATCTGATGCTGGCGCGCAGCGAGGTGCTGCGCCACCTCGTGCTGGCGGCGCATCCCGATCGCCGCTGGCTGGCGGTGCTGCACGGCGCCGCGGTCGTCGGCCCGCAGGGTGCTGCCCTGCTGTGCGGCGCCAGTGGCTCGGGCAAGAGCACGCTCACCGGCATGCTGGTGAGCGGCGGCCTGGCGCTTGCCACCGACGACTACGCGCCGATCGAGGCCGGCTCGCGCGCGGTGTGGCCGGTCCGCTTCGGCATGAGCGTCAAGGAAGGCAGCTGGCCGCTGCTCGCCCAGCACTTCCCTGGACTCGCCAGGGCGCCGGTGATCCGCACGCGCGGGCGGCGGCAGCGCTACGTGACGCCCCCGGCCTGGGCGGCGGCACCGGCGCCGGTCCGCTGCCTCGTGTTCCCGCTCTACGTCGCGGGCGAGCCGCTCAAGCTGCTGCGCCTGGCACCCGGGGAGGCGCTGGCGCTGCTGGCGCGCAGCGGCGGCTGGTACGAGAGCTCGCGCGAGCGGCTGGCCGAGCTGACGCAATGGGTCGGCGAGGTGCCGGCCTATGCGCTGAGCTACGGCGACAGTACCGCCGCGGTCGCGGCCGTGCGCCGGCTGCTCGCCGCCGCATGAAGCGGAGCCCGTTCGCCCTGCTGTGCGCGCTGCTGCTGGTGACCCTGCGGCAGCGGCCGGCCGACCCGGCGCTCGCCGCGGCGCTGGCACGGCCCGGCATCGACTGGCCGCGTCTGGTCACGCTGTCCGGGGTCCATCTGCTGACCCCCGCCCTGGCGCCCGCGCTGGGCGACCCGGCGCTGCGGCCGCAGGTGCCGGCAGATCTGCTGTTCTACCTGGACGCAATGCTGACGGCGGCGACCGAACGCAATCTGGCGCTCCGCCGCGAGCTCGAGGTGGTCGCCGCCTGCCTCAACGAGGTCGAGGTGATCCCGGTCGTGCTCAAGGGCGGGGCGCGGCTGATCGACGAGCTGTGGCCCGACCCGTCCCTGCGCTTCATGCACGATCTCGACCTGCTCGTGCCGGAGCAGGCGCTGCCCGCCTGCCAATCGCGGCTGGCGGATGCCGGCTGGCTTCCGGTCGATGACGGGGCGGAGCACGGCGACCACCATCTCGTCCTGGTCCATCCGCAGGCGCCGGCGCGGATCGAGCTCCATCCGGCAGCACTGGCCCCACCCCATGCCGACCTGTTGCCCGCGGCGCGCATGCTCGGCCGCGCGGTTCCCACGCAGCTCGGTGACGCCATGGTGGCGCTGCCCGCGCTGGAGGACCAGCTCGTGCATCTGGTGGCGCACGGCATGCTGCACCACCAGTTCCTGCGCAACGGCCGATTCCTGCTGCGCGACGTGATCGAGCTCCACCTGCTGGCGGCGCGCGCCGGCCCGGCGGTCACTATGGCCGCGCGCCAGCGATTCGTCGCGACCGGCGTCGGGCTCGCCTGGGACGTGGCGGCGGAGCTCGACGCGCGCTGCCTCACCGGCGACCGGATGCGCCGCTCGCGCGCCGCCCGGCTGCTCGCCCTGCGCATGCTGCTGCAGCAGCGCGGGCCGGCGGCGATGCTCGCCCTCGGCCCGCTCGGCTGGCTGGCGGCGAGCCTGTGCGCCGGCCAGCCGGGCGACCGCACCTTCTGGGACCCCCGCCGCCTCGCCGGCCGGCTGGCGATGTTCTACCGCAAGACTCGCTGGTAGCCGCGCCCGCGGGTTGACCGCACCCGCCCGGCAGCACCGCCTATCGCTCTGGTATGGCGGTTGCTATCACTGCCGGCACGGATGGCGGACCGGCACGGGGAACGTGGATGCACAGGGGCATGATGGCGCTCGGGGTGGTGTGCGCGGCGGCGATGGCCGGCGCCACGCCCGCGACGGCACTCGACAAGGTGACCTTCGGCACCAACTGGAAGGCGCAGGCCGAGCATGGCGGCTACTATCAGGCCGTCGCCGACGGGACCTACGCCAAGTACGGCCTGGACGTGACCATCCGCCAGGGCGGGCCGCAGGTGAACCACTCGCAGCTGCTCGCCGCGGGCAAGATCGACTTCAACATGGGCGGCAACCTGTTCGGCCAGTTCAACTACACCCAGGCCAGCGTGCCGATGGTGACGGTGGGCGCCATCTTCCAGAAGGAGCCGCAGGTCCTGCTGGCGCATCCCGACACGGGCGTGCAGGAGCTGGCCGACCTGGACGAGAAGACCTTCTTCATCTCCAACGACGGCCTGCAGACCTATTGGCTGTGGCTGAAGCAGGTCTACGGCTACTCCGACGACCAGGTGAAGCCCTACACCTTCAACGCCGCCCCGTTCCTCGCCGACCAGAACTCGGTGCAGCAGGGCTACGTCACCTCCGAGCCGTTCGCGATCAAGCAGGAGGGCGGCTTCGAGCCGGTCGTGCTGATGATGGCCGACTACGGCTACGACACCTACTCCACCACGATCGAGACCTCGCAGAAGCTGATCGACGAGAACCCCGACCTCGTGCAGCGCTTCGTCAACGCCACGATCGACGGCTGGTACAGCTATCTCTACGGCGACAACGCCAAGGCCAACGCGCTGATCAAGGCCGACAACCCCGAGATCACCGACGCGCAGATCGCCTTCTCGATCGAGGCGATGAAGAAGTACGGCATCGTCGATTCCGGCGACGCGCTGCGCCTGGGCATCGGCGCCATGACCGACGCGCGCTGGGAGAGCTTCTTCACCAAGTCGGTGGTCTGGGGGGTGTATCCCGCCGACCTGCCCTACAAGACCGGCTACACGACGAAGTTCGTGAACCAGGGCCACGGGCTCGAGCTGCGCAAGAAGCTGATCGGGGAGTGACCGCTGCCGCCGTGCCGCTGGTGGCGCTGCGCGGCGTCGACAAGGTGTTCGCCAACGGCACGCAGGCGCTGCGCGGCCTCGACCTCGCTCTCGGCGAGCACGAGTTCCTGAGCCTGCTCGGCCCCTCTGGCTGCGGCAAGAGCACGGTGCTGCGGCTGGTGGCGGGCCTCGCGCGGGTCAGCCGCGGGCGCATCGAGTGGCCGGGCGGCGAGGCCCCGGGCGACATCGGCTTCGTGTTCCAGGAGCCGACGCTGATGCCGTGGGCCAGCGTCTTCGACAATGTCTGGCTGCCGCTGCGCCTGCGCGGCCAGGGCCGCCGGGCGGTGGCCGACGAGGTCCACGCGGCGCTGGCCATGGTCGGCCTGTCCGGCTTCGCGGCCGCCTATCCGCGCGAGCTGTCCGGCGGCATGAAGATGCGCGTCTCGATCGCGCGGGCGCTGGTGACCCGGCCGCGGCTGCTGCTGCTGGACGAGCCGTTCGCCGCCCTCGACGAGATCACCCGGATCCGGCTCAACAACGACCTGCTGCGGCTGTGGCGGGACCAGAGCTGGACGGTCGTGTTCGTCACCCACAGCGTCTATGAGTCGGTTTATCTCTCCACGCGCGTGGCGGTGATGGCGCCACGGCCGGGCCGCGTCATAGCCGACCTGCCGATCCCCGCCCCCTATCCGCGCGACGAGGAGTTTCGCACCTCGCCCGACTACAACGCGCTGTGCCGCCGCGTCTCCGCCGAGCTGCACCACGCCATGGGCGAGGCCGCGTGACGGACGAGCCGGACGGTCGGACGCGGCTGGAGGGCTGGCTGCGCTGGTGCGCGCCGCTGGCGATCGCACTTTGCGCCATCCTCGCCTGGGACCTGGTCGTCCGGCTGAACGGCATCCCGCCCTACATCCTGCCCGGGCCGGGGCTGGTGGCGCAGAGCCTGGTCAAGGACTTCCCGATCCTGTGGCCGTCGCTGCTGGTCACGCTGCGGATCACCGCGATGGCGCTGGCCGCTGCGATCGTCGGTGGGGCGGGACTGGCGATTCTGTTCTCCCTGTCGCGCTGGGTCGAGCTGTCACTGTTTCCGTTCGCGGTGATCCTGCAGGTCACCCCGATCGTCGCCATCGCCCCGCTGATCCTGATCTATGTCGACAACACCTATCTGGCGCTGCTGACCTGCGCCTGGATCGTCGCGTTCTTCCCGATCCTGTCCAACACGACGCTGGGGCTGAACAGCGCCGACCACAATCTGCGCGACCTGTTCCATCTCTACCGCGCCACGCGCTGGCAGCAGCTCCGCCATCTGCGGATGCCGGCGGCCCTGCCCTACTTCCTCGCCGGGCTACGGATCGCCGGCGGGCTGTCGCTGATCGGCGCCATCGTCGCCGAGTTCGCCGCCGGCACGGCGGGCACCGGCTCCGGCCTCGCCTACCGCATCCTCGAGGCCGGCTACCGGCTGAACATCCCGCGCATGTTTGCGGCGCTGTTCCTGATCAGCCTGACCGGGATCGCCATCTTCCTGGCGCTCACCCTTCTGCAGCATCTCGTCCTGCGCCGCTGGCACGAGAGCGCCCTGCGCCGCGACGTCTGACGCCCCGCGCTGCGCCTCGCGCACGAGGCGGGTGAGGCGGCGCAGGGAGCGGTCGCAGATGCCGAGCTGATCGAGGTGGGCGGTGGTGTTGAACAGGTAGTCGGCGCAGGCGCCGATCGGGCCGCAGGCGGTGGCGATGGCGCGGACGATCGCGGCGTCGTCGAGGCGGCCGGCGTAGCGCTCGTGGGCATGGTTGATCAGAAACGCGATGGCGCGCCGCGGACCCTGCGCGGTGTGGGCCGTGACCCAGGCCGGGCGATAGGCGGCGGTGACCATCTCGCGCCGCCAGACGATCTCGAGCTCAGCGGCGACGTCCGCGGCGGCGATGGTGTAGAGCACGCCGCGGCAGGAGCCGCCCGCGTCCAGGCCGAGCACCAGACCCGGCCGGTCGGGCGTGCCGCGGCCGAGGTTGGTCCACAGGCAGAAGCGGCGATGATAGCCGTGGACGTGGGCGAGCTCGCGGCCGGTGAAATGGATCGCCGGATTCCAGATCAGCGAGCCGTAGGCGAAGACCGCCACGTCCTCACCCGGAGGGTGGCGGGCCAGGGTGGCGTCGCGGCTCGCCAGCAGCTCCTCCTCGCTGAGCGCGCGGACCGGTGTCGTCGAGCTTAGGACGAGCTGCTGCACCCACCCGTCGCGGATCTGCTCGCGGGTGAGCACCGGCGCCGCGTCAGGCGGCGGGAGCGGCGTCCCGGGCGGCGCTGGCGGGCTCGTCCTCGGGCTCGACCACCCGGTCGACGCGATAGTCCTTGATGTCCTTGGCATAGGTGAAGGCGACGATCTCGCCGATCAGGCCGACCGAGATGATCTGGATACCCAGCACGATCATCAAGGTCGTCAGCACCAGCGCCGGCCGGTCGACCAGCGGCACGCCGAAGAACAGCCGGGCGACGACGAGCCAGGCGGTCAGCAATGCCCCGATCGCCAGCACGGCGAAGCCGAAGCCGCCGAAGAAGCGGAACGGCTTCTTCACGAAGCGCAGCAGGAAATAGATCGTCACCACGTCGAGCAACAGGCTGGCATCGAGGCCGAGCGTGCGCGGCGTCCCCTTCCCGCCCCGTGCGGCCGGCAGGTCGAGCTCGCGCACGGCGAAGCCCTGCGCCTGGGCCAGCAGCGGCAGGAACCGGTACTGATTGCCGTAGATCGTCAGCTCCTTGGCGACCTCGGAGCGCATCACGCGCACGCCGCAGCGGATGTCCTGCAGCGAGGTGCCGAACAGCGCGTTGACGGCACCGTCGAACTTGCGGCGCTTGGGCGGGTCCTCGAACACGCGCCGCGCCACGACGAGATCGGTCTCGTCCAGCGACTCCAGCAGGCGCGGCAGCAGGTCCGGCGCGATCTGGACCTCGGGCGTGAGCGTGAAGACCACGTCGCCTGCGGCGTGACGGAAGCCCACCGTCAGGGCGGCGGACTCACCGAATGGGGTGGCGAAGGAGAGGATCTCGATCGGCTCGCCCGCCGCCTTGAGCGCGCGCAGCGCCTGCATGGTGCGCGGCAGCGGGCCGTCGACGACATAGATCATCTCGAGCGGCCGCCCGAGCCGCGCCAGGGCCGGCCGGTAGGCCCGGTGTGCCGCGGCGATGTCGTCGCCGTCGCGGGTGACGACGATCACCGCCGAGATCAGCTCGATGCGGGTCATGGGCCGGAACTCCGGGCTGGCCCGGCCGCGGCCTCGGAGGCACGGACGGACATCAAGAGGAACGGATGGAAGCGCTTGGCGCTGGTGCCGTAGATCAGGTGGCTCAGGAGCGCCAGGAACGCGCTGAAGATCGCCATCGAGCCCAAAAGCACGGCGATGCTGGTGAACACGATCGAGACGCGCGGCGGATCGGCCGCCAGCTGGGAGAGGGTGAAGGCGAGGCACAGCAGCGCGGTCAGCCCGCCGACCGCGGCGAGGATGCCCAGCCAAGTCGCCGGCCTACGGCTGAACGAGAGGATGCTCCGTATCGTGACCAGATCGACGAACACCTTATAGATCCGCGAGAAGCCGTATTTCGACTGGCCGAAGCGGCGGGGATGGTGGCGGACCTTGATCTGCGCGATCCGGGGAGCCGCCAGCGAGGCCATGGCCGGGATGAAGCGGTGCATCTCGTTGTAGAGCGGGATGTTCTTGATCATGTCGGCCCGGTAGGCCTTGAGCGAGCAGCCATTGTCCTTGATCGGTACGCCGGTGACCTTGCCGATCAGCCAGTTCGCCACCCTGGATGGCAGCACCCGCGACCAGTGGTCCTGCCGGTCGTGGCGCCAGCCCACCACGAGGTCGTAGCCCTCGGCGATCTTGGCGAGAAACAGCGGGATGTCCTGCGGGTCGTTCTGCAGGTCGCCGTCCATGGTGATGAGGACCTCGCCGCGGGCATGGTCGATGCCGGCCGCCATGGCCGCGGTCTGGCCGGCATTGCGGCGGAACCTGACGATGCGCAGGTCCGGGTCGGTGCGCGGCAGCTCCAGGCAACGCTCGAAGGTGCGGTCCTTACTGCCGTCGTCGACGAACACGATCTCGCTGCGCAATCCCAACGGGCGCACGGCATCGACGATCGCCCGATGCAGGAGGTGGACGTTGTCCTCCTCGTAGTAGAGCGGCACGATGATCGAGAGGTCGTAGCGCTTGGCGGCGCCCGCCACGGCATTCGCTTCAGTCACTTCATGCTCGCCTCGATTCGGCAGCAGGCGCCACCCGCACTGGCACTCTCGGTCGCGGCAGGGTCGCTCACCGGGAAGCCGTGCACCATCGACACCGGCGGCCGGCCAACCGGCACGCGCGCCCGGAACATATACGGCCATGCCGCCCCGGAGAAAGCGATGCGAGCCGCGAAAGCACGGATCGGGGCGGGGTTGCAGCAATTCGGCAGCATTGCGGTGCATGCGCCACGCCCGCCTCAGGCGCCGAGCAGCACGAGCAGGAAGGTGAGCGTGAGGATGCCGAGCAGGTGGCTCGCGAACACGATGGCGGCGACTGGGCGCTCCAGCACGCCGTAACGCTGGGCGATCACGAACACGCTCGCCGCCGTCGGCAGGGCCGTGGTCAAGAGGAGCGGCGCCTGCAGATCGGCCGGAACCGGGATCACGGCGAACCCGGCCCAGGCGATGAGGGGGAGCAGCAGCAGCTTGGCGGCGACGATGGCGGCGACGAGACGCTTGTCCGCGGCCAGCGTCGAGGGCCGCAACGTGCCGCCGAGGGCGAACAGGGCGGTCGAGGCGGCGGCGGGGCCGAGCAGCGACAGGAAGCCCGTGACGGGCAGCGGCAACTGAATGTGCAAGCCGGCCACCACCGCGCCTACGAATACGGCGATGATCAGGGGATTGCGCACGACCGCCCGCGCCACCGTGCCGAGGCCGCCCTTGCCCGCGCCGTCCGCCTCGAGCAGCAGGATCGTCAGGCTCTGCAGGACCAGCGTGTCGAGCACCATGGCGAGGATCGCCGGCAGCACGCCCTGCTCGCCATAGGCGGCGCTCAGCAGCGGCACACCCATGTAGCCGACATTGCCCCAGGCGGCGGCGAAGGCGAGGATGGCCGCCTCGCGCAGCGGGCGGCGGAACAGCAGCCGTGCCACGAGCAGCACCAGCAGATAGAGGGCGACGCACGCGCCCTCGTAGCCGACATAGAGCGTCCAGTCGGTGAGCCGCTCGAACGGCGTGGTGGCGACCTTGTGGAACAGCAGCCCCGGCAGCGCGAACCAGAAGACGAAGGCGTTGAGGCCGATCAGGCCGGCATTGTCGATCAGCCGGCGCCGCACGGCGAGCATCCCGCACAGCAGGACGGCAAAGAACGGCAGCGCTACGCCGAGAATCGTGCTCAATCACCGGCTCCGGATCATGGTCCGGGCTCAGCCTAGCGAGGATCGTACCGCTGGGCGACGGTGGCGGCGTCAGACCCGGCTCATCTGCCGATGGCCACGCCAGCCCTGCCAAACCCGGGGCAGACGGGCCGCGAGCAGCCGGCCGCAGGCGCGCTGTACCCAGAACAGGGCCAGCCCCAACGCGACCCCGCTCGCGACGGCGAGGACGGCGTGCAGGGTCCTGGATCGCGGCAAGCCGATCAGCCCGTCCAGCAGGTCGGGCGCGAAGCCGCCGAACAGGTAGATGTGGTAGGTGGCGGCGGCGACGGCGAGGCAGGCCCGCGCCAGGACGGCCGGCAGCTGGACCGCGGGCAGGTAGAGCAGGCAGAGGATCACCGGGATCTGCAAACCGTAGCGGATCCAGGCGCCGAGCCAGTTGCCGCCGACATAGGCGAGCAGCGGCAGCACCAGCAGCGCGGCGCCGGCGAGCAGCAGCCGTCGCGCCGGCGTGTCGGCGAACGCAGCGCTCCAGCCGAAGGCGGCGAGCGGCAGCACCCACCAGACGGTGAAGATCAGCGGGCCGTCGATCGGCCAGAGCGACGGCCCGGCGAGGCGCAGGGCGAGCGCTCCCGCGAGCAGGGCGAGACCCAGCCGAAACGGCACTTCCGCCGCGAGCCGGCGCACGCCGGGCAGCAGGAACAGCCCGCCGACGATCAGGAAGATCTGGACGAAGACCTCGACGAACCAGGAGCTGTAGGGGAGCATCAGACGCGATTCCGGCGTCGTCAGCCCGAGATTGCCCACGAGCAGCAGCGAGGCCCAGGGGATCCGCCCCCAGGCGACCGCGTAGCCCGCCACGAGCAGATAGTAGAGCGCCAGGACGCCGACCAGCGGGCGGAAGAACCGGGCGTGGTCCTGCTCGACCAGCGCGCGCCGCTGGAACCGCGCCATGGCGAAGCCGACCAGCACGACCAGCGCGGTCGAGCCCGCCGGCAGGGGCGAGCCGGTCGCGTGATGCGCCAGGATCATCAGGATGGCGAGCACGCGGATGACGATGTCGGTCGACACGAGCCCTGCAGGCAGGTCGCCCGGCCGCAGCGCCGACAGCTCGCGGACGGGCCGCTGCTCCCAGCGCGGCGGCAGGCTGCCCAGGCGCCGCTCGAGGTCCAGGGACAGCTCGAGATAGCGCAGGGAATCGCCGCCGAGTGCTACGAAGCTGTCGCTCGCGCGGACCGGCTGCGGGAAGAAGGTCTGGCGGAAATCGCCGAGTACGCCGCCGTCGTCCACCGGCGGGTGCTCGTCGAGCATCGCCCGCAGCGCCCGGTAGTCGACCTTGCCGCTGGGCAGGCGCGGCAGTTCGGCGACCGGCCGCGCCTCGACATGGCGCCCGGTTAGGCCGGACACCGCCGCGAGCCGCCGCCTGACCTCGCTCGCGGCATGTGGCGACGCATGGAACGCCACCAGCCGCCGGTCGTCGCCGACCACCGCCGCCGCGATGCCGGCGCGGGCGAGCGCCGCCTCGAGCGCGTCGTGGCCGAGCCGCACGCCGGCGATCTTCGACATGCGCCGCCGCCGCCCGACGACCCGGTAGAGGCCCGCGGCGTCGCGGACGGCGAGATCGCCGGTCCGCAGCGTCTCGATTTCCGGCCCGCGCCCCAGGTCGGCCCGGCCAGCGGCATAGCCCATCATCACGTTGGGGCCGCGATAGACCAGCTCGCCCACCGTCTCGACGGCCTCGACCGCGTGCCCTTCGTCGTCGACGAGGCCGAGCTCGCCGCCGGGGATGGCGACGCCGATGCGGTCAAGGTTGCGGCCGAGCAGGGCCGGCGGCACGTAGGCGATGCGGGCCGTCGCCTCCGTCTGGCCGTACATGACGAACAGGCGCTTGCCTCGCGCGGCGAGGTGATCGTGGTAGCGGCGCACCATGTCGTCGGCCATGCGGCCGCCGGCGACGCTCATGAAGCGCAGGTCGGGGAAGGACTGGTCGCGGAAGCCGATCGACTCCAGCAGGTCGTAGGAATGCGGCACGCCCGGAAAGCTCGTGCAGCGCTGCTCCCGCACTCCGGCGAGAAAGCCGGGTGAAAGAATCGAGTCCGGCGCGAGGTGGAGGCTCGCGCCGACGGCCAGATGGGAGTTGAGGACGGACAGACCGTAGGAATAGTGCAGCGGCAGGTGCAGCACGCCACGGTCGCCGGCACCGAGCTCGAGATATCGGGCGATGGCGTGGGCGTTGGCCGCCAAGGCGCTGCCGGCGAGCCGCACGCCCTTGCCCTGCCCGGTGCTGCCGGAGGTCAGCAGCACCAGGGCGAGCGCCGGGTGCAACGGCTCGGAGCTCCCCGCCGTCGATTCGGCGAGCCGCCAGCGACCGGCGATGCGGCGGTAGGAAAGATCGGGCCGGAACCGCTCCTCGATCGCTTGTCGCGCGGGCGCGTCGTCCGCGGGCTCGAGAATGACCGCGTGCCCCCCCAGCAGCGCGCCGAGATAGGCGGCGATCGCGTGGCTGGAAAGCGCCGCCTCGATGGCGATCAGCCGCCGGCCGGCACCCAGCGCGGACGCGAACGCCTTGGCACGGCGAGCCAGATCGGCGTAGGTGACGAGCGTCGAGCCGATGATCAGCGCAGGAATGTCGCCGAAGTCGGCAAGTGCCGGAACGAAATCGGGAATGTCAGCGGGCAGAGAATTGCCAGTGAACTCGCCCGCGACGGGGCCGGGTGAGGCCATCGACGTTTCTTCACCCCGCCCCTATCCAAAGTAGAAGCTGACCGCTGCCTCGCCGCATCGGCAAGTGTGGAGAACTCACCGACGATGTTGTCGTGATTATTCGACCTGCATTGTCGGGTCAAACCACAAGCCCACTAGCTGGAAATGGTACAATTCAATTCGGATGCGCCGACGCCCACCCGCCAGTGGTCGATCGCGCGCAGAAAGCAGGTGCCGCTGCTGCTGCGCAGCGGCACGAACGGCTTGGCGAGGCGCCGGCAGAGCTGCTTGGCGGCGAGGCAGGCCTGGTGGCTGACGCAGTCGATCGGGCAGAACACGACCTCGGCACGGCCGATCAGCCCTTCCAGCACGTGCAGGCTCTGCTCCCCGCCGCCGTCGTGGTGCAGGAGCTCGAGGCGGCGGGTCCGGGCGTGGCGGCGCAGGTGCGGCAGGAGGCTGCAATGGCCGCCGACATAGAGCAGGCAGCGCCCCTCGCCGCCGGCCGCCGGCTCCGGCTGCGGCCGGCGAGGCGGCGGCGCGCGGCGCCGGCTCCTCGGTCAGCAGATCGAGCTGCCGCCGCAGCCGCTCGTTCTCCTTCTCGGTCTCGCGCAGCAGCGCCCGGGCCGCCAGCGCGCGGCGCTCCAGCCGGCCGGCATCGGCACCGCGCCGGGCGGCAGGGCGCCGCGGGCCGGCCACGGCGGCCGTCATCCGCCGCGCCAGCTCGGCACGGGTGGCGGCCAGCTCGGCCTCGAGCTCGGCCACCCGCCGGTCGCGCTCCTCGATGGTGGCCCGCGCCTGCCGGCGCCCGCGCACCAGCCGCTCCGCCAGCTGCTCGGCCCGGCGCTCGGCCACCCACAGCGCCTTGGCATTGGCGCGGTTGTGGCCGCCCATGAAGTGCGAGAGCATGTGCACCTCGCCGAAGATGCGCACCCGCAGGTCGGCCGGGACGTGGGCGTGGGTGAGGAACGCCCAGTAGCCGGCGGCGATCTCGCCCTTCTCGCACAGCTCGTCCCACAGCCGGCCCAGCTCCTCCACGCCCACGGTCGCGGCGACGCGGCGCAGGATGCCGGCAAAGCTCTGGTCGAGGGTCTTGGCGATCAGCCGCGAGACGATGCCCGGGCGGCCGGACTCGCTGACCAGGACGCTGTGCAGGCGGTAGTCCTGCGTGTCGTGGTCGAAGTCGAGCTTGGCCCGGCGCACGATTTGGCGCGCGGTGCCGGGGGTCAGGCAGGTGCCGACGATCGAGCAGTGGAAGCCCGGCTCGATCTCGTGGAGCCGCAGGCGCCGCCGCTCGCTGCCGGCCGGCGCCAGGAGCCGGTTGGGGTCGGGGAAGCTCACCTTGGTCGACAAAGGCCCACTCGCAACGGCGACGCCGGGGCCGGCCCGGCCGGAGGGATCAGAGGACCGTCAGCAGCGGCGGCCGGTGCCATTGGCCGCAATGGCCCTGGGCGGGGGTGCAGCGGGCACCGCAGTCGGCGAGGCAGTGGCCCTCCCGCTCGTCGTCCGCCGACCAGTGCGCGCAGGAGCGGCAGGAAGGGTGGCCGGCCTCGGCCCGCGCGCCGGCCGGGCCGCTCCACCCGAACCGGACCCAAAGGACATTGTCCTGGCGGGCGCGGATCGCCGGGTGCTCAGCCATGGCCGCCGCCCGATTCCAGCTCGGCCAGCCGCGGCGCCGGGCGCCGGCCGGCCTCGCGCAGCTCGCGCGGCAGCAAGAGGCGGGCGAGCGCATCCGCCGCCCGGCCGATGAACGCCTGCACCGCGCTCACGGCGAGACGGCCCATGCGGTGAGAACGGAGTGCGCCATGACGCTGTCCCGGCAGTGATGAGCTGACGGCCATTCTCTTAGACAACGGAACCGCACACCTGAAACGATAAGCGCGCCGTTCGCAGAAAGAATAGTTCCAGCCTATAGTTTAGATTGGGTTGAAATCGTCTGCCAATATCTTTGGCACCGCCTGCGTCGGCCGAGGTTGCGAAGACTGCTCGAAGCTGCCGTGCGCTCCCAATCGACGCGAGTCACACCACGTCGGGGCACGATCCTCATCCACTAACGCTGAGCGCAAGGCGGCGCTGTGGCGACGTGCCTCTTCCGCTATCTAAAGTCTCCCTCGAGTAAATTCGCCGACCGCTCGCAAGCGATTTGCATCAACATATCCAATTCCGCCATCGATCTGCACTGGAAAATAACCAGAATCAATTGGCCCAACGACTCGCAGAGATCCACCAAGTGACATTAATCTTTGGGCGCCATTCTCCGGATTTTCAAATACATCGACTGAATCATACAGTGTGACGACTGGATTTTTCCTAACGTACTCCTGTAATTCTGCAACGTCTATTGCATCCTCTCTCGCAGTGGCGCGCTGAACCTTGGGAATGTCTCGGCGCTCATTGAGCTTTGATTGTTCCGCAGCACGAATTTCGGCTTTAGCCCGCGCGTCGTTCTGTATCATTTCGCGCTGCTGCGAACTCAGATAGCCGGTCGCTTTGATCTTCTTCGACTTCTGCCATTTGGCCAAGGCCTTTCTAGTCATTTGTCCCGGTTTGCCATCAGCGACGCCGGTGCCGAATCCAAGAGAGGCAAGATCATGCTGAACCTGCCGCCAGTCCTCTCGGCTCAGACCGAGAGCCGCCTCGATGCGTGCGCCGGGAGGCTCCACGACCTCCGGCTCAAGCGCTGCGGTGACCGCTGGTTGTTGTGGCGGCTTGGCCTCTTGCGGCTTTTGAAGCTCAGTTTGCTGGGCAGATTGCTGCACAGCAGGAGACGCCTTCTCTGTCCTTTCCGTCGCTGGCGGCGCGCGCAGATCCTCCACCCGGCTGCGAGCCAGCCCGGCGAACATGCCGTTCGGGAACGCCTGCAGATAGGCGTCGTAGTCCGCCCGCTTGCGGCTCGAGGCGATCGCGTTCCAGAAGCTCAGATCCGCCTCCCGGACATCGAACTTGTCCGGCGTGATGACCCGGTCCTCCGGCCTCATCTCGGGCATCGGCTGCACCTCGGACGGCGGTGGGAGGTTCAGAAGGGGCTCGCCCGCTTTGAAATAGAACTCCCCCCTGAGCGAGGAGCTGTCCCACGGTACCTGCCGCTCGCCCGTCTGCTGCAGCACCTCCTCGCGCACGCGGCCCAGCACCTGCCGCACCTCGAGCCCGGGCGTGGCGATGTGGTCGAGCAGGGCGGCGGTAAACGGGCTGTGCGGGCCGCTGCCGTCGGCGGCGGTGTCGCCCGGGCCGGTGGCGTAGGCGATCAGCGTGCCGGCGGCGGCGCGGACCTCGGCCAGCCCCTGCCCGACGCTCGTGCCGGCGCCGGCACCGGTGCCCGGGGCCAGGCCGCGCTTGAGCGTCTGCGCGATCGGGTTGTCGCGGCAGGCATCCAGGATGACGATGCGCGTCGGCACCGCCGCCTCCATCCGCGCCAGCACCTGCGCCAGCGGCACGGTCTGCAGCGGCACCTGCGCCTCGCGCTGCAGCCGCGCGTCCACCGGCACCAGATAGTTCTCGCCCGCTACCTGCAGGCCGTGCCCGGCATAGAAGAACAGGCCGGTGTCGGCCCCCTTCAGCTTGCCCGCGAACTCGTCGAGCCTCGCCAGCATGTCCGGCTGGTCGAGATCCTCGGCCTCGATCACCTCGAAGGACAGACCGCGCAGGGATTCCGCCAGGGCGCGCGCGTCGCTGGCCGGGTTGGGCAGGGCCGGCGCGTTCTGATAGCCGCCATTGCCGATCACCAGCGCCACGCGCCGGCCGGCATCCGCATGGGCCGCTGCCGCGAGCACGCAGCCCAGCAGCGCCATGACGACGGGACGGAGCGAATGCAGCACGCGAACAATGGTCGCCACGGCCGTGTACCCGGCTTGAGGCTCGATCCCAGCAAGTTGCGCGCGACCGAAGCGACCGTCAACGCCGAGACGGCAACACGGAGCCGACCCACGCCAGCCTCGAGCTGCTGTCGAGGCCGGCTACTGCCCTACGAGCCCGCCCCCTTGATGTGCCGCACCGCCCCGAAGACCATCCCGGCGACGCCGAGCACCAGGATGACCTCAAGCCCGGTCGTGGTCAGGCGTGTGCCAGCGGGCGTTTGCATTGGCTCGGGCGCCATAACCGGGGCGCCTTCAGTCAGCGGCGAGCCCTGATCGCCGACGCCGGGCAGCGTCTGCCAAGTTTCCGCGCCCAACCAGGTCGAAGCGATCGCATAGCCGATCGCGCCACCGATCAGGCCGCCCTGCAAGGCCCGCACCAGCCGCACGCCGAGCCGCACCGCCGCCCGACCCAGGCGCACGTCCAGCCCCGCATCGAGCCGGCGCAGCAGATAGTGGTTGATCACGGCGCCGACGACCGCCGCCGCCACCGCCAGTACGAAGCCCCCGACCATCCCGCCCATCGGAGCACCGCCAGTCATGTCCGGCGATTGTCGCCAGTATCGCCCCACGCGCGCAAGACCCGGCACGCCCGTCGATGAACCCCTCCGCTGCCTTCGTAGCCCGCCCTCGCTGCGCTCCTTGAGCCCTGCGACACCACGCACCCGCCGGCGCGTGCCGCATGGCGCACGGTTTGCATGAATTCGACCGGGCCCACCCTGTCGTCGCGATGCCATGAAATACCAAAGCTACGAGCTCGCCCACACCATGTTGCGGCCGCTCCGGCTGCAGACGCAGCTGCTGCACAAGGCCTGCACCCACCCGGCAAGCCCCTGGAGCTACTCCGAGCTCGGCAAGAAGATCGCCGCCTCGTGCGAGGTGTTCGAGGGCATCACCCGCCGCTACGGCAAGCCGGCCTGGAACCTGCTCGAGACCTCGGTGGTCGGGCAGAAGGTGCCGATCCGCGAGGAGGTCGTCCGCTCGACGCCGTTCTGCGACCTGCTCCATTTCGACCGCGACGAGAAGGTGGTCGGCAAGCGCTACGACCCCAAGGTGCTGCTGGTGGCACCCATGTCCGGCCACTACGCCACGCTGCTGCGCGGCACGGTGGCGGCCATGATCAAGGAGCACAATCTCTACATCACCGACTGGCGCGACGCGCGCGAGATCCCGGTCTGGTTCGGCAAGTTCGACCTCGACGACTTCATCGACCACGTCATCGACTGCATCCGCTGGATCGGCACCAACACCCACGTCATCGCCGTCTGCCAGCCCTCCGTGCCGGTGCTGGCGGCCGCCGCGCGCATGGCGGCCATGGACGACCCGTGCCGGCCGGCCTCGATCACCCTGATGGGCGGGCCGATCGACACCCGGCGCAACCCGACCGTGGTCAACAAGCTGGCCCAGTCGCGGCCGATCGAGTGGTTCGAGCGCAACGTCATCGACCGCGTGCCCTGGCCGAACCTGGGCTGCATGCGGCGGGTCTATCCGGGCTTCGTCCAGCTCACCGGCTTCATGCAGATGAACCTCGAGCGCCACCTCGAGGCGCACAAGACGCTCTACCAGAACCTGGTCAAGGGCGACTGCGACTCGGTCCAGCAGCACCGCGAGTTCTACGAGGAATATCTGGCGGTCATGGACCTGCCGGCCGAGTTCTACCTGCAGACTGTCGAGACCGCGTTCCAGCGCCACGCTCTGCCCGACGGCGTGATGACCCACCGCGGCGAGAAGGTCGATTGCGGGGCGATCCGCGACATCGCGCTGATGACGGTCGAGGGCGAGAAGGACGACATCTGCGGCCTGGGCCAGACCGAGGCGGCGCAGGACCTGTGCGCCAGCCTGCCGCCGCAGCTGCGCTGGCACTATGTTCAGCCCGGGGTCGGCCACTATGGCGTGTTCAACGGCACCCGCTGGCGCACCGAGATCCAGCCGCGCATCCGCGAGATGATCCGCACCATGCAGTTCCGCCTGCGCACCGGCCTGCGCGAGGCCAGGGCGGCGTGAGCGGCGACGGGCGTCAGCGGTTGACGGCGGCGCGCAGGGCGATGAGCGCCCAGCCGTACATCAAGAGGTCGATGCCGACGATCAGGCCGATCAGCCAGACCGCAGTGCCGGGCCAGCCGCTGAACACCAGGAGGCCCAGGATCACCGAGCAGGCGGCGCTGAAGAAGGTCCAGCCCGAGCCGGCCACGCCGCGCAGCTGGAAGGCGGCCACGGCCTTCACCACGCCGGTGGCGATGAAGTAGCCGGCGAGCAGCAGGGTCAGCGCCGCGGCGCCGGCCGCCGGGTTGTAGAGCAGCCAGACGCCGGCGACGAGCGAGATCAGGCCGGTCAGCACGGCGCCGGCGATGCGCCAGCCGCCATGCACCTGGAAGGCGAGATAGAGCTCGGCCCCGGCGGAGACGATGAACAGCCAGCCGATGAAGGTGGTGACGAACAGGGTGGCGAGGCCGGGGGCGACGATCGCCACCGTGCCCAGGACGACGAGCGCGATGCCGGCGATCAGCAGCGTCTTGGAGCAGCGCTGCAGGCCGGCCTTGAGGGTTGCCACGAGCTCGGAGCGAGGCAGGATCTGGCTGGCCATGGCGCGTGTCCCGGTCTGCTGGTCTAATGCGCCGAGCTTATCGACGGGCGGCCCTGCCGGCAACGACCGCCCCCAACCGGGAGACCCGCGTGCGGTTCAGGCATCTCGTCGCAGCCGTGGTGGCGCTGCTGCTGATCGCGTCCCTGGCGACCTGGATGTTCGCCTCGGAGGACCCGCCGCCCGCGGGCGAGCCGGCGCTCGAGGCCGGCCAGTAGCCGGCTAGCCGCCCCAGATCGCCTCGAGGACGCGCAGCCAGTTCTCGTGGGCGAACTTGGCGAGCTCGGCCTCGCCCCAGCCCCGCTCGCGCAGGGCGTCGAGCAGGCGCGGCAGGCCGGCGGCGTCGCCGATCACGGCCGGCACGGTGCAGCCGTCGAAGTCGCTGCCCAGCGCCACGCCGTCGATGCCGAGCCGGCCGACCAGATGCTCGACATGGTCGCACAGGGTGGCGAGCGGGGTGTCGGCGTCGTTGCGGCCGTCCGGGCGCAGGAAGCTGACCGCGAGGTTCAGCCCGACCAGCCCGCCGCGCTCGCGGATGGCGTCGAGCTGCCGGTCGGTCAGGTTGCGCGAGCAGGGGCAGAGCGCGTGCGCGTTGGAGTGGGTGGCGACCAGCGGCGCGTCGCTGAGTGCCGCCACGTCCCAGAACCCCGCCTCGTTGAGGTGGCTGAGGTCGAGCACCATGCGCAGCTGGTTGCAGGCGCGGACCAGCGCCTTGCCGGCATCGGTCAGCCCCGGACCGGTGTCGGGCGAGCTGGGGAAGCGGAACGGCACGCCGTGGCCGAAGACGTTGGGCCGGCTCCAGACCGGGCCGATCGAGCGCAGGCCGGCGGCGTAGAGCAGCTCGAGCGCGTCGAGCTCCGGGTCGATCGCCTCGGCACCCTCGACGTGCAGCACCGCCGCCAGCCGGCCCTGCGCCAGGGCGGCGCCGATCTCGGCCGCGGTCCGGCAGATCGTCACCTGGCCGCCCGAGGCGCGCTCGAGGCGCGAGAGGCGGGCTGCCAGGGCCGTGACGACCGCCAGCGCCCGCTCGCGCGACGGCGTGCCCGGGAACGGCACGGCATAGCCGCCGCGCTCGGGGGCGGGCAGATCCTCGTCGGGCGTGTCCGAGGGCACGAAGCAGGCGAACATGCCGCCGGCGAAGCCGCCCTGACGAGCGCGCGGCAGGTCGAGATGGCCCTCCTGGCCGCGCTCGAGGAAGGAGGAGACGGACAGCCCCTTGCGGTACAGGCGCAGCAGCGTGTCGTTGTGGCCGTCGAAGATCGGCAAAGGCGAGGGGCTCATGAGGGCAGGCGACTCCGCGGGCAAGGCTCCCGGCGGGGACGATAGCCGATGCGTGCCGCCCGTGCATCCGTCCTGACCAGTCTGCCCCACTTTGTGCACGCGGCTTGCCTGGCGCGCCGACGTGGCCTTGAGTTGCGGTGAGGGGACGGACACGACCGGGAGACGCCATGGCCGAGCTGCACCTGCCCGCCACCACCGCGGCCGAGGCCTTGCTCGCCACGCTGCGGCTGCGCGGGGTCGAGCATCTGCTGGCCAATCCGGGCACCGATTTCGCGCCGCTGATCGAGGGCCTCGCCCGCCGGCATGAGTCGGGCCTGCCGATGCCCAATGCTGTGATCGTCACCCACGAGCTGGCGGCGATCTCGATGGCGCACGGCCACTGGCTCGCCTCGGGCCGGCCGCTGGCGGTCATGGTCCATGTCAATGTCGGCCTGGCCAACGGCCTGATGGGCATCATCAACGCCGCCCGCGACAACGTGCCGATGCTGATCCTGTCCGGCCGCACGCCGCTCGGCGAGACCGGCCGCCTCGGCGTGCGCGACCTGCCGATCCATTGGGGCCAGGACATGCGCGACCAGGGGGCGATGCTGCGCGAGTTCGTGAAGTGGGACCACGAGCTCAAGCTGCCGGAGCAGGCGCCCGAGGCGATCGACCGCGCGCTCGCCATCGCGCTGACCCCGCCGATGGGGCCGGTCTACCTGTCCCTGCCGCGCGAGGTGCTGTGCGCGCCCCTGGCCGGCGTCGCCGTCCCCGAGCGGGCGCGGCTGCAGCCGGCGGCAGCGGCGGTGCCTGAGCCGGCCGCCATCGCCGAGGCCGCGTCCTGGATCGCCGCTGCACGGCGGCCCCTGGTGATCACCCAGCGGGCGGGGGCGTTCGCGCGCGGCTTCGCGGCGCTGGCCGACTTCGCCGATCGCGGCGCCCTGCCCGTCGTCGAGTTCTGGCCCTCGCGCATCTCGCTGCCGGTCGACCACCCGATGCATGCCGGCTTCGATCCCGGCCCGCTGCTGGCCGAGGCCGATCTCGTCCTCGTGGTCGACGGCCTCATTCCCTGGATTCCCCTGCGCCATCAGCTGCCCCGCGGCTGCCGGGTGATCCAGATCGGCCCCGACCCCTTGTTCGCCGCGACCCCCGTGCGGGGCGTGCCGAGCGACCTGACGCTGGCCGGCGACGTCGCGGCGACCCTGGAGCTGCTCGCGGCCATGCTTCCGGCGGGGCCTGCGGATCGCCGCGAGCGGCTGGCGGCGGACCATGCGGCGGCGCGCGCGCACCGACTGGCGGTCGCCGATGACGGCGCCGGAATGCCGATGTCGCCCGGCTTCGTCAGCCGACGCCTCGCCGAGGCTTTGCCGGAGGATGCGATCCTCGTGTCGGAGCTGGGCTGCGATCCGTCCGTCATGGGCTTCCGGAATGCCGGCAGCTACTTCGGCTTCCCGCCCTCCGGCGGGCTGGGCTTCGGTCTCCCGGCGGCCCTGGGCATCAAGCTCGCCCAGCCCGACCGTACCGTGGTCGCCACCGTCGGCGACGGCTCCTACCTGTTCGCCAACCCGACCGCCTGCCACCACGCCGCGGAGGCGCTGGGCCTGCCGATCCTGACCGTCGTCATGAACAATGGCCGCTACAACGCGGTCCACAAGACCACGACCATGGTCTACCCGACGGGCCACGCCGCGCGCGCCAACCAAATGCCGCTCACCTCGCTGGAGCCGGCGCCCGACTATGCCATGCTGGTTCGGGCCAGCCGCGGGCATGGCGAGCGGGTCGAGGATCCGGCAGCCCTGCCGGGAGCCATCGCTCGCGGGCTCGCCTGTGTGCGGGAGGGGCGGCAAGCGGTGCTGGAGATCGTCGTCCGCCCCGCATGACAATCAGCAGGTTGCTGCTTGGAAGGTGAGCAATAGTAATCCAAAGTGAATTAAGCTGCATGGCAGGCGATCGATTGATTGCAGCGCCAGATTTCGCTAGTGCCACACGGTAGCCGGGTCGGGGAGAACAGAGATGGCAGGGGCTGCGAAGGGGCGTCTCACGGACGCGACCGTTCTGGCACTGGTCGAGGCCCGGCACGCCGACCCGTTCGCGGTGCTCGGCCCGCACGAGGTGGCGGGCGGCATCGTCGTGCGCGCCCTGGTGCCCGGCGCCACCCGCCTCGAGGTCGTCGAGGAGGAGACGGGCGAGGTCGCGGGCGAGCTCAAGCGGCGCCACGAGGCCGGCCTGTTCGAGGGCACGCTCAAGAACCGCCCGGCCTGGTTCGGCTATCGCCTGCGCGCCCACAATGACGGCGGCAGCTGGGAGTTCGAGGACCCCTACCGCTACCCGCCCGTGCTCGGCGAGATGGACGACTACCTGATCCACGAGGGCACCCACCGCCGGCTGTGGGAGCGGCTGGGGGCGCATGCCATCGAGCATGCCGGCCATTCCGGCGTCCACTTCGCGGTCTGGGCGCCGAATGCGGCCAGGGTGTCGGTGGTCGGCGACTTCAACGGCTGGGACGGCCGCCGCAACCCGATGCGCCGGCGCGGCGGGGTCGGGGTGTGGGAGATCTTCATCCCCGGCCTCGGCGAGGGCTCGGTCTACAAGTACGAGATCCGCGCCGCCGACGGCTCGCTCCTGCCGCTCAAGTCCGACCCGGTCGGCACCGGCGCCGAATTGCGCCCGCAGAACGCCTCGGTCGTGCGCCGCATCGACGATTTCACCTGGGACGACGCGGCGTGGCTCGCCGGCCGGGGTGCGGCCCAATCGGTCGAGGCGCCGGTCAGCATCCTCGAGGTGCATCTCGGCTCCTGGGCGCGGGGCGAGGGCAACCGGTTCCTGACCTATGGCGAGCTGGCCGAGAAGCTGGTGCCCTACGCGGTGGACATGGGCTTCACCCATCTCGAGCTGCTGCCGGTCAACGAGCACCCGTTCGACGGCTCGTGGGGCTACCAGCCGATCGGGCTATTCGCGCCCACCAGCAGGCACGGCAGCCCGCGCGAGTTCGCGGCCTTCGTCGATGCCTGCCACCGCGCCGGCCTGGGCGTGCTGCTCGACTGGGTGCCCGGCCACTTTCCGACCGACGCGCACGGCCTCGGCCGGTTCGACGGCACGGCGCTCTACGAGCACGCCGACCCGCGCCAGGGATTCCACCAGGACTGGAGCACCTTCATCTACAATTTCGGGCGCACCGAGGTCGCCAACTTCCTGCACGCCAACGCCCTGTTCTGGCTCGACCGCTACCATGTCGACGGGCTGCGGGTCGATGCCGTCGCCTCGATGCTCTACCTCGACTACTCGCGCAAAGCGGACGAGTGGGTGCCGAACAAGTTCGGCGGGCGCGAGAACCTGGAGGCGGTCGACTTCCTGCGCCGGGTGAACGAGCTCACCTATGGCGAGCAGGCCGGCACGATGACGGTGGCCGAGGAATCGACCGCTTGGCCCGCGGTGTCGCGGCCGACCTGGGCCGGCGGGCTGGGCTTCGGCTACAAGTGGAACATGGGGTGGATGCACGACACCCTGGAATATATGGGCAAGGACCCCGCCTATCGCCGCTGGCATCACCACCAGATGACCTTCGGCCTGCTCTACGCCTTCTCCGAGAACTTCGTCCTGCCGCTCAGCCACGACGAGGTCGTCCACGGCAAGGGCTCGATCCTCGCCCGGATGCCGGGCGACGCCTGGCAGCAGTTCGCCAACCTGCGCGCCTATTACGGCTTCATGTGGGGCCATCCGGGCAAGAAGCTCCTGTTCATGGGCCAGGAGTTCGCCCAGGGTGCCGAGTGGAACTACCAGCAGAGCCTCGACTGGCACCTGCTCGGCGTCGGCTGGCACCTGGGCGTGCAGGCCCTGGTGCGCGACCTCAACCGTGTCTACCGCGGCACCCCCGCCCTGCACGCCAAGGATTGCTCGGGCGACGGCTTCGCCTGGGTCGAGGCCAACGACAGCGAGAACAGCGTGTTCAGCTGGCTGCGCTTCGGCCGCCCCGGCGATCCGGCCGTGCTGGTCGTCGCCAATTTCACCCCCATTCCGCGGTCCGGCTACCGCATCGGCCTGCCGAGCCCGGGCACTTGGCGCGAGATCGTCAACACCGACGCCGCGGCCTATGGCGGGTCCGGCATGGGCAATCTCGGCGCGGTGGTGGCCGAGGCGGTGCCGTGGCACGGGCGGCCCTACTCGGCGGTGATGACCCTGCCGCCGCTGGCCACCTTGATGTTCCTCGCGGTCGAGGCCTGAGCCCGTGCGCGTCCTGTCAGTCGCCTCCGAGGTCTACCCGCTGATCAAGACCGGCGGGCTGGCCGACGTCGCCGGCGCCCTGCCCGGCGCGTTGCGGCCCCTCGGTGTCGCCATGCGCACGCTCGTCCCGGGCTATCCGGCCGTGCTCGCTGGGCTCGGCGCGACCGAAGGCTCGGTCGAGCTCGAGGATGCGATGGGCGGGGCGGTGCGGCTGGTCATGGGTCGCGCCGGCGACCTCGAGCTGCTGGTCCTCGATGCGCCGCATCTCTACGGCCGGCCCGGCAATCCCTATCTCGGGCCGGACGGGCGGGATTGGGCCGACAATCATCGACGCTACGGCCTGCTCGGTCGCGTGGCGGCGGACATCGGCCTGGGCCGCCTGCCCGACTGGCGCCCCGACCTCGTCCACGGCCACGACTGGCAGGCCGGACTCGCTCCCGCCTATCTCACCTTCGCCGGCGAGCCCAGGCCCGCCACCGTGCTCACCATCCACAATCTCGCCTTCCAGGGCCTGTTCGACGTCTCCAGCATCGGTGAGCTCGGCCTCCCGCCTGGTGCGTTCCAGTTCGAGGGCTACGAGGCCTGGGGCAGGGTCGGGTTCCTCAAGGCCGGGCTCTACTACGCCGACCGGCTGACCACAGTCAGCCCGACCTACGCCCGCGAGATCCAGACCGAGGCCGAGGGCATGGGGCTGCACGGGCTGCTGCGCGCCCGGGCCGAGCATCTGGTCGGCATCGCCAACGGCATCGACGACGGGGTCTGGGACCCTGCATCCGACCCGCACCTCGCCGCACACTACGACGCGGCCCAGGCCAAGGCGGCCGCCAACCGCGTTGCGCTGCAGGAGCGCTTCGGCCTCGACGTCGATGCGAACGCGCTGCTGTGCATCGTCGTGAGCCGGCTCACCGCGCAGAAGGGGCTCGACCTGCTGCTGCAGAGCCTGCCGGTGCTGCTCGCGCACGGCGGCCAGCTCGCCCTGCTCGGCTCCGGCGAGCCGGGCCTGGAGGGCGGCTTCGCCGCGGCGGCGCAGACGCATCAGGGCCGGGTCGGCTGCGTCTTCGGCTATGACGAGCCGCTGTCCCACCTGATGCAGGCGGGTGCGGACGCCATCGTCGTACCCTCCCGCTTCGAGCCGTGCGGCCTGACCCAGCTCTACGGCCTGCGCTACGGCACGATCCCGATCGTCGCCCGGGTCGGCGGGCTCGCCGACACGGTCATCGACGCCAACGAGGCCGCACTGGACGACGGCGTCGCCACCGGCATCCAGTTCGCCCCGGTGACCGCGGAAGCGCTCGGCTTCGCGCTCGCCCGGGCGGCAGCACTGCGTGCCGACCCGACCGCCTGGGCGCGCCTGTGCCGCCGCGCCATGACCCGCAACGTCGCGTGGGAGCGGCCGGCACGCCACTACGACGCACTCTACCGCGCGCTCCTCGCCGAGCGCGGCGCCGTCATCACCGGGAGGCCAGCCATGTCGATCGTCACGGTCCCGACCACGCCGTTCTCCGACCAGAAGCCGGGGACGTCGGGGCTGCGCAAGAAGGTGCCGGTGTTCCAGCAGCCGCACTATGTCGAGAACTTCGTCCAGTCGATCTTCGACAGCCTGGAGGGCAAGCAGGGCCAGACGCTCGTGGTTGGCGGCGACGGCCGCTACTACAATCGCGAGGTCATCCAGATCGTCCTGAGGATGGCGGCCGCCAACGGCTTCGGCCGCGTGCTGGTCGGCCGCGGCGGCCTGCTCTCGACCCCCGCCGCCTCGGCGGTGATCCGCGGCCGCAAGGCGTTCGGCGGCATCATCCTCTCGGCCAGCCACAATCCGGGCGGCCCGCACGGCGATTTCGGCATCAAGTACAATATCGGCAATGGCGGCCCGGCGCCGGAGAAGATCACGGATGCCGTGTTCGACCGGACCCGGTCGATCAGCGAGTACCGCACCCTCGACGCGCCCGATCTCGATCTCGACCGGCTGGGGACGACCGAGCTCGGCGGCATGACCGTCGAGGTGATCGATTCAGTGGCCGACTATCAAGCGCTGATGGCCACGCTGTTCGATTTCGCCGCCCTGCGCGCCCTGTTCGCCTCCGGCTTCACCATGCGCTTCGACGCGATGCACGCGGTGACCGGCCCGTATGCCACGGCGATCCTCGAAGGCGAGCTCGGGGCGCCCGCGGGCACCGTCGTCAACGGCACGCCCCTGCCGGACTTTGGCGGGCACCACCCCGACCCCAACCTGGTGCACGCCAAGGAGCTCTACGACCTGATGATGTCGCCGCAAGCACCGGACTTTGGCGCCGCCTCGGACGGCGACGGCGACCGCAACCTGATCATCGGCCGCGGCATCTTCGTCACCCCCTCGGACAGCCTCGCCGTGCTCGCCGCCAACGCCCACCTCGCGCCCGGCTATCGCGCCGGCATCAAGGGTGTCGCGCGCTCGATGCCGACCAGCGCCGCCGCCGACCGGGTCGCGGCCAAGCTCGGCGTCAAGTGCTACGAGACGCCCACCGGCTGGAAGTTCTTCGGCAACCTGCTCGACGCCGGCATGGCCACCATCTGCGGCGAGGAGAGTGCCGGCACCGGCTCCGACCATGTCCGCGAGAAGGACGGGCTCTGGGCGGTGCTGCTGTGGCTGAACGTGCTCGCCGCGCGCAAGCAGCCGGCGCTCGACATCGTGCGCGAGCACTGGGCGAGCTACGGCCGCAACTACTATTCGCGACACGACTATGAGGAGGTCGATGCCGCGGCCGCCAACGGCCTGATGGAGCACCTGCGCTCGCAGCTCGGCATATTGCCAGGTCGCAAGCTGCCCGCCGGCACCGTCGAGGCCGCCGACGACTTCGCCTACACCGACCCGGTCGACGGCTCGGTGAGCAAGCAGCAGGGCATCCGCATCCTGTTCACCGACGGCTCGCGCATCGTGTTCCGGCTGTCGGGCACGGGCACGGCCGGCGCCACGCTGCGGATCTACCTCGAGCGCTTCGAGCCCGACGCCGCCCGGCACGGGCAAGAGACCCAGGCGGCGCTCGCCGACCTGATCGAGACGGCCGAGCAGGTGGCCGGCATCCGCAAGCGGACCGGCCGGGACGCACCGACCGTCATCACCTGAGCCGGCGCCCGACATCGCGGTGGCGCGGCCGCCACAATTCGGGGGAGAACTGGCATATGTCCCGGGAACTGCGGGCGTTCAGGGTCGATGGCGCTTAAGCCGGAGGTAGTCGCCGGCCAAGTATCTTGCGCGGCGGGCGCCCCGCGCTACATCGAGACTGTTCGACGACGGAACCGCCAGAGTGCGCCTGTTCATCGCTTCGCTGCTCGTCATGCTCGCCTGCGGGGCCTTCGGCACCGACCGGCAGGCGTGGGCCGCGGCTGCGCCGACGCTGACGGAGGTGGCGCGCGCCGCGGGCCGCGATGGCGGCCCGGCCCTCAATGCGGTCTATGCCGAGCGCGGCTTCCTGCCGCTGTGGAGCGGCGATCCGCGGGCGCCGGCGCGGCGCGAGGTGCTGGCGGCGCTGCTGGCCGGCGATCCATGGGCGGCTCCGTTGCCGGCCGCTCTTCCGGAGGCCGACGCTGCGGCTGCGGACGTGGCGCTCACCCGGGCGGCACTCGACTATCTGTCACGCCGCAGCGGTGGCGGCCCCCTAGAGGCGGCGACCGCGATCCGGGCCATGCATCGGCTCGCGGCGGCATCGCCGGGCGAGCCGCTGGCGACCGCACTGCTCGAGCTGCAGCTGGTGCAGGACGTGGGCGGTTGGGGCCGCGTCAGCACGCTGCCCGGCCCGTTGCCGACCGTGCCGCCTGCCGCCATCGCCAGCCCCGAGGTCGACGTCGCCCCGGCGCTGCCGCGGCGCACCACCCTGCCCGAGCCGGCCTCGCTGCGGCGGCGACTGGTCCAGTCCGGCGACCTGCCGCCGGCGGCGCTGACCGGCCCAGACGACGATCCCGCCCTGGACGCGGGCATTGCGCGCTTTCAGCTTCGGCACGGTCTGAGCGCCGATGGCGTGGTCGGCCAGCGCACGCTGTCGACGCTGAACGCGCCGGTCGCGGCGCAGATCGCGACCGTGCGCCTCAACCTCGCCCGCGGCACCCCCGACCGCTCGCTGCTCGCCCGCTATGTCGCGGTCGACGTGCCGGGCTCGGAGCTGCGCGTGGTCGACCAGGGCCGGACCGTGCTGCGCTCGCGCGCGATCGTCGGCGACAAGGACAACGCCACCCCGATCTTCGACGACCGGATCCGCTACGTCGAGATCAACCCGTCCTGGTACGTGCCGACCAGCATCGTGCCGGAGCTGCTGGAGAAGGAGGCGAAGAAGCCGGGCTATCTCGCGGCCAACGGCTTCCAGTGGCGCGGCGACGGCAGCTCGCTGGTGCAGAAGCCGGGGCCGACGAATGCGCTCGGCCGGATCAAGTTCCTGTTCCCGAACCATCATGCGGTCTACCTGCACGACACGGCGCAGCGCGGCCTGTTCCTGCGCAGCCAGCGCAGCCTGAGCCACGGCTGCGTGCGGGTGGAGAAGCCGGACGAGCTGGCGCTGGCGCTGCTGGGCAGCCAGGGCTGGGACCTGTCGCGACTGAAAGCCGCCTACGCCGCGCCGCGCACCCTGCGCATCGAGCTCACCCGCCCGGTGCCGGTGTTCCTGGACTACCGCACCGCCTTCGTCGACGAGCAGGGCCGCCTCAACCTGCGGCCCGACATCTACGGCTATGACAGCGCGGGCGTCGTCGAGTTCGACGACCAGGCCCCGGCCCCGCATTCCTTCGTCGCCGCCGACATGGTGCCGGCACCCGTGGCGACCCGCAGCACGGCACCCGCTCCCACGCCGCGTCCGGCCTCGTAGGCGGGAGTCCTCAGCCCAGCACCGAGAAGCTGCTCTCGCGATTGACCGCGCGCAGCCGTGAGAATGCGCCGAGATCGATCTCGAGGCCGGTATAGTGGCCGGTATGTCGCAGCGGGCTGCGGTCGTGATCGTGGCCGGCCTCGCAGGCGAGGATCAGCTCGGCCATCAGCACCCCAGCGAGCGGCGCGTTCTTGAACTGGTTGCCGCTGGTGCCGACGGCCATGTAGTAGCCCGGCAGGCTGGAGCGGTCGTAGACCGGGATCCAGTCGTCCGAGACGTCGTAGAGCGCCACGATCCCCTGCGCCTGCTGCGGGATCGGCAGGGTCGGGATGCGCAGGGCGGCGCGGTAGACCTGGGCCGTCCACTGCTCGCTGAGCTGGCGGTTGTAGTCGTCGGCATCGACCCATTCGAGCGTGTCGCAGGCCGGCTCGAGGCTGCCGATCATCAGCTTGTTGCCGGTGTCCGATCGCCAGTAGCAGCCGACGTCGCCATCGGCGCTGACCAGCGCCCGCCGCGCGAAGTCGACACCGGCCGGGGCCGGCACCCAGGCCACCTCCTGCCGCAATGGCCGGGTCCGCACCGACATCTCGCCCTCGACGCCGGCCATGCGGTTGACCACACCCGAATGCGGTCCCGCGACGTTCACGACGATCGGCGCGTCGATCTCCTCGCCGTCGGCCAGCGTCACCCCGGCGACGCGGCCGGAGTGTCGGCGGATGCCGGCTACCGCCGCTTTGAACCGGAACCGCCCGCCGGCCGCTTCCGCCGCCTGCTGCAGGTTGCGGGCGGCGAGCTGCGGGTCGTTGACGTAGCCGCAGGTCGGGAAGAACACCGCCCCGGCGATCTCGCCATCGCTGTCGCCGAACGCCGGATCGTCGGGCCGGCGCGGCGGCGCGTAGCGCTCGGTGGCGTAGTAGGGCAGCTCGGCGCGCAGCCGCGCCCGATCCCAATCCTCGAACGGCACGCCGAGCTCGGCCATTCGCGCACAGATCGGCCGCAGCTCCTGATTGTCGGCGGTCTTGACCACCACCGAGCCGCATTCGTCGAAGCGTGCCAGCCCGCCATCGTCCGGCTGGCCGAGATGCGCCGCCCAATGGCGCCAGTAGTGCAGCCCCTCATAGGCCAGCGCGATGCCCTGGCGGGTCGAGTAATAGACGCGGATCACCGCGGCCGAGGCGCTGGTCGAGCCGTAGCCGGCCGCCGGCAGGGCATCGAGATTGACCGTCCGCACGCCCTTGCGGGCGAGCTCCAGCCCCACGGCAGCGCCGATCACGCCGGCGCCGATGATCACCGCATCGCATCGTTCGCGCACGGCCAGCCTCCCCGCACCCGTTCCTGCGGCCGATGTGGAACTACTGTCGAAAATAGGCAACGGCACGCACGGGCAGGCATCCACCGGTAGCGCTCGTTTGTTGACGCCACGGGTCGCCGTCCGCATGGTGCCGCGCCAATATCACCCTCCAGGAGCTCGATCGGATGGGCGCTTTCAAGGACGCGCATGGCGGCGCCTTGCGCAATCTCTACCTGGACGCCGATGCGGCCGACGCGGCCAAGCGTGGCTCCGGCGGGCGCAAGTCCTGGGACCTGACCGACCGCCAGCTCTGCGATCTCGAGCTGCTGATGAACGGTGGCTTCTCGCCGCTCGAAGGCTTTCTGGGGCAGGCCGACTACGAGTCGGTCCTGAGCGACATGCGGCTCGCCGACGGCGTCCTCTGGCCGATCCCGGTCACGCTCGACGTCAGCCCGGCCTTCGCCGAGAAGGTCGAGATCGGCGAGACCATCGATCTGCGCGACCGCGAGGGCGTGCTCAACGCCACGCTGACGATCACCGACCGCTGGACTCCGGACAAGCGTGCGGAGGCGATCGCCGTGTTCGGCGCCGACGACAAGGCGCATCCGGCGGTGCGCTACCTCCACGACCACGCCGGCAGCGTCTATCTCGGCGGCAAGGTGCAGGGCATCGAGGCGCCCATGCACTACGACTTCAAGCATCTGCGCGACACGCCGCAGGAGCTGCGCGACCGGTTCCGCAAGCTCGGCTGGCGTCGGGTGATCGCCTTCCAGACCCGCAACCCGATGCATCGCGCCCACCAGGAGCTGACTTTCCGCGCCGCCCAGTCGGCCGAGGCCAATCTGCTGATCCAGCCCGTGGTCGGCATGACCAAGCCGGGCGACGTCGACCATTTTACCCGCGTTCGCTGCTACGAGCAGCTGATCGGCCACTATCCCGAGCAGACCACCGCCCTCAGCCTGCTGCCGCTGGCCATGCGCATGGGCGGCCCGCGCGAGGCGGTCTGGCACGCGATCATCCGCAAGAACTACGGCTGCACCCACCTGATCGTCGGCCGCGACCATGCCGGCCCCGGCAACGACAGCTCCGGCAAGCCGTTCTACGGCGCCTACGCCGCGCAGGAGCTGTTCGCGCAGCACCAGGACGAGCTCGACATCACCATGGTGCCGTTCCCGAACCTGGTCTACTCCGAGAGCCGCGTGCAGTACGTGCCGGAGGATAAGGTCGAGCCGGGCGAGAAGGTGCTGTCGCTGTCGGGCACCGAGCTGCGCCGGCGGCTGCAGGAGGGCCTGGAGATCCCCGAGTGGTTCTCCTTCCCCGAGGTGGTCGAGGAGCTGCGCCGCACCCACCCGCCGCGCCACCGGCAGGGCTTCACCGTCTTCTTCACCGGGCTTTCCGGCTCGGGCAAGTCGACGATCGCCAACGCGCTCCTGGTCAAGCTTCTCGAGCTCGGCGGCCGCCCCGTCACCCTGCTCGACGGCGACCATGTCAGGAAGCACCTGTCCAGCGAGCTGGGCTTCTCACGCGAGCATCGCGACCTCAACATCCAGCGCATCGGCTACGTCGCCAGCGAGATCACCAAGAACGGCGGTATCGCGATCTGCGCGCCGATCGCGCCCTACGCCGCGACCCGGCAGAAGGTGCGCGACATGGTCGAGCCCACGGGCGGCTTCCTCGAGATCCACGTCGCGACCTCGATCGAGGTCTGCGAGCAGCGCGACCGCAAAGGCCTCTACGCCAAGGCGCGCGCCGGCATCATCAAGGAGTTCACCGGCATCTCCGACCCCTACGAGGCGCCCGAGGACCCCGAAATGCGGATCGACACCGGCGATCTCACCCCCGACCTCGCCGCGCACCGCATCCTGATCAAGCTGGAGAGCCTCGGCTTCATTCGCTGAGCGCCGTTTCGTCTGCCCTACCGGAGATTGAAATGAGCCGGCGATCATCTCGACTCGATGGTGGGCATCGCTTGACCTAGTCTTGCGTCGATTTGCGGCGACCGCTCGAGGTCGCCCTCCATTCGGAATCCTGGGAAATCGCGCATGACACTCGGTCGGGCCGCCATTGTATCCACTGCGCTCGCTCTCGCGGCGCTCGCGGGCTCGTCCCGCCCGGCGCCGGCAGCCGAGCTGCCGGGCGTCTTCAAGGGCAATGCCTATGGTGCCATCTCGAACGGCATCACCGGCACGCTCGCCAAGCAGCTGCACAAGGTCGCCTACCGGCCGCTGCCCTGTGGCGGCACCAAGGGCAGCGAGCTCGCCAAGACCGTCAACGGCCTCGCCGCGGGTGACGTGCTGACCGCCGACACCGTGACGAGCACGATCCAGACCAGCAAAACGGACGTCGCGGCCCGCATGGTAAGCCGTTCCGTGCTCACCGGCGTCAGCTTCCTGGGCGGGCGCGTCACCGCCTCCAGCATCACTGCCGTCTCCACCACCGACGCCGATGCCGGCCTTGTCCGTACCAGCCCGGCGGGCTCGGAGATCGTCGGCCTGAAGATCGACGGCAACCCGATCGCCGACCCTTCACCCGGAGCCAGCTGGACGCTGGACGGCATCGGCACGCTGACCGCACGCAAGCTCGACGTCAGCGGCAACGGCCGCAACACCCAGCGGCTGATCGTCGACATGCTGCAGCTCAAGCTCACCGCCGGCAACACGCTCGGCCTGCCGGGCGGGAGCGCCGTCATCGTCGGTCACGCGCAGAGCTCGTTCACCCGCTCCATCGGCACCTTCAGCGTCGGCGGCCAGACCTGGGTCGGCTTCCAGACCGGCGGCCTGCTGGAACAGCAGGGCTTCCAGGCGATCAGCTGCGACGGCACGGGCGGCAAGACCGTCGTGCACGAGGTCTCCAACGTCCGCATGCCCGGGATCGAGATGGCCAGTGCCACCACCACCAAGCAGGCGAACATGGATGCCTCGTCCGCCTTCGTGCGGACCTCGACCACGGCCAGGGCGGGCCGGGTGCTCGACGGGCTGATCACCTTCGACAGCATCGTCGCCATCGCCGACGACCGCTACAATGGCAGCACCCATGTGCGCTCGACCGCCGGCACCGCCGTCAGCGGCCTCGTCATCAACGGGCTGAGCTACGACAACCCGGCGCCCAACGCATTGCGCATTCCGCTGACCGGCTACGGCACGCTCTATGTCAACGAGCAGATCGTCCCCGGGGCCAGTAGCCGCAACAAGATGCGGGTCAACGGCCTCCGGCTGCTGATCGATACTGCGCCCAACTCGCTGGGCCTGCCGGTCGGCGCGGAGCTGTTCGTCGCCCATGCCGACGCCGTCACTCAACGATGACGGCAGGGCTTCGCGCTCGACAGAGAGCATAGCTGGTCCTGGCGCCCCGCTCCCGGGACCACGCCCGAGCGACGCTGCCACGCTGGAGGAACGAATGCTCAGGGCGAGGTGCTGATGGCAGGAGCCACGGGGCGCCCCCGCTGCATATATAGCGCTGATATGGCCACAGTTGGCGGGGTGCCGTCGGTCCAGGCCGCTTGCAAGCCTGGACTTGGCTGCAATAGCCACGCTAGATCGGCAGCGATGGTTGGTTGTGTGGCGGAGCTGGAGCAGGTGCGCCGCTCCGGTGATTGTCAATAGAAGCGGTCCAAATGTCCTTACCTGTGACCTCAAGCACAGCCCAAGACACGGCAGTGTCTGTGGCAGCCGAAAATCGGCAATCGCCTCATCTCAGCAAGACAACGACTGAACGTCTGATTTTCGCTCTAGGACTGGCCGCGTTGATTTTCCTCGGAGGCATAGTAGTGGGACGGTACAGATTGCCGCCCAGCACCCAGATCGACGAGGCGATCGAGGCCGCCCGGGACCTGAGGCGCAACTGGCGCAGCTATGCCGGGCTGGTCCCGACCAAGCATGTCGTGCGCGCCGACACTCGCGTGGGACCGGACCGGCCGCGGGCGGTCTCGCCCGAGGCGCAGCCGGGCGTGACCCTGCTCACGGGCCTGTTCGACAATGAGGTCAGCGCCATCCTGGTGGGCCTGGACGGGACCGAGCTGCATCGCTGGCCGATCCGGTTCCACGAGGTCTGGGGGGAGGCCGCGCATCTGGGTCCGGCCGAGGTCCCGTTCAACGACTGGGACACGATGATCCACGGCATCGTGCTGTTCCCGAACGGCGACATCGTCTTCAACCTGGAGGATCGGGGCCTCGCCCGCATGGATCGCTGCGGCGAGGTCCTCTGGCGCCTGCCCTACCGGACCCATCACGCGGTCACCATGGACGAGGCTGGCAAGCTCTGGGTCATGGGGCTGAAGGAGCCCAGCACCGAGCGCGACCCCCGCTTCCCCGGGCTCTTCCCGCCCTACCGGCACGAGACCATCCTGCAGGTGGATCCCGACAGCGGGCGGATCCTGCAGGAAATCTCGCTCTTGGAGGTGATCTACCGCTCGCGCTACGAGGGCGTCCTGTTCGCCGACGGGTCCGAATGGCCGGGCGATCGGACCCGCGGCGTGACCGACCCGCTGCACGCCAATCATGTCGAGGTGCTGGACAGCCGGCTCGCCCCTGCCTTCCCACAGTTCGCCGCC
>JAXMCJ010000052.1:0-37014 GCA_046349415.1 Geminicoccaceae bacterium
TGGTCGAGCCTGCTCGAGCGCTTGCCGGTAGGTTTGATTTGACCGGGAGCGCGCGCAAACGGGCGCCTTCGTCCGGCCGTGTGGGATCCGCTCGCCCGACGTTCTGTTGCGGCTGGCGCTGCTCTATGCGGCGACGCCCTTGTGCTTGCGGGCGACCGCCGCCTGGGCCGCGGCCGGGATCGCCGCTGTCTCTGACGTCGCCCTGCTCTACCGGCTGCGCCGGGCGGAAGCCATGTATGCCTCACCCATCCGGCGGTGGCGGAGGGCGTCAGCGTGCCGGCGCACCGGCCGATCAAGCCGGTTTATGTACGCGCCTTCGTGCGCCTGGTCGATCGCGTGAGGCAGGCATGATCGGGGACGTGCCCTACCGGTTCACCGTGCGGCCGCTGACCGAGGCGGAAGGCGGCGGCTATCTGATCGAGTTCCCCGAGCTGCCCGGCTGCATGTCGGACGGGGACGGTCGAGCAGGCGATCGTGAACGGCATCGACGCCATGCGCGGCTGGATCGAGGCGATGCGCGCCGAGGGCCACCCCATCCCGCAACCGGTGCGCCGGGCGGCGGCCTGAGGGATAGCGCGCAGCTTCACCCGCCAGCCGTGCCGGGACCGCCCTTCCCCTCCATGTGCTGGCGCAGGACGCGGTTGATCGCGGTCTGGTATTTCGGCTCGCGGCGCCGGAACCAGTCGATCACGTCGGCGTCGAGGCGGATGGTGACCGAGCGCTTGACCGGGCGCCAGAAGCGGCCGCGCTCGGCACTGCCCCAATCGTCGCTCTCGGGCAGGTCGGAAGTGTCGATCGAGTCGTCGGGCAGTGCCGCCAATGCTGCCAGCTCACGCTCGCGGTCGTTCACGCCGCGTCCCGTGCCGCGTAGATCGCCGGCCGGTAGCGCGGCTCCGGGGCGGGGCGTCCGGCCTCGGCCTGCACGACGAGCCATGCCGTGATCGCGGTCTCGACCTCCGCCAAGGCAATCTCGGGAGTGGGTCCGTGTGCCGAGCAATAGGTCAGGTCGGGCACGTCGGCGATCCAGCAGCCGTCCTCGTCGGACCAGAACAGGTTGATGTGGTAGCGGTGGGGCATGTTCATCGCCTCAGCTTCAAGCCGTGGCGCTCGACCAGGGCCACGAGCTGCTTGATCTGGTAGGGCTTGGCCTTGCCGTCAGCCGCCGGTTGCAGGTTCAACAGCTCGGCCATGGCGGGATGAGCCAGGATATGGTGACTGCCGGCGACCCGCTTCGGCTCGAAGCCGAATGCCTCAGCGAGCCGGATCAGGTCGTCGAAGCGGACATTGCGACTCCCTTCGAGCAGCGCCTGCCAGATCTTCGCGGCCTTCATGGCCCCGATATTAGAGCATCGGTCGCTTGGATGCCACGCTGTCGGACGGCGAGATGGATCAGCTTCCCACCCGTAGGATCTTCCCGCTGGCGATCGATTCGTAGGCCGCGGACGCCAGCCACAGCGCCCGCCTCGCACGGGCGGCCCTGTTCCAGAGCGTCGATGAAGTCGTCGAGCTCGCGGACATAGGCCTCGCGGCAGCGCCCCATGAAGAAGTGGAGGATCGGGTCCATGGCCTCGGTGCGCCTGCCGTCCCAGCGCTCGACCGAGTTGGCGCGGCGGTTCTCGGCCTCGAGCATGCAGAACTCGTCCACGGCCTCGATGCGCTGGTCGTAGCCGTAGGTGGCCTTGCGATAGTTGGCGATGCAGCACTGCCGGCCGGCACGGTGCGACGCACCCGCCTACACCGCCTGCGGCCGCGGCGTCGGGATGAGCGCCTCCTTGCCGAGCTCGTCGGCCACCATGACGGCCTCGGGGTCGTCGGCCTCGGCGTCGGTCTCGCGGTTCAGGTGGCGGTGCATGCGGTCCTCGTCGAGCGCGTTCTCCCATTTCGACACGACGACGGTGGCGACGCCGTTGCCGATCAGGTTGGTCAGCGCGCGGGCCTCGGACATGAAGCGGTCGACGCCGAGGATGAGGGCGATGCTGGCGACCGGGACGGTGCCGAGCGAGGAGAGGGTGGCGGCGAGCACGATGAAGCCCGAGCCGGTGACGCCGGCGGCACCCTTGGAGGTGAGCAGCAGGATGCCGATCAGGCCCAGCTCCTGGCCGAGGGAGAGGTCTGTGTTGGTGGCCTGGGCCAGGAACACGGCGGCCATGGTGAGGTAGATGCAGGTGCCGTCGAGATTGAACGAGTAGCCGGTCGGGATCACCAGGCCGACGACCGACTTCTCGCAGCCGAGATTCTCCATCTTGGCCAGCATGCGCGGCAGGACTGATTCGGAGGAGCTGGTGCCGAGCACGATCAGCAGCTCCTCCTTGATGTAGCGGATGAACTTGAGGATGCTGAAGCCGCAGAAGCGGGCGACCAGCCCCAGCACGACGAAGATGAAGATCAGGCAGGTGGCGTAGAAGCCGAGCATCAGGGAGCCCAGCGAGAGCAGGGTCGCGATGCCGTACTTGCCGATGGTGAAGGACATGGCGCCGAAGGCGCCGATGGGTGCCAGCTTCATCACGATGCCGACGATGCCGAAGAAGACGTGCGCCGCCTGGTCGATGAGCGACAGGAGCGGCTTGCCGCGGTCGCCCAGCCAGTGCAGCGAGAAGGCGAACAGGATGGCGATCAGCAGCACCTGCAGGATCTCGCCGTCGGCAAAGGCACCCACCACCGTGGCCGGGATGATGTGCATCAGGAACTCGACCGTGCCCTGCTCGCCGGCCTGCGCGGTGTAGCTGGCGATGGCCTTGGTATCGAGCGCGGCGGGGTCGATGTTCATGCCGGCGCCGGGCCGCCAGAGATTGACGATGACCAGGCCGATCACCAGCGCCACGGTGGTCATGACCTCGAAATAGACCAGCGCCTTGAGGCCGACCCGGCCGACCTTCCTCATGTCGCCCATGCTGGCGATGCCGTGCACGACGGTGCAGAAGATGATGGGTGCGATCAGCATCTTGATCAGCTTGATGAAGGCGTCGCCGAGCGGCTTCATCTGCGCGGCGAGCTGGGGATAGGTCACGCCCAGGAGCACGCCGATGGCGATGGCGCACAGCACCTGGAAATAGAGGTGCCGGTACCAGGGCTTGTGGTGCGCGGCCAGGGAAGCATCGAGCGCGGGTGCGGCCATCTGCGTCACTCCTGGGCTTGGGCGCGGTCGAGGCCCGCCGCACCCACGGCGGCGAGGGCCGTCATATTGACCAGGCGGCGGACAGTGCTGGTGGGGGTGAGGATGTGCACGGGCTTCGCCGCACCCAAGAGGATGGGGCCGACCGTGACCCCCTGGCCGGCCACGATCTTGAGCGCGTTGAAGGTGATGTTGGCGGCGTCGAGGTTGGGCATCACCAGGATGTTGGCCTCGGCGGTGAGGCCGGACTCGGGGAACACCTGGTCGAGCACGCGCTTGCTGAGGGCGGCGTCGGCGTGCATCTCGCCCTCGGCCTCGATCTCCGGCGCCTGCGCGCGGACCAGGGCCAGGGCCTCGCGCATCTTGCGCGCGGTGGGCGTGTCGGCCGAGCCGAAGCTGGAATGCGACAGGAACGCGAGGCGCGGCACGAGCCCGAAGCGGCGCACCTCGGCGGCGGCGAGCAGGGCGATGTCGGCGAGCTGCTCGGCGGTGGGGTCGGGGTTGATGTAGGTGTCGCAGACGAACACGGTCTGCTGCGGCAGCATCAGGAGATGCATGGCGGCGAGCTCGCGCGCGCCCTCGCGCATGCCGATCGCCTCGGCGACGTATCTCAGGTGCGAGGCGTAGGGGCCGGAGGTGCCGCACAGCATGCCGTCGGCCCGGCCCGCGCGCACGAGCATGGCGCCGATCAGCGTGCCGTTGCGGCGCATCTCGGCCGCCGCATAGTCGCGGGTCAGCCCCTGGCGGCGGCCGAGCCGGTAATAGGCCTCGGCCGCCTCGGCGATGAACGCCTGGTCGTCGTAGCCGACCACCTCGTAGTCCTGCCCGGCCTGCATGCGCAGGCCGAGATCGGCGATCTTGGCGGCGATGGCCTCGGGCCGGCCGACCAGGACGGGCCGCGCCAGCTTCTCGGCGACGGCCACCTGGGCCGCGCGCAGGACCCGGTCGTCCTCGCCCTCGGCATAGACGATGCGCCTGGTCTCCTGGTCGGAGGCGGCCTGGAACACGGGCTGCATCACCGTGCCCGAGGTGTAGACGAAGCGCTGCAGGCTCGCCCGGTAGGCCTTGAGGTCGGCGAGCGGGCGGGTGGCGACGCCGGTGGCCATGGCCGCCTCGGCGACCGCCGGGGCCACGGTGGTGATCAGGCGCGGGTCGAAGGGCGGCGGGATCAGATATTCGGGGCCGAAGCGGATGTCCTGCCGGCCGTAGGCGGCCGCCACCACGTCGGAGACGTCGGCCCGGGCGAGCTCGGCGATGGCGCGCACGCAGGCGAGCTTCATCTCCTCGTTGATGGTGGTGGCGCCGACGTCCAGGGCACCGCGGAAGATGAACGGGAAGCAGAGGACGTTGTTGACCTGGTTGGGGTAGTCGGACCGGCCGGTGGCGATGATGCAGTCGGGGCGGACAGCCTTGGCGTCCTCGGGGCGGATCTCGGGGTCCGGGTTGGCCATGGCCAGGATGATCGGCCGCTCGGCCATTTGGGCGACCATCTCGGGCTTGAGCACGCCCGCCATCGACAGGCCGAAGAACACGTCGGCACCGGGCACGATGTCGGCCAGGGTGCGGGCGTCGGTCTCCTGGGCGTAGCGCTCCTTCTGCGCGTCCATCGACTGGGCGCGGCCCTGGTAGACCACGCCCTTGCTGTCGGTGATCCATATGTTCTCGCGCCGGACGCCGAGGCCGACCACGATGTTCAGGCAGGCGATGGCGGCGGCACCGGCACCGGAGCAGACCAGCTTGACGTCCTCGATCCGCTTGCCGACGACCTCCAGCGCGTTGAGCAGGGCGGCCGCCGCCACGATCGCCGTGCCGTGCTGGTCGTCGTGGAAGACCGGGATCCGCATCCGCTCGCGCAGCCTGGTCTCGATGTAGAAGCACTCGGGCGCCTTGATGTCCTCGAGATTGATGCCGCCGAAGGTGGGCTCGAGCGAGGCGATGGTCTCGACCAGCTTGTCGGCGTCGGTCTCGTCGATCTCGATGTCGAACACGTCGATGCCGGCGAACTTCTTGAACAGGCAGCCCTTGCCTTCCATCACCGGCTTGCCGGCGACGGCACCGATGTTGCCGAGGCCCAAGACGGCGGTGCCGTTGGAGATCACCGCCACGAGGTTGCCCTTGGCGGTGTAGTCGTAGGCGCGCAGCGGCTCCTGCTGGATCTCGAGGCACGGCACGGCCACGCCGGGGCTGTAGGCCAGGGCCAGGTCGCGCTGGTTGCTCATGCCCTTGGTGGGCGTGACCGCGATCTTGCCCGGCGTCGGGTAGCGGTGATAGTCGAGCGCCGCCTGCGCCAGCTGGTCCGCCATGGCCATCCCCCCCGAGATGTGGCCGGCGGCACGGCGGCCGCCGGCGGTCGATCTTGCGGCTAGCTGAAGCGCTTCAGCACGTCGGCCCAGCCCTGCTGCAGCTGCGCCAGCGCCTTGCCGGAGGCGGACTGCATGTCCTGCCACGCCCCGGAACTCGCGTCGCGCGCCTGCGCCAGCAGCTTGCCGGCCTCGTCGGCGTTGGCCTGGAGCTGGGCCAGCCCCTTCTCGTAGTCGGCCTTGGCCTGCTCGCCGAGCTTGGCGCCGGCGTCGCTCAGCCGCTGCTGATAGTCGGCGATCTGGCTCTGCCAGGTCGCGAGCTGGTTCTCGAGCTGCTTGGTGAAGTCCTGCTGCAATGCCATGGGCCTGCTCCTCTCCCGATGGTGGGTCTCAATGCTTCTTCTTGGGTGCGATCAGGTCGGTGATGGTGCCCTCGTACATCTCGGCTGCCATGCCGATGGTCTCGGACAGGGTCGGGTGGGCGTGGATGGTGAGGCCGATATCCTCGGCATCCGCACCCATCTCGATCGCGAGGCCGGCCTCGGCCACCAGCTCGCCGGCATTGGGGCCGACGATGCCGCAGCCGAGCACGCGGTGGGTCGCCTCGTCGAACAGGAGCTTGGTCATGCCCTCGTCGCGGCCCAGCGCCAGCGAGCGGCCCGAGGCGGCCCAGGGGAAGGCGCCCTTGCCGTACTTGATGCCCTTGGCCTTGGCCTCGTTCTCGGTCAGCCCGACCCAGGCGACCTCGGGGTCGGTGTAGGCGACGGACGGGATCACCGCGGCGTCGAAGAAGCTCTTCATGCCGGAGGCGGCCTCGGCCGCGGTCTTGCCTTCGTGGACCGCCTTGTGCGCCAGCATGGGCTGGCCCACCACGTCGCCGATGGCGAAGATGTGCGGGACGTTGGTGCGGAGCTGCCTGTCGACCGGGATGAAGCCGCGCTCGTCGACGATCACGCCGGCGTTCTCGGCGCCGATCGCCTTGCCGTTGGGCCGCCTGCCCACCGCCACCAGGATGCGGTCGAAGGTGTCCGTGGCGGGTGCGGAGCCGCCCTCGAAGCTCACCACGAGGCCTTCGGGTTTCGCCTCGACCTTGGTGACCTTGGCCTTGAGGAAGATGTTCTCGTAGAGCTTGCCGATCTTCCTGTGGAGCGGCGTGACCAGATCCTTGTCCGCACCGGGGATGATCTGGTCCATCAGCTCGACGATGGTCACCTTCGCACCCAGGGCGTGGTAGACGGTCGCCATCTCCAGGCCGATGATCCCGCCGCCCACCACCAGCAGCCGCTTGGGCACGCCACCCAGCTCCAGAGCGCCGGTGGAATCGATCACCCGCGGGTCAGCGTGCGGGATGAAGGGCAGCGTGACCGGCTCGGAGCCGGCGGCGATGATCGCCTGCTCGAAGCTGACGGTCTTCCTGCCGCCCTTGCCGTCGTCGACCTCGAGCTGGTTGAGCGAGGTGAACCGGCCGGTGCCCTGGACGACGGTGACCTTGCGCGCCTTGGCGAGGCCGGACAGGCCGCCGGTCAGCTTCTTGACGACGCTGTCCTTCCAGCCGCGCAGGGCGTCGATGTCGACGGTGGGGGCCGCGAACTTGACGCCGAAATGGCCCATCTCCTCGGATTCGGCGATCACCTTGGCGGCGTGCAGCAGCGCCTTGGAGGGGATGCAGCCGACGTTCAGGCAGACGCCGCCCAGGGTCGGCCAGCGCTCGACCAGGACGACCTGGCGGCCGAGGTCGGCCGCACGGAAGGCCGCGGTGTAGCCGCCCGGCCCGGCGCCCAGGACCAGCACCTCGGCATGGTAGTCGCCCTTGCCTCCGGTGGCGGGCTTGGGCGTGGGGGCGGTGGCGGCCGCAGCGGGAGCAGCCGCAGGCGCTGCGGCGGCGGCCTTGGCGGCGCCGGTCTGGAGCTGGAGGATCAGGGTACCTTCGCTGACCCGGTCGCCGACCTTGACCTTGAGGCCGGTGACCGTGCCGGCGGCGGGCGACGGCACGTCCATGGTCGCCTTGTCGCTCTCCAGCGACAGCAGCGGGTCCTCGGCCTTGACCACCGCACCGTCGGCGACGTGGACCTCGATCACCGGCACGTCCTTGAAGTCGCCGATGTCGGGGACCTTGACCTCGATGGTCTCGTAAGAGCCCGCCGAGGAGCCGTAGGTGGCGGGCTCGCCCGAGGCCGGGGCGGCACCGCCCTTGACCTTGTCCTTGGGCGGGATCGCGGCCGCACCCTCGGGCTCCAGCAGCAGGATCACCGCCCCCTCGCCCACCCGGTCGCCGACGGCGACCTTGACCTCGGCCACCGTACCCGCCTGCGGTGCCGGCACGTCCATCGTCGCCTTGTCGCTCTCCAGCGTGATCAGCGGGTCCTCGCCCTTGACCCGGGCGCCCGCCTGGACGTGGATCTCGATGACCGGGACGTCCTTGAAGTCCCCGATGTCCGGGACCTTGACCTCGATCGCCATGGTTCCGGCCCTCCTAGAGCACGAGCCGGCGCACGTCCTCGAGGACGTGGCACAAGTGGCGGGTGAAGCGGGCGGCGAGCGCCCCGTCGATGACGCGGTGGTCGTAGGAGACGTAGAGCGGCTGCATCAGCCGGGGCTGGAACTCCTTGCCGTCCCAGACCGGCGCCATCTTGGAGCGCACCACGCCCAGGATCGCCACCTCGGGCGCGTTGACGATGGGGGTGAAGTCGGTGCCGCCGATGCCGCCCAGCGAGGAGATGGTGAAGGTGCCGCCCTGCATGTCGGTCGGCGCCAGCTTGCCGTCGCGCGCCTTCTTGGAGGTGGCCCCCAGCTCCTTGCTGAGCTCCTCGATGCCCTTGCGGTCGACGTCCTTGAACACCGGCACGACCAGCCCCTCGGGCGTGTCGACGGCGATGCCGACATTGTAGAACTTCTTGTAGATCAGCGCGTCCTTCTCGGGGCTGAGTGAGCTGTTGAACTCCGGGAACGCCTTGAGGGCGGAGACGCTGGCCTTCATCAGGAAGGCCAGCAGCGTCACGCGGTAGCCCTTCTCCTTGGCGGCGTTGTCCAGCTCCTTGCGATAGGCCTCGATGTCGGTGATGTCGGCCTCGTCGCCGTGGGTGACGTGCGGGACGTTGAGCCAGGAGCGGTGCAGATGCGGGCCGCTGAGGCGCTTGATGCGGGCGAGCGGCTTGGTCTCGATGGCGCCGAACTTGGAGAAGTCCTGGGCGGGGATCTCGGGGATGCCCATGCCACCGGAGGGCGCCGCTGCCGCCGCGGCGGCGGCGACGGCCGGGCCGCGCAGGGACGCCTTGACGTCGTCCTTGGTGATCCGGCCCTTCTCGCCGGTACCCTTGAGCTTGGCGAGATCGACGTCGAGCTCGCGGGCGAGCCGGCGCACGGAGGGGCTGGCGTGGACCAGGCCGGAATCCACCGCGGCGGCTGCGGGAGCGGCCACGGGTGCCGGCGCAGGCTTGGGCGCTGGCGCGGGCTCCTGCTGCGCGATCACGGAGGGCGGCGGCGTGACGGGCGCGTCGGGTGCCGCACCCTTGAGCGTGATCACGGCCACGCCCTCGCCCACCCGGTCGCCGACCTTGACCAAGACGGCCTCGACCGTGCCGTCGCGGTCGGCCGGCACGTCCATGGTCGCCTTGTCCGACTCCAGCGTCACCAACGGGTCGTCGGCCTTGATCGAGTCGCCCGGCTTGACGTGGATCTCGATGACCGGGACGTCCTTGAAGTCCCCGATATCCGGGACCTTGATCTCGATCGGCATTATGCTCCCTCCCGCTGCCCGGCCGCTGAGCGCCGGGGCCAATCCGTTGCCTGCGCCTGCCTGCCGTCTCAGACCCTAGCCGGGTTCGGCTTGTCCGGGTCGATGCCGTATTTCCTGATCGCCTCGGCCACCTTGGCCGCCGGCACCGCCCCGTCGAGCGCCAGGCTCTCGAGCGCCGCCAGGGCCACCCAGTGCCGGTCGACCTCGAAGAAGTGGCGCAGCTTCTTGCGGTAGTCCGAGCGGCCGAAGCCATCGGTGCCGAGGACGCGATAGCGCTGGCGGACGTAGGGCCGGATCTGGTCGGCGAACATGCGGATATAGTCGGTGGACGCCACCACCGGCCCCTCCCGGCCGCCCAGGCACTGCTCGACCCAGCTCTGGCGCGGGCTGTCGGTCGGATGCAGCAGGTTCCAGCGCTCGGCATCGACCGCGTCGCGGCCGAGCTCGGTGAAGCTGGGCACGCTCCAGATATCGGCCGCCACCCCCCAGTCGTCGCGCAGCAGGGCGGCGGCGGCGATCACCTCGCGCAGGATGGCGCCGCAGCCCAAGAGCTGCACGCGCGGCCCTTTGGCGGCCTCGCCGCCCTGCAGCAGGTACATGCCCTTCTTGATGCCCTCCTCGGCACCGTCGGGCATGGCGGGGTGCTCGTAGTTCTCGTTGAGCGTGGTCAGGTAGTAGTAGACGTCCTCCTGCTCGGCATACATGCGGCGCAGGCCGTCCTGGACGATCACCGCCACCTCGTATGCGAACGTGGGGTCGTAGGAGACGCAGTTGGGGATGGTGGCCGAGAAGATGTGGCTGTGGCCGTCCTCGTGCTGCAGCCCCTCGCCATTGAGCGTGGTGCGGCCGGAGGTGCCGCCGACCAGGAAGCCGCGGGCGCGCATGTCGCCGGCGGCCCAGGCGAGATCGCCCACCCGCTGGAAGCCGAACATCGAGTAGTAGATGTAGAAGGGGATCATCGGCACGTCGTTGGTGCTGTAGGACGTGGCCGCGGCGATCCAGGAGGCCATGGCCCCTGCCTCGTTGATCCCCTCCTGCAGGATCTGGCCGCCCTTGTCCTCCTTGTAGAACATGAGCTGGTCGGCGTCCTGCGGCCGGTAGAGCTGGCCCACCTGGCTGAAGATGCCGAACTGGCGGAACATGCCCTCCATGCCGAAGGTGCGCGATTCGTCGGGCACGATCGGCACCACGTGCCTGCCGATCTTCTTGTCGCGCAGGAGCGTGTTGAGGACGCGCACGAACGCCATGGTGGTCGATATCGTGCGCTCGCCGCTGGCCGCGAGCTGCGCCGAGAAGGCCGACAGCGGCGGCACCTCGAGGGCCGTCGACTTCTGCCGGCGCGACGGGAGATAGCCGCCCAGCGCCTTGCGGCGGGCGCGCAGATATTCCAGCTCGGGCGAGCCTTCGGGGAAGCTGAGGAACGGGATGTCGTGGATCTGCTGGTCGGTCAGCGGCAGGCCGAAACGGTCGGCGAACTCGTGCAGATGCGATTCGCCCATCTTCTTCTGCTGATGGGTGATGTTCTGCCCCTCGCCCGCCTCGCCCATGCCGTAGCCCTTGACGGTCTTGGCGAGGATGACGGTCGGCTGGCCCTTGTGGTTCTGCGCCGTGTGGTAGGCGGCATAGACCTTGAAGGGGTCGTGGCCGCCGCGCACCAGCGCCCAGATCTGGTCGTCGGTCCAGTCGGCGACCATGGCGGCGAGCTCGGGATATTTGCCGAAGAAGTGCTCGCGGACATAGGCGCCATTCTTCGACTTGAAGTCCTGATACTCGCCGTCGACCGCCTCCTCCATGCGCTTGAGCAGGATGCCGCTGGTGTCGGCGGCGAGCAGCTTGTCCCAGCCCGAGCCCCAGAGGACCTTGACCACGTTCCAGCCGGCGCCGCGGAAGATCCCCTCCAGCTCCTGGATGATCTTGCCGTTGCCGCGGACCGGACCGTCGAGGCGCTGCAGGTTGCAGTTGATGACGAACACCAGGTTGTCGAGCTTCTCGCGCCCGCCCAGGGAGATCGCCCCCAGGCTCTCGGGCTCGTCGCACTCGCCGTCGCCGAGGAAAGCCCAGACCTTGCGGTTGCCGGTCTCGGCCAGGCCCCGGCCCTGGAGATATTTGAGGAAGCGGGCCTGGTAGATCGCCATCAGCGGGCCGAGGCCCATGGAGACGGTCGGGAACTGCCAGTAGTCCGGCATCAGCCAGGGGTGCGGGTAGGAGCTGAGCCCCTTGCCGTCGACCTCCTGGCGGAAGGCGAGCAGGCGCTCCTCGCTCAGCCGGCCCTCGAGGAAGCTGCGGGCGTAGATGCCCGGCGAGCAGTGGCCCTGGACATAGACCAGGTCGCCGCCGTGGCTCTCGGTCGGCGCATGCCAGAAATGCATGAAGCCGGTGTCGTAGAGCAGGGCCGAGGACTGGAAGCTGGCGATGTGCCCGCCCAGCTCCGAGCTCACCTTGTTGGCGCGCAGGACGATGGCCAGCGCGTTCCAGCGGATGTAGCTGCGGATCCTGTGCTCGATCGCCCGGTCGCCCGGATGCGGCGCCTCGCGGTCGGGCGGGATGGTGTTGAGGTAGGGGGTGTTGGCGGAATAGGGCACCGGCGCCCCGGCGCGGCGGGCCTCCTGCATCAGCTCGCCCAGGAGGAAGTGGGCCCGCTCGGGCCCCTCGAAGGCCAGGACCGAATCGAGCGCCTCGCGCCATTCACTCGTCTCGACGGGATCGGCGTCGGCGATGCGGTCCATTGTGTCCTCCCTGCTGCCTTGGGCCCCGTGTCCGGCCGAGCCCTTCAACCACGCTCCATGTCAGCGCGCCATTCGTCAATATCGCACGGCGAATCAAGCCTTGAGCGCGGCGAATAACGGAGGGGGCATGACTTAATACCGGCTCGCGCGCTGGCGCCTTGCCGCGCTGTCGGCTAGGCCGGCCGTGACGCCGACTGTCGGAGCGCTGATCCATGGGGCCGCAACTCGACCCGGTGCCGCTCGACCCGACGCCGCCGGCCCAGGCGGACGTGGTGATCATCGGCGGCGGCATCATCGGCGCCTGCGCGGCTCTCCATCTCGCCCAGCGCGGCCTGTCGGTGGCGCTGTGCGAGAAGGGCGAGATCGCCGGCGAGCAGTCGAGCCGCAACTGGGGTTGGGTGCGCAAGCAGGGCCGCGACCCGCGCGAGCTGCCGCTGATCATCGAATCGCTACGGCAGTGGCAGGGCCTGAACGAGGTCGTCGGCGCCGAGACCGGCTTTCGCACCAGCGGCATCCTGTACGGCATCGAGACCGACGCCGACATGGCCAAGCAGGAGGAGTGGCTGAGCCACGCGCGGCTCTACCAGCTCGATTCGCGCATCGTCGGAAAGGACGAGCTCGCGCGGCTGCTGCCGGGCGCCGACGGCAGGTTCAAGGGTGCGCTCTACACCGCCTCGGACGGGCGGGCGGAGCCGCAGCAGGCGGCACCGGCGGTGGCGCTCGCCGCGCGCCGCCTGGGTGCCAAGGTGCTGACGAACTGTGCCGTCCGGACGGTCGAGCGCGAGGGCGGGAAGGTGGCGGCCGTGGTGACCGAGAAGGGCCGCATCCGCACCGGCGCGGTGGTGCTGGCCGGCGGCGCCTGGTCGAGCCTGTTTCTGGGCAATCTCGCCGTCCGCCTGCCGCAGCTCACCGTGATCAACTCGGTGCTGCGCACGGCGCCGATGAAGGACGGGCCGCAGGCGGCCTTGTGGATGGACCGCTACGCCTTCCGCCGGCGTCTCGACGGCGGCTACACCATTGCCAACGGGGCGGCCAACCTGCACGAGCTGGCGCCCGACAGCTTCCGCTTCCTCAAGGACTTCATCCCGGCGCTGCAGGTCGAGTGGCGCTCGCACCAGCTCCGCGTGGGCCGCCGCTTCCTGCAGGAGGCAAGGTTCAGGACGCGGTGGACCGGCGAGGAGCGCACCGTGTTCGAGGACATCCGGGTCAACGACCCGGCGCCGGTCCGGCGGTCGCTGACCGCGGCGCTGGCCGACCTCAGCCGGGACTTCCCGGTCTTCGCCAGGGCGCAGGTGGTGCAGGAATGGGCCGGGCGCATCGACGTGACGCCGGACATCGTGCCGGTGATCTCGCCGGTCGACGCCATCCCGGGGCTGGTCGTCGCCACCGGTTTCTCCGGCCACGGCTTCGGCATCGGCCCGGGCGCCGGGCGGCTGGTCGCGGATCTCGTCATGGGCCGCGATCCGGTGGTCGACCCGAGCCCGTTCCGTTTGTCACGCTTCCTCGACGGCTCGCGCGCCGAGCCCATGGGCCATGTCTGAAGCCGCGCGCGTCACCCGGCCCTGAAGCAGTAGAATAGGCCGGCGCCGCCGGTGCCCTGCAGGGCTACCTGGCTGCAGCCGCCGCGGCTGGCATGGGAACTGTTCCAGGACTTGGACGGCGCATCGTCCTTCAGGCCCATCCGGTCGTGATGCCCGAGCATGGCGGCACCCTCGGCGCCACTTTGGGTCCAGTTGCCGCAGGTGCGGTCCTCGCCGGCCGCGAAGGCGGTCCCGTCCGGCTGCGAGCCGGTCAGCATGTCGTGCGTGTTCGGCTGGTCGCCGCGACCGTTGACCGTCGCACCCTGCTCGGTCAGCGCCGTGGCCTTGGTCAGGTTGTTTGCGCCGTGCAGCTCCTCGACGCTGGCCGCGATCACCACGCCCTGAACGTTCTGCCACGGCCCCTGCCCGATGCGGTCGCGGGCGTTCACGGCAGCGGCGCCGTCGGCGGCCTGGGTGCTGAGATAGGCGCGCCACTGGCCGGTCGCACCCACCGCCTGCGCCAGGGCCTGGCAATGCGCGTCGGCGCCGTCGAGCCCGCCGAGATCGGCCCCCTTGCCCGAGCCGACGCTGGTGACGAAGAAGCTCATCGCCGCCGCACCCGCCTCCTGCGCGGAAGCGGTAGCGGCAAACGCCAGCGGCAGGCCGGCGCACACGAGCATCACCGTGCTCTTTCTCATGACTGCCTCCCGTCGAGCAGCTCTCGATCGGCGGTCAGTCTATGCCCGCGGCTGCGCAGCGGCCACGCACGTCGGCGCGAGCGCGCCCTATCTGCCCAGGGCCGCCGCGTCGGCCGCCAGCTTCTCGATGCGCGCCCAGTCGCCGGCCTCGACCGCGTCCCTGGGTGCGACCCAGGAGCCACCGACGCAGACCACGTTCTTGAGCGCCAGGTAGGTGGGGGCCTTGGCGGCGTCGATGCCGCCGGTCGGGCAGAAGCGGACCTGGGGAATGGGCTCGCCCAGGCTCCTGAGCAGCGGCACGCCACCCGACGCCTCGGCCGGGAACAGCTTCTGGCGCAGATAGCCGCGCTCGGCGAGGGCCATGACCTGGCCGGCATTGGCGGCACCCGGCAGCAGCGGCAGCCCGACCGCCTCGGCGGCGTCGAGCAGGGCCGGCGTGGCGCCGGGGCTGACGGCGAAGCGGCAGCCATGGTCGAGCGAGGCCTGCATCTGATCGCGGGTGAGCACGGTGCCCGAGCCGACCGTGACCTCGGGCAGCGCCTCGGCGATCGCGGCGATCGCCTGCAGCGCCACCTCGCTGCGCAGCGTGATCTCGAGCACGGTGAGGCCGCCCGCGGCGAGCGCCCGCGCAAGCGGCACGGCGTGGGCGAGCTCGCGCACCACGATCACCGGGACCACCGCCACCTCGTCGATCACCTCGGCGACCCGGCGCGACAGGGGGTTCTGGCTGTAGCTCATCTCTTGTCCCTTCTCAGGCCGCGAGGTCGCCGAGCAGCGAGGCGCCGGTCTCGGCCCCGCCCATGCCGCGGCGCAGGCGGGCGAACAGGTCGCGGCCGATGCCGTGATCGTTGGCCATCAGGTCGGCGGTGGCGGGGGCGCGCGCCGCCCACTCGGCGGGATCGACCAGCGCCTCCAGCGTACCGGCCTCGGCATCCAGGCGGATGAGATCACCGTCGCGCACCCGCGCCAGCGGCCCGCCGTCCACCGCCTCGGGCGTGAGGTGGATCGCGGCCGGCACCTTGCCCGATGCGCCCGACATGCGGCCGTCGGTCACCAGCGCCACCTTGAAGCCCTTGTCCTGCAGCACGCCTAGCGACGGCGTGAGCTTGTGCAGCTCGGGCATGCCGTTGGCCTGCGGCCCCTGGAAGCGCACCACGGCCACGAGATCGCGCTCGAGCTCGCCGGCCTTGAAGGCGGCGAGCAGCGCGTCCTGGCCCTCGAACACGACGGCCGGCGCCTCGATCAGGCGGTGCTGCGGCTTCACGGCCGAGATCTTGATCACGCCGCGGCCGAGATTGCCGCTGAGCAGCTTGAGGCCGCCCTCCGGCGAGAACGGCTCGCCGGCCGGCCGAACGATCGTCGGGTCGCCGCTGGCGGCGGACGGCGTCTCCCAGACCAGCGCGTCGCCTTCCAGCCGCGGCCGCTGCCGATAGCGCTCGAGCCCGCCTTCGCCGGCCACGGTCAGCACGTCGGCATGGACGAGACCGGCATCGAGCAGCTGGCCGATGACGTAGGGCATGCCGCCCGCGGCCTCAAACTGGTTCACGTCGGCGAGCCCGTTGGGATAGACGCGGGCCAGCAGCGGCACGACCTCGGACACCTCGGCGAAATCGTCCCAATTGAGGCGGATGCCACCGGCGCGAGCCATGGCCACCAGATGCAGGGTGTGGTTGGTCGAGCCGCCGGTCGCCATCAGCCCGACGATGCCGTTGACGAAGGCCTTCTCGTCCAGGACGCGGCCGACCGGCGTGTAGGCGTTGCCCAGCGCCGTGATCTCGGCGACGCGGTGCGTGGCGGCCCGGGTCAGCGCGTCGCGCAAAGGCGTGTTCGGGTTGACGAAGGCGGCGCCCGGCAGATGCAGGCCCATGATCTCCATGAGCATCTGATTGGAGTTCGCCGTGCCGTAGAAGGTACAGGTACCCGGCGCATGGTAGGAGCCGCTCTCCGATTCCAAGAGCTCCTTCCGCCCGACCTTGCCCTCGGCATAGAGCTGGCGGATGCGGGTCTTCTCGGTGTTGGAGATGCCCGAGGGCATCGGCCCGGCCGGCACCAGCACCGTCGGCAGATGGCCGAACGCCAGCGCGCCGATGATCAGGCCGGGCACGATCTTGTCGCAGATGCCGAGCATCAGACAGCCGTCGAACATGTCGTGGCTCAGCGCCACGGCGGCACCCATCGCGATCACGTCGCGGCTGATGAGCGACAGCTCCATGCCGACCTGGCCCTGGGTGACGCCGTCGCACATGGCGGGCACGCCGCCCGCGACCTGCGCCACGGCGCCGCGCTCGCGCGCCGCCGCCCGAATCAGCTCGGGATAGCGCTCGTAGGGCTGATGGGCCGAGAGCATGTCGTTGTAGGCGGTAACGATGCCGATGTTGAGCGCCTGGTCGCCCTTCAGGCGGCCCTTGTCGGTATCGCCGCAGGCGGCGAAGCCGTGGGCGAGGTTGCCGCAGGACAGGGCGGCGCGGCGCGGGCCGCGCTCGGCCATGGCATCCAGCCGGGCGAGATAGGCCCCGCGACTGTCGGCACTGCGCAGGCGGATGCGCTCGGTGACCTCGGCGATGACGGAATTCACAGGCATAGCGCGACTCCGGTGGGGGCGGAGAGTCAGTGGGGGTCCTCGAACCAGGTCCGACCATCGCGCTCGATCAGCGCGATCGCGGCCGTCGGGCCCCAGCTGCCGGCGAGATAGGGCCGAGGCGATTCCTCGCTGGCGGCCCAGGCCTCGATGATCGGCTCGACCCAGCGCCACGCCGCCTCGACCTCGTCGCGGCGCATGAACAAGGTGGCGTTGCCGCGCACCACGTCCATCAAGAGGCGCTCATAGGCGTCGGGGTAGCGCACCTTGAACGCGTCGGCGAAGCGGATGTCGAGCGGCGCGTTGCGCAGCCGCATCCCGCCCGGCCCGGGATCCTTGGCCATCAGCTCGAGCTGGATGCCGTCGTCGGGCTGCAGGCGGATGATCAGCCGGTTGGGCTCGATCGAGCCTGCCGCGCGCGGGAAGATCGAATGCGGCACCGTGTGGAACTGGATCACGATCTCGGAGACGCGGGTCGGCAGCCGCTTGCCGGTGCGCAGGTAGAACGGCACGCCGGACCAGCGCCAGTTCTCGACCTCGGCCTTCAATGCCACGAAGGTCTCGGTCCGGCTGGGCGCGCCCAGCTCCTCGGCATATCCCGGGACCGCCGCGCCGGCGCCGGCACCCGCCCGGTACTGGCCGCGCACGGTCCGCTGCACCGCCTCGCCGTCGACCATCGGCCTGAGCGAGTGCAGCACCTTCAGCTTCTCGTCGCGGACCGCGTCGGCCGCCATCGAGATCGGCGGCTCCATCGCCACGAGGCACAGGAGCTGCAGCATGTGGTTCTGCACCATGTCGCGCAGGGCGCCGGACTTGTCGTAGTAGGCCGCGCGCTCCTCCACGCCCACCGTCTCGGCGACGGTGATCTGGACATGGTCGATATGGTCCCGGCTCCAGACGGCCTCGAACAGCGAGTTAGCAAAGCGCAGGGCGAGCAGGTTCTGGACCGATTCCTTCCCGAGATAGTGGTCGATCCGGTAGACCTGCGACTCGTCGAACACCCGGCCGACCTGGTCGTTGATCGAGATCGCGGACTGCAGGTCGCGGCCGATCGGCTTTTCCAGGACGACGCGGGCGAGCGGGGTGACGATGCCGGCGGCACCCGCGCCCTCGCAGATCGGCCCGAACAGGTCGGGGGAGGTCGCGAGATAGAACAGGCGGGGCCGGTCCTCGGCACCCGCCAGCACCGCGGCGAGGTCCGCCCAGTGCTCATGGGAGGCGACGTCGAGCGCCACGTAGGTGATGCGCTGGGCGAGCCGCGCGAACACCGCGGGGTCGAACGCCTCGCCGACATGCTGCCGACAGGCGGCCTCGACCTGGTGGACATACTCCTCGGTCGTGAGGTGGCTGCGCGCCACACCGACGATGCGGCTGCCTTCCGGCATCTGCTGGTCGCTCTCGCGCCAGTAGAGCGCCGGCATCAGCTTGCGGAAGCTGAGGTCGCCCGTGGCGCCGAACACCACGAGGTCGAACACCGCAACGGGAATGATCTGGGCTGTCATCTGCCTTCCAGAAAGCGCTCCACCGCTGCTCGCGTCGGCAATGCAGGAATCGCGCCACGCTCCAGCGTGGTGAGCGCACCCACGGCATTGGCGAAGCCGCAGATCCGGTCGAGCCTGGTGGGGTCGGCGACCGCGTCGGGCTCCGCCAGGAGCCCGGCGATCAGGCCGGCCATGAAGCCGTCGCCGGCACCGGTCGTGTCGACCGCGGCGACGGCATGGGTGGGAACGTCGCGCTGCCCGCTGGCCGTGAACCAGGTCGAGCCGGCGCTGCCCCGGCTCAGGGTCACGAGCCGGAGGCCGTCGTGCCAGAGGCGGCGCACGGCTTCAGGCTCGCGGCTGCCGGTCATGAAGTCGAGCTCGTCGTCGCTGAGCTTGACCACCTGCGCCTTGGCCAGGCCGGTCAGGATGCCGGCGCGCGCCGTCTCGGCGTCGGGCCACAGTGGGAGGCGGAGATTGACGTCGTAGGTGATCAGGTGGCCGGCCGCGCGCGCCGTGTCGACCGCGAACAGGGTGCAGGCGCGCGGGTTCTCGCTGGCGAGGCTGATCGAGTCGAAATGCAGCGCCTCGGCGGCCGCGATCGCGGCGGTGTCCACCTCGCCGGGGGTGAACATCATGTCGGCGCTGGGGTGGCGGTAGAACATGAACTCGCGCTCGCCGTCGGCGCGCAGCGAGACGAAGGCCAGCGCCGTGCGCGCCTTGGCGGTGTAGCGCAGCGGTCCGACGTCGACCCCGCATTGCGCCAGCGTGTCGGCGAGGAAGTGGCCGAAGGCGTCGTCGCCGACCATGCCGACGAAGGCGCTGGGGACGCCGAGGCGGGCGAGGCCGACCGCGACGTTGGCGGCGGCGCCTCCGGGCGCCTTGACGAAGGCCGGGGCATCGGCGAGGCCGGTCCCCGTCGCCGTCGGGACGAAGTCGATCAGCAGATCGCCGACGCAGACCACTCGAGCCATTCTCACCCCTCCCTCAGCATCGCCCGGCAAGGCTGCGGCGCCGCCCGGCAACGGGCAGCGCCGCCGTCCATCAGCGCGGCGCGGACCAGCCCTTGTAGTCGCCGACATTGTCACGGGTGATCAAGGTCGACGGCAGCAGGATCATGGTTTCGGCCGGCTTCTCGCCGTTCATGATCTTGTAGCCGACCTCGACCCCGGTCTGCGCGATCTTGTAGGGGTCCTGGCTGGCCGAGGCCTGCACCAGCGTGTTGCCCTTGAGTGCGGTCTCGATGTCCGGAGCGCCGTCGACCGAGGTGATGAAGAACTCGCTGCGCCCGAGCTGCTTCGCGGCGAGGTCGCTGCCGACCGCCTGCGGGTCGTTGATGGTGAACACCGCGTCGATCTGCGGGAACCGGGTCAGGTGGCCCTGCATGATGTTGAGGCCGCCCTCGCGTGAGCCCTTGCCGTCCTGATCGGAAGACAGGATCTCGATCTTGCTGTTCTTGCTCAGCACCTCCTTGCAGCCGTTGACGCGGTCGATCACCGCGCCGACCTGCGGGCCGTTCTGGATGATCACCTTGCCGCCGTTGGCGCCGAGCTTGTCGGCGATGTACTGGCAGGCGATCTCGCCGGCCTGGACATTGTTGGTCTGCACGGTGGCGTCCGCACCGGCCGCGGCGACGTCGACGGCGATGACGACGATGCCGGCCGCCTGCGCCCGCTTGATCGCCGGGGCGATGGCATTGGGATCGGACGCGTTAACCAGGATCATGTCCACGCCCGACGCGATGAAATTGTCGATCTGCGTGAACTGCTTGTTCAGGTCGTAGTCGGCCGAGGCGGTGTTGACCTTGACGTTCGGGTTGATCGCCTTGGCCTGAGCCTCCGCACCCTGCGACAGGGCGACGAAGAACGGGTTGCCGAGCGAGCCCAGCGTGATGCCGATCGAGTTGAGGTCCTTGGCCGCGGCGGACCCGGAGACGAGGGCGAGCGCGGCGCCCGCCAGCAGAAGCTGCTTGAACACGATGCTACCTCCCTGGTCCCTGGGCGTGACTCGCCGGCGGCGGACCAGAGTACCGCCGGGAGCCTCAGCGACCGACCCGCGCCGCGGGCCGGTGTCTTCCGTGGAGGGCTGGCCTAGGTGCGGGCGCTGCCCTGGAGCCGGTACCGGTCGAGCGCCACCGCGCCGATGATCACCAGGCCCTTGATGATGAACTGCCAGATGTCCGACACGCCGGTGAGGACCAGGCCGTTGGTGAGCACGGCGATGATCAAAGCACCCACTAGCGTGCCCCAGATCGAGCCGATGCCGCCGACGAAGCTGGTGCCGCCGAGGATCACCGCCGCGATCGCATCGAGCTCGTAGCCCTGGCCGATCTGCAGGCCGTTGGCGGCGTAGAGCCGGGCGGCCGACATCACCCCGCCCAGCCCGGCGAGGAAGCCGGACAGGCAGTAGACGAAGAGCAGGATGGCCCAGACCTTGATGCCGGAGAGCCGGGCCGCGGCCGGGTTGCCGCCCACGGCGTAGATGCGCACGCCGAGCACGGTCCGGCGCAGCACGAACCAGGAGGCGACGATCACGATCAGCGCGATGATCGCGAGCCAGGGCACGCCGAACAGGCTGGCATTGCCGATGAAGGCGAACGGCAGGTCCGGATTGAATACCGTGGTGTCGTTGCCCATCAGCCGCGCGATGCCGCGTACCGCGGTCAGCGAGCCCAGGGTGACGATGAACGGCGGCAGGCCGATGAAGGCGATCAGGGCGGCGTTCACCGCGCCGAAGGCCAGGCCGGCGAGCATGCCTGCCGGCACGCCCAAGAGCCCGAAGCCCGGGATCAGCGACGCGATCACCGCGGCCATCGCCGACGCCGCCAGGATCGAGCCGACCGACAGGTCGATGCCGCCGGTCAGGATGACGAAGGTCATGCCGGCGGCGAGCACGGTGTTGATCGAGGCCTGCTGCGCCACGATCGAGACGTTCTGCGGGGTGAAGAACCTGCCGTCGGACAGGTAGTGGAAGCCGACGCACAGGATCACCAGGATCGGCAGCATGCCGAGCGCCTGGATCATCGCCCGCATCTTGACCTGCTGCGCCGACAGCCCGGCACCGCCCGTGGGCGCTGCCGCAGCGCCCGTATCCGCCTTCGCCATGTCCTTCCTCCCCTTCAGGCGTGCCCGGGCGCCACGCCGGCCGCCAACGCCATGATGTTCTCCTGGGTGATCGGCTTGCCGCCTGGGCCGCCGACCTGGCCCTCGATGTGCCCCTCGCGCATGACCAGCACGCGGTCGCAGGTGCCGATGATCTCGGGCAGCTCGCTCGAGATCACGATGACGCCGATGCCCTTCTTCGCGAGGTCGTCGATGATCCGGTAGATCTCCGACTTGGCGCCGATGTCGACGCCGCGCGTCGGCTCGTCGAGGATCAGCACCTTCGGGCCGATCTCCAGCCAGCGCGACAGCAGCACCTTCTGCTGGTTGCCGCCCGACAGGGCGCCCACCGTCACCAGCGGGCTCGCCGCGCGGACGCGCAGCGCCTTGAAGGCATCCTCCGCCCGCCGCCGCGCGGTTGCGAGATTGAGCACGCCGTAGCCGCGGGCGTCGCGGTCGATCACGCCGACATTGATGTTCTCGCCGCAGGACATGTCGAGAAACAGGCCGAGCCGCTTGCGGTCCTCGGTAAGGTAGGCGAGGCCGAGATCGAGCGCCTCCTTGGGCCGGGTGATGTTGACCGGCTGGCCGTCCAAGAGCACCTCGCCTGCCACCTTGGGATCCGCCCCGTAGATCAGGCGGGCGAGCTCGGTCCGGCCCGAGCCGACCAGGCCGGCGATGCCCAGCACCTCGCCCTGGTGCAGCTGGAAGCTCGCGGGCTTCACCCGCCGGCCGCCGTCGGTGATGCCCTTGACCTCGAGGATCACCGGGCCGCGGCTGCCGTGCGGGTCGTGCTCCTTGGTGTAGAAGGAGGACAGGTCGCGGCCGACCATCATCTTGACCAGCGCGTCGGCGGTGAGCCCGTCGCGGTCGAGCGTGCCGACATAGGTGCCGTCGCGCAGCACCGAGACGCGGTCGGACAGCTCGTAGACCTCGGCCATGCGGTGGCTGATGTAGATGAGTGCTATGCCCTCGGAGCGCAGCTGGCGGATCAGGGCGAACAGCCGCTCGGTCTCGCGCGAGGACAGGGCGGTGGTCGGCTCGTCGAGCACCAGGATCTTGGACTTGGCGTGGAGGGCGCGGGCGATCTCGACCAGCTGCTGCTCGGCGATCGAGAGCGTGCCGACCGTGGTCTCGGGCCTGAACGGCGCGCCCAGGCGTTCCAGCACCGGCCGGCAGCCGTCGGCCATCGCCTTGCGGTTCACCATGCCGCGCTCGTGCAGCTCGTCGCCGAGATAGATGTTCTCCGCCACGGTCAGGTTGGGCGCCAGGCTGAGCTCCTGGTAGATGATGGCGATGCCCGCGCGCTTGGCGGCGATCGGGTCGGTGATCTGGATCGGCTGGCCGTCGATCAGGATCTCGCCGCCGGCATCCGCGTAATAGGCGCCGGAGAGGATCTTCATCAGCGTCGACTTGCCCGCGCCGTTCTCGCCCATGAGCGCGAGCACCTCGCCGCCCCAGGCCTTGAGCTGAACGCCGTTCAGCGCCTTCACGCCCGGGAAGGTCTTGCTGATCTGGCGCATCTCGAGCGTCGGTACCCGGCCTTCGGCCATTACCTTCCTCCCTGACTACGTCACCGCCTAAGCCGTAAGCACATCGCGGCTCGAGCTGAAGTTCAAGTGCAACGGCAAGATCGCCGCGCCGATCGCCGGGGCGTCGCGGCCCACGGTACCGCGGACCAGCCGCGGCGGCTCGCGGGATTCCGGCGATGCCTTCTCCAGCCCATCGACGAGACGGGCGATCAGCTGGTCGAGCGCCAGTTGCGGCAGCGTTCCGTCGACGACCACGGCCTGGACGTCCAGCACCCGGACCGCGGAGAGGACGGGCACCACGAGCGCATCCGCGGCATCGTCGAGCCATGCCGTCACCGCCGGGTGGCCGACCGCGATCAGCTCCTCCAGCTGGTCGCGCGTCTCGACCATCGCCCCCGCATCCCGCAGGTGCCGGATCAGCGAGTTCACCGAAGCCCGGGTCAGGGCGATCTCGGCCGGCCGTCGCCCGGGGGTGCCACGCCCAGCGTCGATGGCCCCGTCGGCATCAGGCCGATGTCGCCGGCGTTGGCGTTCACTCCCCGGCGATAGTCACCGCTCAGGATCACGCCACCGCCCAGAGCGGCGCCCACGAACAGATAGAGGAAATCGTCCAGCAGGCGGTCCTGCCCGTGGAACAGCTCGGCCACGGCGGCCGCCGTCCGTCATTCTCGCAGAAGACGTCGAGGCCGGTGCCGCGCCGCCCGGCGTGCGCAGGTCGAACTCGTTCCAGACCCGGTAGGCGGCGAGCGGGATGTCGAGGCTCGCGCTGCCAGCTGCCGAGATTGTAGGGCATGGCTACGCCGAGGCCGGCGAGCCGCGTTCTCGCGTCGCCTTCGACCAGCCGCCGCAGTGCCGCCACGCTCTCGCAGGCGAAGGCCACGGCCTCGTCCGGCATCGGGAACGCCCGCTCCAGGCGGCGCCGCTCGATCACCCGGCCGGCGAAGTCGACCAGGGCGCGTCGAGCGAGCGGCGGCCGAGCTTGAAGCCGATCGAGTGGGCGCCTTCCGGGTTGAGGCGCAGGATGGTGGCGGGCTGGCGCGGCCGCCCGTCCGCTTGCCGCCGGCGCGCACGAGGCGCTGCTCCTCGAGATCGCGGACGATCTGGCCGGCCGTGTTGTTGGTCAGCCGCGCATGCCGGGCCAGATCCGCCTTCGAGGCTTCGCCCAGGCGCCGCAGCAGAGTCAGGATCACCCGCTCATTGTACTGCCGTACCTGGACCGAATTGCTGCCCTGACCCGTGGCGGCGCTGCGCACCGTGAACCTCCCGACTGGGGCGCAGCGATCGCGTCGCCGCTTGCCCTGAGCCGGGTTGTGCCATCGTTGGACCCAAGCGTCAATAATTAATTCAGCGTGAATTATATATTTTCGGGCTCCGTGATGGGTCGTCGGGCGGCGGCTGCACATCGCGCGCGGCGGCGGGCCGCCAAGGAAAATTAAGTCATGACGAATTAATTTCCTGCCCATGTCTCGCATTGGAGTGGTCGATCGAGTGGTCAACTCATGATACATGTGCTGACCGGAACCCCCCGGATGTTGGAAGTTTGCTGTACAGCCATTGAGCGGAACGGTCAAAGCCGTCTATATCGTCTGTACTGATTGAGGCCGGATCGTGCAGGGGAGGCAAACGGATGGCGAGGGCTGCAGCTGCCGTCGTGACTTCGGCCATAGTCGCCGCCTGGACATGCGCCGCGGTGGCCGGTCCCCATGTGGACCGGCTCAGCGACGGCACCGTGCTGCTGAAGCTCGGGCCGGACTACGGCAACGCGGTGATCGAGACCACGGCAAGCGAAGCCGGGCCACTGCTCGGCGGCGAGGCTCCGGCCTTCGCCGGCAAGACGGTGCACCTGCTGACCCAGAACGAAGGTCCCCTCGGCGCCATCTCCGGGCCGATCGAGGCCCTGCGGCCGGTGTGGGAGGAGCTGAGCGGCGGCAGGCTGGAGCTCGGGCTCGTGCCGGTCAGCGAGCTCTACGCCGACCTCATGCTCGACCTGCGGCGCGATCGTCACGGCTATGACGCCGCCGTGGTCGCCGCCTACTTCTACGGCGACCTGATCGCCGGGAACTACATGACGCCGATCGAGCCCCTGATGGCGAGCGGCCGCTTCCCGCAATGGAGCTACGACTCCATGCCGCCATCCCTGCGCAACCTCTATGGCTGGGACGGCGTGGGCTACGGGGTGCTCAACGACGCCGACGGCCAGGTGCTCTACTATCGGCGCGACGTGCTGACCAACCCCGAGAACCAGGCCGCGTTCAAGGCCGCGGCCGGCTACGACCTGCCGGTGCCGCCGCAGACCTGGCAGCAGGTGCTCGACATCGCCCGCTTCTTCGCCGGCAAGAACTGGGACAGCCACGACGCCCAGCCGGACAGCGGCATCGTGCTGCATCTCAAGCCCGGTGAGCAGGGCTTCTACCATTTCCAGTCGATTGCGGCGTCGTTCGCGGTGGCACCGGGACCGGTCACCGACCGCTACCACAACGTCGCCTGGTTCGATCCGGAGGACATGAAGCCGCTGGTCAACCAGCCGGGCCAAGTCGCGGCGCTCGAGCTGCTGCAGCAGCTCGCCGCCACCGGCCCGGCCGACCAGATCGGCTGGCGCCTGCCGCAGGCCTGGGACTACTTCCTGCGCGGCAAAGCGGTGATGATGTGGACCTGGGGCGACCTGGGCGCCCTGTGCCAGGACGAGACGCGCTCGCTGGTTAAGGGCAATTGCGGCGTCGCGATGCTGCCCGGCTCGACCCGCTACTGGGATCGCGAGCAGGCCAAGTGGATCGAGACCGCCGAGCCCAACCGCGTCGGCAACACCACCGGCGGCTCGTGGCACGGCGTGCTGTTGAACGGCAGCGCCAACCAAGATGCCGCCTACTCGTTCCTGGCGCTCATGGCGATCAAGCCCGTGTCGATGTGGGCGGTCCACCACGGCTGGACCGGTGTCAATCCCGGCTTCGACTACCAGATGCTGCCGCCGAGCGGGCAGGCCAAGCTCGCCGACTACATCAAGGCCGGCTGGGAACGCCAGGACGTCGAGGACTATCTCACGGCGTTCGACCAGACGTTCAACGCGCCCGCCATGCTGCCGCATCTGCGGATCAGGGGCACGGCCGAATACTGGTCGGCACTGGACAAGGAGCTGGCGGCGGCCGTGGGCGGCAGGAAGACGGCGCAGGAGGCGCTGGACGCCACCGCCAAGGCCTGGGATGCGATCACCGACCGGCTCGGGCGCGACCAGCAGCGCGACGCGCAGCAGAAGGCGATCGGCTACCAGCCCGGTCGATCCTAGCGTCGCGGGCGAGCACCAAGGTGCAGTCCGACCGGGTCTTTCAAGGCTCCATCCCCGCCTTGTACGATCGCTATCTGGGGCCGCTGATCTTCGCGCCGTACGCGGAGGATCTGGCGGCGAGGCTGGCGGATCTGCGCCACGGCAGCGTGCTCGAGACCGCCGCCGGCACGGGCGTGGTGACGCGCACCCTGGCGGCCACCCTGCCGCAGGGGGTCGCCATCGTCGCGACCGACCTCAACCAGGCGATGCTCGACCATGCAGCGCGCGAGCTGGTGTCCGACCGGGTCACCTGGCGGCAGGCGGACGCCCAGGCGCTGCCGTTTCCCGACGGCATGTTCGACGCGATGGTGTGTCAGTTCGGGGCGATGTTCTTTCCCGACAAGCCGCGGGCCTTCGCCGAGGCCGCACGCGTCCTCGAGCCGGGCGGGCGCTACCTGCTCAGCGTCTGGGACCGCATCGAGGAGAACGAGTTCGCGGATGTCGTGGTCGGGGCAGTCGCAGCGCTGTATCCGGATAATCCGCCGATGTTCCTGGCTCGCACGCCGCATGGGCACCACGACGCCGCGGCGCTGGAGGCGTTGCTCCGAGACGCGGGGTTCGGGGCGACGAAAGTCGACAGCCTCACGCTGGAGAGCAGGGCGCCCGACGCGCTCACGGTGGCCATCGGCTACTGCCAGGGCACGCCGATGCGTGGCGAGATCGAGGGCCAAGGTGCGGGGGCACTGGCCGAGGCGACCGAGGTCGCGGCCGCTGCGCTCACCGCGCGCTACGGCTCCGGGCCGATCGTGGGCCGAATCAGGGCGCACGTGATCACCGCCCGTTGGTAGCGCTACGCACGCGGCGGTCAACCGGGGATCAGGAAGGTCCCGGGCAGGGTGGCGACATCGCCGCCCATGCCCAGCTTGAACCGTGCGATGCCCGGGCTGCGGTCCGTGGCAATGCCGCCGAGGTCGAGCCAGCGCACGCCTTCCTGGGCCAGCGTCTCGACCGCGCGCCAGAGGAGCAGGTGGGTGGCGAGCAGGCGGCGGCCTTCGGGCGTGACGTAGCCGACCTCGTAGGTGGCGCTGCAGCCGTGCCGCAGGATCATGACGCCGGCGAGCGGGTCGCCGTGGCGGTCGGCGAGCAGCAACAGCAGCTCGCCGGCATCGCCTGCCGCCTCGGCCAGACGGCCGAGAAACGCCCGGCTGGGGCCGCGATAGCCGGCCCGCCGGCGATAGGCCTCGTTGCAGTCGAGCAGCCATTGGATCGCGGCGCGGTCCGCGGTGCGGCGCACGGCGAGCCGACCCCGCTCGGCCTGCCGCAGGCGATGCCGCCAGTCGCCGGCGAGCCGGGTGCGCAGCGCCTCGGTGCCGGCGGCCAGATCGAGCCAGGAGGTGCTGTAGCCGGTGATGATCGCCCGCCGGCGTCGGCCGGCCATGGTCTCGGGCGACCAGACCAGCAGACGGCGGCGCAGACGGCGGCGGAGTGCCACCAGCAGCTTGTGCTCGACATCGCCTTCCAGTGGCGAGGCGAACCACACCGGACCGCGCAGCAGAAACGCCGCGCCCCACGACCCCAGCAGCGGCCGGTCGGCGAGCTGCAGGCAGCCGATCGGCGCATCGCCCGCATCGCGGACCACGGCGGACAGGATCCGCACCCCCCCTGCCCGTAGCGCCTCACGATAGCTCCAGCCCTGCTGCAGCCCCGAGCGGCCCAATGCCAGCAGGCTCTGCCAGCGGGGCTGGGCGCCGATATCCCAATCCAAACGAATCACCGGCTTGTAAATTCGCGCGAGGAGGTTGACGATCTAGAAACCAATAGTTGATGAATCGCATGTCGCACAAGATCCGTGGTCAAAGCGCCCCGGCGCCGCGGCTGACCGGCTGGGGCGTGCTCGCCATCTTCGCCTGGCTCGGCCTGCCCATGCTGGCGGCCCTGGCCGTGGCCGACCTCGTCCTCTACCTCCTCTTCACCCGGCTGCTGGGCCGCTGCTATGGGCTGCTGTGCTGGCTGGGCTGATGGAGGGGGCGAGATGGGTGCTATTCCGGCGGAAATGACCTTCATTCGCATCGACCGGCCGGGGCCGCCGGAGGTCCTGGTGCCAGACCGGATGCCGGTGCCGCAGCCGCGCCAGGGCGAGGTGCTGATCAAGGTCGCCGCCGCCGGCATCAACCGCCCGGACGTACTGCAGCGCCAGGGTGGCTACCCGCCCCCGCCCGACGCCTCAGACGTACCGGGCCTCGAGATCGCGGGCGAGATCGTGGCGCTGGGCGAAAGGGTCGAGCGCTGGCGGCCCGGCGACCGCGTCATGGCCCTGGTCAGCTCCGGCGGCTATGCCGAGTATTGTGTGGCGCCTGCACCGCAGGTCCTGCCGGTGCCGACCGGGCTGCCGATGGTAGAAGCCGGGGCAGTGCCAGAGACCTACTTCACGGTCTGGACCAACGTGTTCGACCGCGGCCGGCTCAAGGCCGGCGAGAGCTTCCTGGTGCATGGCGGCTCGTCGGGGATCGGCACGACCGCGATCCAGCTCGCCCACGCCTTCGGGGCGGAGGTGCTGGCGACGGTGGGCGGGCCCGACAAGCAGCGCGCCTGCGTCGAGCTCGGCGCCAGGCGGGCGATCGACTATCGCGGCGAGGACTTCGTCGAGGTGGTGCGGGAGGAGACCGGCGGCCGCGGCGTCGACCTGATCCTCGACATGGTCGGCGGCCCCTATGTCGAGCGCAACCTCAAGGCGCTCGCGATCGAGGGGCGGCTGGTGCAGATCGCCTGGCTGGAAGGGGCGAAGGTGCAGGCCAACTTCACCCAGCTGATGGTCAAGCGCCTGACCTGGACCGGCTCGACCCTGCGGCCGCGCTCGGTCGAGCAGAAGGGCGAGATCGCCCGCGCCCTGGAGGCCAAGGTCCTGCCGCTGCTGGCGGAGGGCAAGGTCAGGCCGCTGGTCCACGCCACCTTCCCGCTCGGCGAGGCCGCCGCCGCGCACACGCTGATGGAATCGAGCCGGCACATCGGCAAGATCGTGCTGGTGCCCTGAGCCGCGGGCGGCGGCTCAGCGGTCGAGCAGCGCCACCAATCCCTCGAGCACGGCCTGCGGCGAAGGCGGGCAGCCGGGGATATGGAGGTCGACGGGGACGACCTCGGCGACGCCGCCCAGGACGGCCGGGCTGCCCGCGAAGCAGCCGCCGTCCCTGGCGCAGTCGCCGACCGCCACCACCCATTTGGGGTCGGGCGTGGCGCGCCAGGTGCGCTCCAGCGCCACCCGCATGTTGCGCGTGACCGGGCCGGTGACCAGCAGCACGTCGGCGTGGCGCGGGCTGGCGACGAAGCGCAGGCCGAAGCGCTCGATGTCGTAGACCGCACTGTTGAGCATCTGCAGCTCGAGCTCGCAGCCGTTGCACGAGCCGGCGTCGACCTCGCGGATCGACAGCGAGCGGCCGAGCCGGCGGCGGGCCACCGCGGCGAGCTGCTCGGCCGCCGCACGCAGGGCGGGATCGTCCGGTGCGGGGGCCGGAAGGGTCGCGGGCGGGCGCAGGCCAGCGAGCAGGAGCTTGAGCGCGCTCATAGGTCGTGGCCGGCGTAGGAGCAGTTGAAGCTTTTGTTGCACAAGGGAAAGTCGGCGACGATGTTGCCTTCGATCGCCGCCTCGATCAGCGGCCACTGGAACCAGGACGGGTCGCGCGGATGGCAGCGGGCGACCCGGCCCATATCGTCGAGCCTGACCCAGACCATGACGTCGCCGCGGAACGCCTCGGCGAAAGCGAGCCCCTCGCCGGCGCTTGCAGGGACCGGCGCCAGGAGCGCGCCGTCGGGCATCCCGTCCAGGATCTGGCCGACCAGCGCCAGGCTCTGCTCGATCTCCTGGACGCGGATCCGCACCCGCGCGTCGACGTCGCCCTGCTGCAGTACCGGGACCGCGAACTCCAGCCGGTCGTAGGGCGGACAGGGCAGCGCCTTGCGGCTGTCGAAGGCGCGGCCCGACGCCCGCCCGACATGGCCGCCCGCGGCGAACCGGCCGGCCAGGGCCGGCGTGACGATGCCGGTCGAGACCGTGCGGTCGAGCAGCGAGGGCGTGTCGTCGTAGACGGCGAGGATCTCGGCCAGCCGGTTGCCGAGCTCCGCCGCGAGTGCCCGCAGCCGTGCGGCCCCGCCCTCGGGCAGATCGACCAGGACTCCGCCCGGAACGATCCGGTCCATCAGCAGGCGGTGGCCGAACAGCTCGCCGCAGGCGCGCAGGATCCGCTCGCGCAGCAGGCCGCAATGGGTGTGCAGGAGCGCGAAGGCGGCGTCGTTGGCGACGAAGCCGACATCGTTGACGTGGTTGGCGATCCGCTCGAGCTCCGCCAGCAGGGCGCGCAGCCAGACGGCGCGCGGCGGTGGCTCGCCACCGGTCGCGGCCTCGACCGCGCGGGCGAAGGCGAGCTGGTAGGCGACGGTGCTGTCGCCCGAGACGCGGCCGAGCAGCCGCGCGGCCCGGGCGAGGTCGGCGCCGGCCAGCAGCGCCTCGATACCCTTGTGGACATAGCCCAGCCGCTCCTCGAGCCGGACCACCGCCTCGCCATTGCAGGTGAAGCGGAAATGGCCGGGCTCGATGATCCCGGCATGGACCGGGCCGACGGGAATCTGGTGCAGGCCCTCGCCGACCACGGGCAGGAAGGGATAGGGCAGCCGGGCCTCGACGCGGCTCTCCGGCCAGGCGCCGTGGTCCAGCCACGGCCGCTGGTCGGGCGACTCCGTCGCCACCAGCCCGTCGCGGTCGCGGATCGCGCGCTCGAGCCGCAGGGCGGGCGCATGCACCCGGCCGAGCGAGGGATAGCGGCGGTCGTGGCAGAGCAGGCTCGCCACCCCGACCGTACCACCAGCAGGGTCGTAGAGGACCGCGTTGACCTCGCTGCCGTCGGCGAACAGGCCCATCAGGTCCAGCCGGCCGGCGGCCAGCGCCGCGCCGATGTCCTCCCAGGTGGCCGCGGTGACCGTATGGCGCGGCCACGGCCGGTGCCCGGGCCGCGGCGCCGTGACGGCCAACATCTGCGCGAGGCTCGGCGGTGCCGTCATCCCGGCTCAACCCAACAGCGAAGCGACATGCTCGAACCAGCGCACCAGGGCGGCGGCAGCCAGATCCCGGCGACCATGACGAGCGCCAGATGAGCGACCAGCGGTATGCTCGACGCCTTGACGGGGCCGGTCGGCCCGGTGGGCGGGCCGAACACGATGCCCTGCAGGCGCAGCAGCAGCGCCCCCAGGGCCACCAGGATGCCCAGCACCAGGGGCACGGTCAGCAGCGGCTGGCGGGCGAAGGTCGAGCCCACGACCAGGAACTCGCTCATGAAGATGCCCATCGGCGGGAAGCCGGCGATCGCCAGCACGCCGACGACGAGCCCGGTGGCGAGCAAGGGGTGGCTGGTGCCGAGGCCGCGGATCTCGGTCAGACGCTGCGTGCCCTTGACCTGGGCGACATGGCCGACGGCGAAGAAGATCGCCGACTTGGTCAGGCTGTGCATCGCCATGTGCAAGAGCCCGGCGAAGTTGGCGAGCGGGCCGCCCATGCCGAAGGCGAAGGTGATGATGCCCATGTGCTCGATGGAGGAGTAGGCGAACAGCCGCTTGATGTCGCGGCGGCGGTAGAGCATCAGCCCGGCGAAGCTGACCGAGAGCAGGCCCAGCACCACCATGAGCGGGCCGGGCGTGAGCGCGCCGGGGTTGGCCGCCATGACCATCTTGAAGCGCAGCAGGGCATAGAGCGCCACGTTGAGCAGCAGGCCCGACAGCACGGCCGAGATCGGGGTCGGGCCTTCGGCGTGGGCGTCGGGCAGCCAGGCGTGCAGCGGCGCCAGCCCCACCTTGGTGCCGTAGCCGACCAGGAGGAAGACGAAGGCGAGGTCGAGCAGGGCGGGGTCGAGGCGGCTGGCCGTGGCGACCAGGCGGTCGAGGGCCATGGCGTCCAGGCCTTCCGGCAGGATCTCCTGCGCGGCGAGGTAGACCAGGGTCGTGCCGAACAAGGCGAGGCCGATGCCGACCGAGCCGAGGATGAAGTATTTCCACGCCGCCTCGAGCGCCTGCGGCGTGCGGTAGATGCCGACCATCACCACGGTCGACAGCGTCGCCACCTCCACCGCGACCCAGAGCAGGCCGATATTGTTGGCGACCAGGGCCAGGTTCATCGCACCCAGCATCGCCTGGTACATGGCGTGGTAGAAGCGGAGATAGGTCGGGGTGAGGCGGCCGATCTCCAGCTCGTGGTCGATGTAGGTCGCCGAATAGATGCTGGTGGTGAAGCCGACGAAGCTGTTGAGCACGATCAGGTAGACGTTGAAGTCGTCGACCAGGATGTAGGGCCCCGGCGCCGGGCGGCTGGTCAGGAACACCACCGCCGACAGGAAGCTCAGCAATGCCGCCAGCACGTTGAGCCGGGCCTGCAGGTGATAGCCGGGCACCAGGACGAGCAGCACGACCGCGAGGGCCGGCACGCCCAGGACGCCGAAGAGCGCCAGGTCACCCATGGGCCTGATCCCCGCGGAAGCGATCGAGCGCCTGGACGTCGACCGTGTCGAACCGCTCGCGGATGCGGAAGACGAAGATGCCGAAGACGATGAAGGCGATCAGCACCGAGAAGGCGACCGACAGCTCGACCACCAGCGGCATGCCCTTGGCCCCGGTGGCGGCGAGGATCAGGCCGTTCTCGAGGCTCATGAAGCCGATCACCTGGCTGACCGCGTTGCGGCGGGTGATCATCATCAGCAGACCCAGGAGCAGGATGGCGAGGGCGAAGGCGACGTCCTCGCGCGCCAGCACGTCGGTGCCCGCCGTCACCGGCAGGGTGACGAGAATGGCCAGCGCCACGAGGCCGAGGCCCGCCAGCATGGCCACGCCGGTCGCGACCACCTGCTCGATCTCGCGATGAATGCCGAGCCGCAGCATGATCCGGCGCAGCACCACCGGGATGAAGATCGCCTTGAACAGCAGGGCGATCGCCGCGGTGACGAACAGATGCGGCGCGTTCTGGACCCAGGCCTGCCAGGCCACCGCCGCGGCCAGCAGACCGGCATGCAGGGCGAAGACGTGCAGCAGGGCGAACATCCGGTCCTGGTAGAGCAGCATGAAGCTGACCACGACCATGCCGCCGGCGAGGAGGTGCGCGATGTCGAAGGCGAGGCCGGTGACCATCACACGCCCCGCGACACGAACAGGAGCAGGGTGGCGAGAAAGCCGAGCATCAGCGCGGCGCCGAGGAAGTCGCCGACCCGGAACACCCGCATCTTGGCGATCGTGACCTCGAAGGCGGCCAGTGCCGCGGCCAGCAAAGCGAGCTTGACGAGGTAGACGACCGCACCCTGCAGCAGCGCCGGCACACCGGCGGCGGCCGACAGCGCCATGCCGTAGGGGAAATAGACGCAGGCGATCAGGGACAGGTAGAAGACGAGCTTCAAGGCCCCCGCCAGCTCGATCATGGCGAGGTGACGGCCGGAATATTCGAGCACCATCGCCTCGTGGACCATGGTCAGCTCGAGATGCGTCGTCGGGTTGTCGACCGGCACCCGCCCGTTCTCGGCCAATGCCACCATGATCAGCGCCACCAGGGTCAGGGCGAGCGAGACCCGCAGGCCGACCGGGTGGGTCAGCACGAAGTCGGCGATCCCGGACAAGCGCGTGGTACCGGCGAACAGCGCCAGCGTGAACACGACCAGCAGCATGGCAGGCTCGGCCAGGCTCGCGATCATCAGCTCGCGCGAGCTGCCGATGCCGCCGAAGCTGGTGCCGACGTCCATCCCGGCCAGCGCGAGCATGAAGCGGGCCGAGCCCAAGAGCGCCACGATCGCGATCAGGTCGACCGCCCAGTTGAAGGGCAGGCCGGCGGCGAAGGTCGGCACCAGGGCGGTGGCGACCCAGGTGGCGCCGAAGATCAGATAGGGTGCCGCACGAAACAGCCAGGAGGCGCTGTCGGCCAGCACCACCTCCTTGCGCAGCAGCCGGATCAGGTCGCGATAGGGCTGGATCAGCGGCGGCCCGCGGCGGCGGAGCAGCTGCGCCCGGATCTTCCGGGTCAGGCCGAGCAGGCCGGGCGCCAGCAGCAGCACCAGGAACATCTGGGCCCCCTGGGCGAGCGTGGCGGCGATCATCGGGTGGCCACCAGGACCAGGAGCAGGAGGACGAGGGCGCCGAACACCAGCGACAGGTAGCGCCGGATGGTCAGGAACTGCAGCGCGTTCAGGCGCCCGGTGGCCCGGCTCAGCCCCGCGCTCACCGGCGCGTAGAGGCCCTCCCAGACGAGATCGTGCCAGATCAGGCGAAACGAGGCCGCGCGCGTCTCGCCGGGTGCGGGCATGTCAATCTGTTCGCGGGCGAGGAAGGTGTAGCCGCCGAAGACGCGCCGCAGCGGCTGCGCGAAGCTGGATGCCGTGTATTGCGCGGTGCTGGAGGGATCGGGAAAGCCGCAGTCCCAGGCGGCACCGCGGCGCAGCCGGTCCGAGGCGAAGCGGTGGATGAAGAAGGCGGCCGCGGCACTGGAGAAGGCGATGAACAGCAGCAGGACCAGGCCGTTGTAGCTGCTGGCGGCCGGGCTCACCGGCACGAGCGACAGCCAGCCCTGCGACGCCTGCTCGGGCAGGCGGCCGCCGAAGCCGGCGCCGACCGAGCCGATCATGTCGACCACCGGGCCGGGAAAGATGCCGAGCAGGGCGCAGAGAAGGGCCGCGACGGCCATGGCGAGCTGCGCCGGGCGGGCGATCTCGTGTGCCGTCCGCGCCGCCTCGCTGCGCGGTCGGCCGAGGAAGGCGATACCGTAGGCGCGCACGAAGCAGGCGGCGGCCAGTGCCGCGGTCAGGGCCATGAGCCCGCCCACGGCCGGAGCCAGAAAGCGCAGGAAGCCGAGCGGCAGGCCGATGCTCTGCAGGATGGCCTGGAACAGCAGCCATTCCGACACGAAGCCGTTGAGCGGCGGCAGGGCGGAGATGGCGACCGCGCCGACCAGGAAGCAGACGCTGGTGACCGGCAGGCGGTGGATCAGCCCGCCCAGCGCCTCGAGCCGGCGCTCGCCGCCGGTGCCGTGCAGCACCGCACCGGCGCCCATGAACAGCAGGCCCTTGAACAGGGAGTGGTTGAGCGCGTGCAGCAGCCCGGCGGTCAGCGCGATGGAGGCGGCGGCCGGCATGCCGTTGGCGAGGAAGCTCAGCGCGAGGCCGAGGCAGACATAGATGACGCCGAGGTTCTCGACGGTGCTGTAGGCCAGGAGGCGTTTCAGGTCGTTCTGCATCAGGGCGTAGAGGAGGCCCATCACCGCGGAGAGCGTCCCCACGAGCATGACCACGGCACCCCACCAGGGCGCGGGCGGCCCGGCCAGGTCGAACAGCAGGCGGATCGCGGCATAGACCGCGACCTTGGTCATGACGCCGCTCATCAGGGCGGAGACGTGGCTGGGGGCGGCCGCGTGGGCGGGCGGCAGCCAAGCGTGGAGCGGCAGCAGGCCCGCCTTGGAGCCGGTGCCCACCAGGGTCAGCACCAGGATTAGGATGGTCGCGAGCGGGCCGTGGTCGCGGAGCCGGATGGCAGCGAAGCCGTAGGCCCCTTCCGGCCCGGCGAGCAGGCCGAAGCAGAGCAGCAGCGCCGCCGTGCCGAGGCCGGCCATGATCAGATAGAGGTAGGCAGCGCTGCGCGTCTCCTCCTGCTCATGCTCCGCCAGCACCAGCACCCAGGAGGCGAGCGACATGAACTCCCATGCCAGCAGGAAGCTGAAGGCGTCGGCGGCCAGCAGAACCAGGTTCATTCCAGCGAGAAAGGCCGGGAAGAAGGGCAGGATGCGCGATGCCGCGGCGCCGTCGAGCGCGTAGCCGAGCGCGTAGAGGCTGGCCAGGGCGCCGGCGAGATTGACCACCAGCACGAAGAACGCGCTGAGGAGATCGAGGCGGAAGTGCGCGCCGAGCCAGGGCAGGCCGAGCGGCAGGGTGATGGCACCGCCCTCCGCGCCGGCGACCAGCTGCGACAGTGCGGTCAGAAAGGCGGCCAGCGTCAAGCAGAGACAGGCCGCGTAGACGGCAAGCGCGCCGCCGACATGGGAGCGGATCGCAATCGCCATGATGCCGGTCGCCAAGAAGGCCAGCACGACGAGCAGCAGGACGGTCACCGTGGACATGACGGCCGCTCCTCAGGCCTTCATGCGGACGCCGCGGCCGCCCCGCTCGCTGACGGCCCGGGCGGCGATCAGCTCGACGCCGGCGGCATCGAGCGCGGCGATGAGCTTCATCAGCGAATCGACATTGCCGCGAATCACGTCCTCGCTCGCCTCCATCCGCTGGATGGTCGGCACCGACAGGCCGCAGGCGTCGGCAAGCGCGCGCTGGTCCATGCCGAGCAGCGCCCTGGCGGCGCGCAGCTGAGCCGCCGTTATCATGCGCTGGGTCGGATTTCTGATGTGCCAAGCATCATCAGTGCCGACTAGCGCATCGATATGACGCTTTCAACCATCAAATCGGCTGCGCCGAGGGCGTCAGAGGAGATCCAGGCCGTAGGGCCAGTTGGGGCCGAACTTGCGGTCGACCAGCTCTTCCACCTCGGCGCGGCCGAGCATGCGGCCCTCGCGCCAGACGCCCGGCCGGATCTGCCGGTTCCACACGGTCCAGGTGCCGCCGGGCAGGGCGACCTCGAGCCAGACGTGCAGCAGCTCCGCCTCGACGCCTTCGCCCAGCGTACGCTTGCCGACGCCGGCCGCTTCGAGCTCGAGCGCCGCGCGCGCGACGCCCAGCTGCTCGAGCCGGCCATAGCTGTAGGCGGCGAAGTCCTCGCAGTCGCCGCAGCCGCGGTCGGGCAGCGACCACCAGAATCCCCACCAGTCCTCGCCTTCGGGGCCGACCTCGTCGGCGCAATAGGCGTAGCGCTGGAGCTCGCCCTGCAGGATCAGCAGCGGCAAAGGCAGCGCCGGCTGCCTCGCCTCGCCCGCCGACGGAACGAGCAGCAGGGAACTCAGGAGAGCGGCGAGACCATGACGGA
>JAXMCJ010000053.1:0-35362 GCA_046349415.1 Geminicoccaceae bacterium
CCCAGCATCACGGCCAGGCCCGGCACCGGCGCGATGGCGCCGCTCGCCGACAGTGAGCCCGCGATCAGCGCCGTCGCGGTGCTGCTCTGCAGGACCAGCGTGGCGAGAAGTCCGGCAGCGAGCGCGGTCAGGCGATGCCTGAGGGCGCGGCGGAGGAAGTGACGCAGGTCGGCGCCGAAGGCACGCTGGACGCCGCTGCTGACCATGTGCAGGCCCCACAGCAGGAGCGCGACCTCGCCGAGGATGTCGATGATGGCGTGCGTGACCGGCATGAGCGATCCGTGGCCGGACGAAGGCTGGCCTAGCCCGCGGGCCTCAGGCGCGGCCGATGAGGCGCATCAGCCAGGACCGCTTGCGGGGCTGCCGCCGTTCGCGGTCCGCCAGCAGGCTGATGAAGGAGTTGGCGATCTGCGGATGCATGTCGGATCTCCTCGGCGAACGCGGCTGCCACGGCAGCCAACATATGCACGATGTGCGGCGATGTCGATGTGTGAATACGCACGTTGTGCAATCGCGTATGCCGCTGTGGCGTTCCCTCGGCGGTCGCGCTACGCCAGCCGTAGTCGGGGATGCCCGCAGCCTGCCGAATTTGACGCGCTCGAGGCTCCAGTCGGAGATTTCTCATGCTCGGCTTCTCCTTCTCTCCGCAGAAACGGCTCGCCGATCTTGGAGAGCGCGAGATCCTTGCGCTCGCGATCAGGCTCGAGGAGGAGGACGGCCACATCTATCGCGACTTCGCCGAAGGGCTGCGCGACGGCTATCCGGCCAGCGCCAGGGTGTTCGACGAGCTGGCGGCGGTCGAGAGCGAGCACCGCCACAAGCTGGCGGGGATGTTTCGCGAGCGGTTCGGCGAGCACATTCCCCTGGTCCGGCGCGAGGACGTGCGCGGCTTCGTCCGGCGCAAGCCGATCTGGCTGACGCGACCCCTGGGGCTCGAGGCCGTCCGGCGGCGCGCCGAGGAGATGGAGCAGGAAACCGCGAGCTTCTATCGCACGATCGCGAACCAGGTGAGCGACGTCGGTATCCGGGAGCTCCTGGTCGACCTGGCGGAGGCCGAGGTCGCTCACGCGCACACGGCGCACGAGCTGGAGGAGCGCTATCTCACCGCTTCCGCCCGCGACGCGGAGGCCAAGGTCGCCCATCGCGCGTTCGTGCTGCAGTACGTCCAGCCGGGGCTCGCCGGGCTCATGGACGGCTCGGTGTCGACGCTGGCGCCGCTGTTCGCCGCCGCCTTCGCGACCGGCAGCAGCTCGGATGCCTTCGTGGTGGGGCTCGCCGCCTCGATCGGCGCGGGCATCTCGATGGGCTTTGCCGAGGCCCTGTCGGACGACGGCAGCATCACCGGCCGCGGCCGACCCTGGCTGCGCGGCCTGGTATGCGGCGCGATGACCGCCGTCGGCGGGCTCGGCCACACGCTGCCGTTCCTGATTCCCGACTTTCGGATTGCGACCACGCTGGCGGTGGTCGTGGTGCTGATCGAGCTCTGGGCGATCGCCTGGGTGCGCGCGCGCTACATGGAGACCCCGTTCCTGCAGGCGGCGTTTCAGGTGGTGCTCGGGGGTGTGCTGGTCTTCGTCACCGGCATCCTGATCGGCAGCGCATGACCGCCCCAGCCGGGCGGGATCTCGGCTTCATCGCCGTCTTGGTGCTGGCAACCGCGATCGGGCCGTTCGCGATGCAGGTGTTCCTGCCCGCACTGCCGGCGATCCAGTACGGCTTCGCCGTCGGCGCCGCCACGGCGCAGCTCGTGTTCAGCCTTTCCGCCTTTGCCATTGCCGTCTCGATGCTGGCCTACGGGCCGATCTCCGACCGGCTGGGGCGGCGACCGGCGCTGCTCGGCGGGCTGGTGGTCTATCTGGCGGGCAGCGTGCTGTGCGCGCTCGCACCCACGATCTGGCTGCTGATCCTCGGGCGGATCGTGCAGGCCGCCGGAGGCTGCGCCGGGCTCGTGCTGACCCGCGCCATCGTCCGCGACCGCTATGGTCTCGATCGTGCGACGGAGATGCTCGCCTACGTCACCGTGGCGATGGTGGCAGCACCCATGGTGGCCCCGGCGCTCGGTGGCCTGCTGGCGGACGCGCTCGGCTGGCGTGCCATCTTCTGGGTCGGGGTCGGCCTGGGCGTGGTCGTCCTGGCGGTGGTCTGGACGGCCCTGCCCGAGACACTGCGCCCGGGGACCGCAGCGGTCAGCCGCAACCCGCTCCACGGGTTCGGCCGCCTGGCCCGGTCCACGGCCTATCTCGGCTACGTGCTGAACGGCGCCTGGTCGATCGGCGTGTTCTACGCCTTCCTGGCCGCGGCGCCGTTCGTGATGACCGTGGTGATGGGGCGTGCAGCCGGCGAGTACGGGCTGATGTTCATCATGGTCACCGGCGCCTACATGATCGGCAACTTCGTCGCCGGCCGCCATTCCGCGCGCGTCGGCGGCGACCGCATGATCCTCGTCGGCAGCGCCGGCGCATTTCTCAGCATCCTGGCGATGCTGATCCTGATGCTGGCCGGTGTCTGGTCACCGTGGGCGCTGTTCCTGCCCACGGCAGCCGCGGCATTCGCCCAGGGGATGGCGATGCCCAACGCGCAGGCCGCCTTCGTGAGCGTGGACCCGCAGATCGCCGGCGCCGCCTCCGGGCTCGGCGGATTTCTTCAGATGGGCGTCGCGGCGCTGGTGGCCCAGATCGTCGGCTCGATCGAGAACGGGACGCCCTATCCGATGGCGGTGGGGATGACCTTGTGCGCCGCTGCCGCCCTGGTCTCGGCGCAGGTGGCGATCCGGGCCCGGCATAGCGGAAGGCACCACTGACCACGTAAGGGCTTGCCCCCGCCCGCGGGCCGCACAATGGTGCGCCAATGATGGACGGCAGGCAATGTGCCCGCACCCCAGGCGTCTGACCCGCTCATCGGCACAAGAACCAGGGAGATTGCTTGATGGCGAGCAAGACCTATCGCCCCAGCTCGGATTATGCCGTTCGACCGATGACCGCGGAGGAGCGCAAGGTCATCGTCGCTTCCTCGTTGGGCACCGTATTCGAGTGGTATGACTTTTACCTCTATGGCTCCCTGGCGGTCATCATCGGCGCCAAGTTCTTCACGCAGTTCGACGAGACCACGCGCAACATCTTCGCCCTGCTGGCGTTTGCCGCGGGCTTTTTGGTCCGCCCGTTCGGTGCGCTCATCTTCGGCCGGATCGGCGATCTGGTCGGTCGAAAATACACCTTCCTCGTGACCATCGGCATCATGGGCCTTTCGACCTTCCTGGTCGGCATGCTGCCGACGGCAGACAATATCGGTCTCGCCGCGCCGGCGATCCTGATCGGCCTGCGGCTGCTGCAGGGCTTGGCGCTCGGCGGCGAGTACGGCGGCGCCGCGACCTACGTCGCCGAGCACGCCCCGCACGGCCGCCGCGGCTTCTACACCAGCTGGATCCAAACCACGGCGACCCTGGGCCTGTTCCTGTCGCTGCTGGTGATCCTGTTCACCCGGACCTGGCTCGGCGAGGAGGCGTTCGCCGCCTGGGGCTGGCGCGTGCCCTTCCTGGTCTCGATCGTCCTGTTGGGGATCTCGATCTGGATCCGCCTGCAGCTCCAGGAATCGCCGGCCTTCGTGCGGATGAAGGAGGAGGGGACGCACTCCAAGGCCCCGCTGTCCGAGGCCTTCGGCCAGTGGAAGAACGCCAAGTGGGCGCTGCTGGCGCTGCTCGGCCTCGTCGCCGGCCAGGCCGTGGTCTGGTACACGGGCCAGTTCTACGCGCTGTTCTTCCTGCAGCAGACCCTCAAGGTCGACGGCTACAGCGCCAACCTGCTGATCGCCTGGTCGCTGGTGATCGGCACCGGCGGGTTCATCCTGTTCGGCTGGCTCTCCGACAAGATCGGCCGCAAGCCCATCATTCTCGCCGGCTGCCTGATCGCCGCGCTCACCTACTTCCCGCTGTTCAAGGCGCTGACGCACAACGCCAATCCGGCGCTCTACCAGGCGCAGGAGAGCACCACGGTCACGGTCACGGCGGACCCGGCGAACTGCTCCTTCCAGTTCAATCCGGTGGGTACCGCCAAGTTCACCAACTCCTGCGACATCATCAAGGGGCTGCTGGCGCGCAACGCCGTCAACTACACCACGGTCGAGGCACCGGCGGGCACGATCGCCTCGGTCCAGATCGGCTCGACCACCATCGAGGCGTTCGACGCCGCGGCCGCGGGGGCGGATGCCAAGGCCAAGCAGGACGAGCTCACCAAGGCCGTCTCGGAAGCGCTCGCCGCCGCCGGCTACCCCAAGGCCGGCGACCCCTCGATCGTCAAGCTCGCCCATCCGTTCGACATCTTCCGCGGCCAGCCGTTCATGGTGGTCGTGATCCTGACCGTGCTCGTCATCTACGTGACGATGGTCTACGGCCCGATCGCGGCGGCCCTGGTCGAGCTGTTCCCCACCCGCATCCGCTACACCGCCATGTCGCTGCCCTACCATATCGGCAATGGCTGGTTCGGCGGCCTGCTGCCGGCTACCGCCTTCGCCATCGTGGCGCAGCACGGCAACATCTATTCGGGGCTCTGGTACCCGATCATCATCGCCGCGGCGACCTTCGTCATCGGCCTGCTGTTCGTGCCCGAGACCAAGGATCGCGACATCTTCGCGGAGGATGTCCGCTAGGGCAGCCGTTGCGAGCGGTCGGTCGCGGGTAGCCCGCATGCTCGCGACCGACCGGTGCCCAATGCGGCGAGGGCCGGGGGCCAGGTCGCAGCACAGTCACTATGTGGGCAAGCCGCCTGCCGCGAGGCGGGCGATCCTCTCGGCGTCGAGCCGAAAGAGGATGGCTTCGTCCAGACGCATGGCGCCGGCCTTCTCGTAGAGCCGGCCGGCTGCGATGTTGTCCCGGGCGGCGGCCCAGTCGATCCGCACGCATCCACGCCGCAGCGCCTCTCGTGCCAAGGCGCCGAACAGGGCCATGCCGACGCCGGCGCGGCGCCAGGATTCGCACACGAACGCATCCTTGACGAACAGGCCGGGGCGGAAGCCGTCCGTCGGAAACAGGACCGAGAACGTGGCGAGGCCGACGGCCGTCGCTTCCGCCCGCGCCAGGAGCATGCCGACCCCGGCGCCACTCGGAAGCAGCATCCCTTCGATTGCCTCCATCGCTTGTGCCTCGGATGCTGCGCTCGCACCCTCGTAGTGGCGTTCCATCGCGTGGAGCAGGCGAGCGGCTTCGGCGCTGTCCGCGAGGGAAGCGGGCGCGACGGTAATCCTGGTCATCCTGCGGCCCCTCGCGCCGACGGTGTCGCGACCGAAATGCGGTCAACACTGGCAAAAAGGAAAGGGCGCGGCCCCCAAGGACCGCGCCCCTCCTCGATCGACTACGCCGTGGCGTCGCTTACCGGCGACGGATCTCCACGCGGCGGTTCTCCGCGTTCGGCGTGTTCGGCGGGGTCTGCACCGCGAGCTCGGTGAAGCCGAAGCCCTTGACCGTCATGCGGTCGGCGGAGACGCCCTTGCTCTCCAGGTAGTTGGCAACCGCCTGGGCACGACGCTCGGAGAGCTTCTGATTGTAGGCAGCGCTGCCGACCGTGTCGGTGTGGCCGCCGATCAGGAACTGCGAGGTCGTGTCGGCGACCATGACCGGGTACACCTTGTCCAGCTCGGCAATGGCGGCCGGCTTCAGGTTGTACTTGTCGAAGTCGAAGAACACGTCGGACTGCAGCGCCACGAGATCGGGCGCCTCGGGGATGACCGCCTCGTTCAGCTTCGCCATGTGCTTGTAGAAGCCGTCGCGGCAATAGGCGATGTCACGTGGCTGGAAGTTCTCGTGCTGCTGCTCGACCCAGCAGGCATAGAACGTCTGGGCCAGCGCCGCGTCCTCGGGCACGTCCTTGGCGCCAGCGTCGCCGAGCGCGGCCACCAGCTGGTTGCGGGCCTGCGTCAGCTCGTCGACCTTGTCGGCCGGCTGCGGGCCGAAGTCGGTCACGCCGGCCACGGCCGGGGTCTCGCCGTGCGCGGAAGCCATCGCGTTGCGCGCGTGGCTCATCGCGCTCGTGTAGTTCATCATCTCATCCTGCTCGTACGTGGCATGCTCCATGTAGCCACTGTAGAGAGCCTGATGATACGCATCGCCCGAAGGCGTGGTGCTCTTCGCTTCGTCGAACACCCTCTGGGATTCGAACGCGGGTCCGCAGCCTGCCAACAGGCTCGCGGTCGCGAGCAAACCCATAGTACCGAGCCGGAGTCGCATTGCTGCCCCCTCATATGTTGCACGGACGACAGATGACGCCGCTGTAACACCGTGATTCCGGCCTGTCGATTGACGCAGCCGCAAGTTCCGGTCGTGGGCGGCCTTTTTCAGATGCCGTGGTAACAGCGCCACGCCATGGACAACAGGGACACACTAGGCGCGACATCACCCTGCGACCATGGCCTCGGTTGTCGCGGACGCGCTTGGCGCTAACCTCCGCGCGCGGATGACTACAGGAGATGATTCGTGAACGCCAACGAAGGATTGGGCCTGCTCGGCTGGGTGGCCCTGGCGGTCGTCGCGCTCGGTGTCGTCCTGGCGCTCTGCTTCGGCTTCGCGACCACCTTCTATATTGCGATCGTGCTGGTCCCGGTCGTGTTCGTGGCTCTCCTGATGCTGTGCGGCGGGCGCGTCCCGGCCTGAGCCGCCTCAGCTCTCGAGGCCGGGCAGGAGGGCGACGAGCTCGCGCCATTCCCCGGCGCTGAGCCCCGACGATTCGCGGGTCACCGCCTCGCCGCCGAGCCGCCGGCGGATCGCCGCCAGCGCGCTCGCGGACAGCTCGGCACCGCCGCCGCGGTATTCCTCGAACGCCGCGGTGGTCAGCGGCACCCATTTGCGGGCGATGTCCAGCAGCACCTCGGCATAGGCCCGGATCTCGTACTGCGCGTGGCTGTCGTGGCGCAGGCGCAGGAAGTGCAGCAGGTTGTGGAGGTCGACCTTCCAGTACCACTGAGTATAGGTGTTGAGCGGCAGCACCATGCGGGCGAGCTCGCGCGCGATCCCCGGATGCTCGTCGTCGCCCAGGAGCCGCTCGTAGACCGTGAAGCTGCGGCTGCTGATCGCGCCAATGTCGCGGAGCACGGCCCCCGCCGCGTCGGTCGCCAGAACCTCGTCGCGGCCCTGCTTGTTCGTGCTCGACTGGACGGCGGTGTGCTCGGCGCCCGGTAGCGCGAACAGCCGCTCCTGGACCGGCTCGTCCTTGCGCGCGGGCTTCAGCAGCTTGAGGAGGTCCTTGTCAGGGATGTAGAACTCGCGATCGAGCACCGAGTAACGCGCCGAATACTCGTTGACGTTGGCGGTCCGGTGGCGGATCCACTGCCGAGCCACGAAGATCGGCAGCTTGACGTGCAGCTTGAGCTCGCACATCTCGAACGGGCTCGTGTGCCGATGCCGCATCAGGTAGTTGATCAGGCCCCGGTCACCGCTGACCTGCTTGGTGCCGCGTCCGTAGGACACACGCGCCGCCTGCACGATGGCCGCATCGTCGCCCATATAGTCGATGACCCGGACGAAGCCGTGATCGAGCACGGGCAGCGGCTCGTAGAGCAGCGCTTCGAGCGCCGGCACGGTGGCCCGTCGCGTCGGCGCCTCGCTGTCGCGCAGCCCGTCGATCTCCGCTCGCTTGTCCGCATCCAGCGCCATCGCGTACTCCTTGTCGCCGCGCAATTCGCGCCTGCGGTTGCGCCCTCGGCCGGACGGCGTATATATGAAGGGCCGGTTCGCCGGCTATGGTGATAAACGCTGTGCGGAATAGGCGTAGCGGACCCGGGGGCAGAGCCCGGCGCCTCCACCATTCCCGCCCCTCCCGGGCGGCCTTGCGGGGGCGACTTAGGATCGACGTGCGTAGTAAAGGTGCAGTTTTCACCCGGCATGGTACCGCCGTTACCGGACCAAATCACAAGTGCCAACGACAACGTTGCACTCCGGGCGGCTGCCTAAAAAGTAGCTTGCTCGCGGCTCGGGGGGGCGCCGGGCAACAGAAGCCCCCCCACTTCACCCCCACAGACGGTCGTCGATGCCGCGCTCACGGATAGACTACGGACGGCTGGTCGAGACCGCGTTGCGCACCGTGGTGCGGGACGTGCTGGCTGGCTTGGCCAAGGAAGGCGCGCCGCCGCCGCACCATTTTTACGTCACCTTCCGCACCCGTCATCCCGGCGTGGTGATCCCGGAGTTCCTGCGCGACCGCTATCCGGTCGACATGACCATCGTGCTGCAGCACCAGTTCTGGGATCTCGTGGTCGACGACGAAGGCTTTGCGGTCACGCTCAGCTTCAGCGACCAGCTGCAGCGCCTGCGCATCCCGTTCACCGCAATCAAGGTGTTCGCCGATCCCGGTGTCGAGTTCGGGCTGCAGTTCACGATCGACGACGAGACCGAGGCGCAGCCGGGCGAGGTCAAGATGCTCGGCACGAGCGTCAGGCCGGCGAAACGGGACGGCGAGGAGGCCTCGGCCGAATCCGGCGGCGCGGAAATCGTGACGCTCGACCGCTTCCGCAAGAAATAGCCCGGCGCGGCCTGCGACACCCTCTCGATTGACAGCCATTGCGTCGCGGGCGATCCCCGCGCCCACCTGACCAGGACGGGAGCGGCGGCATGGACACCCCCAAGAACGTTCGCGTCGAGACCGACTCGTTCGGCCCGATCGAGGTCGACGCCGAACGGCTTTGGGGTGCCCAGACCCAGCGCTCGCTGCAGAACTTCAAGATCGGCGGCGAGCGGATGCCGGCTGCCCTGATCCGCGCCTTGGGGATCGTCAAGCTCGCGGCGGCCCGGGTGAATGTCGGGCTGGGCGAGCTCGACGCCAAGCTCGGCGACGCCGTCTCGCGCGCCGCCCAGGCGGTGGTCGACGGCAAACTGGATGTCGAGTTCCCCCTGGTCGTCTGGCAGACCGGGTCTGGCACCCAATCCAACATGAACGCCAACGAGGTGATCGCGGGCCTCGCCAACGAGCAGCTGGGCGGCCAGCGCGGCGGCAAGACGCCCGTGCATCCCAACGACCACGTCAACCGCGGTCAGTCCTCGAACGACACCTTCCCCACGGCGATGCACGTCGCCGCCGCCGAGCAGGCGGTCCGCTACCTGCTGCCGGCCCTCGAGCACCTGCTCGCCGCCCTGCGCAAGAAGCAGGCGGAGTTCAAGGACGTCGTGAAGATCGGCCGCACCCACATGCAGGATGCGACGCCGCTCACGCTCGGCAACGAGTTCTCGGCCTACGCCACGCAGATCGCCTATGGCATCGAGCGGGTGAAGTCGGCCCTGCCGCGGGTTTACGAGCTGGCCCAGGGCGGCACCGCGGTCGGTACCGGACTCAACGCCAAGAAGGGGTTCGCCGAGGCGTTCGCGGCCGAGGTCGCGACCATCACCGGCCTGCCGTTCGTCACCGCGCCCAACAAGTTCGAGGCGCTCGCCGCGCACGACGCGCTGGTCGAGCTCCACGGCCAGCTCAACGTGCTGGCCGTCAGCCTGATGAAGATCGCCAACGATGTGCGCCTGCTCGGCTCCGGCCCGCGCTGTGGCCTGGGTGAGCTGAAGCTGCCGGAGAACGAGCCGGGCAGCTCGATCATGCCGGGCAAGGTCAACCCGACCCAGTCCGAGGCGCTGACCATGGTCTGCTACCAGGTCATGGGCAACAACGTCGCGGTGACCCTGGGCGGCAGCAACGGCCATCTCGAGCTCAACGTGTTCAAGCCGCTGATCGCGTTCAACGTGCTGCAGTCGATCCGGCTCCTGGCCGACGCCAGCCGCAGCTTCACCGACAATTGCGTGATCGGCATCGAGGCCGACCGCACGCGCATCGCCAAGCTCCTGCACGAGAGCCTGATGCTGGTGACCGCGCTCAACCCCAAGATCGGCTACGACAACGCCGCCAAGGTGGCGAAGAAGGCCCACAAGGAGGGCACCACCCTCAAGCATGCCGCGGTCGAGCTCGGCCTGCTCACCGAGCAGGAGTTCGACCAGTGGGTGCGGCCCGAAGCGATGCTCGGGCCGTCCGACTGACGCCCGCGAGGTCTCAGTTCGTCGTCTGCCCATGCATGTGCGTGCCCTCCATCCCGCCATCGGCGGCATGAGAGGGCTTCTTCTCCACCTCGACCTGCACCCGAACGGCGCCCGCGTGCTCGAAGGTCAGCGTGAGCGGAAACTTCTCGCCCTCCTTCAGCGGCGCCTTCAGCCCCATGAGCATGATGTGCAGGCCGCCCGGCGCCAGCTTGGCCTGAGCACCCTCCGGGATGTCGACCGCCTGCACGGCGGCCATGCGGCCGACGCCCTGGGCGTCGATGGTGGTGGCGTGCAGGTCCGCGGTCGCGGCGATGTCGGTGGCGACGCCGACGAGCCGGTCCGCCGGCCCTGAGTTCTCGATGACCAGATAGGCGGCGCCGTTGCCCGAGGCCGCCGGCCTGGCCCATGGGTGCTCGATGGTCAGCGAGCCGAGAGTGAACTCATGGGCGACCGCGGTGCCGCCGATCGGCAGCGCGGTCGCGAGCAGCAGTGCGAGCAGACGCATCGGATCTCTCCGGTTTATCGGGGCGCATCAAGGCACGTCGAGATCGCCCTCGAAGGTGAGCTTGGTGAAGTCGTCGATCAGCAGGTCCAGCCGCAGTCGCCAGCGGCCGGCGCGGGGCCGGGGCAGGCCGTCGGCGACCACCACGCCCGGCAGCGGCATGGTTGCAGCCAGCCGTAGCGGCTCGATGCCCAACGTCGGCGCCGACCAGACTATAATCGCCTCCCGGGCCGCGATCGGCACGCCGTCCGGGTCGGCCACGCCGGCCTCCAGCCGGTAGCTGCCGGCCCGGCCCGGCACGAGGCTCAACGTCGCCTGGCCGCCGCGGCCGGAGGCGATGACGGTGATGCTCGAATTCTCCTGGGCGGCAGCGCGCGGCGGCGGGCTCAGGGGAAAGGTGGCGGTGACCGCGAGCACGCCGAGCCCGAGCAGCATCTCGGCCGCCAGCGTGGCGCTTAGCCACGCACCGCGACCCGCAGCCAGCGCCGGCACGAGTTTCCAGCGATTGGCGGCGGCAAGCGCCAGCATGGATGCCACCAGAGCGAGCTTGACGAGAAGTCGAGCGCCGTAGCTGGTGTCGGTCAGAGCCGCCGGCGATCCGCCGAGCTGGATCCAGGCCATGGTGGCTCCGGCCAGGACGAGGAGCGCCACGCCCGGTAGCGCCAACGCGGAGAAGCGCCGCAACATGCCGGCGGCGCGGCCGGTGTCGTCGCGCAGGGCCAGCCAAAGCAACGGCAAGGCGCCGAGCCAGAAGCCCGCGATCAGGACGTGGGCCGCGAGCACCGGCCCGGTGAGCCAGCGCGGCTCGGCGGTCGCCGCGTGCCCCGTCAGCGCGAAGCTGCCGGCGACCGCCACGGCACCGAGAAGTCCGGCCCATGCGGGCAGCCGCCCGCCGAGGCCCAACACGCCGAGCCCGATGGCGGCGACCGCCGACGCGGACCCGAGCGACGTCGTGACTGCCACCAGCCACGGCGCAGGCCACAGCAAGGCCGCAGGTGCGGCGCCACTCAGCTCCAGCCCGGACGCGCCGAGGCGGACGACGATGGCGACAAGCCCCGCCATCGCGCAGATCGAAGCCAGACGCTGCGCGTTTGCCGACCTCGGGTCCACGTGCAGGCCGAACAGGCTCGCTCCGACAGCACCCATCGCGGTCACATAGAACAACCAGCGCGCCACCACTGCGGCCCAAGGTCGGTCGCTCGTGTCGACCACGGCCGCGCCGGGGGCGGGGCTGTCGATGCCGAACCGGACGATCCCGCCGACGGCATGGGCGTCGAGCGAGGTGACCCGGTAGCTGAGATAGTAGCCGCCCGCGGCCAGGGGCGATGCCGGCCGGATCACCACGCGCTCGTCCTCGGCATGCACGGCCGATCCCGGCACCTCCCGCGCCTGCGCGTCCAGAAGCCGCACCGCGACGGGCCGCACCGGCTCGCTGAACCGCAGCGACAGCTCGACGGGAGCGGCGGACAGGCTGTCCCCGTCCGCCGGCATCGATTCCAGAAGGACGGCGTGCGCAACCGCCGCCGCGGGCGCGGCGAGCTGCAGCAGCAGCGCCGCCACCCACATGCGACAGAACCTGGCCGGCCCTCCGCCCAAAGGTGTCACCCGCCGCCCGGCACGATCTTCACGCCCGGAGCGGGGCTCTCGTAGTCGTCGGGGCTCTTGCCGGGCTCCGGGATCTCGATCCATCGGTCCACCGCCCCGTCGGCGCATTCCTGCACTACCGGGAAATATACCACCGAATCGACCGGGAGCCCGGTCAGGCGTGCCCGGAAGACGAACTCGTCGTACCAGGCATCCGGCAAGTCGCCGCCCGTCCAGGCAATCTCGGTGACGCCTTCGCTGACCGGTGTGCCGTAGTAGTCGTAGCCCTTCGCGTACTTGCCGGTGGTGGTGGCGAGCTGCCAGCCGGGCTTGGGCATCGGTTTGGCGGCGATCACGCCTTCGGGGATCTTGACCCTCAGCGCGGTCGTCGACTTGCCCTCGCAGCCGTGGGGCACGCGGAGCACCGCCTTGTAGGTGCTGTCGGCGGGTGCGGTGGTGGTCTCCAGCGTCACATGGGCCCGAGCGGGGCCGGCGACGGCGACGGTCAGCAGACCTGCACCCAGCAGGTAGAAAGCTGGCTTCGACATGGTGAAGCTCTCCAGAGCATGGACGGGACGACCCGCGCGCCGGCCCAACAGGGCGGCGGGCGGACCGGTCGGCTATGGCTCAGGAGAGGGTGGGTGGGCCGCGCGGCGGCGGGGGAGCGCATGCCGTGTCACCCAGGAACGGCACGTGCGTCGAAGGCAGCGCGGCTTGGGCGGCCTGGGGAGCGGGAACGGCGACGATGATGCCGCTGCCGCCCAATGGTCCCTTGCCGATGCAGCCGAGGCTGCAGGCATGGCAATCGTGGTCGGCACGATGGCCACTGCCGCCATCGTCGGCCGGCCGGGTGGTGCCGTCGAGCGAGACGGTCCGTGGGCCGTCGCCGGTGCAGAGCTCAAGAACCAGCCCGCCATCCCGCGGCGCTACGGCGATCGCAGCCGCGGGCAGGGGCGTTGCCAGCGAAGCGATGTAGAGCGCGATCAGACAGCGCACGAGCAGACCGGTCGGTCGCGTCACGAAGACGCCCCGCCGCAACGTAGCTCGGCATGCCGCGATCATCGATCGATCATGGCAGAGCCCGACCAGCGCTGTCGAGACGAGGAGGGCATCCTCTAAGGCGCGCCGGCATCATTCGTCGCGGCGGTCGTCCTGCCCGGTGGCCCGACGAAGCGCAGCTCCTTGCCGTCTTGGCGCAGCCTCGCCTCGAGCATCCACGCCAGCAGGTCGAGCCGCAGATCGACATCGGCCTGACCGTCGATCGCCTGCAGCGCCAGGTTTGGGGCAGCGAGGACTCCGTCCTGAACGCTGAAGGCGCCAGCCAGCCGGAAATCGCGAAGTTTGTCGGCGGGCGTCAGTGGCAGCTTCGCGTCGGGCAGGACGGCATCCGTCAGCTCGACGGCGCCGTCGCCGGCCAGCGAGCCCACGATATCCGCGATGCCGCGCCCCTGGCCCAGCAGCGACGCCTGCAGGCCCAGGCGGCCCGACAGCGTGCTGCCGGGAGCGGAGCTCGCCGCCAGCGCCGCGAGCTGCGCGTCGCCGAGACGCAACTCCGCCCCGGCCACGACATGGTCGCCACGGCCCTCCAGGGTCGCGTTGCCGGTGAGCACGCCACCGGCGAGCGGCAGACGGACGTTGCGCAGGCCCAGATTGCCGTCGCTCCATCGCACCTCGAACTCGGCCGCGCCGAGTTCGGTGCCACCGCGCCGCACTTCCCGGGCGGCCGCCACGAGATCGACGTCGATTGCGGTCAGCCAGGACCAATCCAGCGCCCGGCGGGGCCAGATCCCCGGCCACAGCCAGGGATCGCCCGGGGGAACGCCCAGCGGCAGGGCCAGTGTTTCGTACAGCGCGGCACCGAGCCGGGTGTCGAGCGTCGCGGCGGTGAGCTCACCCGCGAGCCGGGGCCGCTCCCCGGTCGTGACCAGCGAGACCTTGCCCGCCACCTGGTCCGAGCCAAGGGTAGCGGCGAGGCTGGCCTCGATTGGGGCCTGGTGGCGCGCCACCGTGACCTGCGCGCTCATCGCGCCGAAATCGACCGGCTCGGCAGGCGCGGGCCAGCCGAGTGCCTGAAGCAGATCGCCGGCACTGGCGGCATCGGCGGTCAGGTCCAGCTGGAGCGCCCCGTCGGCGACGGCACCGTCGAGACTGCCGCGCAGTGATGCCGAGGCACCTCGGCCCGCTAGGCTCGCATCGAGCGAGGTAACCCCCGCCTCGCGCCGTGTCGCCGCGGTCAGCCGCAGGGGCGCCAGGCTGTCGAGGCCGAGCGGCGCATCGATCCCAAGCAGCCGCAACGCCGGCTTGGCTTGGGCCAAGGCGAGCGCGGCCTCGACATCCCAAGCGCCGAGGGGCAGATCGAGGGTGCCGTGGGCATCCAGCCCGGCGCCGGCCAGATCGGCCAGATGCAGCGAATCCAGACCGAGCTTGCCCGCCTCCAGCGTGGCGCGCACGGAGAGCTCGCGGCCGCGCAGCATGTCGTGGCTGACCTGCCCGATCTGCAGGGCGACGGAGCCGTCCAGGGCCTCGAGCCCCGCCCGCCAGTCGGCCAGGTCACGCGGCCAGGGTGCGTAGAGCGCACCGTTGACGCGATCGACAGCAAGACGGAGATCGAGGCGCGGCCGTGGCGCGGAGGTGAAGGCGACGGTGCCGTCGAGCTTGCTGGCGTCCAGTCGTGCCTGCAGCCCGGACAGCTCGAGGCGGTCGTCCTCCACATCGGCGTGCGCTGCGAGGTCGAGGCTGGAGAGGCCGCCACCCGGCAGCATGGCCATGTCGGCGCCGAGCCAGGCCAGCAACCCGCGCAGCTCGCCCGACTGCACGGCGAGCCGCCCCGCGACGGGTGCCCCCGGGCCGGCAGGACCCTGTCCGGCCCATCGCAGCTCGGTCTGCCCCGGCAGCACGGCATCGAGCTGGCGGAGGTCGAAACCCTGTGGCGACCAAGCGGCGTCGCACCTGATCCGCCGCAGCTGATCGCCGCGCCAGGTCACCGATGCGAGCTCGAGCCGAATCGTCCCCGAGCTTGCCGGCGCATCGCGGGCCGACCGCAGGAGCCGAGCCGCCGCCGTCGTGAGGGCGGGGCTCATCGCGATGCTGGCGCCGTCGAGCCCGATATCCAGCCGCAGGGGGGAGAGGGAGGCGATCTCGGCTTTCCCGCGCAGCTCCCCCTCGGGCAGGGTGGCGAGCAGCTCGTCGAGCTGCAGGCTTCCCCTGGCGACAGCGAGCTGCGCCTGCAGCTTGGCGGCGGGCCAAGGGCCTGCGCCGAGCCAGTCGGGGAAGCCCCGCGGCGCATCCACGGTGAGCCGGCCCCGAGCGGTCGAGCCGGCGGTGTCCAGCCGTGCATGGCCGGCAAAAGCCGCTTGGATCGTATGCGCCTGCGGGCCGATCTCCGCCTCGATGCGCAATGGCACCGGCTCACCGAGCGCCGGCGGCGCGCCGCTCAGCTCCAGGCGCAGCGGCACGCCGCCCGCGGCGAGGGATCCGGCAGCCTGCAGGGCGTCGCTGGCGCGGCTCACGCGCAGATCGATCGCGCTGAGCGTCAATTTGGGTGTCGTCACCTCGATCGTGCCGTCGACGACCTCGATTCGGCCGAAGGCGGCGAACGGCCCGGCGGCGAGCGTTCCGGCCAGCCGCTCGGCCCGGATGCCGTCCAGCGTGTCGAGATCCAGCTCGGGTCGCACGAGCTGCACCCCGCGCGGCTCGATGCGCCCGGCCAGGAGCGGCAGCAAGGCGAGATCGAGGTCGATCCGGTCGGCCGCAAATCGCGGCCCCGGACCGACCGCGACCCGGTCGCCAATCACCGCGCGCTCGATCGTGATCCGCGGCCGCGGCAGCATCTCGAGCCGGACCGCACCCTCGAGCCGCAGATCCCCCCCGCCCGCGTCACGGAGCATGCCCGCCAGCTGCTCGCGCAGCTCCGGCACGTCGACGAGCTGGGGCCACGCTGCCAGGAACGCGACGACGAGGCCGGTCAGCAGCCCGATCAGGACGAGAACGCCGCGCACGCCTGTCAGATCCGACCGTCCCGTCATTTGAGCAGCCCGACATGGGGCCACGGCGGGGAGGCTAGACGCCGCGCACGCGCGCAGGAATAGGTCCGGCCTCGGTTGCAGCACGAAACGGCGGATGATGTCCCGGTAAGGTCACGCCCGGGGATGCGCGCGGGCGTAGAGCGCCAGCAGGCGGCGCGAGTCGACCTCGGTGTAACCCTGGGTAGTGGACAGGCTGGCGTGGCCCAACAGCTCCTGAATCGCGCGCAGGTCCGCCCCCGACCCGAGCAGGTGCGTGGCGAAGCTGTGGCGCAGCGCGTGCGGCGTGGCTGTTTCCGGCAGGCCGAGCCCGACCCGCAACCGGCGCACCAGCTTCTGCACGACCGCCTGCTGCAGACGGGCGCCACGCACCCCCTTGAACAGGGCCTCGTCCCGCAGCGGCGCGCCGGGGCAGGCGGCCAAGTAGGCGCCTATGGCATCGGCGATCACCGGCAGGATGGGAACCAGCCGCTCCTTGCCGCCCTTGCCGCGAATCCGCAGGCTGCGCAAGGCTCGCGGATCGGTGCCGAGGTCGCGGCGATCGAGTCCCAGCGCCTCGCCGATGCGCAGCCCGGCGCCATAGAGGAGAAGCAGCAGCGCCGCATCGCGCAGGCCGACCCAGGCCTCATGCGCTTCCGCCCGTGCCTGCCCGATCAGCTCGCGAGCGTCCGTCTCCGGCAACGGGCGCGGGATGCGATGCGGCAGGCGGGGGGTTCGAACCGCCTGCAGCGCCGGATTGTGCAGCCCGTGGCGCCGCTCGGCAAAGCGGAAGAAGCCGCGCACGGCCGCCATGGCGCGCGCCGTCGAGGTGCGCGCGTAGCCCTCGGCATGCCGTCGCGCAAGCCAGGCGCGCAGATCGGGCAGGCCGAGGGCGGCAAGCTCGGCGACGCCGACCTGTCCGCCGCCATGGTCGGCCATGAAGCGCAGGAAGGCCGCGAGATCCTCCTCGTAGCCTGCTAGCGTCCGCACCGCGACCCGGCGCTCGGTCGCCAGCCATTGCCGCCAGGCCGCGAGCAACTCGGCGAGATCCGGGGCGGCATGCGGCGACAGGGGCCATCCTTTCGCTGACGTCCGGCCGCGGAGGATGCTATCTGCCCGCTGCCTGTCAACGCCCGGCTCGTTCCATGTTCGGCTCCGTCGTGTCCGTGCTCGTGCCTGTCCCGCTCGACGGGCCGTTCGACTATCGGCTCGATGCCGATGACCCGCCGCTTCCCGGCAGCCATGTCGTGGTCCCGTTCGCTGGCCGCGAGCTGATCGGCGTGGTGTGGGACGAGCCGCCGGCAAGAACCATCCCCACCCATCGCCTGAAGGCGGTGGCCGCCATCCTCGACGCGCCACCGATGCCGGCAGCGCTGCGTGCGCTGGTCGACGCCGTTGCGCAGGAGACACTGGCGCCACGTGGGGCCGTGCTCAAGCTGGCGCTCAGCACCCCGCCGGGCTGGAGCCCTGGCCCGAGCGGATCGCCTATCGGCAGTCGCCCGCCCCGCCGGCCGCGCGCATGAACGCGCAGCGCGCCCGAGTGCTGGCCGCACTGGTGGCGGACGCGGCACTGCCGGCGCCGGCATTGGCCAAGGCAGCGGGCGTCGGGACCGGCGTGATCCAAGGCATGGTGCGCGATGGGCTGTTGACCGCGGTCGCCACCGTCGACCGGCCGAGCTGGCCGCGGCCGGATGCGGACCGACCGGGCGTGGCGCTGAGCGTCGAGCAGGAGAACGCCGCGGCGACGCTCCGGCGGCTGGTCGAGGCCGGCACCGGCGTGGCGCTGCTCGACGGCGTGCCCGGTGCCGGCAAGACCGAGGTCTATCTCGAGGCGGTCGCCGCCGCGCTGCGGGCCGGGCGCCGTGTGCTCGTGCTCCTGCCCGAGATCGCCTTGTCGGCCCAGTGGCTGGGCCGTTTCGCGCGCCGCTTCGGCACGGCGCCGGCGGTCTGGCATTCCGGCCTGACCTCGGCTCAGCGTCGGCGCACCTGGCGACTGATCGCCGAGGGTGCCGTCGACGTGGTGGTCGGAGCGCGATCGGCGCTTTTCTTGCCCCTCACCGGTCTGGGGCTGATCGTCGTCGACGAGGAGCACGACGCGAGCTTCAAGCAGGACAGATCCGTGCACTACCATGCGCGCGACGCGGCGCTGGTCCGGGCGCGGCTCGAAGGTTGCGCCGCCATTCTCGCCTCGGCGACCCTCCTCGAAGGCGCGGTCGCGGCCGGCATCGTCCAGGGCGGTCCGCCCCCCCGGCCCGGCTGGCTGCACGTCTCCCTGCCGGCGCGGCACGCAGGTGCGTCGATGCCCGACCTGCACCTGGTCGATCTGCGCCGCGACCGCCCGCCGCGCGGCGGCTTTCTCGCGCCGCCGCTGCGCGAGGCCCTGCATCGCAATCTGAGCGACGGCGCGCAGTCGCTGCTGTTCCTCAATCGGCGCGGCTACGCCCCGCTCACCGTTTGCCGCGCCTGCGGTCACCGCCTGGCCTGCCCCAACTGCTCCGCCTGGCTGGTCACGCATCGGCTGCGCGGGCGGCTGCAATGCCATCACTGCGGCTACACGATGAGCGAGCCGGGCATTGCCCGAGCTGCGGCGCGGTCGGGCTGCTGACCGCATCCGGCCCGGGCGTGGAGCGGCTGGCGGAGGAGGTCGCGCACATCCTGCCTGCCGCGCGGCTGGCGGTGATGACCAGCGACACCGTCTCCGACGCCAAGGCCGCGAGGGCCCTGGTCGAGGCGATGGAATGCCATGCGGTCGACATCCTGATCGGCACCCAGATCATCGCCAAGGGCCACCACTTTCCCGACCTCACCCTGGTCGGCGTCGTCGACGCTGATCTCGGCCTGGGCGGGGGCGACCTGCGCGCCGCGGAGCGCACGTTCCAGCTGCTCTATCAGGTGGCCGGGCGCGCCGGCCGCGAGGAGCGACCCGGCCGCGTCCTGATCCAGACCCACCTGCCCGAGCACCCGGTCATGCAGGCGCTGGCGATCGGCGACAAGGATCGGTTCCTCGCCGTCGAGCTTGGCGAGCGGCGGCTCGGCGCCATGCCGCCCTTCAGCCGGCTGGCCGCCCTGATCGTCTCGGGCGGCGAGCCCGAGCGCGTGAAAGCTGAGGCGCGCCGCATCGCGCAGGCCGCACCGCAGAGCGACCAGGTCCTGGTGCTAGGCCCGACACCCGCACCGCTGGCGCTGCTGCGCGGCCGCTATCGCGAGCGGCTGTTGGTCAAGGCGGCACCGGATCTTGACCTACCGGCTTGGTTGCGCGCCTGGTTGAGCCCGCTCAAGATGCCGGGCAAGATCATGCTGCAGGTCGACGTCGATCCGGTCAGTTTCCTCTGACGATCGGGGCACTCATAACCGGCGGTCGGAGTGTCCGGCACGAGAGAGATGGCATTCGAGGCATCATATCTTGATCATATACTTCTGATCATACTCGGATATGATTAATATTTCTCTTATGTTGACAGAATAATTATTATTTACAACAAAATCAACTTCAATGTAAAGAATAGCAGAAAATTACTCTGCGATCAACTTGACGTTCGTATCCCTGTCGCGCTAGGAGGCTGAGCTGTTCACCTAAGAGATCGGCTGATCTCTAATGAATGGGCGGGGCAACCATGAGTATATCCAATGCTCTGGATAGAGTATTTTTGCGCGCAGATGTTAGGGCGTTGCTTTCGCTAGTGCCGCTGCTGCTCGGTCATGCCGTGCAGGCGCAGTCGGGGCCGGACAGCGTCGGGCAGTGGTCGCCGATCTACAACTGGCCGAACGCGGCTACCCACGCGAACCTGCTGGCCGACGGCAGGGTTCTGACGTGGTTCACCGGCGACACCTACTATCCTGGCGCCAACGAGGCGGACATCGTCACCATCCCGGCCAACGGGGCGCCGGGCAACTTCACGGCGGCCGACAACCGCAGCAGCAACATGTTCTGCAGCGGCCACACCTTCCTGCCCAACGGTGACCTGGTGGTCATCGGCGGCCGCTCCGGGCAGGAGGCCCACGGCCATTCCGACGTCAACGTGTTCGATCCTTCGAGCGGCAGTTGGCGCACCCTGACCTACCCGGCCGCCTACGCGCGCTGGTATGCGAGCGCCGTCACCCTCGCCGACGGTAATCTCCTGTTCCTGGCCGGCAACCGGCAGGGCGCCAAGGACCCGAACACGCTGCCGCAGATCTGGCACGAGGACGGCTCGCTCGCCGATCTGGGCGGCGCGGTGCGCAAGGTCGAGAACTACTCGATGACCTTCGTGGCGCCGGACGGGCGCGTCTTCCTGGCCGGCCCCAACGCCAGCTCCAGCTTTCTCGACACCGATGGCGCGGGTTCCTGGACGGCGGGGCCGAAGCACCTCTACGGCAAGCGCGCGAGCGGCACCGCGGTGATGTACGACACCGGCAAGATCCTGGTCACCGCCGGTGGCACCAACGGCAAGACACCCTTGAACACGGCCGAAACCATCGATCTGAACGATGTTCGACCGGTCTGGAAGTCGACTGGCTTCATGGCCTACGCCCGGCGCCACGCCAACGCCACCGTGCTGCCCGACGGCAAGGTCCTGATCACCGGCGGCTCGAGCTCGAAGGACAACAACAATGCCGCCGGCGCGATCCTGCCGGCGGAGCTATGGGACCCGACCACCGGCTCCTGGAAGCAGATGGCGAGCTTGTCCCAGCCGCGCATCTATCACTCCATGGCGATCTTGCTGCCGGACGGGCGCGTGCTGGTCGGCGGTGGCAGCGTGCCGAGCAACAGCCGCGTCAAGAACTACAGCAATGTCCAGATCTACTCGCCGCCGTACCTGTTCAGGGGCGAGCGCCCCACCATCGCCGCCATGGACGCTTCGGTTGCGCATCCAGGTGACCAGATCGCGCTGACGGTTCCAGGTGCGGAGGACATCGCCAAGGTGTCCCTGATTCGCAACTCGTCCGTGACGCACAGCTTCAACATGAACCAGCGACTGGCATTCTTGGAGTTCGCCGCCTCGGGTTCCACCGTCACCGTGACCCTGCCGGCGAGCAGCAGCCGCGTGCCGCCCGGCGACTACATGCTGTTCGTGGTCGACGTGGCCGGGGTCCCGTCGATCGCGCGGATGCTCAGGGTACTGTGAGGGTCACTGCGGCACCCGCTTGGCGCGGTGAGTTCCCAACCCATTCAGAAGCTGAGCTGCCGCGCGTGCAGCACGGCCGGCAGGCTGCACACCTTTGCCAGCACCCGCTCGGGGATCGGCCCGTCGACCTCGACCAGCGCGATCGCATCGCCGCCGGCGCGCTCACGGCCGAGATGGAAGGTGGCGATGTTCACCTCCGCGTCGCCGAGCAGCTTGCCCAAGGCTCCGATCAGGCCGGGCCGGTCCTGGTTCCGGACATAGAGCATGTGGGCACCGAGCCGTGCCTCGACCGGGATGCCCCGGATCGAGACCAGACGCGGCTCGCTGTCCTGGAACAGGGTGCCCGCCACCGCGCGCGGGCCGCGCTCGGTCATCACCTCGACCGTCAGTAGGGTCTGGTAGTCGCGCAGGCTCTCGCTGGTGACCACCCGCACCTCGATGTTGCGCTGCTTGGCCACCGCCGGCGCGTTGACCATGTTGACGCTGGCGAGCTGCGGCCGGAACAGGCCGGCGAGCACGGCCTGGGTCAGCGGCCTCGTGTTCAGCGCCGCGACGTGCCCGGAATAGCTGATCGTGACCCCGCTCAGCCCCTCGATGGTGAGCTGGCCCGCGAACGAGCCGAGCTGCTCGGCGAGCTTCATGTAGGGGCGCAGGCGTGGCGCGTCCTCGGCACTCACCGAGGGCATGTTCAGCGCGTTGACGATTGCCCCGGTCGAGAGATAGTCGGCGATCTGCTCGGCCACCTGGAGCGCGACGTTCTCCTGCGCCTCGCCGGTGGACGCGCCGAGATGCGGTGTGACCACGACCTCGTCGAGCTGGAACAGCGGCGATTCGCGGGCGGGCTCGACGGTGAACACGTCGAACGCGGCTCCGGCGACGTGGCCGTCGCTGACCAGGTCCGCCACCGCCTGCTCGTCAACCAGCCCGCCGCGAGCGCAGTTCACCAGCCGCACGCCGGGCTTGGTGCGCATCAGCGCGTCGCGCGAGAGGATGTTGCGCGTCTGCTCGGTCAGCGGCGTGTGCAGCGAGATGAAGTCGGCGCGCTCCAAAAGCGTGTCCAGCTCGACCTTCTCGACGTTCAGGTCGCGCGCGCGCTCGGCCGAGAGGAACGGGTCGTAGGCGATCACCCGCATCTTCAGGCCCTGGGCGCGGTCGGCGACGATGGAGCCGATGTTGCCGCAGCCGACCAGGCCCAGCACCTTGCCCATGAGCTCGACGCCCATGAACCGGTTCTTCTCCCACTTGCCGGCTCGTGTCGACCGGTCGGCTGCGGGAATCTGCCGCGCTACGGCCAGCATCAGCGACACGGCGTGTTCGGCCGTCGTCACCGAGTTGCCGAACGGTGTGTTCATGACGATGATGCCGCGCTGCGTCGCGGCCTCGACGTCGATATTGTCGACCCCGATGCCGGCGCGCCCGACGACCTTCAGCCGCCGGGCCGCATCCAGCACCTCGGCCGTGACCTTGGTGGCAGAGCGGACGGCGAGCCCGTCGAACTCGCCGATGACGGCGATCAGCTCGGCCGGCTTGAGGCCCACCCGCGTCACGGCGTCGATGCCGCGCTCATGGAAGATGGCTTCCGCGGCCGGGCTGAGCTGATCGGCGATCAGCACCTTGTGCATGGCAATCCCCCGGAGATCTCGCTGCGGCCCGACTCAGGTGAGGCGGGCGCGGGTTTCGGCGTAGGCCCAGTCGAGCCACGGCAGCAGCGCCTCGACATCGGCCGTCTCGACGGTGGCGCCGCACCATATCCGCAGCCCCGCGGGGGCGTCGCGATAGCTTTGGATGTCGAAGGCGACGCGCTGTTCCGCCAGCAGGCCGCACAGATCCTTGACGAAGGACTGCTGGCGAGTGTCGTCGAGAGCGGCGAACGCTTCGTCGACGATGCTCAGGCATACCGAGGTCGGCGAGCGGATTTCCGGCCGCTTGGCGAGGAAGGCCGCCCAGCTGCTGCGCTCGACCCACGCGGCCACGACGGCGAGGCTGCGCTCGCAGCGCTCGGTCAGCGCCGGCAGACCGCCCATGGATTCGGCCCAGCGCAGCCCGTCCAGCGCGTCCTCGACGGCGAGCATCGACGGCGTGTTGATCGTCTCGCCCTTGAAGATGCCCTCGATCAGCTTGCCGCCCTTGGTCAGGCGGAACAGCTTGGGCATTGGCCAGGTCGGCCGGTGGGATTGCAGCCGCTCCACCGCGCGCGGCGACAGCACGAGCATGCCGTGCTGCGCTTCACCGCCCAGCACCTTCTGCCACGACCAGGTGACCACATCGAGCTTGGGCCACGGCAGCGGCATCGCGAAGGCCGCCGAGGTGGCGTCGCACAGGGTGAGGCCGGCGCGATCCTCGGCTATCCAGCTCCCGTCGGGCACGCGCACACCGGATGTCGTGCCGTTCCAGCAGAACACGGTGTCGCGCGCAGGGTCGACCGCCGCCAGGTCGGGCAGCTCGCCATAGGGCGCGATCAACGCGCGGGCGTCGCTCAGCCGCAGCTCCTTCTCGATGTCGATCAGCCAGCCGTCGCCGAAACTCTCGAACGCCAGCACGTCGATGCCCCGCGCCCCGAGCAGGCTCCACAGCGCGCATTCGAAGGCGCCGGTGTCCGATCCGGGCAGGATGCCGATCCGGTAGTCGGTGGGTATGCCGAGGATGGCGCGCGAGCGGTCGATAACCTCGACAAGGCGACTCTTCGGCGCCGAGGCGCGGTGCGAACGACCCAGCATGGCGCCTTCCAACGCCGACAGCGCCCAGCCGGGGCGTTTGGCGGTTGGTCCCGAGCCGAAGTTCGGGTTTCCTGGGCGTAGGTGGGGGAGCATCGCGACCTCGTGGCGGCGAACGAAGCGCGCGGAACCTAGTGGGCTCGCTGCCGGGTCGCAATGTCGGATCTGAGCCGGGAGGCCGCCGATCAGCCGGGCGACATGGCCGGCTAGTGCATCAGCGCCTGGTCTGTCTCGCGCCGGGAGCAGCTCTCGGCGGTGACCGGCCTGTCGCTCGCGCGGGCCATTGTTCCTCGCATGCGAAGGCCGTCTCTTATCGCCCTACCAAAATGTAATCTCGGCCTTGTGCCAAAAGCCACATCGTCCGAGGCCGTCTGGCCAAATGATCGAGCCGTACCGCGGTACCGGCCAAGGACATATGTCAAGGTCTGATGCAGGAACCGTCTAAGGTTGTATCCCATATCATGAGCAATCAATGGGATATCGTTGAGAAGTATACTGATGAACTCTACATAGGAGACGAGTCATGAAGCTCAATCTACTTCTGGCGTCTGCAGCGTTTGGCGCTTCGCTGGCGACGTCGGTCTCGGCTCAGGTGGCGACGCCGCACGTCGTCGTTCCGGAGTCCAGCTTGGTTCGCCCGGACGATGTCGGCAAGCGGGCGCACACCAACACGCGTATCCTGCAGCTCGGCGATCCACGCGCGGAGCCCCCGAGCCTCTTTGGCGCCCAGCGCGAGCTGCCACCCTTTCCCGGCTACAACTACGAGACCCCTGCATCGCTCGCCTGCGTGTACGGCCTCGTCGCACCGACCGCCGGCTGCAATCCCCGCACACTCACCACCAATGCCACCACCGGCGGTAAGGTGATCGCCATCGTCGATGCGTTCGACGACCCCACCGCTCGCGCCGATCTCAAGAAGTACAGCGCGCAGTTCGGCCTGCCTGCGGTCACTCGAACCAACTTCCAGGTCGTCTACGCACGCGGCAGCCGACCCGCCTACAGCGAGGGCTGGGCGCAGGAGGCTAGCCTCGACATCGAGATGGCGCATGCCATGGCGCCGAAGGCGAAGGTGATCCTGGTCGAGGCGGCCAGCAACTCATTCGCCGACCTGCTGCAGGCGGAAACCGTGGCAGCCAACCTGGTGGCCGCGGCGGGCAGCGGCGAGGTCTCGAACAGCTGGGGCAGCGACGAGTTTTCCCTTGAGCAGACCTCGACCTATGCCAGCCCGTTCGTGAAGGACAAGGTCGTGTTCTTCGCTTCCACCGGTGACAATGTCTCGCCGTCGTATCCCGCCATCCTGCCCACGGTAGTGGCGGCGGGAGGCACCAGCATCCAGCGCAACTCGGCCGGCAATTTCACCAAGGAAACCACCTGGGAGGAAGCCGGGGTAGGCCCGAGCGCTTTCGTGCCGCGACCAAGCTTCCAGAATGCGGTGAGCAGCGTCGTCGGCGCGAAGCGCGGCATCGCCGACATCTCCGCCGACGCCAATCCCGCCACCGGCGTGTGGGTCTATTGGTCCGGCAGTTGGTGGGTATTCGGCGGAACCAGCGTCTCCAGCCCGATGCTGGCCGGCATCGCGAACAGTGCCAAGCACTTCCTCACATCGGGGGGCACTGAGCTGGCCACGATCTACGCCCATCTCGGGACGGCGTCGTTCCACGACATCGTCACGGGCAAGTGCGGTCCGGGTCTCTCCTACAGCGCCAAGCCGGGCTACGACTTCTGCACCGGCGTCGGAACCCCCAAAGGGTTCAGTGGCATCTAGTCATCCTTGCTTACACGGGTTGTCCACCCTGCGCGGGATCGTCGGGTGGGCACTCGTTTCCACGGTAGCCGTGTCGAGCGCTGCGTCAGCGTCCGACGACCACGATGTGCAGGTAGCCCGGCCCGTGCGCGCCGCTGACGTAGCTGCCCTCGATGTCGGTGGTGCCGCTGGCGCCGGTGATCATGTTGGCGTTGCGCGGCGCCGGGGCGGCGAGCGCAGCGTAGTCCTCGAGATGCGGCAGGATCGTCGAGGCCTCGACGGTCACGATGTGGTGCAGCGGCAGGAAGGACAGCAGGACGGGATTGTCGGGGCCGGAATGGAACACCAGCGAGCCAGATTCGGCGATACCCCAGCGGGCGAGGCCGACGCCGACCGGCTCATCGGCAGCCGCATGGGCATGGACGGCGATGCCCGTCCAATCCAACGCCAGCAGCTTGGGCGTCGGCTGCAGGGCGATACGCGCCGGCAGGCCCAGGCGCTCGAGATAGCGGCGCACGGCCAGGGGCAGCTCGGCGAAGCTGGTGACCCGCTCGACGGAGGTCCCCACGGACAGTGTGGCGGCCTTGGCCGCGAACGCCGCGACAGGGTCGGGGTCGACCAGCGCCGGGCGGATCAGGTCGGGCTCGGCCAGCAGGGCGGCGGCCTCGGCGGCGATGGCGGCCGAACCCTCGCTCCTGCCACCGAGGCCGGCGCGGACCGCGGCGAGGATGGTCTCGCGCGCTCCACTCATCCGGCGCGCCCGCTCTTTTGCGCCCGGTACTGCGCCATGAAGGTGCCGCCGGGGGGAGCCGGGAAATCGCGGTAGGCGGTCCAGCCGCCGGCCAGCGGCATGCTGCCGATCCAGCCGCCCCGGCCCAGGAGGCTGAGCGCGCGCACGCCCACCGCGGTCGCGAGCCGGTACAGCCACGGCCGGCGGGCGAGGAAGGCGAACAGGCCGACGCCCCAGCGGGTCGCGGCCGGCTCGAGCCCCTGGCTCCAGCTCTTGTCGCGCCAGCCGCGCAGCAGGGTCGGCAAGGGGATCGCCACCGGGCAGACTTCCTGGCAGCGGCCGTTCATGGTGCAGGCGTTGGGCAGGTCGCGAGATGCTTCGAGCCCGTCCAGGACCGGGGTCAGGACCGAGCCCATCGGCCCCGGATAGACCCCGCCATAGGCGTGGCCGCCGATCTCGCGATAGACGACGCAGTGGTTCATGCAGGCGCCGCAACGGATGCAGCGCAGCATCTCGCGCAGCCGGCCCTCGAGCATCCGGGTGCGGCCATTGTCGACCAGGACGATGTGCATCTCCTCCGGGCCGTCCAGGTCGCCCGGCCGCTTCGGGCCGCAATGGAAGGTCGTGTACTGGGTCAGCTCGCCGCCGGTAGCCGAGCGGACCAGCAGGCGCAGCAGCGCCATGGCGTGGGCCGTGCTCGGCACCAGCTTCTCGATCCCGGCAGTGACGATGTGCACCTTGGGCGGCGTGGTGGTGAGCTCGGCATTGCCCTCGTTGGTGACGGTGCAGATCGCACCCGTGTCGGCGACCAGGAAGTTGGCGCCGGAGATGCCGACCTCGGCCGTGAGAAACTTGGCGCGCAGCTCGCGCCGGGCGCTCTGGACCATCGAGGCCGGATCCTCGGCCGCGGGCGGCGGATGGTGGCCCTCTTTGAACAGCACCGCCACCTGCTCGCGGGTGCGGTGCATGGCGGGCCAGATGATGTGCGAGGGCGTCTCGCCGGCGAGCTGGATGATGTGCTCGGCCAGATCGGTCTCGACCCGCTCGATCCCGGCATCGGCCAGCGCGTGTGGCAGGCCGATCTCCTCGCCCAGCATCGACTTGACCCGGGTGACCCGGCGCGCTCCGGCCGCCCGGCACAGCTCCAGCACGATGCGGCAGGCCTCGTCGGCGGTGCGCGCCCAGTGCACCTTCGCACCCGACGCCGTGGCGTTGCGCTCGAACTCTTCGAGGTAGAAATCGAGATGGGCGATCACATGGTCCTTGATCGCCTTGCCGCGCTCGCGGGCTGCGGGGAACTCGGGGAACGCCGCCAAGGCCGCCGCGCGCTTGCGCTCGGCATTGCCCGTGGTGCGGTCGATCGCGACCTTGAGCGTGCGGTCGGCCAGCGCCCCCTTGGCCCGCGTCTTGAAGTCGGCCAGCGCCGCGGTCGCCATCACGCCTCCTCGCCGATGGCCGGCCCGTCGGCCATGCCGGCCGCGACCTCGATCGTGTGGAAGCAGCGGGTACGCGCCCCGCGCCGGTGCAGCTTGCCGGCCATGTTCAAGAGGCAGCCGAGATCGCCCGCCAGCAGCAGGTCGGCGCCGGTCCGCTCGATGGCCTCCGCCTTCTCGTCGACGATGGCGTTGGAGATGGCGGGATACTTGACGCAGAAGGTGCCGCCGAAGCCGCAGCAGACATTGTTGCCGTCGAGCGGTCGTAGCTCCAGGCCCTCGACCGCGGCCAGCAGGCGGCGCGGCTGCGCCTGGATGCCGAGCTCGCGCAGGCCGGAGCAGCTATCGTGGTAGGTCGCACTCGCCTGCAGGGTGCGACCTTGCGGTCGGTAGTTCAGCACGTCGACCAGGAAGCTCGTGATCTCCCACGTCCGCCCGGCCATCGCCACCGCCCGCGGGCCCCAAACCGGATCGTCGTGCAGCAGCTCGGGATAGTGCTCGCGCACGGTCCCGGCGCACGAGCCCGAGGGCAGCACGACATAGTCGAAGCCCTCGAACAGCCCGATCATGCGGCGCGCCAGATCGGCGGCGTCCGCGGCGTCGCCGCTGTTCAGGGCCGGCTGGCCGCAGCAGGTCTGCGCCTCCGGCACCTCGACCACGCAGCCAGCCTCCTCCAGAACTCGGATGGTCGCGAAGCCGATCCGCGGCCGGATCGCGTCGACCAGGCAGGTGACCAGCAGGCCGACCCGCGGCGGCTTGGCCGCCATGCTCACATCACGGCGCCGATCTGCCAGGGCACGAACTCGTTGTCGCCCATGCCCAGCTCCTCGGACTTGGACTGCTCGCCACCGGCGACCCGCACCACCAGGTCGAAGATGCGCCGGCCGACCTGCTCGATCGTCTCCTCGCCCTCGATGATCGTGCCGGCGTTGACGTCCATGTCCTCCTCCATGCGGCGGTACATGGCGGTGTTGGTGGCGATCTTGAGCGACGGCGTCGGCTTGAAGCCGAAGCAGGAGCCGCGGCCGGTGGTGAAGGCGATCACGTTGCCGCCCGAGGCCACTTGGCCCGTGGCCGAGGCCGGGTCGTAGCCCGGGCTGTCCATGTAGACGAAGCCCTTCTGGGTGATCGGCTCGGCATATTTGTAGACGCCGGCAAGGTTGGTGGTGCCGCCCTTGGCCGCCGCCCCCAGCGACTTCTCGAGGATGGTGGTGAGCCCGCCCGCCTTGTTGCCCGGCGAGGGGTTGTTGTTCATCTCGCCGCCGTTGCGCTCGCAATACTCCTCCCACCAGTGGATGCGCTCGATCAACTTGTCGGCGATCTCCTGGCTGACGGCGCGGCGGGTGAGGAGATGCTCGGCACCGTAGATCTCGGGCGTCTCGGATAGGATGGCCGTGCCGCCGTGGCGGACCAGCAGGTCGGCGCAATGGCCCAGCGCCGGGTTGGCGGTGATGCCGGAATAGCCGTCCGAGCCGCCGCACTGCAGCGCCAGGCTGATCTCGCCCACGGAGACCGGCTGTCGCTGGAAGGAGTTGGCGTGCGGCAGCATCTCGCGGATCATGGCGTGGGCGTGCTCGATGGTGCGCCTGGTGCCGCCCTCGCCCTGCAGCGTCATGGTGCGGAAGGCGGGGCCGGATTCGATGCCGTAGACCTCCTTCATGAAGGAGAGCTGCATCACCTCGCAGCCCAGCCCGATCATCAGGATCGAGGCGAAGTTCGGGTGCGCGGCGAAGCCCCACAGCGTGCGCTGCAGGGTGGCGTAGCCCTCGCCGCGGTCGGCCATGCCGCAGCCGGTGCCGTGCGTGATGGCGACCACGCCGTCGACGTTAGGGTACTGCGCCAGCACCTCCTGCGGGAAGCGCTCGGCGATGAACTTCGACACGGAGGCCGAGCAGTTCACGGTCGACAGGATGCCGATATAGTTGCGGGTGCCGACCTTGCCGTTGCCGCGCACGAACCCGCCGAAGGAGGGCCGCTCGGCCTCGGGCACCATCGCGATCGGGCGCACGTCCTGGCCCACGGCATAGTCGCGTGCGAACTCGCGCATGCCGCAATTGTGGACGTGGATGTGCTCGCCCGGAGCGATGTCCTTGGTCGCGAAACCGATGATCTGGTCGAACTTGCGGATCGGCTCGTTCAACGGGATCGGTCGCGTCGCCACCTTGTGCCCGGCGGGAATCCGCTGGGTGGCCGCCAGCCCCTCCCCGGCGAGCTCCGTGCCGGGCAGGATGTCGACGCGCGCGACGACGACGTTGTCGTTCGGATTCAAGCGGACGGTGAGCGGGGCCGTGGCCATCGCGGATGCCTCTCCTGCTGAGCCGGCCGATCATAGCGCTCTGGTGGCGGAGCACCACAGGCCGCCATGCAGGCGTCAGCCGACCAGCAAGGGGGCGAAGGGCAGATCCGGGCCGAGCGGCACGATGCCGTTCGGGTTGAGCGCCTTGATCGAGTAGTAGCCGCGCTTGATGTGGTCGAGGCGCACCGTGCCCGCAATGCCCGGCACGGCCAGCATCCGCTCGAGAAAGGCCGACAGGTTCGGATAGTCGGCGATCCGTCGCCGGTTGCACTTGAACAGGCCGTGATAGGCGGCGTCGAAGCGGACCAGCGTCACGAAGGCCCGGATGTCGGTCTCGGTCAGCCGGTCGCCGATCAGGTAGCGCTGGCCATCCAGACGCTGCTCGAGCTCGTCGAGCATGCCGAAGACGTCGACGAACGCGTCCTCGTAGGCCACCTGGGTCGTGGCGAAGCCGGCGCGATAGACCCCGTTGTTCAGGCGCGGGTAGATGCGCTCGTTGAGCGCGTCGATCTCGGCCCGCAGCGGCTCGGGATAGAGGTCGATGCCACCCTCGGCGAGCTCGCCGAAGCCGGAGTTCAGCATCCGCACGATGTCGGCGGACTCGTTGTTGACGATGGTGCCGCGCTGCTCGTCCCAAAGCACGGGCACCGTGGCCCGCCCGGTGAAGCTCGGGTCGGCCAGGGTATAGAGCTCGTGGAGGTAGGTGGCGCCGCGGACTGGATCCGGGCGGCAGACGGCGTCGTCGCCGAACCGCCAGCCCTGGTCGGTGAGCGCGGGCTCGACGACGGTGACCGGGACCACCTGCTCCAGCCGCTTCAAGGCGCGCGCGATCAAGGTCCGCGAGGCCCACGGGCAGACCAGGGCGACGTAGAGGCGGTAGCGCCCGGTCTCGGCGGGGAAGTCGCCTTCCCCGGTCGGCCCCGGGCAGCCGTTCGGCGTGACCCAGTGGCGGAAGCTGGAAGTCTGGCGGACGAACCCGCCCCTCTCGTCCTTCGCCTGCACCGGCTGCCAGTTGGCGGACCATTTGCCGTTGACGAGCATGTCCCGCTCCTTCGTCAGGCGGTGCGCAGATGGATGCGCGTGCCCCAGGGGTCCCGCACCGCAAATCCCCCGTCGATAGGGGTGGTCGCCACCTCGGCCGCCGCGAGCCGCGCCGCCGTCGCGTCGACGATCGAGCGATCGCGGGCGAGCAGCTCGACATGCGCGAGCCCTGTCACCGGCTCCGCGCGCGGCGGCGCGTTGCGGCTGTTCCAGATGTTGGCCGCGAGCTGGTGATGGTAGCCGCCCGAGCCGAAGAAGCTGCCGCCGGGGTAGCGGCAGGTGAGCTCGAAGCCGAGCAGCTCGCCGTAGAATCTCTCGGCCGGCGGGATCGCCCCGACCTGCAGGTGGACGTGGCCGACCTCACCGCCATCGGGAAACGCCTGCCAGCGCCGGTCCCCGGCCGCCTCGACCACCGACCTGAAGTCGAGGGGATCGCTCGCCATCCGATAGCCCGCGCCCTCGGTCGGCCATTGGTCGGCCGGTCGATCGGCATAGATCTCGACGCCGTTGCCCTCGGGGTCGGCGAGGTAGAGCGCCTCGCTCACCAGGTGATCGGCGGCGCCCTGCAACGCGAAACCGCGCTGTGAGGCATGGAGGAGCCAGGCGCCCAGGTCGGCCCGGCTGGGCAGCAGGAAGGCGGTGTGGAACAGGCCGGCTTCGCGTGACGAGCGGCGGCGCGCCGCCGGGTCGCTGACGAGCTCGAGCAGAACGGCAGTAGCGCTGCCTAGCTGCGCCGTGTCGCCGCTGCGCGCCAGCACCGCGAGCCCGACGACGTCCTGATAGAAGCGACTCACCGCATCGAGATCGTGAACCACCAGGGTCACGGCGCCGATCCGATGCGGCGCCGTGGCGAGCACCGGTGAGCCGGGGGCGAGGAGCGCGGACATCGTGGGCTCCGAACGGTCGCGACGATCAGGCGAGTGCAGGGCGGGCGGCCGGAGTTGGCTTCACGGCGAACGCACCATCGCCCAGGAGAGCCACGCTGACCAAGCCCACGATCCACAGCGCCAGATATTCCCAGCCGCCATTGGGGTTGGTGAAGAAGAAGCCGGCGGGCCCGTGCACGGTGAAGATCGCGCCCAGCAGGATCGGGACCAGGGCCAGCGCCACGACGCGACTGTAGACGCCGAGGACGAGCGCGATGCCGCCCAGGGTCTCGGCGGCGATCACCAGGTAGGCGAGGCCCGCGGGCAGGCCGAGGCTAGCGAAGAACTGCGCGGTGCCGGCCGGCGTGAAGACGAAGATTTTCAGCGCGGCGTGGGCGAGGAACAGCACGCCCAGCGCGACGCGCAGCGCGAAAGCGGCATAGGGGGCGGTGCGGGTGTCGATCATCGGCGATCTCCGGTTGGCGGTCGACCGATCATGTGCGCCAATCCCTTTGGTGTGATAAGATGGCACCGTGGCAAATCAGTTCGTACTGTGGGAGTGGGATCGATGCTCGATCGACTCACCGGCATGCAGGTCTTCGCCCGTGTTGCGTCGCTGGGTAGCCTGTCGGCGGCGGCCCGGGCGCTCGGCATGTCGCCGACCATGGCCACCAAGCACGTGGCGGCGCTCGAGGAGCGGCTGGGTGTGCGGCTGCTGCTGCGAACCACCCGCAAGCTGACCCTGACCGAGGCAGGGCGTCGCTACCTCGAGAGCATCGAGCGTATCCTCGCCGAGGTCGAGGAGGCCGATGCCACGGCCGCGGCGGAGCGGGTCGACGCCCGGGGCACGTTGCGGGTCAACGCGCCCCTGTCATTCGGGGTGCGCGAGATCGCCCCGCTCATGCCCGAGTTCGCCCGTCTGCACCCGGCGGTCATCGTCGATCTCGGTCTGTCCGACCGTTTCGTCGATCTGGTCGAGGAAGGTTGGGATCTGGCGATCCGGATCGGGCGCATGCTGGATTCCAGCATGGTCGCACGACGCCTGGCCTCCTGTCGGATGGTGGTCTGCGGCTCGCCCGGCTATCTCGCCACGCATGGCCGGCCGACCAGCGTGAAGCAGCTCGCCGCGCACAACTGCCTCAGCTACACGCTCTCGCGCACGCAGACCGGAGGCCGCTGGCTGTTCGGTCCGGACGGCCGGATCAGCGTGCCGGTCGCGGGCAATCTCCGCGCCAACAACGGCGATGCCCTGGTAGCGGCCGCCGTCGCCGGCCAGGGGCTGGTCTACGAGCCGGCATTTCTCCTGTCGGACGCTCTCGAGGATGGCCGGCTGACCGCGCTCGAGCTCGACGAGCCCTGCATCGAGTTGCCCGGCGTCTACGCCGTGCATCCGGCGAGCCGCCTGCCGCCGGCCAAAGTCCGGGCATTCGTCGATTTCCTGGCGCAGCGCTTCGCCGGGATGCCGCCATGGGAGCGGCCACGGCCCTCAGAACAGAAAGTCGTCCGCGCCCAGCTGGTCGGCACGGATGCCTGAGAGCGTCACGACGTCGTTGCCCGCACCGGTCCCCGCGGCAGCGCCGAGATCGATGACCGCCCCCTCCGCCCCCTGGCGGATGAAGCCGCGGAGATCGGCAAAGCCGTCGATGCCCTGGTAGCGGGCGAGGTCGATCACGTCCTGCGCCCCGTGTGCGCGGTCGTCGAAGTCGTTGATCGTGTCGTGGTCGCTGCCACGCGTGAACACGAACCGGTCGTTGCCGCGCACGATCGCCGCCTGGACGTTGCCGACGTCGCCCCACATCTGGTCGTCGCCCGAGCCCCCGTTGAGGCTGTCGTCGCCGCAGACGGCGCGACGGCGCGCGATGCCCGCGTCGCCGAGGAGCGCATCGTCGCCGGCATTGCCCCACAGGTGATCGTCGCCGCCGCGCACGACCAGCTCCGGCGAGGCGACCGGCCCGTCGAACGGGCCGAACGAATCCCCGTCGCCGTGGATCTCGTCATTGCCGAGACCGCCGCGCAGCTTGTCGTCGCCGCCGACGGCCTGCTCGTCCAATATACCGTCGCCGACCACCAGATCGTCGCCGCGGCCGCCGAACAGGCTGTCGTCGCCGCCGCGCGAGCTGCCCGAAAGGGTCGACGCGTCGCCGAACAGATAGTCGCGATCGCCCTCGCCATAGAGCACGTCGTGCCCGCCCCGGGCCTGGTCGAGCAGGATCGATCCGTCGCCGTAGAGCTGATCGAAGTCGGCGCCGCCGAACAACCGGTCGTCACCGCCCCGGGATTCCCCGAGCATCCCTTCGCCGTCGCCGATCAGGATGTCGAGGCCGGCACCGCCGCGCAGAAGGTCGGCGCCGCCCTGCGAACGACCGGACATCGTCTCGCCGTCGCCGAGCAGCGATTCGCCGGTGTTGCCGCCGAACATGCGATCGTCGCCGCCGCGGCCCGTTCCGGACAGCTCCCAGGCGTCGCCGAAGTAGAGGGGATCCCAGAGGTCCGCGCTGCGGTCGCTGCCGAAGATCACGTCGTTGCCGCCGTGTCCCCGCTCGAGCACGCTTTGCGCACCCGGTACGAGCAACGAGCCCTCGGTGAAGGGGTCGCCGAAGACGAACTCGGTCTGGCCCGAGACGGCGCGAAGCCGATCGTCGCCCCCGGTGCCGACGATGACGATGCCCATGTTTCCTCGTCGCTTGTGAATCGCGCTCCGCAATGGCTTGCCGAGCGCGCGGATCTCCAGTGAGCGGCGCGGTGGCATATGCGGTGCCGGCAGTCAACCACATCGGCGCCGGTAAACGCGTGGCCTCGACATCGCCGGCCGAGAGCGGCAGGCGGGCCGCAACCCGCCATCACATCCGAGCGGGGCTGGTCGATTCGGAGGCCCATCGATCGTCGTCTGGGAAGAACGGGCCACTGCGGCCCTTCTCATTCTGGGAGACGACGATGCGCTTCATGATCATGGTTCGTGCCAACGCACAATCGGAGGCGGAGCCGACACCCATGCCGAGCGAGGCGCTCATGGCGGCGATGGCGAGCTACCACGAGGAGCTCGCCAAGGCCGGCGTCCTGCTCGACGCCAACGGCCTGCAGCCGAGCTCGAAGGGTTGGCGCATCCGCTACGAGAACGGCGCGCGCCGTTTGGTCGACGGGCCGTTCGCCGAGAGCAAGGAGCTGATCGCCGGCTACACCCTGATCCAGGCGAGCACGCGCGAGGAAGCATTGGAGTGGTCGCGGCGGTTCCCGGCGCCGTTCGAAGGGCCGGAGCCTTGCGAGATCGAGGTGCGCCAGCTCTACGAGCTCGACGACTTTCCCGAGGGCGAGGCCGTCGAGCGGTTTCGTGAGCTCGACGCGGTTCGACAGA
>JAXMCJ010000054.1:0-31155 GCA_046349415.1 Geminicoccaceae bacterium
AGGGCGGCACCGATCACGATGACCCGGCGCTGCTGCTGGGCGGGCAGGCCCGCCGCGGCGGTGCCGACAACCACGGCATTGTCGCCGGCGAGCACGATGTCGATCAGCACCACGCTGAAGAGGGCCGTGAGCTGCGAGATCAGTTCCGGTCCGAGCATGGCATCCCGGGCAATGGTCGAGGCGTTCCGGGCCACATAGGCGACGACGATCCGGGCCTCAATCCTCTATAAGGCGGCGCACACCCGCCGTAGGGAACGCTGTCCTGCCCGTCCTGCCACCCGTTAGCCTGATCCTGGGCGGCGCGCGCTCCGGCAAGAGCGCTCATGCCGAGGCGCTGGCCAGATCCTCCGGGCTGTCGTTGGTCTATCTCGCCACTGCGCAGGCGTTGGACAAGGAGATGCGCGGGCGCATCGCGGACCACCGCGCGCGCCGCGGGCCGGAATGGCGGACGATCGAGGCGCCGCTGGCGCTGCCCGCGGTGCTCCAGGAAGAGATTCGGCCGGATCACGCGATCGTGGTCGACTGCCTTACCATGTGGGTGACCAACCTCCTGCTGGCCGGTCGCGATGTGGCCGCGGCCGGTGCCGAGCTCGTGGCCGTGCTCGAGCGCCGCCGCGGGCCGGTCCTCCTGGTCGCCAACGAGGTCGGGCTCGGCATCGTGCCGCTAGGGGAGCTGAGTCGCGCTTTCGTCGACGAGGCCGGGCGGCTGCACCAGCGCATCGCCGCCGTGGCCGACCTGGTCCGCCTGATGGTGGCCGGCCTGCCGCTGGACCTGAAGGCGCCATGCACCTCCTGAGCACGCTGGCCGCCGACGGCGCCGACGTCGAGCAGGCCATCGATCTCGGCCAGACGCCGGGCGAGATCCTGGTGCTGTCGGCGGCGGACAGCGACCTCGCCTGCCTGGCCACAGCCCGCGCCCGGCTGCCGCAAGACGCGCCCAGCCTGCGCCTCGCCAACCTGCTGCAGCTCGGCCATCCCTTGTCGGTCGACCTCTATGTCGAGCGGATCGTGGCACGCGCCAAGCTCGTCGTGGTCCGGCTCCTGGGCGGGCGCAGCTATTGGAGCTACGGACTGGAGCAGGTGGCGGCCGCCTGCGCGGCGCACGGCTCGCTGCTGGCCTGCCTGCCGGGCGACCAGCGGGACGATCCCGAGCTGCGCGCGCTGTCGACGGTGACCGGCGCTGCCTACGACCGGCTGGCGCTCTATCTCGGGCACGGCGGCGTCGACAATGCCGAGCAGGCCCTGCGCTTCGCCGCCAGCCTGCTGGGCCACGAGCTGCCCTGGCTGGAGCCGGAGCCCCTGCCCCGCGCGGGGCTCCATCGCCCCCAGGACCGCGCTGCGGCGCTGGTCGTGTTCTACCGGGCGCTGGTGCAGAGCGGCGATCTGGCGCCCGTCGACAGCCTGCTCGACGCGCTCGGTGCTCGGGGCCTCCCGGCGACGGGGCTGTTCGTCGCGAGCCTGAAGGACCCGGCCGGCGCCACGCTGCTGGCGGAAACGATCGCCGAGCTGCGGCCGGCAGTGATCGTCAACGCCACCTCCTTCGCCGTGGGCTCGCTCGACGGGGAGCCGGGCGAAGACCCGCTGGCCCAGGCCGATGCGCCCATCCTCCAGGCCATCCTCGCCGGCGGGAGCGAGGAAACTTGGCGCGCGGGCGCGCGTGGCCTCGGTCCGCGCGACCTCGCCATGCACGTGGCGCTGCCGGAGGTGGACGGCCGGATCGGCAGCATGGCGATCTCGTTCAAGCACCCCGGCGAGCGCGACCCCCTCACCGAGATCGCCCTCGTCCGGCACCGGCCGGTGCCCGAGCGCGTGGCGCGGCTGGCGGCGCTGGCCGCCGCCTGGGCACGGCTGCGCGCGACACCGGCAACCGAACGGCGCGTCGCGATCGTGCTGGCCAACTATCCGAGCCGCGACGGCCGGCTCGCCAACGGCGTCGGCCTCGACGTGCCGGCGAGCTGCGTCGCGGTTTTGAAGGCGCTGCGCGAGGCGGGCTATGAGCTGACCGAGCCTCCGGCGGACGGTGCCGAGCTGATCGCCCGTCTGTCGGCCGGCCCGACCAACGAGCTTGACGGCCGCTCCGCCCGCATCGTCCGTGCGCGCCTGCCGATGCAGGACTATCGCACGCTGTACGCCGGTCTGCCCGAGCCGGTGCGCTCCGCAGTCGAGGCGCGCTGGGGCGAGCCCGAGTGCGACCCGCACCTGCGGGACGGCGCCTTCGCCCTGTCGATCCTGCCTCTCGGCAACGTGGTGATCGGCCTGCAGCCGGCGCGCGGCTATCACATCGACCCCGACGCCACCTACCACTCGCCCGACCTCGCCCCACCGCACGGCTATCTCGCCTTCCATCTCTGGCTGCGGAGCAGGTTCGGCGCGCACGCCATCGTGCACCTCGGCAAGCACGGCAATCTCGAATGGCTGCCGGGCAAGGCCACCGCCCTGTCCGGCGACTGCCTGCCGGACGCCATCCTCGGCCCCCTGCCCCAGCTCTACCCGTTCATCGTCAACGATCCCGGCGAGGGCAGCCAGGCCAAGCGGCGCACGGCTGCCGTGGTGGTGGACCACCTGACGCCGCCCATGACCCGGGCGGAGAGCTGGGGGGCGCTGGCCGAGCTCGAGGCGCTGCTCGACGAGTATCACGAGGCGGCGAGCCTCGACCCGCGCCGCCTGCCCGACCTCCGCCAGCGCATCCTCGACCGCAGCGACTCCCTGGGCATCGATCGCGACCTGGGCCTTGACCGCGCCGACCCGGTGGAGACCCGGCTGGCACGCCTCGACGGGCACATCTGCGAGGTCAAGGAGCTGCAGATCCGCGACGGGCTGCACGTCCTCGGGCGCTCGCCCGCGGGGGCGCCGCTCACCGATCTGCTGGCGGCCCTCGTCCGCGCGCCGCGCGGCCGCGGCGAAGGTGGCGACGCCTCGCTGCCGCGGGCGCTGGCGGACGATCTGGGCCTCGGCTGGGACCCCCTCGGCGCCGAGCTCGGCGAGGCCTGGGCGGGGCCGCGGCCGGCCGTGCTGGCCGGACCTGGGCCTTGGCGGACGCAGGGCGACACGGTGGAGCGGCTGGAGCTGCTCACGCGGGACCTGATCGCCGGCGAGCGCACGGCCGAGCCGGGCTGGCATGCGACCCGGGCGGTGCTGGACAGCGTCGAGCGGCGGCTCCGGCCGGCGGTCACGGGATCCGGCCACGCGGAGATGGCGGCTCTGCTGGCCGGCCTCGCCGGCCGCCGCGTGGCACCCGGCCCGAGCGGCGCCCCGACCCGCGGCCGGCCCGAGGTGCTGCCGACTGGCCGCAACTTCTACTCGGTCGACTGCCGGGCCGTGCCGACGCCGGCCGCCTGGCGGCTCGGCTGGCGCTCGGCCGGGCTGGTGGTCGAGCAGTATCTGCAGCGCCACGGCACCTGGCCGCGGCAGGTGGCGCTGTCGGCCTGGGGTACCGCCAACATGCGCACCGGCGGCGACGACATCGCCCAGGCGCTGGCGCTGCTCGGCTGCCGGCCGGTGTGGGACACGGACAGCCGGCGGGTGACGGGCGTCGAGGTCCTGCCGCTGTCGGTGCTCGGCCGGCCGCGGGTCGACGTCACCCTGCGCGTCTCCGGCTTCTTCCGCGACGCCTTCCCCGCCCAGATCGAGCTGATCGACGATGCGGTGCGGGCGGTGGCGCGGCTGGACGAAGAGGAGGCCGACAATCCGCTGGCGGCGGCGAGCCGGGCCGAGATCCGCGCGCTGGTGGCGGCGGGGGTGCCGGAGGATGCGGCGCGGCGCCGGGCGGTCGGCCGCATCTTCGGCAGCATGCCCGGCTCCTACGGTGCCGGCCTGCAGGCGCTGATCGACGAGCGCGGCTGGCGCGACCAGGACGATCTTGCCGAGGCGTGGCTGGCCTGGGGCGGCTACGCCTATGGTCGCGGCCTGGAGGGTGCGGGCGCCGGCCCGGACCTCGCCGCCCGCCTGCGCCGGGTCGAGCTGGTCCTGCACAACCAGGACAATCGCGAGCACGACCTGCTCGACAGCGACGACTACTACCAGTTCGAGGGCGGCCTCGCCGCGACCGTGCGCCATCTCTCCGGCCGACAGCCGGAGATCTTCCACAACGACCATGCCCGCCCCGACCATCCGCGCGTGCGGACGCTCAAGGAGGAGATCGGCCGGGTGGTGCGCGGCCGCGCCGCCAACCCGAAATGGCTGCGCGGCGTCATGCGCCACGGCTACAAGGGCGCCTTCGAGATCGCCGCCACGGTCGACTATCTGTTCGCCTTCGCCGCCACCTCGGGCGTGGTCGAGGATCATCACTTCGACGCCCTGTTCGACGCCTATCTCGCCGACGATCATGTGCGTGACTTCATCGCCGGGGCCAACCCCGCCGCCTTGCGCGAGATCGCCGAGCGCTTCCGGGAAGCCGTCGAGCGCGGCCTCTGGCGGCCGCGCCGCAACAGCGTGGGCGAGCTGCTGGACGGGCTTGCCGGGAGAGGTACTGCATGACCGAGCGCGACGAGGCCGAGCATCGGGCGAAGATGGCCCGGATCAAGGCCGCCAAGGACCGGCTCTACGCCAGCAAGACCGGCGAGAAGGGCCTGCTCATGGTCCATACCGGCACCGGCAAGGGCAAGAGCACGGCCGCCTGGGGCCTCGCCATGCGCTGCCTCGGCCACGGCCTGAAGCTGGGCGTGGTGCAGTTCGTCAAGGGCCGGGCGGTGCCGGGCGAGCGGCGGCTGCTCGAGCGCTTCCCCGAGCTGGTCACCATCAAGGTCATGGGCCACGGCTTCACCTGGGAGACCCAGGACCGCGCCCAGGACGTCGCCGCCGCCCGTGCCGCCTTCGCCGAGGCCGAGGCGATGCTGCAGGACCCGGAGCTGCATCTGGTGATCCTCGACGAGCTCAACATCGTCCTGCGCTACGACACCCTGCCGCTTGCCGAGGTGCTGGCCGCCCTGGCCGCCCGCCGGCCCGGCCTGCATGTCGTCGTCACCGGCCGCAACGCCAAGCCCGAGCTGATCGAGGCCGCCGACCTGGTGACCGAGATGAAGCAGGTCAAGCACCCGTTCCGCGCCGGCATCAAGGGCCAGCTGGGGATCGAGTTCTAGCGACGCGCGGCGCGCGGGTGGCCCTATGGCGTCGCTACCAGCCTGCGTCCTTGATCGGCGTCGTGTCGATGCCCTGCAGGAGCCCCTTCTCGTCGATGTGGTCCGAGTGCTGCGTGGGCGTCGGAACGGTGCCGCCGCCGAAGGCCTCCTGCAGGCTGCGCTCCTCCTCGCTGCAGGCCATGAACGCCTTGTCCCAACCCCCACGGTAATCGGGGTCGGCCTGATAGGCGGCCGGATCACGCTGCTCTCTGGCGATGAGAGAGCCGCCGACCTTCTTCCCGCTCTCGCAGCCTGCCGCGTAGCCCGCGACATAGCTTTCCGAATATCCCTGCCTGCGCAGCGAGGACGCGCTCTCGACTTCGGCGCAGGCCGCGAGCAGGCAGCAGGCGCTCAGGACGGCCGAGCTCGCCAAGTTGAACCGATGGGCCTGGAATACGGTCATGGGCTGGACGTTGCCGCTGGTTGTGGACGGCATCGAAATGAGGCCCGTGGGGATCGCCGGCAAGCCTTCGCCGGCTTCGGAAGGAACGTCGGGCACTGCTGGCGTCTCGGTTTGGGCGATCAGCCCGGCAACCAGGGCGCCAGCCTGGCAGGGATGCCACCATGCAGCACCACCGCGGTCGGCTGATCGACCACATCCACCTGCGCGTTCCCGACCTGCCGGCGGCCGAGCGGTTCTACCGGGCGGTGCTGGCCGAGCTCGGCGTGCCGATCGCCCCCGATCAGGCCCACCATCTCGCGGCCGGTGAGCTGTGGCTCGACGGCGAGGACAGTGGCCGTGCACGGGGCGGGTCCATCTCGCCTTCCGGGCGGCCGACCGGGCGATGGTCGAGCGCTTCCATCGGGCCGCCCTCGCCGCCGACGGCCGCGACCATGGCGGGCCGGGCGAGCGCCCCTACGCGCCCGGCTACTACGCGGCCTTCGTCCTCGACCCGGCCGGCAACAACATCGAAGCCGTCCATCTCGGCAGCCGCTAGACCGGCATCGCACGGTCGGGCAGCATTAGGCTCGGACGCCGCCAAAGGCGCACCAGGGAGGAACCGATGAAGCAGGGGTGGGCAGCCAGGATCGGGGGGCCGCTGCTCGCCGGTCTCGTCGCGCTCGCGGTCGGGCAAGGCGGCGCCGCCGCGAACCAGCCCCTGCCGCCGGCGACCGTCCGGGCGCTGGATCACGCCGTCGACGAGGAGGTCCGCGCGCTGGGCCTGCCGGGCGTGGTGGTGGACATCCGCATCCCCGGGCGCGGCGACTATGTGGCGGTGCGGGGCGAGGCCGACCGGCGGACAGGGCGGCCGCGGCGGCTCGCCGACCCGTTCCGCATCGCCAGCATCACCAAGACCTTCGTCGCCACCGCGGTACTCCAGCTGGTCGAGGCCGGCCGGCTGAAGAAGTCCGACAGGCTGGCCAAATGGTATCCCTGGTTCCCCAACGCGCATTCGATCACGGTCGACGACCTCCTGCGAATGCGCAGCGGCATCGCCGACCCGTTCGACCAGGCGTTCCTGCGCTTCTACTTTGACCACCGCTTCGTCGACTTCGATGCGGAGGCGGCCATCCGCGCCGCGGCCAGGCTCGCCGACCGCTTCGTCCCACCGGGCCGGCGCACGGTCTACACCAACGTCAACTATTCGCTCCTGGAACGGATCGTCGAGAAGGTCACCGGCCGGTCGCTCGGCGCGCAGATCGAGCGAACGGTCCTGGCCCCGCTCGGCCTGCGCCACACGCTCTATCCCTCCGGCGTCGAACTGCCCGGCCCGCTGCATGGCTACAGCTTCCTGCCCGACACCGGCTCGTTCCGCGACGTCACCCGGCTCAACCCGGGGGTGGCCGGCGGTGCCGGTGCCATGATCTCCACCGTCGCGGACCTGCGCACCTACGTCCGCGCCATCTGCACGCCCGGCCTGCTCCAGCCCGCCACCCAGCGGGCGCGGCTGCGCGGCGAGCCGGTCGACGGCTCGCCCGACTTTGTCCGCTACGGCGAGGGGATCGTGCGGATCGGCCCGTTCTGCGGCCACGACGGCACGATCTTCGGCTTCAGCAGCGAGGCCTACTACCTGCCCGAGCGCGATGCGACGATCGTCGTCAACGTCAACCGGCTCGACGAGGACGATGTCAGCAAATCCAGCAGCCTGTTCCTGACCCTGGCCAAGATCCTGTTCCCGCGGCTGGTCGAGTGGTGACGCCCGGCCGTCAGGGCAGCACGGCCGGCAACCCCCAGGCGGCGGCGACCTCCCGCACCAGCCCATCCATGATGGCGGGGTCGCGCTCCGGGTCGGCGAGGCGGGCAGCGTGCTCGGCCATGATCGCGGCCCGCAAGGCGACGACACGCGGCGGGACCGGGTCGTCGGGTTCGTTCCGCAGCGTCAGCAACCGTTGAGTTGGCGGTCTCACGCTGCGGCCTTGAGCGGCTGATCGCGCAAGGGCGTGTTGTATCTGGCGATGGCGTTGAGGATGACCAGGAGCTTGCGCATGGTGGCGACCAGGGCGAGCTTCTTGGGTTTGCCCTCGGCGACAAGCGCGCGGTAGGCGAGGGCGAAGCGGGACGCGCGGCGGCTGAGCGCCAAGGTTGCCATGTAGAGGGCTGAGCGGACCTCCTTGCGGCCGCCCTGGACGACCCTGCGGCCGCGCATCAGCCCGCTGTCCCTGGCGACCGGGGCGAGGCCCGCGAGGCTCGCGATCTGGCGCCGGTCGAGGCTGCCGAGCTCGGGGAGCTCGGCTAGGAGCGTGGCGATCAGCACCGGCCCGGCGCCGGGGGTGCCTTGGAGCAGTCTGGCTTTCGCCTGCAGCTTCGCATCGCCGGCGATGGTGTCCTGCATCAGCCGGTCGAGCTCCTTCTTGTCCTGGCGCAGCCGCTGCAGCGCCGCCTGGGCGCGCTCGATCAGGGCTGCGGTGCGCAGATGAGCCAGCTGTTGGGCGCGGGCGGCGATCTCTGCCAGGAGCTGGCGCCGGTAGAGCAGCAGCTCGCGCGCGCCGGCCCGCACCGGGGTGGGCGCCGGCTTGGCTAAGGCGCCGTAGCAGGCGATCACCGCCGCATCCAGGCGGTCGGTCTTGGCGAGCAGGCCGGAAGCCTTGGCGAACTGGCGCACGCGAAATGCGTTGACCACGGCCACGGCAACCTTGCGCTCGCTCAGCAGCCGGCGCCAAGGCGCCGGAGGGCGGGTGCGCGACTTTGCCCGCGGCATGGGCCTGGAGGCTAAGACCGACCGTATCGATGCCAAGCTGATCGCGCGTTATGGCGAGGTCATGCGCCCGGCCGCCACGCCTTTGCCCGCGCCGGCCCGCCTGGAGCTGCGCGAGATCCTGACCATCGGGCTTGCCCGATCTCGCCCTGCGGCGCCAGCGGATCGCCGCCGATGCGGCGCTGGCCGCCGACTACGCGCTGCTCTGCTCCATGCCCGGCCGCGGCCCGATCCTGGCCGCCACCCTGCTGGCCGAGCTGCCGGAGCTGGGCAGCCTCGACCGGCGCAAGATCGCGGCGCTCGCCGGCGTGGCCCCGGTCGCCAGGGACAGTGGCCTGCGCGAGAACCGCCGCGTCATCAAAGGCGGCCGCGGCCAGGTCCGCCGCGCCCTCTACATGGCCGCCGTCGCCAGCCTCAAGACCGACAAGAGCCCCATCAAAGCCCGCTACGCCCAGCTCACCGCCAGGGGCAAACCGCCCAAGCTCGTGCTCGCCGCCCTGATGCGCAAGATGCTCGTCACCCTCATCGCCATGCTGAAGGTCCAAGCCACCCTGGAAGGACCCAAGGCAAGAGTGAGTACAACAACGGTTGCTGGCGACGGTGCGGCCGAGCCGCATCCGGCAAACGGCAGGCCCGAACCCGGGTCCGCGCCCCTCAACCACCACCAGCGCCGGCGGCTGGACGGGCTCACGCGTAAGCGACGGCCGGCCTGAGCGCGGCGCGTTGGGAGCGGCTCGCCCGCGGTTGAGCGTGGGGTGCCCGGGGCGGTCACCCCGCTCGCCTGGCCTACGTCGCAGGCGCTTGACCTTGCGTGCCGCCGTCGTTCGGGCAGTGCGGGTGCGCCGTCGTGCCCAGGGTGATGTAGTCGAGCGGGCCCTCCGGATTGGGCACCAGGCCGAGCTTCTTCCGGGTGAGCCAGGCGGTGGAGTGGTCCGCGCAGGCCGTGTCACCGGAGAGGCCCAGGCCGCCGACCGGGGTGGCGCCCGAGTACAGGCCGAGGCCGCCGCCGAAGGTGATCGTGCCGCCGACCCGCTTGCCGATCATCGGGTCCTGGGGGCTGCCGAACTTGCCGTAGTCGCCGGCAAAGGCGGCGTTGCTGTCCAGGACGTTGCCACCGTTCAGGCCATAGAGCGGATTGGCCGACGGCCCGGTCTGGCTCCCGGGATCGCCCTGGGGGACGATCGGCAGGACCCAGGAATAGAGTGCCGCGGTCGAGACCGGCGCGCCATTGAGGCTCAGCCCGTTGGCGGTGAACGCCTTGGCGGCGGCGATCTGGCGGCTCAGCAGCCATTGCGAATCGATGGCCGGCCCCGAGAAGGCGACGGCGCAGACGACGGCCTGGCGATTGACCACCACCGCCCAAAAATTGTTGTTGAGTCCCGTGCTGTCTTGACTTGCGGCCTGCGTGACCGCGGTCTTCAGCTGATTGTAGCTTACCGGGCAGCCCGTATTCGCCGAGGCTGCCCCCGACGCCAGTGCAACCGTGGCCATCATCGCCACGCTCGGCAAACTTCCTGCAATATTCATGATTGTTCTCCGAGTACTGGTAAATGTCAATCGCGTGAGAATGCTCTGCCGCTTCTCACGCATAGGTTTCCGCATCGGACCGAGCGTGCCTTGGCGAAAGGGCCGAATTGCTCGGCCAATATTATTCTACGTCTGTCGAGACATCATGGCTTACAGAAATTCAGCCACCAATCAAGCTAAGAATCGTAACTCGACAATTAAACTTGCTAAATGCACTACAGGTAAGGCAAACTCGCAATCTATACACTATATGATTGACAAGTACGATGTCGAGGCGTCGGTGTCCAGGTCGTCCTGCTCGACTGCAAGTCGCGCCCCAAGTCACGGCTGCACCCGGCCGCTCGCGACAGGCTGCGGTACGGCAGCCGCCACGACGGGGTTGTGGCCCTCCCCGCGGCGGTCCAAGGTCGCCGCGCGTCCGCTCGGGGGAAGACCATGCGCGCCAGCTACGTGCTCGCGATCGATCAGGGAACGACCAGCAGCCGCGCCATCCTGTTCGACCGCGAGGGCCGGAGCGTCGGCACCGGGCAGAAGGAGCTGCCGCAGCATTTCCCCGAGGACGGCTGGGTCGAGCACGATCCCGAGGACATCTGGCAGGACGTCCTCGCCGTCTGCCGCCAGGCGATGGCCGCGGCCGGCGTCGCGGCCGGCGAGGTCGCCGCGATCGGCATCACCAACCAGCGCGAGACGACCGTCCTGTGGGAACGCGGGACCGGCAGTGCCGTCCATCGCGCCATCGTCTGGCAGGACCGCCGCACGGCCGATAGCTGCCGCCGGCTGGTCGCCGACGGGCTGGAGGCGCATGTCCGCGCGCGCACCGGCCTGGTGATCGACGCCTATTTCTCCGGCACCAAGCTCGCCTGGCTGCTGGACAACGTGCCGGGCGCCCGCCGCGCCGCCGAGAACGGCGCGCTCGCCTTCGGCACCATCGACAGCTTCTTGCTCTGGCGCCTCACCGGCGGCCGCGTCCACGCCACCGACGCCACCAACGCCTCGCGCACCATGCTGTTCGACATCGTCGACCAGCGCTGGGACGCGCGGATGCTCGAGGCGCTGCGGATCCCGGCCGCGGTCCTGCCCGAGGTGCGTGACTGCTCGGGCGAGTTCGGCACCACCGCCCCCGAACTGTTCGGCGCCGCGATCCCGATCCTGGGCGTCGCCGGCGACCAGCAGGCGGCCACGGTCGGCCAGGCCTGCTTCACCCCGGGCATGAGCAAGAGCACCTACGGCACCGGCTGCTTCATGCTGGTCAACACCGGCGAGCGCTGCGTCGAGTCGGCGAACCGCCTGCTGACGACCGTCGCCTACCGGCTCGGCGGCCGGACCACCTACGCCCTGGAGGGCAGCATCTTCGTCGCCGGCGCCGCCATGCAGTGGCTGCGCGACGGCCTGCGCGTGATCACCTCTGCCGCCGAGAGCGAGGCCCTGGCCCGCGACTTGCCCTCGACCGAAGGCGTCTATCTCGTGCCCGCCTTCACCGGCCTCGGTGCGCCGCACTGGGATCCCGATGCGCGCGGCGCCATCCTCGGCCTGACCCGCGACAGTGGCATCGCCCATATCGTCCGCGCGGCGCTCGAGGCGGTCGCGTACCAGACGGCCGATCTGGCCGACGCCTTCGTCGCCGACATGCGCGGCGGTGCGGCCGGGGCCGGGCTCGGGACGCTGCGGGTCGACGGCGGCATGGTCGTCAACGACTGGCTGTGCCAGTTCCTGGCGGACATGCTCGACCGGCCGGTCGAGCGGCCGGCCGTCATCGAGACCACGGCCTTGGGAGCCGCCTATCTGGCCGGCCTGGCCGCAGGGGTCTTCGGCTCGCTCGACGAGATCGCCCGCGCTTGGCGTCTGGAGCGGCGCTTCGAGCCGCGTATGCCGGCCAACGAGCGCGCCCGGCTGCTCGAAGGCTGGCGCCGCGCCGTGGCCCGCGTCCGCAGCTGAGCGGTTTTCGCTTGCTTCGCTCGCATCCGCTGGCATGTTCGATTGCGAACATGAACCCGCGCGGGAGGCGGGCCGGTTGGCCGGGAACGAGGAGCGGCGGGCCCAGATCGTCGATCTGGTCCGGCAGCAGGGGTTCGTCAGCATCGATGCGCTCGCCCAGCGCTTTGCGGTGACCCCGCAGACGGTGCGGCGCGACATCAACGCGCTGTGCGGGCAGGCCGTGCTGCAGCGGCACCACGGCGGTGCTGCGCTGGCGTCGTCCGTCGAGAACATCGCCTATCCCGACCGTCAGGTGCTGCGCGTCGAGGAGAAGCGCCGGATCGCCCGCATGGTGGCCGAGCACATCCCCGACCACGCCTCGCTGTTCATCAACATCGGCACCACGACCGAGGAGATCGCCAGGTCGCTGATGCGCCATGTCGGGCTGCGGGTGATCACCAACAACCTGAACGTGGCGGCCCTGCTCAGCGGCAAGGCCGACTTCCAGGTCACGGTCGCCGGCGGCGTGGTGCGCGCCCGCGACCGCGGCATCGTCGGCGAGGCGACGATCGACCTGATCCGCCAGTTCCGCGTCGACTTCGGCGTGATCGGCATCAGCGGCATCGACCTCGACGGCACGCTGCTCGATTTCGACTATCAGGAAGTGCGCGTGGCCCAGGCGATCATCGGCAACTCCCGCCAAGTGTTCCTCGCCGCCGACCACGGCAAGTTCGGCCGCAACGCCATGGTCAGGCTCGGCAGCCTCGACGAGATCGACGCGCTGTTCACCGACGCGCCGCCGCCGCCTGCGCTGCTGCAGCGGATCGAGGCCGGCGGCGTGGCGCTGTTCGTCGCCGATGCGGAGCGGCAGTTGGCAAGCTGAGATTTTCGATTGCGAGCTTTTGGCGTTCTGATACGAAAAACTCAGAAGAGGGAGGCAGAGAGCTGGAGAAGCAGGTCGATCTGCTGATCGTGGGCGGCGGCATCAACGGCGCCGGCATCGCGCGCGATGCGGCCGGGCGCGGCCTGTCGGTCGTGCTGGTCGAGCAGGACGATCTGGCCAGCCATACCTCGCGCTGGTCGTCCAAGCTGATCCATGGCGGCCTGCGCTACCTCGAATATTACGAGTTCCGGCTGGTGCGCGAGGCGCTGATCGAGCGCGAGGTGCTGCTGCGCGCGGCACCGCACATCGTGTGGCCCCTCAGCTTCGTCCTGCCGCACAGCCCGGAGCAGCGGCCGGCCTGGATGATCCGCCTGGGCCTGCTGCTCTACGACCATCTGGGCGGCCGCGAGATCCTGCCGGGCTCGACCGCGGTCGATCTCGCGGCGCCGGGGGCCCTCGGCGATCCGCTGCAGCCCTGGGTCAAGCGCGGCTTCACCTACTCGGACTGCTGGGTCGAGGACAGCCGTCTGGTCGCGCTGAATGCCGTCGACGCCGCCGGGCGGGGCGCGCAGATCCGGACCCGCACGCGCTGCGTGCGGGCACACCGTACGGACGGCGGCTGGCTCGCGGAGCTCCGGGAGAGTGGCGGCCGCAGCAGCGAGGTGCATGCGCGGGCGCTGGTCAATGCCGCCGGCCCCTGGGTCTCGAGCTTTCTCCACGGGGCACTCGGCGTGAGCTCGGGCAAGCGGGTGCGGCTGATCAAGGGGTCGCACATCGTGGTGCCGCGCCTCTACCCGGGCGAGCATCCCTACATCCTGCAGAACGACGACAAGCGTATCGTCTTCGTCATCCCGTTCGAAGGCGCCTTCAGCCTGATCGGGACCACCGACGTGCCCTATGAGGGCGATCCCGCCCGGGCGCAGATCACGCAGGACGAGACCGAATATCTCTGCCGGGTGGTCAACCGGTACTTCCGCCGCGAGATCGCACCCGCGGACGTGGTCTGGTCCTATGCCGGCGTCCGGCCGCTCTACGACGATGCCAGCGGCAGCGCCTCGGCGGTGACGCGCGACTACGTCTTCGACCTGGATGCGGGACCGGGCCGCGCTCCGCTGCTGTCGATCTTCGGCGGCAAGATCACGACCTACCGCAAGCTCGCCGAGCATGCCCTGGAGAAGCTCCAGCCGGTCATGGGCTTTTCGGGCGGCGCCTGGACCGCCGGCGCCGCGCTGCCGGGGGGCGACATGCCCGGCGCGGACTTCGCCGCGTTTCTCGCGACGGCGCGGCGCGACCACTCCTGGGTGCCGGATGCCACCCTGCGGCGCTGGGCGCGAGCCTACGGCACCCGGCTGGCGACCCTGCTCGGCGGCGCGCATTCGATCGCCGATCTGGGGCTGGATCTTGGCGGCGGGCTGTACGAGGCTGAGGTGCGCTACCTGGTCGAGCACGAGTGGGCGCGCACGGCGGAGGACATCCTCTGGCGCCGCTCCCGGCTCGGCCTGCATGTGGGGGAGGACACGATGGTGCGGCTCGGCGAGCTGCTGGGCTCGGCGGCAGCACCCGAGTGGCGCGAAGCGGTGCGGTCGTGAGCCTCCGACTGGACAGCGTCGAGCGGGTCGTCGGCCGCGAGGTCTGGATCGAGCCGCTGACCCTGACGCTGACCGAGGGGCAGCTCTACGTGCTGCTCGGCCCGACGCTCGCCGGCAAGACCTCGCTGATGCGGCTGATGGCGGGGTTGGACCAGCCCACCACAGGACGGATCTTCGCCGACGACGTCGACGTCACGGGCCGCTCGGTCCGCGAGCGCAGCGTGGCGATGGTCTACCAGCAGTTCATCAACTACCCGACGCTCACCGCCTACGACAACATCGCCTCCCCCCTGCGGCTGCAGGGCATCGCCGCGGCGGAGATCGACCGCCAGGTCCGCGACACGGCGCGCCTCCTGCACATCGACCACCTGCTCGACCGGCTGCCCGGCGCGCTGTCGGGCGGCCAGCAGCAGCGGCTCGCCATCGCCCGGGCGCTGGTCAAGCGCGCGGGGCTGCTCCTCCTGGACGAGCCTCTGGTCAATCTCGACTATAAGCTGCGCGAGGAGCTGCGCTCCGAGCTGCGCGACCTGTTCGCCCGCCAGCAGACGACGGTCGTCTATGCGACCACCGAGCCGCTCGAGGCGCTGATCATGGGCGGGGAGGTGATCGTGATGGACGAGGGCCGCGTCCTGCAGACCGGCCCGACGGTCCAGGTCTACCACAACCCGGCCTCGCTGCGGGTCGCTGCGGTGTTCAGCGACCCGCCGATGAACAGGCTCGAGGTGACACTGCAGAATGGCGTCGCCCGCAGTCGCGGCGGCTTGACGCTGACCATGCCGCCGCACTTGGCGCGACTGCCGGAAGGCCCTCGCACTTTGGGGGTGCGCGCCAACCATCTGTCGATCCGCGCGCAGCGACCGAGCGACATCAAGCTTCAGGCCCAGGTCGAACTCGCCGAGATCTCCGGCTCCGAGACGTTCATCCACGTCCGCAACGGCGATCTGCGCTGGGTGGTGCAGGAGGAGGGCGTGCACGAGCACGCGTTGCATCAGGCGGTGGAGGTGTTCGTCGACCCGAGCCGGCTCTTCGCCTTTGATCGCGCCGGGCAGCTCGAGCGCGCACCCGAGCGCGCCGCGGCCGGGGGCTGAGCGGATGGCGAGGATCGAGTTCGAGAACGTCGCCCACGCCTACACCGCCGACCCCCGCGGGCCGCAGGACTACGCGCTCAAGCCGCTGCAGTTCGCGTTCGAGGATGGCGGTGCCTACGCCCTGCTCGGCCCTTCGGGCTGCGGCAAGACCACCCTGCTCAACATCATCTCCGGCCTGCTGCGCCCCAGCGAGGGGCGGGTCCTGTTCGACCGCAAGGACGTGACCGCCCTTTCCCCGGCCCAGCGCAACATCGCCCAGGTGTTCCAGTTCCCGGTCATCTACGACACCATGACCGTCGGGGAGAATCTCGCCTTTCCCCTGCGCAACCGGGGCGTGGCGCCCGCCGCCATCGCGGCGCGCATCGCCGAGGTCGCGGCCATGCTCGACCTCGAGCCGTTGATGAAGCGCCGCGCCTCGAGGCTCACCGCCGACCAGAAGCAGAAGATCTCGCTCGGCCGTGGCCTGGTCCGCGAAGATGTCGCGGCGATCCTGTTCGACGAGCCGCTGACCGTGATCGACCCGCACCTCAAGTGGCAGCTCCGCCGCAAGCTCAAGGAGGTGCACAATCGCTTCCGGCACACGCTCGTCTACGTCACCCACGACCAGAACGAGGCGCTCACCTTCGCCCACAAGGTGGTGGTCATGTACGAGGGCGAGGTCGTCCAGCTCGGCACACCCCAGGATCTGTTCGAGCGCCCGGCCCACAGCTTCGTCGGCTACTTCATCGGCTCGCCCGGCATGAACTTCATGCCCTGCCGGCTGGAGAGCGAGGGCCTGCGCATCGAAGGCACGGATGCCGTGCTCGGCGCGCACTGGGCCAGGGCCGCTGCGGAGACGCCCAACGCCAGGCTGGAGCTCGGCATCCGGCCGGAGTTCATCACCGTGCGCACGGCCCCCGACGAGACCACGCTGCCGGTCCAGGTCGAGCGCGTCGAGGATCTCGGCAACTACAAGCTGCTGACCGGCCGCCTCGGCGCACACCTGCTGAAGGCGAAGATGGACGAGGATGCGCAGGCGCCGGGCGAGACGGCCCACCTCTCCTTCGCGCCGGCGCGAACCCTTCTCTATGCCGACAGCCGGCTGATCGGCTGACGGGGCGGGACCATGGACAAGACCCAGAACAATGCCGCTTGGCTCCTGGTCCTGCCGGTGTTCCTGCTGGTGGCGTTCAGCGCGATCATCCCGCTGATGACCGTGGTGAACTACGCCTTCCAGGACATTTTCGGCCCCACCGACCGGGTCTGGGTCGGCACCGACTGGTTCACCCAGGTGCTCGCCGACAGCGACCTGCACAATGCGGTCATCCGCCAGCTCGTCTTCAGCCTGACCATCCTGGCGATCGAGATCCCGCTCGGCATCGCCATCGCGCTTGCCATGCCGGCCAGCGGCATCGCCGCCTCGGCGACGCTCGTGGTCATGGCGCTGCCGCTGCTGATCCCGTGGAACGTGGTCGGCACCATCTGGCAGATCTTCGCCCGCGGCGACATCGGCCTTGCCGGCTGGCTGATCAACCGCGTCGGCGTCGACTACAACTACACCGCCGACCCCTGGGACGCTTGGCTCACTATCGTCGTCATGGACGTCTGGCACTGGACGCCACTCGTGGCGCTCTTGTGCTATGCCGGGCTGCGCGCGATCCCACCAGCCTTCTATCAGGCGGCGTCGATCGACGGCGCCTCGCGCTGGGCGGTGTTCCGCTTCATCGAGCTGCCCAAGATGCGCGGCGTCCTCCTGATCGCGGTGCTGCTGCGCTTCATGGACAGCTTCATGATCTACACCGAGCCGTTCGTGGTCACCGGCGGCGGCCCCGGCAGCGCTACGACCTTCCTCTCGATCCACTTGGCCAAGATCGCGGTCGGCCAGTTCGACCTCGGCCCGGCGGCGGCGATCTCGATCGTCTACTTCCTGATCATCCTGACGCTGAGCTTCATCTTCTACAACGTGATGACCCGGGTCGGCACGGGAGACCGGGCATGAGGGTGAAGACCTACGGCCTCCTGATCTACTTCCTGTTCCTGCTGCTGCCGATCTACTGGCTGGTCAACATGTCGTTGAAGACCAACGAGGAGATCCTGAGCGGGCTCACGCTGGTCCCGGCCGCACCGACCATCGCCAATTACGCCCGGATCTTCACCGACCCGGCCTGGTACTCGGGCTACATCAACTCGCTGATCTACGTCGCGATCAACGTCGTGCTGAGCCTGGGCGTGGCACTGCCCGCCGCCTATGCGTTTTCGCGCTACAAGTTCATCGGCGACAAGCACATGTTCTTCTGGCTGCTGACCAACCGGATGTCGCCGCCGGCGGTCTTCCTGCTGCCGTTCTTTCAGCTCTACCAGACGATCGGTCTGTTCGACACGCACATCGCCGTGGCGCTCGCCCACTGCCTGTTCAACGTGCCGCTCGCGGTCTGGATCCTGGAAGGCTTCATGTCGGGCGTGCCCAAGGAGATCGACGAGACCGCCTATCTCGACGGCTACTCCTTCCCGCGCTTCTTCATCCGGATCTTCCTGCCACTTATCAAGTCCGGCGTCGGCGTGACCGCGTTCTTCTGCTTCATGTTCAGCTGGGTCGAGCTCTTGCTGGCGCGCACCCTGACCACCGTCAACGCCAAGCCGATCGCCGCCACGATGACCCGGACCGTCTCTGCGGCGGGCATGGACTGGGGCACGCTGGCCGCCGCGGGCGTGCTGACCATCGTGCCCGGCGCGCTCGTGATCTGGTTCGTGCGCAACTACATCGCCAAGGGCTTTGCCCTGGGTCGGGTGTGAGGCCATGCAGGACGGAGGCTTCCTCGACCGCCTGGGCAAGCTGATCGGCTCGATGGCCTGGACCTGGCCCACCGCCATGTTCTTCTCGGCGGTGGTGGTCATGCTGCTGATGATGACCCTCTGGCAGATCGTCCAGCCGACGACCGAGCGGCGCGGCTTCCTGCCGATGGCGACCACCCGCGGCGACCGGCTGTTCATCGGCCTGCTGGGTGCCGCCTGGATTCACCTCGGCTGGATGATGGGCACCGACCAGGCGCTGTGGGTCGGCTCGATCATCGCCTTGATCTGGTTTCTCGTGGTGATGCGGTTCGGCTGAGCCGCTCTCGCCCGTTCCGTACCGGCGGGAAATGCCCCGACCGCCGGGAAACCATGCGGGGGCACGACAGGGAGTGCAGAGACGTGACGAAATGGCATGTGGGCCGGCGTCAGTTCCTGATGTCGACCGCGGCGGCAGGCGCGGGTTTCGCGATGCCGGGGATCATCCGCGCCAACGCGGCGGACGCGACGATCAACAAGTGGATCGACGAGTTCCAGCCCTCGACCCTCACCAAGGACCAGCAGATCGAGGAGCTGACCTGGTTCCAGGAAGGCCGCCAAGCCGTTCAAGGGCATGGACATCAAGATCGCCTCCGAGACGATCGACACCCACGTCTACGAATCGCAGGTCCTGGCCAAGGCCTTCAGCGAGATCACGGGCATCAACCTCACCCATGATCTGATGCAGGAAGGCGACGTGATCGAGAAGCTGCAGACGCAGATGCAGTCCGATCAGAACATCTACGACGCCTACATCAACGACAGCGATCTGGTCGGCACCCACTTCCGCTACGACAAGGTGGCACCGCTCAGCGACTGGATGACGGGCGACGGCAAGCAGGTCACCCTGCCGACCCTGGATATCGACGACTTCATGGGCAAGTCGTTCACCACCGGCCCGAACAACGTGCTGTGGCAACTCCCCGACCAGCAGTTCGCGAACCTCTACTGGTTCCGCTACGACTGGTTCACCGACCCGAAGCTCAAGGAGGCGTTCAAGAAATCCAAGGGCTACGACCTCGGCGTGCCGGTCAACTGGTCGGCCTACGAGGACATCGCCGCCTTCTTTACCAACGAGGTGAAGGAGATCAACGGCGTCCGCGTCTACGGCCACATGGACTATGGCAAGAAGGACCCCTCGCTCGGCTGGCGGTTCACCGACGCCTGGCTGTCGATGGCCGGCATGAGCGACAAGGGCATCCCCAACGGCCTGCCGGTCGACGAGTGGGGGATCCGCATGGAGGGCTGCCGCCCGGTCGGCTCCTCGATCACCCGCGGCGGCGGCACCAACGGCCCGGGTGCGGTCTACGCGCTCGAGAAGTACATCGAGTGGCTCAAGGCCTACGCGCCGCCTGAAGCCGCCGGCATGACCTTCTCCGAGGCCGGCCCGGTCCCGGGCCAGGGGGCGATCGCGCAGCAGATCTTCTGGTATTCGGCGTTCACTGCATCCTCGGCGAAGCCCGGACTGCCGGTGATGAACGCCGACGGCACGCCCAAGTGGCGCATGGCCCCATCGCCGCACGGGCCCTACTGGCAAGAGGGCACCAAGCTCGGCTACCAGGATGTCGGCTCCTGGACGCTGATGCGCTCGACCCCGGTCGACCGCCGGTCGGCCGGCTGGCTGTACGGCCAGTTCTGCGTGTGCAAGACCACCTCGCTCAAGAAGACCCATGTCGGGCTGACGCCGATTCGCGATTCGGACATCCGCGACAAGAGCTTCACCGAGCGGGCGCCCAAGCTGGGCGGTCTGGTCGAGTTCTACCGCAGCCCGGCCCGTGTCGCCTGGACGCCGACCGGCGTGAACGTCCCCGACTATCCGAAGCTGGCACAGCTGTGGTGGGCCAACGTGGCCGATGCGGTCACCGGCGAGAAGACGCCGCAGGAGGCCATGGACAATCTGGCCAAGCAGCAGGATCAGGTGATGGCGCGACTGGAGCGGGCGGGCATCGGCGGCGAGTGCGCGCCGAAGCTGAACCCGGAGACCAGCGCCGAGGACTGGTTCAAGAAGTCCAACAATGGCGAGTTCGAGCCCAAGCCCAAGCTCGCCAACGAGAAGCCGCAGGGAGTCACGGTCGACTACGACCTGCTGCTGGGCGCCTGGAAGGACAACAAGGTCATGCCCGACGGCATCAAGGGCTGACCGTCGAGCCTGACGCGTCAGGCGCGAGCGAACGGGAGCCGCCTGCGGCTCCCGTTTTGCTTGGCGGGAGCAGCCGATCGCGCGAGGTGCCGATGTCCGAGCAGCCCGAGGTCACCGATTCCAACGCCGATCTCGGCAGCCGGGTCTATTGGCTGGCGCTCCTGGCCGGCCTGCTCGTCGGCCTGCTCGGCGCCGCGTTTCATGGCCTGATCGACCGTTTGACCGCCTGGCGCACCGCGTTCGTCGCCGGAGACTATGATCAGAGCGCCGCCGTGCAGCACGTGGTCAGCGCACTCGGGCACTTCGCGGGGCACCTGCCGCCTCAGCTGCCCCCGGCAATCTGGGCGAGGCTCTTGCTCGTCTTCGCGGGAGTCCTCATTGCCCTTGCTACTGCCCGCCTGCTCGTCCGCCGCATGGCGCCGGAGACCGCCGGCAGCGGAGTGCAGGAGATCGAGGGCTATCTGCTCGGCCTGCGACCGATGCGTTGGCGTCGCATCCTGGGCGTCAAGTTCCTGGGCGGCGGGCTGGCTCTGGGCGCAGGCTTCGTCCTCGGCCGGGAAGGCCCGACGATCCAGATGGGCGGTGCTGCCGGGCTGGGCATCGCCCAACGCACCGGCTGCAACCGCGCCGAGACCAGGGCCCTGGTCGCCGCCGGCGCGGGTGCTGGCATCGCCGCCGCTTTCAACGCGCCGATCGCCGGCGCCCTGTTCGTGATCGAGGAGCTGCGCCGCGCCTCGCCCTACAGCTTCGCCAGTTATCATGCGGTCCTGATCGCCTCGGTCGCCGCCACCCTGGTCACCGAGGCGATCGCCGGCGTGGGACCCGAGCTGCGCCTGCCGATCGAGATGCCCGCACTCGGCGAGTACCCGCTCTATGTCGCGCTCGGGATCCTCGCAGGTGCTGCCGGTGCCGCCTTCAACGGCCTGGTGCTGGCGACCCTCGATCTGCTCGGGGCCTGGTCGCGCCGAGCTCCGTTGACGCTCGACCTCGCTCTGGCACTGGGCCTCACGGCTCTGCTCTACGCCATGCCGCTCGCCAGCGGCGGCGGCGAAGGCATCATCCCGCAGCTCACCGCCGCGAGCCCCGAGCTCGACACGCTGCTCCTGCTCCTGCTGCTGCGGACGGTGGCGACGCTGCTCAGCTACGGCGCTGGCGCGCCCGGCGGCATCTTCGCCCCGATCCTGGCGCTCGCCACGCTGCTCGGTCTCGCCTTCGCCCAGCTGGCCGCGATGCTGCTGCCCGGCTTGCCGCTGACGCCGGCGACGGTGGTCGCCGCCGCCATGGCCGCCCTATTCACCGGTTCGGTCCGCGCGCCGCTGGTGGGCGTGGTGCTGGTGGCGGAACTGACCGGTGGCTACCCTGCCCTGCTCGCCGTCACGCTCAGCGCGGCGATGGCGAGCCTGACCGCCGCCCTGCTCGGCGGCCGCCCGCTCTACGAGATGCTGCTGGAGCGCACGCTGCGCTCGGCCCGCTGACCGCGGTTACCTTCGGCCCTCGCCGGCCGCGGCGAGCCGGTCAAACGCCTCCCCGAAGACAGCGTGCGCCTTGATGTCCTCCTCGATGGCGCCCAGGCCGGCATAGAACGCCTGCGCCTCGCGGTTCCATGGCTTGGAGCACCACCAGAGGAAGCCGCGGCCCTCGGCCTTGGCGGCCGCGGCGACGCTCGCCATCAAGGCACGCCCCACTCCGTGACCGCGGGCATCCTCGCGGACATAGAGGTCGTAGATGTAGAGCCCTGGCTCGCCGACCTCGGTCGACCAGGTCGGGTGGTAGAGGGCATAGCCCGCCACCACCCCGTCGAGCTCGGCCAGCAGGACGATGAATTCCGGCGCCTGCCCGAAGGCATCGCGCCGGACCGCCGCCTCGGTGACATGGCCCGTGGGCTCGCCCTGGTGCTGGTTCAGCTCCTCGATCAGTTGTTTCACCAGCGCGGCATCGTCCGGCCCGGCCTTGCGGACGCAAACGTCGGAGCCTTTCATGCCGCCCGCGCCGAGAGCAAGGTGAAGCCCGGCCCGGTGCGGCTGTCGCTGGTGGCCGAGCCGAGCGCGCAGTAGAGCGAGGTACCCGGCACCAGCGCGGGCCGCAGCTCGGCCGTGAACGCCGGCGGCAGCACCAGCCGGTCGAGCGCATCGGACCGCACGCCGGGATCGTGTGCGCCGAATAGGCCGACCTCGCTCCAGAGGGGCGTGCCGGCGTCGGTCCGCCTGTCGAGCAGGACGTAGACCGCCGGCAAGAGCGGCGCACCTGGCCGTGCAAAGCTCGCAGTCGCCCGGCCGATCTCGATGCCGTTGCGATAGGCGTAGCCTTGGCCGTCGGCGATGCTGACCAGGAGACTCAATGGCCCAAACGGCGACCGCTCGGGCGACCATGCGAAGTCGCCGGAGCCGCCGGGCAGCTTCGTGGTGGGCTGCATCAGGCCCGGATGCACGAGGTCGGCCGGTGCCTGCGCCTGATCGGCGATCACCACCGTGCCGCCGACCGCGGTCACACCGAAGACGAGCTCGGCGAACTCGAGCGGCAGGTGCACGCAGCCATGACTGCTCGGATAGCCCGGCACCCCGCCCGCATGCAGCGCCACCCCGTCCCAGGTGAGGCGCTCGGTATAGGGCATCGACGCCTCGTCGTAGGTGCTCGAATGATGCACCCGCGCCTTCTGCAGGATGGTGAACACGCCGGTCGGCGTCGGATAGCCCGGCCGGCCCGTGCTGACGCGGGCGATGCCGATCTCGATGCCGTTGCGGTAGACCCGCGCGATCTGCTCGGTGAGGCTGACCAGGACCAGCACCGGCCCCTGCGGCGCTGTCTCCGGCTGCCAGGCGAAGCCGCCTTCCGCCAACAGCTCCGGCCCCGGCAGGATCGGCGCCTGGGCCAGGGCGGCACCGGCGGCGCCGAGACCGAGGCCGACCAAGGCCGCCCGGCGGGTGGCGCGCGCCATCGCGGCCGGCATCGGCTCAGACGGGCAGGACGTAGGCGGTCTTCACGGTGGTGTAGAACTCCGCCGCATAGGCACCCTGCTCGCGCGGCCCGTAGGAGCTGCCCTTCCGCCCGCCGAACGGCACGTGATAGTCGACGCCGGCGGTCGGCAGGTTGACCATCACCATCCCCGCCTCGCTATGGCGCTTGAAATGCTGCGAGTATTTCAGCGAGCTGGTGCAGATGCCGGCGGACAGGCCGAACGGCGTGTCGTTGGCCACCGCCAGCGCCTCCTCGTAGTCCTTGACCCGGATCACCGTCGCGACCGGGCCGAAAATCTCCTCGCGATTGATCCGCATCGCGTTGCTGGTCTCGGTGAACAGGGCCGGCTGGAGATAGAATCCGGGCGCCTCGCGGTCCAGCCGCTCACCACCCCAGGCCAGCTTCGCACCCTCCTGGCGCCCGAGGTCGATGTATTTGAGATCCTGGTCGAGCTGGCTCTGGTCGACCACCGGGCCGATCTGCGTGCCCGCCTTGAGCGCGTCGTCGATCACCAGCCCGCGCATCGCCTCGGTCGCCGCCGCGACGAAGCGGTCGTGGATGCCTTCGGTGACGATCACCCGCGAGCTCGCCGTGCAACGCTGGCCGGTCGAGAAGAACCCGCCCTGGACCGCGCAGTTGACCGCGGTGCCGAGGTCGGCGTCGTCGAGCACGACCAGCGGGTTCTTGCCGCCCATCTCCAGCTGGAACTTCTTCATCCCGGCGACGCACTTGGCGGCGATCGCCTGGCCCGTGCCGACCGAGCCGGTGAAGCTGATCGCCGCCACCGCCGGCGAGGTGACCATGGCCTCGCCCACCACCGAGCCGCGCCCCATCACCAGGTTGAACACGCCCGGCGGCAGGCCGGCCCGGCCGATGATGTCGGCCAGCGCCCAGGCCGAGCCGGGCACGAGGTCGGCCGGCTTGAACACCACGCAATTGCCGAACGCCAGCGCCGGCGCGATCTTCCAGGCCGGGATCGCGATCGGGAAGTTCCAAGGCGTGATCAGCCCGACGATGCCGACGGGCTCGCGCGTGACCTCGACCGTCACCCCAGGCCGGACCGAATTCAGCAGATCGCCCGTCCGCACCAGGGTCAGGCCGGCGAAATACTTGAAGATCTGCCCGGCGCGCGCGGCTTCGCCGATGCCCTCGGGCAGGGTCTTGCCCTCCTCGCGCGACAGCAGCCGGCCGAGCTCCTCCTTGCGCGCCAGGATCTCCGTGCCGATCTTGTCGAGCGCATCCGCCCGCTGCTGCGGGGTGGATGTCGACCAGCCCGGGAAGGCGGCCTTCGCCGCCGCCACGGCCGCCTGCGCCTGCGCCGCGTCCGCCTGTGCATATTCGCCGATCACGTCGCGGGTGTCCGACGGGTTGACGTTCCGCGTGGCGCCCGCACCCTCCAGCCATTCGCCGCCGATGAGATTGCGGTGCAACATGACGAGACTCCCGACCGGTCGTGACCCAGGCGCCGGACCATAGCGGCGCCGCGCGTCCCGGCAAGGCCGCAGCGCCGGGCCGCGCCTTGCCCGCCCGGCCCGGGCGGACTATTGCGACGGGGCGACGCTGCAGCGGGGGCGCCCAAATGGGTTTCGTCAGGCTCGGGACAGGCTTGGTGACGCTGCTCGCCATGGCGGGCGGCGCTGCGGCCCAGGACGTGACCGCCACGCTCGCCGACACGGTGCGCGACCGCGGCCATCCTTGCGCCAAGGCGATCTCGGCGGAGCGTGACCCGGCGGCGAGCCGCGCGGACGAGCAGGTCTGGATCCTGACCTGCAGCGACGGGCGCTACCGCATCCGCTATCCGGGCGACACCGAACCGCAGGTGGAACGGCTCGACTGACATAACGGCAAGGGAGGCCGACATGCCCGAGACCATGGGCGAATACCTGATCTATGAGCGCGCGTTCGCCAATCTGATCGGCGGCAACATGCGCCTGCACAAGCTGTGGACCGGTGCCGCCTGGGCCGAGGGCCCGGTCTACTTCCGCGACGGCGACTTCCTCCTGTTCAGCGACATCCCCAACAACCGCATCATGCGCTTCGTGCCGGACCATACCGGCCTGCAGGGCACGGTCTCGGTCTACCGCCAGCCCTGCAACAACACCAACGGCCACACCCGCGACCTGCAGGGCCGGCTGATCTCCTGCGAGCATGGCGGCAGGCGGGTCTCGCGCACCGAGCTCGACGGCAAGGTCACCACGCTGGTCGACCGCTACGACGGCAAGCGCCTCAACTCGCCCAACGACGTGGTGGTCAAGTCCGACGGTACCATCTGGTTCACCGACCCGCCCTACGGCATCCTGACCGATCTCGAGGGCTGGCAGGGCGAGCTGGAATACGGCGCCTGCCACGTCTTCTGCTTCGACCCGGCCTCGGGCGAGCTGCGCGTGGTCGCCGACGATTTCGACAAGCCCAACGGCATCGCCTTCTCGCCTGACGAGAAGATCCTCTACATCGTCGACACCGGCGCCTCGCACGACCCCGACGGCCCGCGCCACATCCGCGCCTTCGACGTCAGCGACAAGGGCAAGCTGAAGAAGGGCCGTGTCTTCGCCACCTGCGATGCCGGCCTGTTCGACGGCTTCCGCGTCGACACCGCTGGCCGCCTCTGGTCCTCCGCCGCCGACGGCGTCCACTGCTTCGCCCCCAACGGCGACCTGCTCGGCAAGATCCTGGTGCCCGAGGTCGTCAGCAACGTCTGCTTCGGCGGGGTGAAGAAGAACCGGCTGTACATCTGCGGCACGACCAGCCTCTACGCCGTGCTGACCCATGTGAACGGGGCGCAGGTGCCGTAGAGCAGGGCATGGGGTGTCGGCATCCTGCCTCGCCTAGGCGGCGATAGGCTCGACGTCCTCGCCCACATGGGCGCGGCGTGCCAAGGCTAGGTCATAGCTTGACTGCAGGCCGAGCCACATCTCGGCAGTGGTGCCTAGTGCCCGGCCGAGGCGCAGGGCCGTGTCCGCGGTGATGCCGCGCCGCCCGGCCACGATCTCGGCGAGCCTGGTCTGCGAAACGCGCATCGCCTTGGCCAGGGCATAGGCGGTGACGCCGGTCTGCTCCAGCCAATCGCGGACATGCTCGCCGGGATGGATCGGCGGCAGGTCCTCGGCGCCGGGCTCGACAAGATCGGTGAAGTCGACCCGCCCGGCCCGCAGATCCTCCATGGTGACGGCCATCTGCCTCGCTCCTAGTGGTAGTCGCAGAACTCGACCCGCCCCGCCCCGCCGTCATGCCAGATGAAGCAGAGGCGAAACTGGTCGTTGACCTTGATCGCCCATTGCCCGGCCCGCTCGCGCTGCAGCATATGCAGATCGTCCTTCGGATAGCGCCGCAGATCGGCGAGCACCCTCACCTCGTGCAGCCGCTGCAATTTCCGCCGAGCCACCTTGGCCAGATCCGGCGGGATGCCTTTGAGGACCTTGCCGGCGAACAGGGCCGCTGTCCGCCGATCGTGGAAGCGGGATCTCGATCAGCCCCTCGCCGAGCAGCGACGCGCGTCACCGCAGCGGTGCGACGGGCAACGTCACCCGGCCGGCGTGATGGAGCCAGGCAACCTCGCAGAAGCTGATCGCCGAGATCAGCAGCTCGCCCGCCGCCAGATTGTCCTCGATCAGCTCGCGCGCGATCGTGCCCAGCTTGGGATCGCCCGCGTCGTACCAGAGCGCGGCCTGGGTATCGACCAGGATCAGCCCTGCATCTCCCAGTCCAGGGCGACATCGTCCAGATCGGCCCGGATCTCGAGCCGCCCCCGATTGCGGCCGAAGAAGCCCCGCCGCGCCCGTCCGGCGGGGCGCAGCTCCGCCACCGGCCGGCCGTTCTTGGTCACCGTGATCGTCTCGCCGGTCGCGTTGATCTCGTCCATGAGCTTGAGGCACTTGGCCTTGAGCTCTGACGCCTTGACGACTCGACGGTTCATCTTACACACCATGGTCATGACCATGGTCAGCTACCTAGCATGGACGGAATTGTCTCGGAAGCGGCGCGAGACGACTTCCCGAGTCGAGCGCGACGCCCGGCTCGGCAGATCAAAGAGCCGCCGCCTCCGACCCTGCGTGTATTTCCGTTCCGGCCAAAGCAAAGGGGCTCTGCCGACGTCGCGGCCGAGCCGCGAGGGCGCCGTCTCAACCGAACAGGAAATCGCCCGCGTCGAGGTTGACGGCGTTGAAGCCGAGGAGCGACAGGACGTTCACGCCACCCGCCCCGCCGGCGGCTGCTCCGAGGTCAATCACCGTATCGGAACCGACCTGGGCAACGTTCGCGGGCGACAGGTCGGAAAAGCTTTCGATACCGGCGAAGCCCCGCAGGTCGATCTGGTCGAAATCGTTCTGGAAGTCGAGAATCGTGTCCAGGCCGCTGCCGTTGGCGAAGACGAAGCGGTCGTGGCCGCGGGTGACGTTGGTGAGGTCGGTCCCCGCATCCGCGGGGTTCGCGTCGCCGCAGAGGCGGTCGTTGCCAATACCACCGACGAGGACATCGGCGCCACAACGTGCACTACCCGAAACCGCGTAACCATCACCAGTGAGGAAGTCGTTGCCGACACCTCCCAGTAGCCGGTCGTTACCAGCTGTGGCGTTGTCGGCTATGAAGAAGTCGTCGCCATAGAGGAAGTCATCGCCATTGCCGCCATTCAAGTAGTCGTTGCCACCTCGTGTGCTGTCGAAAAGCCAAGCATCCCCGAACAGTTGATCGCTCCCCGATCCACCGAATAGCGCATCGTTGCCGCCACGCGCGAATCCCGACAATCGCACGCTTGCGTCACCCTGGATCCTGTCGTCGCCGGCATCGCCCCAAAGCCAGTCATCCCCGCCGCGTGCATGGTCGATCAGACCGGGACCGCCTCCGCCGGCCCAAGCGTCGCCGATGAGGCGATCGTCTCCTTGACCGCCATGGGCTCGATCATCGCCACCCTGCGCGTTTCCGGAGATTACGAGATAAGCGTCACCGACGACCAGGTCGTCACCGAGGCCGCCATCGAGATGATCGCATCCTCCGCGGGCGCTGCCAGACATGCTGTTGCCAGAATCGCCGAATAGCCCGTCGTCACCGGTCCCGCCCTCGATTTGATCGTGGCCTCCGCGCGCGTTCTCGGACATGTCGTTGTCCGCGTCGCCGATCAGGAACGGGTCGTCACCGTCGCCGCCAAGGATCAGGTCGTTTCCACCGCGCCCTGTACCACTGATCAGCCCGGCGTCACCGACAATGGTATCGCCGCCGCCAAAGCCGAACAGCAGGTCGCTGCCGCCCTTCCCGGAGGATAGGATGCCGGCGTTGGGCGGCAGTCCCTCGAAGTTACCTTCAGTGTACGGATCGCCATAAATGTTGTCGGCATCCCCCGTCCCGAAGATGAGGTTGTTTCTACCGAGATAAGGTGCAATTCCTCCGATCAAGTCTGCCATCTATCATCTCCATTCGTATCGGGCTGCAGATTGCGCCCGTGGCTGCTCACAGAAATCAACAACACCTAACGGCCCTGGGCCGCAGGTTCTTCGCTCCCAGTCTTTGCGGTCGGATCAACCGCAATGCATATCAGCATATCGGTTGGAGCGGCTACTCTCGCCAGCCGCTTGCATGACGTGGGGCGTGATGCGTCCGAGATGCTCACGTAGAAATAATTACCGAAATTTCATCGAATGGCTAGAGTACTTCTTAAGCAACTATAGGGCTACTAAGATAGTGGATGTTCACTGTCAAAGAACTTTTGACCCTGATCAAGTCCATTTACGTCAGCATCCTTGATCAGAACGCGTGGGAGGAGACGATTGCCAAGACCAGCAGAGTGGGTGGGATGGCCGCTGCGATTTGCCCGCACGTAACGCGAATTCAGCACTTTGCCGGTGCGCGGGGTGGCCGTGACACGCTCCGTCCTGTCGGCGCTGATTGCGCCGTTGCGCGGCGCCGAGCCGGCCATGGCGAGCAACCGCGCGACCGCAATGGTGCTGCTCGCGGACCCGGAGATGGCACCGGCAGGTAGGGCGGATGTTCTGCGCCTCGCCTACGGCCTCACCGGCGCCGAGGCCCGAACGGCCCTGGCACTTCTGGAGCATTCGCGGCTGGCGGACATCGCCGGATCGCTGGGGGTGAGTCTCGCCACCGTGCGCACGCTGCTGCAGCGCGCCTTCGACAAGACCGACACGCACAGCCAAGCCGAGCTCGTGCGATTGATGCTGGCGCACCGGCTGCCGGGCATCGCAAGCGGGGATGTCAATTCGCCGGCAGCTACGGTGCGCGCCGACCCTGTGGCGCGGCCGGCCGCCTCATGACAGCGGCGGGTTGCGCTCGATCCGCTGGCGGGGCGGGCCGGTGAGCATCCAGGGCTGTGCGGTCTCGCACCAGAGCTCCATCGTCGGCGCCAGCCACGAGGTGTCGTCGAGCGTGCCGGCCTTGATGAACTCGAGCGCGGGCAGCGCCGCCACGAATGAGCGGATCGGCGAGCCGCAGTCGGGGCAGAAGCTGCGCTCGACCTGCTGGCCGTTGTCGCCGGTGTCGAGGAAGGTCTTGAGCGCGCCGCGCTCGATCACCAGGCTCCCCTTGGGCACGGCCACCACGATCGAGTAGGGCGCGCTGGTCTGCTTCTGACAGTGCCGGCAGTGGCAGAGTGCCGTGAGCGCGGGCGCGGCGTCGCAACTGTAGCGGATACGACCACACAGGCAGCCACCATCCAGTTGATTTGTCATGATTTTGGTTGCATTCCAAGCTTAAGTGACGGCAAGAGCGATGCCGTGACGATCAACGCAGAGCGATAACTCTGAGAGCAACAAATATTATGGTTATCTTTGAATGGAGCGATCGTCAATCCCCGCACCGTCCTCACTCGGCAGGGGGCTTCCTCAACTCGTACCAGTCCTCCGCCGTGACGTACCAGTCGCCGTGCATGCGCGCGACCGGGCGGTAGTGGTCGGGCAGCACGCGCAGCGTCTTCGGATCGATGCAGGCGTCGCGGACGTGCATGTGGACGACCTCGGCGAAGGCGATGCAGCGGCCGGGGAAGTCGACGGTGCGCTCGAGGCGGCACTCGAAGGAGACCGGCGCCTCGGCGATGCGGCCGGGGCGGACGGCGACAGAGGGCAGGAGGGTGAGCCCGGCCGCGACCGTCTCGTCGATCTCGGGCGGGTGGTCGACCGAGCAGGCGACCATCGCCTGCGCCAGCGGCGCGTCGACCAGGTTGACCACGAGCTCGCCCAGGTCGCGGATGTTGCGGGTGGTGTCCTTGGGGCCGTGCGGGCGGTCCTGCAGGCCCAGGATCAGGAGCGGCGGGGTCTGGGCGAAGACGTTGAAGAAGCTCATCGGCGCCGCGTTGGGCACGCCGTCCAGCCCCAGCGTGGTCACCAGGGCGATCGGCCGGGGGCCGACGAAGCTGCACAGGAGCTTGTAGCGCAGCTCGGCGGCGATGGCGCCGAAGTCGAATTGCATGGCGTTCCCCGCTGTTGCCGCCGGCCGGGGTTGACGGGCGCCCCGCCGCCCCGAACGATGCGGCACCGCCGCCAACCTCGGACCGCCTAAGCATGCGCATCCTCGTGGTCAATCCGAACACGACCGGCTCGATGACCGAGAAGATCGGCGCTGCGGCGCGGGCGGTGGCGGCTGCCGGCACCGAGATCGTCGCGGTGTCGCCGGCCAGCGGGCCGGTGAGCATCGAGGGCTATTACGACGAGGCGTTCGCCGTGCCGGGCGTGATCGACGAGGTGCGCAAAGGCGAGGCGGAGGGCTATGCCGGCTACGTCGTCGCCTGCTTCGACGACACCGGCGTCGATGCCGCCCGCTGCGTCGCCAGAGGCCCGGTGCTCGGCATCGCCGAAGCGGCGATGCACGTCGCCACCATGATCGCCGGCAGCTTCACCATCGTCTCGACGCTCGGCCGCTCGGGACCGGCGCTCGAGCAACTGGTCCACAAATACGGCTTCGACCGCCGCTGCCGCAACGTGCGCACGGCGGAGGTGCCGGTGCTGGCCTTGGAGGAGCCCGGCTCGGGCGCGGTCGACCGGCTGCGTGCCGAGATCGAC
>JAXMCJ010000055.1:0-31122 GCA_046349415.1 Geminicoccaceae bacterium
CCAGGTCGGCGAGGGTGAAGCCGTCGTGGGCGGTGACGAAGTTCACCGTCGACCAGGGCCGCCGGCCGCGCTTGTCGTAGATGTCGGCCGAGCCGGTCAGCCGGGCGGCGAGGCCGCTGAGCACGCCGGGCTCGCCGCGCCAGTAGTCGCGCAGGGTGTCGCGGTACTGGTCGTTCCACTCGGCCCAGCCGGGCGGGAAGCCGCCGACCTGGTAGCCGCCCGGGCCGATGTCCCAGGGCTCGCCGATCAGCTTGACCTTGGCCAGCACCGGGTCCTGGCCGACCGCGTCGAAGAACCCGCCATAGGCGTCGAAGCCGCCCGGCTCGCGGCCGAGGATGGTGCCGAGGTCGAAGCGGAAGCCGTCGACATGCATGTCCTCGACCCAGTAGCGCAGGGAATCGATCACCATCTGCATGACCCGCGGATGGCTGGTGTTGACCGTGTTCCCGGTGCCGGTGTCGTTGATGTAGTAGCGCTGCTGGTCCGGCAGCAGGCGATAGTAGGACGCGTTGTCGATGCCCTTGAAGCTGAGTGTCGGCCCCAGCTCGTTGCCCTCGGCGGTGTGATTGTAGACCACGTCGAGGATCACCTCGATGCCCGCCTCGTGGAACCGCCGCACCATGCGCTTGAACTCGGTCAGCCCGCCGCCGCGCGCGACGTAGCGGCTCTCGGGTGCGAAGAAGCCGATCGAGTTGTAGCCCCAGTAATTGTGCAGGCCCTTGGCCAGCAGATGGTCGTCGTCGGGGTAGTAGTGGATCGGCAGGAGTTCGACCGAGGTGATGCCGAGGCTCTTGATGTAGTCGACGATCTTGTCCTGCGCGAGCCCGGCGAAGGTGCCGCGCAGCTCCTCCGGCACCGCCGGGTGAAGCATGGTGTAGCCGCGGACGTGGGTCTCGTAGACGATCGTCCGCTCCCACGGAATCGCCGGCGGGGCGTCGCCCTGCCAGTCGAAGTCGTTGTCCACCACCTCGCATTTCGGCATGAACGGCGCACTGTCCTCCTCGCTGAACGACAGGTCGCGCTCCCCGGCGTCCATCCGGTAGGCGTAGCAGGCCGGGCCCCAGTCGATCTCGCCGACCAGCTTCCGGGCATAAGGGTCGAGCAGCAGCTTGTGGGGGTTGAAGCGGTGGCCGTTCTCCGGGTCGTAGGGGCCGTGCACCCGGTAGCCGTAGAGGGTGCCCGGGCCGACCTCCGGCAGGTAGCCGTGCCAGACCTCGTTGGTGAACTCGGGCAGGAACAGCCGCGCGGTCTCGCGGCCGTCGCCGTCGAACAGGCACAGCTCGACCTTCTCGGCATGCGCGCTGAACAGCGCGAAGTTGGTGCCCTCGCCATCCCAGGTCGCCCCCCGCGGCGTGGGGCTGCCCGCCTGGACGCGGATGTCGCTCGCAGCCATTCCGGCTCCTCGTCTCCGACCCGGCGGCCGCCGGGTCCGGCGGCGCCGCGCGCCTGCCTAGTGCAGAACCTCGCCCGTGGCCATGGCCGAGCTTCCTGACGGGCGGCCCGCCGACAACCTGTGGCAAATCCCATGGTTTCGCGCGCGGCGGCGGGCCGGGATCGACCGCTTCGGCACGGCAAGTCGAGGGATGGCCGGAATGCATCCCTGATGGCAACCTTTCACGCGGTCTACCGATCGGGCGCAACCTCTGGCCCAAAAGGCCCCGGCCCCTTACGTGGGAAGTCAACCCCGCGATCGGAGCCAAACGCATGGACAGAACCGCCCTCGTCGTCGGCGCCAGCGGCATCATCGGCAGTCATGCCGCCAGCGAGCTGATCGCCCAGGGCTGGACGGTCCACGGGCTGGCCCGGCAGCCGCGCCGCGACGTCGAGGGCCTGCGCCCGGTCGCGGCCGACCTGCTCGATCCGCCTAGCCTGGAGGCGGCGCTGGCCGAGGTCGCTCCATCCCACATCTTTCTCACCTCCTGGATGCGCAACGCCACCGAGGCCGAGAACATCCGCGTCAATGGCGGCATGGTCCGCAACCTGCTGCAGGCGCTGGCGCCCAAGCGCAGCGTGCGCCACGTGGCGCTGGTGACCGGGCTGAAGCACTACCTCGGACCCTTCGACCGCTACGCCCAGGAGGGCTCGCTGCCGGAGACGCCGCTGCGCGAGGAGCAGCCGCGGCTGGACGTCGAGAATTTCTACTATGCGCAGGAGGACGAGGTGTACGCCGCGGCCGCGCGCGACGGCTTCACCTGGAGCGTGCACCGCCCGCACACGGTGATCGGCGAGGCCGTGGGCAACCTGATGAACCTGGGCACGACGCTGGCCGTCTACGCCTCGATCTGCAAGGAAACCGGGCGGCCGTTCCGCTGGCCGGGCTCGCAGGCGCAGTGGCAGGGCCTGTCGGACATGACCGACGCGCGCGTGCTGGCCAAGCATCTGGTGTGGGCCGCGGATACCGAGGCCGCATGGAACGAGGCGTTCAACGTCGTGAACGGCGACGTCTTCCGCTGGAGCTGGCTGTGGCCCCGGCTGGCCGGCTGGTTCGAGGTCGAGCCCCTGGGCTTCGACGGCACCATCCGTCCGCTCGACGCGGCGATGGCGGGCGACGGGCCGGTCTGGCGCGAGATCGCTGAGCGTCACGGCCTGAAAGAGCCCGACCTCGGCCGGCTCGCCTCGGCCTGGCACACCGACCTCGATCTCGGCCGGCCGATCGAGGTGATGACCGACATGTCGAAGAGCCGCAAGCTGGGCTTCTCAGTCTACCAGCGCACCGACGAATCCTTCTTCGACCTGTTCGCCCGGCTGCGCGCCGACCGGCTGATCCCCTGACCGCGGCAGCCGATCGGCCGCCCGGAAGCGGGGTGTCGGCGACTTACCGCGCGCGCCAGCAGAGCTGCGTGGCGCACCGGTCCGGCACGGCGATCGGGCTCGGCGGCGTGAGGTAGGTCAGCTCGGCGTAGATGCGCTGCAGGCGCGCCTTCTTCTGCTCGTAGCTGGCCGCGAGCTGCGGCCGCGTGTCGAGATAGGCGGCCTTGCGCGGCACGCGCTTGTCAGTGCTGAACACGTCGGCGATCACGCCTGGCAGGATGGCGGCCACCGCCGTCGGGACCTTGAGCAGCGTCAGGATCTTCTCGAGCACCTTCTCCACCCCGGAATTCGTGAGCTGGTCGGCGACCCATTTCGCGGCGTCGTTGCTTTCGAGCCAGAGCGCGAGCTGATCGTTCTGCGCTTCCAGGTCGTGTTTGATCTTCTTGTCGATCTCCGCGATCTCCTTGGTCAGGCGAAATGCCTCCTTCGCCAAGGCTTCGATACGATCTCGATCCTCTATCGTCGTCATCTCGGCCACTCTCACATGCATGCAAGCAATGCGGCCCATGATGGCGGCAAACAGCGCGCAACAGAAGAGGCGGCGCGGATGCCGCGAGCTTCATGTGCATGTGATCCTTGTAGCTAGGATGAAATTCGGACATACTGGCGAAACCTGCGTCACGAGGTCCGCCATGCCGATCGTCCCCACGCCCGCCCAATCGCATGCCTCCCGCCTGAACGGCGCGCTGTCCGCCGGCCCGGCCAGCGAGGCCGGCAAGGCGCGCTCGGCGCTCAACGCCGTCCGCCACGGCCTCTCCGGCCGGACCTTCTTCCTCCTGCCCGACGAGGACCCCGCGGAATTCGCCGCCCACGAGGCCGAGCTGCTGCGAGCCTATCGCCCGCGCGACCAGGCCGAGCGCGAGGCGGTGCTGGCCCTGGTGCGGGCGGAGTGGCGCGAGGTCCGTGGCGACCGGCTGGAGGCGCAGGTGCTGGGCGACCTGTTCGCCGCCGCCAGGATCGAGGCGCAGGCCGTGCGCGAGGCCGCCCGGGCTTCAGCCTTCCGCCAGCTCTCGACCGTGCTGCGCTACCAGGCCCGGCTCGGCCGCGAGCTCGCGGCCCTGCGCGCCGCCCTCGACGCCCTGCGCCGGCGCCGCCTCGGCGCACCGCTGCGAGACGAACCCGAGCCGCCGGCCGACGACCTGCCGGTGCGAGACGAACCCGAGCGCCCGCTCAACCGCCAGCAGCGCCGGGCGCTGGCCGCCATGGCGCGCAAGCGCGCCGCCTGAGGCGGCGGCTCAGACGGGGTAGCGCAGGATCGCGGCCAGCGCCGCACCCTCCGGAATGTCGGCCGCCCGCACCGCGAGCACGTGGCCGCGGGCGTGAAGCGTGCGCCGGGCGATCTCGTCGGCCACGCCGTAGGTCGTGGCCGAATCGGCTGCGGCGAGGCTGACGGCACCGGTATCCGGGTCGATCGTGCCGGGCTGGGTGCGGTCGATGTCCACCAGCATCGTTTCCACCGCGCCGAACGTGGCGGCACGGGCGGCCTGGGCGAGGTCGCTGGTGGCGCGGCCCTGGTCGCGGCGCGCCTGCCAGAGCTCGCGCCACTCGGCGAGCTGCTGGCGATAGCGCCCGTCGAGCAGCACCCTGGCCCGGTCGGCGAGCTCGGCATCGGACAGGGTCTCGGGATTGCCCTCGATCGTGCCGGCGAGCAGCAGGGGATAGCTGCTCACCGACCGGAAGATCGGCTCCAGGGTCTGGGCGGTGGCGAGGATCAGGGGCATGCCGCTGCCGGCCAGGAGCGGCCGCAAGGTATGGTCGACCCGGCGCGCGAACTGGCGCAGCCGGACCTTCTTGCCCTCCGAGCCCTGGATCCGGCCGCTTGGCGAGCGGTCGTTGATGCTCGCCTTGCCGACGCTGGCGGCCGCGTCCTTCGGCATGGCGTCGAGCTTGACCGTGGCCGGCGGCAGGTCGGCCGCGACCTCGACCACGCGGATCGCGTTCTCCGACAGCGCCAGGACGTAGGCGGTGTTGGGGAAGGTGACGGAGCGCAGCAGCGGCTTGAGGTGGAAGCGGTCGGAGACCTCGACCCCGGCCTGTAGCGCCGAGGGCAGGCGGAAGGTGCGCAGCGAATCGGGCGTGGCGAAGACGGCGAGGCTGTGCGCCTGCAGCCGCCAGAACCCGTCGTCCTCGCGCAGCTCCTCGAGATGCTCGAGCACAGTGGCGACCCGCCGCTTGTCCGCACCCGCGGCCTCGAGCTGGCGCTGCGCCTCGCGCGCCAGGTTGCCGAGCTCGATCCGGTCCGCCGGGGTCTGCTGGCTCAATGGCGTGGTCGGCAGCGCGATCGAGACGCAGATGTCGCCGCGGTGATCGGCGAGATAAGCGAGATCGGCATCGGTCGGCAGGTCGACATACAGCATCGGTTGCGCTTCCCTTGAGTCCCGAGCGAAGTGCCGGGGGCTAGCCGAGATGCGGCCCACCGTCCAGACGGGAGGCTCCGCTTGGCGATCGCGGTTCTCGACATCGGCAAGACCAACGCCAAGGTGATCCTGCTTGACGAGGCGGGGGCGGTGCTCGCCCAGCGCTCGCGGCCCTCGACCGGCCTGGCCGGCCCGCCCTATCCGCAGCTGGATCTCGACGGGACCTGGGACTGGGCGAAGGCCACCCTCGCCGAGCTAGCGAGCGCGGCGCCGATCCGCTGCATCGTGCCGGTGGCGCACGGTGCCGCCGGCGTGCTGATGGCCGGCGAGCGGCCGGCCCTGCCCGCGCTCGACTACGAGCATGACGGCCCGGAGGCCGTGGCGGCCGAGCTCGCGACCCTGCTCGACCCGTTCGCGTTGACGGCGAGCCCGGTCCTGCCGCTCGGCCTCAATGTCGGCACGCAGCTGCTCTGGCAGCAGCGCCGCTTTCCCGACGCCTTCGCCCGGGCGACCGACCTGCTCATGCTGCCGCAATATTGGGCGTGGCGACTGAGCGGCGTGAAGGCCAGCGAGTTCACGACCCTGGGCTCGCACACCCATCTCTGGCGCCCGGCCGAGCGCCGCCTTTCGGGGCTTGTCGCGCGTTGCGGCTGGAGGCACCTGTTCCCGCCGCGGCGGGCCGCCTGGGAGCCGCTGGGGCCGGTCACGCCGGAGGTGGCGGCGGCCACCGGGCTGCCCCGCGACTGCCTGGTCCTGACCGGCATCCACGACAGCAACGCCTCCTGGCTGCCCCACATCCTTGCCCGCGCCCCGCCGTTCACCGTGCTGTCGACCGGCACCTGGGTGATCGCGCTGACCGCGGGAACGTCGATCGAGCGGCTCGACCCCGCCGCGGACATGCTGGCCAATGTCGATGCGCGTGGCGATCCGGTCCCCGGCGCCCGGTTCATGGGCGGGCGCGAGATCGAGCTGGTGGCCGGCGCCGACGCCGTGCTCGCACCCTCCGCGCCGGAGGACGTGGCGGCGCTGATCGCGGATGGCGTCATGGCGCTGCCGGCCTTCACCCCCGGCAGCGGCCCGTTCATCGGGCGTGCGGGCGCGATCCTCGGCTCCCCCGGGCCGCAGCCGGCCCGGCGCGGCGCTCTGGGTGCGCTCTATGCGGCGCTGGTGGTCGACGTGATGCTGGACAAGCTGGGCACCGGCGGGCCGGTGGTGGTCGAGGGCAGCTTCCACCGCAACGCGGCCTTCTGCGGTGTGCTCGCCGCCCTGCGCCGCGACCAGCCGGTCCATGCCACCGACGATCCGAGCGGTACCGCACGGGGCGCCTGGCTGCTCGCGCTCTGGGCCGATCGACCGAGCTGGCCCAACGCGCTGCCGCCGCCGACGGCGGCCTGGCCGATCGCGGGGCTTGCGAGCTATCGCGCGCGCTGGCGCGATTTGAGCTATGGTGGGCGGCCGGCTTGATCGGCTGGGCGTCCGCGCCTATTGAAACGAAAATCGATTTTCAGGGAGGCGATTTGAGCGAGCGCCGTCGGGGCACGGGTGGCATGGGCGCGGTGGGGCGTCGACCGACGATCCACGATGTCGCGCGCTCGGCCGCGGTCTCGCCGGCGACCGTCTCCAACGTCCTGACCGGCAGGCGCCACGTCGACCCCGAGCTGGCCGAGCGCGTGCGCGCCGCCGTCGACGAGCTGGGCTATCGCCGGGACGTGGCGGCCTCGGCCCTGCGCAGCGCGCAACGCACCGTGGTCGGTGCCGTCGTCCCCGAGCTGAGCAACCCGTTCTTCGCCGAGATGGTCGACCGGCTGGAGCGCGAGGCGCGCACCGCCGGCAGGCGCCTGCTGGTCGCGGCCAGCGGCAGCGACCCGGCCGAGGAGCTGCGCCAGATCGAGGCCCTGATCGCCTGGCGGCCCGCGGGCGTGATCGCCGTGCCCTGCGACGGTGCCTTCGAGGGGCGCACCCTGCTCGAGCGGGAAGGGGTCCCCTTCGTCGTCCTCGACCGCCCGATCGACGATGGGGCGCAGGTGGACACCGTCGCCGTGGACAATGTCGCCGGCGCGCAGGAAGGCGCCGCCAAGCTGCTCGAGGTCGGCCATCGCCGCCTCCTGGTGGTGGCGAGCAAGATCTCGATCGGCAACGTCCGCGAGCGCCTCGCCGGCGTCGACGTCGCGGTGGCCGAGGTGCCCGACGCCTCGGCCGAGCTGCTCGAGGCGGGCATCGAGGTCGACGAGATCGCCGCGGCGGTCGCGGCGCGGCTGGGGCGGCAGCCCTGGCCGACCGTGGTCCTCACCCTCAACAATGTGCTCACCCTCGGCACGCTGAAAGCCGCCGCGGCCCTCGGCATCGGCATCCCCGACGAGCTGTCGCTGCTGGGGTTCGACGACTACGACTGGATGGAGGCCTATCGGCCGCCGCTCAGCGCCATCCGCCAGCCGGTGGCCGAGATGGCGCATGCGGCCTGGGATCGGCTCGCCGTTCTGTCGGGTGCCGCGCCCATGCCCGGGATGCCGGAGCCATGCCATGTCCGCCTGTCCTGCAGCCTCGCCTGGCGCGGCTCGGTGGCAGTGCCGCGATCGTTCGCAGGGGCCAAGCACCGGAAGGACCTGGTGCAGCCATAATGACAGGGAGACCATGCACCATGCGCATCACCCGCCGACTGCTGGCCGGGCTGGCCGCAGCCCCGCTGGCCCTCGCTTTCGCCAGCGGCGCCTTCGCGGCCGACCCGCCGGAGATCGTCACCGTCGTCAAGATCGGCGGCATCCCCTGGTTCAACGCCATGGAGGTCGGCATCCAGAAGGCGGGCAAGGAGCTGGGCGTCAACGCCTCGATGATCGGCCCGACGCAGGCCGACGCGGCCCAGCAGGTGCGCGCGGTCGAGGACCTGATCGCCCGCAAGGTCGACGTGATCGCCGTGGTGCCCAACGACGCCGTGGCCCTGGAGCCGGTCTTCAAGCGCGCCCAGGAAGCCGGGATCAAGGTCATCACGCACGAGAGCCCGGAGCAGAAGAACAACGACTGGAACATCGAGCTGACCAGCGTCCAGGGCTTCGGCGAGGCGCACATGGAGGCGCTCGCCAAGGCCATGGGCGGCGAGGGCAAGTACATCCTCTATGTCGGCTCGCTGACCGTGCCGCTGCACAACAAGTGGGCCGACGCCGCGATCGCCCTGCAGAAGGAGAAGTATCCGAAGATGCAGCTGGTCGCCGACCGCTTCGGCGTCGCCGAGAGCATGGACGACAGCTACAAGACCGCCCTCGACCAGATGCGCGCCAACCCGGACCTCAAGGGCATCCTGGCCTTCGGCAGCCAGGGCCCGATCGGCGCCGCCCGCGCGGTCGAGGAGCGCGGCAAGGAGCAGTCGATCGCGGTGGTCGGGCCGTTCTCGCCCGGCCAGGGGGCCAAGTACATCAAGTCGGGCGCCATCCGCGAGGGCTTCATCTGGAACCCGATGCTCGCCGGCGAGGTGATCGTCTATGTCGGCGACCAGCTGGCCAAGGGTGAGACGCCCAAGGACGGCATGGACATCCCCGGCCTCGGCCCGGTCAAGGTCGACGCCACCACGCGCAACATCCAGGCGCAGAAGCTGCAGGCGATCAACAAGGAGACCATCGACCAATTGGTCGGCATGGGCCTCTGAATTCGGACGGGGGTGGCTACGGCCGCCCCCGCCAGGATCGACCGATGACCGACGCTGCCCCGCCGTTCCTCCGCCTGACCGGTGTCAGCAAGCGCTTCGGCGGCGTGCTGGCGCTCGACCGGGTCGACTGGGATGTCCGGCCCGGCGAGGTGCATTGCCTCGTCGGCGAGAACGGCTGCGGCAAGTCCACCCTGATCAAGCTGGTGGCGGGCGTGCACCAGCCCGATCCGGGCAGCGTGATCGAGATCGCCGGGGCGGTGCGCGACGACCTGACCCCGGCCGAAGCCAAGGCGCTGGGGATCCAGGTGATTTACCAGGACCTGTCGCTGTTCCCGAACCTGACCGTCGCCGAGAACATCGCCTTCGACCTCAACCTCGCCGGCCTCGCCCGTCCGGTCCGCCACGGCCGGATGCGCGGGATCGCGCGCGAGCTGTTGCGGCGCCTCGGCGTCGCCCTCCCCCTCGACGCGCTGGTCGGCTCGCTGTCGATCGCCGAGCGTCAGGTGGTCGCGATCTGCCGGGGCCTCGCCGCCGACGCGAAGCTCCTGTTCATGGACGAGCCCACCGCGTCGCTGACCCGCGCCGAGGTCAAGGCACTGCTGGGCTTCGTCGCCCGGCTGCGCAGCGAGGGCGTGGCGGTGGTGTTCGTCAGCCACCGGCTCGACGAGGTGGTCGAGATCGCCGAGCGGGTGACCGTGATGCGCGACGGCCGCAAGGTCGGCACCTACCCCGTGGGCGAGGTCGACGCGCGCCGGATCGGCGAGCTGATGACCGGCCTGGTGATCGACCAGACGCTGACGGTGCGCGACGTCGCCGGCAACGCGCCGCTGCTCGAGGTGCGCGGCCTGAGCCGGGCCGGCGAGTACGAGGACGTGGCCTTCACCCTGCGGCGCGGCGAGGTGCTGGGGCTGACCGGCCTGCTCGGCGCCGGCCGGACCGAGCTCGCTTTGTCGCTGTTCGGCATGACCCGGCCGGACGCGGGCGAGATCCTGCTGGAAGGGCGGCCGGTAGCACTCGCCACCAACCAGGACGCCATCAAGGCGGGCATCGCCTACGTCTCCGAGGACCGGCTCAATCTCGGCCTCAACATGCGGCAGTCGGTCGGTGACAATCTGATGCTGGCCTCGCTCGACCGGCTGGCCAACGCGCTGGGCTGGATAGCACCACGCCAGCGCCGCACGCTCGCCGGGGAATGGATCGGCCGGCTGCACATCAAGATCCCCGGGCTCGACAATCCGGTGCAGCAGCTCTCGGGCGGCAACCAGCAGCGGGTGGTGCTGGGCAAGTGGCTGGCGACCGCACCCAGGGTGCTGATCCTCGATTCGCCCACGGTCGGCGTCGACATCGGCAACAAGCGCGGCATCTACGAGCTGGTGCGCAGCCTCGCCGAGGGCGGGGTGGGCATCCTCATGATCTCCGACGAGGTGCCGGAGGTGTTCTACAACTGCGACCGCGTGCTCCACATGCAGGGTGGCCGGATCGTCGGCGAGGTGGTCCCGGGCCGGATCGGCGAGCATGAGCTCGAGGAGCGGGTCTATGCCTGAGCGGCTGCGCAGGCTCACCCGGCACACCGAGGGGCTGCTGCTCCTGGTCATCCTCCTGCTGGGTCTGCTCCTGACCCTGCTCTCGCCCTACTTCCTGACCCTCTCCAACTTCGTCGACCTGATCGAGAGCTACTCGGTCACGACCGTGCTGGCGCTCGGCGTGTTCGTCGTCCTGGTCGCCGGCGGCATCGACATCTCGTTCGCCGCCACCGCCTCGGTGGCGCAGTACGTCACGGCCTATGTGGCGACCGCCTGGGGCCTGCCCGCACTCCTGTGCATTCTCCTGGGCCTGCTGGTCGGGCTGGCGCTGGGCTGCCTCAACGCGGCGTTGATCTACTATCTGCGCGTCACCTCGATCATCATCACCATCGCCACCATGAGCGTCTACTTCGCGCTCCTGATGTGGGTGACCGGCGGCAAGTCGATCTACGCCCTGCCCGACTGGTGGTCGTCCCGGATCGTCCTTTGGCAGACCGAGACCGCCAGCGGCGATCTGGTGCGCATCACCCTGCCGATCCTGGTGGCGGTGGTTGCCGCCCTGCTCACCTGGCTCCTGATGACCCGCAGTGCAGCCGGGCGGCAGCTCACGGCGATGGGCGGCAATGTCGAGGCGGCGCGGCGGCTGGGCGTCGACCTCGCCGCCATGCACTTCCTGGCCTACGGCTATCTCGGCCTGATGGCCGGCCTCGCCGGCCTGCTGCAGGCGCACCGGGTCGGCGAGGCCGTGCCCAACGCCATGTACGGCAACGAGCTGAACGTGCTGGCCGCGGCCGTGCTGGGCGGGGCCAGCCTGTCCGGCGGGCTGGGCTCGGTCGGCGGCGTCCTGCTCGGCATCCTGCTGCTCGCCATGCTGCAGAACGGGCTGAACCTTTTGGGCGTCTCGCCCTACTTCTTCCAGATCGTCATCGGCCTCGTGATCCTGGTCTCGACCTCGATCACCGGCCTGTCGACGCGCGTCCGGCGGCGCGACCGCCGGGCGGCCGCGGCATGAGCGACGGCCTGCTCGCACGGCTCACCCGGGGCGGCGGCCCGTCCAACGCCGTGGGGCTGCTGGCCCTGCTGGTGGCGCTGGTGCTGCTGTTCACCCTGCTGCTGCCCGGGCGGTTCGACAATTACGGCACCGTCCAGTCGATGATGTTCCAGCTGCCGGAGCTCGGGCTGCTGGCGCTGGCGATGGTCATCCCGCTGATCTCCGGCGGCCTGAATCTCGCCATCATCGCCACCACCAACCAGTGCGCGCTCCTGATGGCCTGGATCATGTCGACCTGGATGCCCGCCGGCGCCGGCGGCATGGAGGCGGCCGCCATCGTCGCGGTGGCGCTGCTGGCGGGCTCGTGCTGTGCACGGCGATCGGCCTGCTCACCGGCTTTCTCGTCGCCACCATGGGCGTCCACCCGATCCTGGTGACCCTCGGCACCAAGTCGCTGATCGACGGCGTCTCGATCTGGCTGACCCGCGGCACCGTGGTCTCGGGCCTGCCGGAATCCTTCCAGTGGCTCGGCAACGGCGTTCTCCTGGGCGTGCCGGTGCCGTTCCTCGTGCTGATCCTGGCGGCGGTCGCGGTGGGGCTGGTGCTGACCCGGACCAGCTTCGGCATCTCCATCTACATGTTGGGCTCGAACCTCGAGGCCACCCGCTACTCCGGCGTCGACACGCGCCGCGTGCTGATCGGCATCTACACGCTCTCCAGCATCCTCTGCTTCGTCGCCGCCTGCCTGATGCTCGCCCGCTTCAACTCGGCCAGCGCCGGCTACGCCCAGTCCTACCTCTTGATCACCATCCTGGCCGCGGTCATGGGCGGGGTCGACCCGTTCGGCGGCTTCGGCCGCATCTCCGGCCTGATGCTGGCGTTGGTGGTGCTGCAGGTCATCTCCTCGGGCTGCAACCTCTTGGGCCTCAGCCAGCACCTCACCCTGGCGATCTGGGGCCTGACCCTGATCGCCGTCATGGGCGTCAAGTTTTTCGCGGCACCGTGGGTGGCCGAGCGCCTCGCCCACCGGCAATCAGGGAGGAAGGCATGAACAAGCTGGGCGTCCACGCGCTGGTCTGGGTCGGCGGCTGGAGCGAGGCCGACTGCACCAAGGCGATCAAGAGCACGGCCGAGCTCGGCTACGACTATATCGAGATCCCGCTGCTCAACCCCTACGGCTTCCCGGTCGACTTCACCCGCGCCCGCCTCGAGGAGCACAAGCTCGGTGCCACCGCCTCGCTGGGCCTCTCGCCCGAGACCGATATCTCCAGCGGCGATCCCGAAGCTCTGAAGCGCGGCGAGGACCTGCTGAACACCGCCCTCTCCGTCGTGCGCGACCTTGGCTCCAGCCATTTCTGCGGCGTGATCTACTCCGCTCTGCAGAAGTACATGCAGCCCAGGAACGAGCGGGGTGTGGCCAACATCGTCGAGGTGATGGGCCGCCTGTGCGAGAAGGCCAGGGCGTCCGACATCACCATCGGCATCGAGGTGGTCAACCGCTACGAGACCAACATCGTCAACACCGGCGCCGAATGCGTTGCCCTGCTCGACCGGATCGGCGCCTCCAACGCCGTCGCCCACCTCGACACCTACCACATGAACATCGAGGAGGGCTTCGTCGGCAAGGCGATCGAGGATTGCGGCGCCCGCCTCGGCTACTTCCACATCGGCGAGAGCCACCGGGGCTATCTCGGCACCGGCACGGTGAACTTCACCGAGGTGTTCAGGAGCCTCGCCCGCATCGACTACCAGGGCCCGATCGCCTTCGAGAGCTTCTCCTCGGCCGTGGTCGACCCGGTGCTCTCCAACATGCTGGGCGTCTGGCGCAACCTCTGGTCCGACGGTTACGACCTCGCCCGCCACGCCAAGGCGTTCATGGAGGCCCAGCTCGTCGCGGCTAAGCACGCCACCGCCCCGCCGGCATGAGCTTCCTCGGCCTCGACATCGGCACCTCTGCCGTGAAGGCGGTACTGGTCGACGCGGACCAGCAGCTCCTGGCCGAGGCCGAGGCCCCGCTCGCCACCTCCCGCCCGCACCCGCTCTGGTCCGAGCAGGACCCCGACGACTGGTGGGCGGCGACCGGCAGGGTGCTGGCGGAGCTGCGCCGCAAGGAGCCGGCCGCGTTCGCGGCCGCCGAGGCGATCGGCCTCTCGGGCCAGATGCACGGTGCGGTGGTGATCGACTCGGCCGACCGGCCGCTGCGCCCGGCCATCCTGTGGAACGACGGCCGCGCCCAGGCGGAGTGCGCCCTGCTGGCCGAGCGCGTGCCCGGGATCGGCCGGATCGCCGGCGTGCCGCCGACGGCGGGCTATACCGCACCCAAGCTTCTCTGGCTCGCCGCGCACGAGCCGGAGGTGTTCGCGGGCACCGCCAAGGTGCTGCTGGCCAAGGACTATGTCCGCCTGAAGCTGACGGGAGAGTATGCCACCGACCCGGTCGACGCTGCCGGGACGCTGCTGTTGGACGAGGCCCGGCGCGCCTGGTCGCAGGAGATCCTGGCCGCGACCGGGCTGGACGAGACGCAGCTGCCGCGCGTCGTCGAGGGCAGCGATCCCGCGGGTGCCGTAAGGGGCGACGCGGCGGCCACGCTCGGCTTGACCGCGGGCATCCCCGTGGCGGCCGGGGCCGGCGACGCGGCAGCGGGTGCGATCGGCATCGGCGCCATCGGCGACGGCGACGCCTTCGTCTCGCTCGGCACCTCGGCGCAGTATTTCGTCACCACGGCCACCTACCGCCCGTGCCCGGAGCGGCTGCTGCAGGCCTACTGTCACGGCCTGCCAGGGCGCTGGTACCAGTGCGCGGCACTGCTCAACGGCGCGAGCTGCCTGGGCTGGGCCGCGGCGCTCTTGGGCGAGCCGGACATTCCGGCGCTGGTGGCGCGGGTCGAGGCCCGCTGGCGCGGCCCCTCGCGCGTCCTGTTCCTGCCCTACCTCGCCGGCGAGCGGACCCCGCACGACGACCCCAACGCCCGTGGCGTACTGTTCGGCCTCGAGGCGGATACCGACGCGATCGAGGTGGCGCAGGCGGTGATGGAAGGCGTCGCCTTCTCGCTGGCGGAGGCGCAGGACTGCCTGTCCACCGCCGGCACCGAGGTGGAATCGCTGGCCGCCATCGGCGGCGGGGCGCGCAGCCCGTTCTGGATGCGTCTGCTGGCGACCGTGCTCGATCGCCCGGTGACGCTCTATGCCGGTGCCGCCAAGGGTCCGGCCTTCGGCGCCGCGCGCCTGGCGCGGCTGTCCGTCGGCGGCGAGCCTGCCGAGGCGGTGTGCTTCAAGCCGGAGGTGGCACAGGTGCTGACGCCGGAGCGCTCACAGGTCGCGGCGTATTTCGAGCGCGGCAGGCGCTTCCGCTACCTGTATCAGGCCGTGCGGCCCGAGTTCCGGCCCGCATGAGCGGCGCTGCGCGAACCTTCGCCGCCATCCGGCGTTGCAGTGTCGTGCCGCCAGGACGGGCTTCCCTTCGCTCGCCGCGGCGCTAGAAGTCCGACACACCAGCAGGGAGAGAAGCATGTCCGTCGACGTCAAGTATCGCGCCACCGCCTCCGCCACCGGCGGGCGCGACGGCCAAGCCAGCACCCAGGACGGCTCGCTCACGGTCAAGCTGGCGACGCCCAAGGAGCTGGGTGGCGGCGGCGGTCCGGGCAACAATCCCGAGCAGCTGTTCGCGGCCGGCTACTCGGCCTGCTTCATCGGCGCCATGAAGTTCGTCGCCTCGCAGGGCGGGCCGGCCAAGGTGCCGGCCGACGCCAAGGTCACCACGACGGTCGGTATCGGCCCGCGCTCGGAGGGCGGCTTCGGCCTGGACGTCGACATGGAGGTCTCGCTGCCCGGCGTCGACAAGGCTGCCGCCGAGGAGCTGGTCGAGAAGGCGCACCAGATCTGCCCCTACTCGAACGCGATCCGCGGCAACGTCAGCGTCCGTTCCAAGGTCGTCTGAGCCGGCTCAGTCCTGCAGCACTGCGGAGCGGAGCGCGTCGTCGACCTCGGGGACGCGCCCGCCCCAGTGGCTGAATCCAGGCACGGCCTGATGCAGCAGCATGCCCAGGCCTTCGACGGCCGGATTGCCGCGCCGGCGCGCTTCCGCCAGTAACCCTGTTTCCAACGGCGCATAGACCAGGTCGGCGACCACCGCCGACTCGCCAAGGGTTTGTAGGGCGAGCTCGAGCGGCGGCTGGCCCGTCATGCCGAGGCTCGTGCAGTTGACGAGCAGGGCGGCATCGACGAGCGCTTCCACTGCCGCCTCCCAACCAATCGCCTCGACCGCGCCGAGGTCCGCGAGCTGCGCCGCGAGCTGCTCGGCCCGAACCAGGGTGCGGTTCACCAAAGTGACCTGTGGCACGCCGGCGTCGAGGAGCGTCGTGGCGACGGCGCGCGCCGAGCCGCCTGCGCCCAGCACGACGGCCGGCCCCTGCGCCGCGTGCCAGGACGGAGCCTGTTGCCGCAGATTGGCCAGAAAGCCGGCACCGTCGGTGTTGAGGCCGCGCGTGCGGCCATCCTCCAGGACCAGGACCGTATTGACCGCACCCATGCGCCGTGCTGCCGGGTCGATCTCGTCGACCAGGCGCGCTGCCGCCTCCTTGTGCGGCACCGTCACGTTCCAGCCACGGAAAGCCAGCCGCGGCAGGGCGCGAAAGGCGAGCTCCACATCGTCCGGCCGCACCGGCAACGGCACGTACACGCCGTCGATGCCATAGCGCTGGAACCAATGGCCGTGGAGCCTGGGCGAGCGGGAATGCCCCACCGGCCAGCCCATGACGCCCGCCAGACGCGCCTTGCCGGTCAGCAGCACCGGGCGGCTCCGCAGCCGGGGGAGCGTGGCGGCCCGGATCTTGCGAGGGCCGACGCCGCCGGTAGTCTGGCCCGGCCGTCCAGCGACGGCCGTCGAATCTGGGGAACTCCATGACCGAGACCGTGATCGGCCTCAGCGCGCTGCGCCTCGACCCGGAAGCCTTTCGCAAGGCCATTCTCGGCAAGCTGATCTACCAGGTCGGCAAGGATCCCGAGCATGCGACGCGCCACGATTGGTTCTTCGCCCTGGCGCTCGCCGTCCGCGACCGCCTCGTCGACGGCTGGATGACGACGACCCGCACGGTCTACGACGCCGACCGCAAGCGGGTCTACTATCTCAGCCTCGAGTTCCTGATCGGCCGTCTGCTCGCCGACTCGCTGCGCAATCTCGGCCTGTACCAGACCGCGACGCAGGCCATGTCGGCGCTCGGCGTCGACGCCGAGGCCGTGCTCAAGGTCGAGCCCGATGCCGCCCTGGGCAATGGCGGCCTCGGCCGGCTCGCCGCCTGCCTGCTCGACAGCATGGCGACGCTCGGCATCGCCGCCTACGGCTACGGCATCCGCTATGAGCACGGCCTGTTCAAGCAGGGCCTGGACAACGGCTGGCAGGTGGAACGGCCGGAGGACTGGCTGGCCTTCGGCAACCCCTGGGAGTTCGAGCGCGCCGAATCGGTCTATCCGGTCCGGCTCTACGGCAATGTTCGCGAGGAGCGGGACGAGAAGGGCCAGCGGGTCCGCGTCTGGGAGGGCGGCCAGCAGGTGCTCGCGGTCGCCTACGACACGCCGGTGGTCGGCTGGGGCGGCCGGCACGTCAACACGTTGCGCCTGTGGTCGGCGCAGAGCGGCAATCTGATCGACCTCGCGGCGTTCAATCGCGGCGACTACGTGCAGTCGGTGCAGGACCAGGTGCTGTCGCAGAGCATCAGCCGCGTCCTCTATCCCAACGACGCGACCGAGGCGGGCCAGGAGCTGCGGCTGAAGCAGGAGTATTTCTTCACCTCGGCCAGCCTGCAGGACATCATCCGGCGGCATCTGTCCCACCACGACGACCTGCGCTCCCTGCCCGACAAGGCAGCGATCCAGCTCAACGACACCCACCCCGCGATCGCGGTGCCGGAGCTGATGCGCCTGCTGATCGACGAGCACGGCGTCGACTGGCCCACGGCCTGGACCATCACCCGCGGCACGATCCACTACACCAACCATACGCTGATGCCCGAGGCCCTCGAGCGCTGGTCGGTCCAGCTCATGGAGAAGCTGCTGCCGCGCCAGCTGCAGCTCATCTACGAGATCAACGCCTACATCCTGGGCGAGCTGCGCAGCCGTCCCGACGTCGAGGACCCGTTCCTGGGCGACATCTCGCTGATCGACGAGAGCTACGGCCGCTTCGTGCGCATGGGGCACCTCGCCTTTCTCGGCGCGCGCAAGGTCAACGGCGTCTCGGCATTGCACGGCGAGCTGATGAAGCAGACCGTGTTCCGCTCCCTGCACAAGCTGTTCCCGGACCGCATCACGGCGATCACCAACGGCGTCACGCCGCGGCGCTGGGTGTTGGATTCGAATCCCGACCTGTCCGACCTGATCACCGAGAGCCTGGGGCACAGCCGCTGGATCGCCGATCTCGAGCGGCTGCAGGACTTGGCACCGCGCGCCACCGACGGAGCCTTTCAGGAGCGCTTCGCGGCGATCAAGCGCGCCAACAAGGAACGGCTGGCGACGTTCATCGCCAGGCGCCACGAGCTGGCACTGCCGGGCGAGGCCCTGTTCGACATCCAGATCAAGCGCATCCACGAGTACAAGCGCCAGCTGCTCAACATCCTGGAGGCAGTGGCGACCTACGCCGACATGATCGACGGCGCGGGGAAGTACGACGTACCCAGGGTCAAGATCTTCGCCGGAAAGGCGGCACCGTCCTACCAACGCGCCAAGCTGATCATCAAGCTCATCAACGACGTCGCCAAGGTCGTGAACTCCGACCCCAAGGTCGACGGCCGCCTGAAGATCCTGTTCCTGTCGAACTACAACGTGTCGCTGGCGCAGATCCTGATTCCGGGTGCCGATCTGTCGGAGCAGATCAGCACCGCAGGCATGGAGGCATCGGGCACCGGCAACATGAAGTTCGGGCTGAACGGGGCACTCACCATCGGTACGCTCGACGGCGCCAATGTCGAGATGCTGGAGCATGTCGGGTCGGACAACATCTTCATCTTCGGCCTGACCGCCGAGGAGGTCGCGCGCACGCGCCTTGGCGGCTTCGACCCCAGGTCGCTGATCGAGGCCAGCCCGCGGCTGAGCCGGGCATTCGAGCTGATCGAATCCGGCCACTTCTCCGCCGACGATCCCGGCCGGTTCCGCCCCCTGCTCGACGATCTCGCCCACTTCGACCATTTCCGTCTGACCGCCGACTTCGACAGCTATGCCGAGGCGCAGCGCCAGGTCGAGGCGACCTATGCCGAGCCCAGGGCCTGGTGGCCGAAGGCGGTCCTGAATACCGCGCGGATGGGCTGGTTCTCCAGCGACCGCACGGTGCGCGAGTACGCTCACGACATCTGGCGCGTGCCGCTCGGCAGCTGAGCGTCGCGCGCCAGCGTCAGCCGGACCAGCAGGCCGAGATCGGCGGCGGCCAACTCCGCCTGCGGCACGAGCCCGATCCAGACGATCTCCCGCATGTCGGCCGTTGCGCGCACGGGCTCGGCCGGCCGCCAGCGGAACAGATGCGTCCGGATGCGGCGATGGTTCTCCTCGAACTCCACGGCACCCAGCGCTTCGAGCTCGGCCGCCGGAGCCGTCAGGCCCGTCTCCTCCCGCAGCTCCCGGCACGCCCCGGCAAGCGGCGTCTCCCCCGGCTCGAGCCCGCCGCCCGGCAGGTCGAGCGGCCGGCGGTAGGAGGTGCGGACCAGCAGCAGCGCCGCACCACGCCATACCAGCACGGCGGCGCCCTCCGCTTCCGGCCGCCCCAGGAACCACCATGCCCGCAACGCCAGGAATGCCGCTCGGTAGCCGACGCGGGCCAGCGCGTTCACGAGGTGAGCTGGCGCGATCATGGGCGAGATCCTAGGCTGCGCGGGTGAAGCCCTTCGCAGCGCTCCTCGACCGCCTGCTCTACACTCCGCAGCGTAACGCCAAGGTGGCGCTGCTCGTCGACTATTTTCGCTCCGTCCCCGATCCCGATCGCGGCTGGGCGCTGGCGGCGCTGACCGGAGCCTTGAGCTTCGCCCATGCCAAGTCCGGCTTGATCCGCGAGCTCGTGGCGACGCGGACCGATCCGGTCCTGTTCGGCTGGTCCTACGACTTCGTGGGCGACCTCGCCGAAACCGCCGCCCTGATGTGGCCCGAGCCGGCCGAATCCCGGCCGTGGCCGAGGCTCGACGAGGTCGTCGCCGGGCTCGCCACCACGCGCAAGGCCGATCTCGGCGGGCTGGTCGCCGGCTGGCTCGACACGCTCGACGCCACCGGCCGCTGGGCGCTGCTCAAGCTGGTCACGGGCGGCCTGCGCGTCGGCGCCTCGGCACGGCTCGCTAAGCTGGCGCTGGCCGAATATGGCCGCGTCGAGCCCGCCGAGATCGAGGAGGTGTGGCACGGGCTCGTCCCCCCCTACGGTACGCTGTTCGCCTGGCTGGACGGAGGCGGCCCGCGGCCGGCGGCCGAGGACGTGCCGGTCTTCCGGCCGCTGATGCTGGCGCACCCGGTCGAGGACGAGGACGTCGCCAAGGTCGCGGACGAGCTCGCGAGCTATCTCGCCGAGTGGAAGTGGGACGGCATCCGCGTGCAGATCGCTGCCACCAGCGGTGGCGTACGCCTCTACTCGCGCAGCGGCGACGAAATCTCGAACGCATTCCCCGATCTGGTCGAGATCGTCGACTTCCAGGGGGTGCTCGACGGCGAGCTCTTGGTGAAGCGCGCAGGCGAGGTCGCCTCGTTCAATGACCTGCAGCAGCGCCTCAATCGCAAGGCGGTGACCGTGCGGATGCTCGCCGATTACCCGGCCTTCGTGCACCTGTACGACATCCTGTTCGACCGCGCCGAGGACCTGCGGCCGTTGCCGTTTGCCGAGCGGCGCCAGCGGCTCGAAGCGTTCTTCGCCCGCGAGCGGCCGGGGCGCATGGACGTCTCGCCCTTGGTCGAGGTGGCGGATCTGGCCGATCTGGAGCGGCTGCGCGGCGGAGTGCGCGGCACGCCGATCGAGGGCCTGATGCTCAAGCGGAAGGACAGCCCCTACCTCGCCGGGCGGCCGAAGGGGCTGTGGTGGAAATGGAAGCGCGACGCGCAGCTGCTCGACGTGGTCCTGATGTATGCTCAGCGCGGGCACGGCAAGCGGTCGAGCTTCTATTCCGACTTCACGTTCGGCGCTTGGCGCGAGGGGCCGTCCGGCCAGGAGCTGGTGCCGGTCGGCAAGGCCTACTCCGGCTATACCGACGCCGAGCTGCTGCAGATCGACCGCTGGATCCGCGACCACACCACGCGCCGCTATGGCCCGGTGCGCGAGGTGACGCCCTTGCTGGTGCTCGAGGTCGCCTTCGACTCGGTCCACCGCTCGACCCGGCACAAGTCTGGCGTCGCCATGCGCTTCCCGCGCATCCACCGGATCCGCTGGGACAAGCCCGCCGCGGAGGCCGACCGGCTGGAGCGTATCGAGCAGCTGATCGGCTGAGGCGGTAGCGCAGGACTACGGCGCGGCGACCTCCGGGCGCGCTGTTGCCGGGCTGCGGCGAAGGATCACCAGCGCCAGCCCGCCGACGATCACGGCACCGCCGAGAAGCTCCTGCGATGAGGGCCGCTCGCCCAGCGCCACCGCGCTGAAGGCGACGCCGATGACCGGCATCAGCAGCATGAACGGCACCACCCGATCCATCGGGTGCCGGCGCAGCAGTCCGTACCAGATCGTGTAGGCGAGCACGAAGCCGCCGACGGCGAAGGTGAGCACGGCACCCCATTGCGTGGCGGTCGCCGTCCGGAGTGCCTCGATCTGCCCTTGCTCCAGCAGGACCGAAGCCAGGACGAGCTGGGGCAGGGCGTGCAGCGCGATCCCGGCGGTGAGGATGCGGCCGCCGTCGCGCGCCGCGTTCTGCATCACCGCCTGCCCGGCGGCCCAGGACAGAGCGCCGAGGGCGACGAGCAGCGCCGGCCAGCCGGCGGCCGCCGCCGGCGCCCCCGCCACGATTACCACGCCCAGGAACGCCACGGCGATCCCGGCGAGGCGGCGGCCGTCGGGCCGAGCGCCTCCCAGCGCCCAGGCGCACAAGACGGCGAAGGGCACCTGCAGCTGGATCAGCAGCGTCGCCGTCGAGGCGGGCAGGTCCTTGAGGCCGGTGAAGATCAGCCAGCCCTGGATGGTCGCACCCAGTGCCGCGATCAGCGCGAGCCTGGGCCAGGGCGTGGCGATCGAGCGCCATGCCGAGGGCAGCAGGACCGCGGCCGTGACCAGATAGGCGATCGACATCATCACCAGCGGCGGGAAATGGGCGACGGCCGGCTTGGCCATGGCAAAGCCCACGCCCCACAGCACCTGTACCAGGACGGCGAGCAGCAGATCGCTGGTCGGCATGGCGGTGGGCGGCCTCAGTGGAGCTTGACGTGCGGCTCGGTGCGGCGGGTGAGCGAGCGGGCGAGGGTCTCGAGCAGCACCTTGGGCCAGCCGTGTAAGGCTCTCTGGTGCATCTTGTAGAGCGAGCGGTACATGAAGCGGGCGAACATGCCCTCGATGAACACGCTCTTGCCGACGATGAAGCCCATCAGGTTGCCGACCGTGGTGTAGTGGCCGAGCGAGACCAGCGAGCCGAAATCGCGATAGACGAACGGCCGCAGAGGCTCGCCCGCGAGGCGGCGGCGGATCTGGCCCAGCATGTGCGCGGCCTGCTGATGCGCGGTCTGCGCGCGCGGCGGCAGGGGCCGGTCGTGACCTTCGAACAGGAGAAAGGCGCAGTCGCCGATGGCGAAGATGTCGGGGTCGCGCGTGGTCTGCAGGTTGGGCGTGACCACGAGCTGATTGGCGCGGCTGACCTCGAGCCCGTCGAGGTCGGCCAGCACGTCGGGCCCCTTGACGCCCGCGGCCCAGACCACGAGCTCGGACGGCACGAAGCCGCCGTCGGCGAGATGCACGCCGGTCGCGTCGACCTCGGTCACCCGGGCCACCGTTAGCACTTCGACGCCGAGCCCACGCAGGAGTGCGGTCGTCGCCGCCGACAGGCGCTCGGGCAGGGCCGGCAGGATGCGGTCGGCCGCCTCGATCAGGGTGATCTTGATGTCCCGCTCGGCGTCGATCCGGTCGAGGCCGTAGGCCACGACCGCGCGTGCGGTGCGGTGGAGCTCGGCCGAGAGCTCCGTGCCGGTCGCCCCGGCACCGATGATCGCGACGTGCAGCTGCCCCGGCCGCACCGGATCGGCCTGGGTGTGGGCGCGCAGGCAGGCGTTCACCAGCCGGCGATGGAAGCGGGTCGCCTGCTCCGGCGTGTCGAGCGCGATCGCGTGCTCCTTCACGCCGGGCGTGCCGAAATCGTTGCTGCGGCTGCCGATCGCCAGGACGAGGATGTCGTAGGGCTCCGAGCGCTCCGGCGTCACCAGCCGCCCTTCCTCGTCGTAGGTGGCGCTCAGCCGGATCTCCCTGGCCGCGCGATCCAGCCCGATCAGCTCGCCGACGCGGTAGCGGAAATGGTGCCAATGCGCCTGGGCCAGATAGTCCAGCGCATGGTCGTCGATATCCATGCTGCCGGCGGCCACCTCGTGCAGCAGCGGCTTCCAGAGATGGGTACGGGTGCGGTCGACCAGCGTGACCTCGGCCTTGCCGCGCCGGCCCAGCCGGTCGCCGAGCCGGGTCACCAGCTCGAGGCCGCCGGCGCCCCCGCCGACCACCACGATGCGCGGCACGGCCGTTCCGCCTGCCGAATCCCGTGACCCATTGCTGTTCATCGCGCGCTTCCCATGGGTGCCCGCCGACCCTGCCGTTGCGCTCGTCGATGCCGCAGCCGGGCCGCTATGGCAACCGTCGACGCGCCATCTCAATCCGCCGCCAACAGCACGGCCGCGTAAATGCCGGCACCGAGCGCGAACGCGGAGAAATGGGCGTGCCGGCGCTCGGGCAGCTCTTCCTTGAGCACGTTGAGCACGATCCCGCCGGCCAAGAAGGCGAACAGCGCCGACACCGCCAGGGGCGCCACATCCACCCACGCCCCGAGCGCCCAGCCGACCAGCGGGGCCGCGGCCAGCAACCATCGCCCCTGCCGGTCGTAGGCCGGATGGAACTGCTCCCGCAGCCCCTGGTCCGCGACCACGAAATGCATGGCCATGGCCACGGCATAGGTCAGCAATGCGAACAGTCCCGGCTCGTCGCGGTCCAGCAGCAGGTAGCCGATCAGGACGTTGAAGGCCGCATAGGCCGCGAGATGCAGCCAGAAGACCCGCTCGCGTCGGGAGCTTGCGGTTGCTGCCTGCGGCCCGTGGCGGCGCGCCAGCGAGTCCAGGCCATAGAAGGCCGCGAGGCCGACCAGGGCCACGAAGTAGACATGGCGCTCGCTGGCATCGAGCAGACCGAGCGGCCCGCCGCGGACGTCGAACTCGTGCTGGTGGTGCTCGAGCTCCGGCAGGATGTGGACGAAGACATAGGCGACCGAGATCCCGCCCGCCGCCGACAGCCAGATGCTGCGTGGCGAGGTGCGCAGGAATGCCATGGCGCGACCACAGAGATGGATGGCCGCGAACAGCAGCGCCACGATGAAGGCGACGCCGAGATAGACGTTACCCGGCGAAGCCGGCGCGGCATCGGCAGCGGCGATCGCCGACCCGGCCGACAGGGCAACGGCGAGGAAGAGGCCCGAACCGACGTTGGGCGGCATGTCAGGGAGGTGCGGCAAGGTCGGTGGCCAGCACCTCGCGCATGGCGTCGGGTGGGACGCGCGGGACGCCGTGGAACGGCCGGTCGGTGGCGATGATCAGCAGGACCACGCTCATGATGACAAGGGAGACGAGGCCGCAGGCGATACGATGTAGGCTGGTGTCCTCGGTGCCGACGGCGGCGCACATGAGCAGCGTGATCACCCCGCCGACGCCGATCAGCCACCAGATGGCACCGATCAGGCCCTCGTCGACCGCCAGGATGCGCTCGGCCCGCGCGGTGCTCAGCTCGTCGAGTTGCTGCAGCAGCCGCGCGGTTTCCGTACTCGCCGGGCCGGCGATCAGGCGGGCGCGCCACGCCTCGAGGAGCCGGCCGGCGGCGACGGGTTGGCGGCGCAGCGTCATTTCCTGCCATTCCTGGTCGATCACCGCGGCCGCATAGCCGGTCAGCTCCGCCCGCGCGGCTGCCGCGGTGTCGGGCGCGAGATTGGCGGTGAGCTGCATGGTCCGCGCGACCTCGCCCGCCTCGTGGGCCGCCGCGGTCCTGGCCTCGGTGAAATCGCCCCACGCCTCGGCGGCGATCAGCGCCAGCGGCACGGCGTAGATCACCGCCACGACCGACAGCATGAGCCCGATCATCTCGTTGGACCGCCGGCGGCGCGCCACGTCGAACAGACGCCCGACCAGGAGCAGGCTGAGCTGGCTGACCGTCAGCCCGACCAGGGCCAGGATCAGGCCGGCCAGCCAGACCGGAACGCCCTGCAGGAGATGAACGAACCAGCCCACGGTGTTCCCCGCCCTGGCGTTTCCATCCGGGCACAAGGGCGGGATATACCGAGCGGGGCATCTGGCCAAGCGGCGCGGGTTCTCCTACGAGACGAGGCCGCGTGCTCACGGCCGATTGAGCGGAGACCATGGACAGACCCGATTTAGCCCCGACCGAGGAAGGTGGCGCCTCGATCAGCGCGCAGCAGCTGCGCAACTTCGTCGACCGGATCGAGCGCCTGGAGCAGGACAAGGCCGGGATCATGGACGACATCAAGGACACCTACGCCGAGGCCAAGGCGCTGGGTTACGACGTCAAGATCCTGCGCAAGGTGATCTCGCTGCGCAAGCGCAAGCCCGACGAGCGGCGCGAGGAGCAGGAGCTGCTCGAGATCTACCTGCAGGCGCTGGGCGACCTCGTCTGAGGGCTCAGTGCTTGTCCTCGGCGACGTGCGAGCCGTCCCAGTCGGCCGGCGGCGGCTCGGTCATGTAGAGGGCGATCCGCAGCCCGAACAGCTCGTAAAAGTCGTCGAGCCGGTAGGTTTGGCCGAGATGATGGCAGCGGCGCAGCTTCTGCATGGCGCTCTCCCAGTCACGCGCCCGATAGAAGGCGATCATGGCGGCATGCTCGTCGGCGAGCTCCTGGAAGCGCTCGCTGGCGGCAACCTTGTCGTCGCCCAAGAGCGCGAACAGGCGCGTGGCGGTGGTCTTGCCCATCAGCCGCACGCGGTCGATCTCGAGCGCGGCCAGATCGGCGGCACCCTCGCGGGTCGTCTCGCCGATCACGATGTCGAAGCCATAGCTCTTGCAGCGACCCTCGATGCGTGACGCGACGTTCACCGGGTCGCCGATCACCGTGTAGTTGAAGCGCTGCTCCGAGCCCATGTTGCCGACGAAGCAGACGCCCGTGTTGAGGCCGATCCCGAACCTGATCGGCTTGAGTTCCTCGCCGCGCTCGCCAGCCTCCCTGCCCAACGCCTCGTTCAGCTCGATCAGCTTGCCGCGCATCTGCAGGGCCGCGAGGCAGGCGGCGCGCGCATGCCGCTCCACGGGCAGGGGTGCGTTCCAGAACGCCATGATCGCGTCGCCGATATATTTGTCGATCGTGCCGCTCTGCTCCTGGATCGTGGCGCTCATCGCCGTGAAGTAGCGCGTCAGTAGGGCGGTCAGCCCTTCCGGATCCTGCTCGTAGCGCTCCGACATGGTGGTGAAGCCGCGGATGTCGGAGAACAGGATGGTGAGCTCGCGCCGCTCGCCGCCGAGATTGAGCGCGCGGGCGCTCGAGGTCAGCCGGTCGACCATGACGGGCGAAAGATAGCGGCTGAACGCGTTGCGGATCGTGCGGCGCCGGGCCTCCTCGCGGACGTAGCGGGCCATGGCCAGCCAGAACAGCAGCACCGCCAGGGACACGGCGATGTAGATGCCGTCGACGAAGAGGTCATGGTAGCGGAACGCGTACCAGGTCCCGGCCAGCCCGGCCGCGACCACCAGGCCCAGCAGCGCGGGCAGGAAGCCCGCGCGCAGGAACGGCCCCGCCCAGGCCAGGAGCAGGCCGAGCACCAGGAGGCCAATGTTCTCGAAGAGGACGACGCTCGCCGAACGGACCGGCACGTGGTTGGAGATCAGGGTGTGCAGCAGGGAGGCCTGGATCTCGACGCCGGGCATGGCGCCGACGATCGGCGCGGGCTTGATGTCGCCGAGGCCCGCGGCGGAGGCGCCGATGAACACGATGTGCCCCTGGAAGCGGTCGGCCGCGACCTCGCCGTTGAGCACCTGGGCGGCGGACACGTATTGGCCGGGATCGGGCAGGCCATAGCGCACCCAAGCGCGTCCCTGCGTATCGACCGGGAGCGCCGTGCGGCCGATGGAAACCGAGCTGATGCCGTAGGGGCCGCTGCGCACGAACAGCTTGTCGGCGCCCACGGCGATGCGCACCGCCTCGAGCACCAGGCTCGGCAGGATCTGGCCGTTGACCGCGCCTATCAGCGGCACGCGCCGGACGATGCCGTCGACGTCCGGGTTCAGGGTGACCAAGCCCAGCCCGGCGGCCGCGGCGCTGAGCGTCGGCGTGACCCCGACTAGGCCCTGCATCTCCTCCAGGAACTGGCGCGGATCCGATCCCATGGTGACGATCGGTGTCGGCAAGGGCTTGCGTTCGCCCGCATCGAGCGCCTCGGCGACGCCGGACACGCCGAGGACGACCAGATTCTCGGCCATGGCGCCCGCCATCAGCGCATCGTTGTCGGGCAACGATCGCAACTGCGCCGCGAGGCCCGGGTCGCGTGCCGCCAGCGATTCCGCATAGACCGGCGGCGAGTAGCGGTCGCGCTCGGCGAACAGGATGTCGCAGACGACCACGCGAGCCCCCATCTGGCCCAACCGCCCGAACAGCTCGGCGAACACCGAGCGCGGCCACGGCCATTGGCCGATCGCCGCGAGGCTCGCATCGTCGATGTCGACGATGGTCACCGGCAGCGGCGATGCGGGTGGCCGTGGCCGCAGCGTCTGCAGCTCGTCGAATACCTTGAGGCGGAACGCCTCGATCACCGCCGGGTCCTGGATGTGCAGCAAGGCGAGCAGGACGACGATCAGCGTGCCGATCAGGCTGGTCGGCAGGTCGAGACGGCTCCGGGCCAGGAAGCCCGGCCGCCCCGCGTCTGCCGGCGGCAGCGAGGTCGCATCGCTCGCGCGGTCTTCTTCTATCTCCGATCTAACGAGTGCCCGCCGCAAGGTTGACTATCCCGTAGTCGTGTGAGACGGATTTGGCGGGGAATGATCGACGGATACGCTCGTCTTCGGTGTCATTGCGGTATCCGGTCCGGATGCGGCTTCAGGCACTTAGGCCGGCGTGAGGAGGACAGCAATGGCAGTTCGCGCGACTTGCTTGGCCGGGGCGCTCTTGGCGGTATGCGCCGTCGCCACTCCTGCCATGGCGCTCGGCCCCTTGCCCTGGTGCTTCACAACGAGCCCCTTCAACGACTTCCTCGTCCTCTGGCCCAAATCGACTGGAGGAGGCCAGCGGAGCGGCTCCGGCCTGGATCTGTTCGGCAATCGCACGATGAGCGTGAGCACCAACAATCAGAGCGGCACCTTCACCATCGGCTACACGATCTACCCGCAGCCCGGGTTCGACCCGGTATTCGCCAGCGCCACAGTCAGCGCCGCGACCGGGGCGGGAACCGGGGAATGCTTCGCCCCCAGCTACGAACTCTGCGGCGCGTTCACGATCCAGAAGGTCTCGTGCTCGCTGGGCTCCGCCGGGCGCCTGGCGGGCTCGGGCCGCGCCATGGGCAAGCGCTGACGGCCGTCAAACCCGCCTTCGGGTCCGCTACCGCTTAGCCCGACGCCGGCGCCCTGATCTGGCAGAACAGGACGGTGTTGCCCGCCGCGTCGATCGTGAGGCTGGTCAGCGTGGCCGACAGGTCGGCGTTCACGTTGCACTGCTGGCCGCTGATGAGACAGGGGACACCCTGGAGGTTGACGGCGCCGCCCGCCCAATCGGCGATCGTCGCCCGGCAGGTGAGCCGGATGTTGCCACCCTGGGCACCGTTGGCGCACAGCTTCTCGCTGTTCCCGGTGACGGCCTTGCCGCCCTTGTCCGCCAGGGAAGGCGGAATGGGCAGACCGTTCTCCGCGAGATCGATCGCGCAGAGAAAGCCCTTGAACGTCGTCGGGCCAATCTGGGCCTCGGCGGCAGGCGCCCCCACGACCCCCAGGAAGATCGCCGTCAGCAGCGTCGAGCGAACGGACATGGCAGCTCTCGTCCCCGCTGGGCCGGTCAAGGCTTGGACACCCGCCAGCAATCCGTGTTGCCCTGGGTGGTCTGGCAGACGCGCTTCTCGGTCTTGTTGGCACGCGCGCCGTCGTTGATCTTGTACTGCTGAACGGCCTGCTGCTGGACCTGCAGGACGTCGATGTTGGTCGACCCGGGCTGGTCGGTGGCGTTCGGGATCGGCGTCGTCTCGGTCGTCACCTTGGCGTTGGTGCCGGGAAACGTGCACAGGACGACGCCGGTATTGCCGCCGCTCTTCAGCGGCTGACCGTCGTTCTGGGCCGTGACCGTGTGGATGACGATGAAGTCGACGCTCACCGTGCCGAGCGCCGACGACTCGGCCTGCAGCGCGTTCTTGATGGTGTTCTGCACCGAGCTGCTCAACGTGCAGCCGCCGCCCCACGCATGGTCCTTCACTGGCGGAGGATTGTTGGCGGTGGCCGCCACCGACGACGCCCCGAGAATGGCTGTGGCGCACGCGAGGACCAGCCACGGCGACGTGGATCGCGACCGTATCGGCATGTCGTTGCGATCAATAGGCATCGAATCGGCTCCCGCTTTTACAGCTATCTGCAGATCAGCTTGCGGTTGAAGGTCAGGCAGACCGGCGTCTCGACCGTCGCGAACAGCAGCTCGTCGTAATATTTCGACTTCAGCGGACCTGCCGTCGCCGGGTCGGAGCATTCCCACTTGAAGTTGGGGCAGACGCCGACCGTCAGGTAATCCGCGGCGGAAGTGTTCTGGACGTCGATCGCCAGATAGTGGGACAGCTGCGGCGGCGTGGTGGTGACCGAAGTCTGCAGCTGGGCGCGAACCTCCGCACAGGTCGGGTCGGAGAACGTCTTGATCCCGCAGCTCGGGCAGCCGCCCGGCGGGCAGGTGCCGGGCAGGACGCGCACGCAGCGGTTCACCCCGCCCGCGAACGTGTTGCAGATCACGTCGAGATCGGTGCTCTCCCCCGGCACGCCGGGGATGTAGGCGGTGTCGGCGCCGAACGTGGTCGCCTGGATCTGGGTGCTGGTCTCGTAGGCGGCGCCGGGGAGCGGCGGCGACAGCGGAACCGGGAAGCTGTCCTGGCATTGGCCGACCGCGAGCCCGATGTTGAAGTTGCTCGCGGTGATGATGTCGCACACGCGGCCGCCCTCGGCCCGGGCGTCAGCGCTGCACGGCACGATCACGTCGAGGGCGGTGCTGGTCTTGGCCCGTACCGCGTTACAGTCCGCGGGCGTGATCGTGTAGAGCCCGTCCAGATCGAGGACATCGCCGCTGGTGGCGGCGGCCGGACCAGCGAAGCCAATCGCGCCGAGCAGAGATGCGACGAGGGCGATGCGCCTCCACGATGGAGCGCGATCCTTGGGCGCGAGACGGATGATCATCAGCAATGTCCTCTTCGACCGCAATCAATCAGGTCACCAGTTGAGGGTCAGGTAGAGCATGGCCTGGCGCTGCGGGATGTACGGCCCGACCGACGGCGAGTCCTGGCTGTCGCGGAAGCTGTCGTCCTGATAGTCGAACTTCTGGTCCAGGATGTTGCTGATCTGGAAGGTGATCAGGCCGAACCGCTTCGGCAGCCGGTATCCGAGCTGAGCATCCAGCAGCGTGAACGTGCTGCTGCCGTCGCCGATGTCGAGCTCGTTGTTGTCGGCGCGATTCACCTCCTGATGCACGAAGGTGACGCCGGCGCCGGCGAAGAAGCCGCTCGGATGGTAGTAGCGCACGCCCAATGGCGCGCTGTAGGTCGTCAGGTCCTTGGGGACCGTGCTGCCGGCGGTCAATTGGGAGTTCTGGGCGCTGAAATAGTCGTAGGACAGCTCGGCGGTGAACGCCCATCGGTCGAACGGCGCCCAGTTCGCATAGATGCGGTGGGTCTGCTCGCGCCAGTTGGTCGACCGACTGGTATCGTTGTCATCCAGGAAATACTGCACGTCCAGGAAGCGCCAGGTGGCCTCTGCGCCGACGAACAGATTGTCGGTGAGCCGCCAGTCCGAGCCGACGCCCAGACGCTGCGAGACCGTGCCGGCATTGTCGTCGAAGAACTGGTTGAACCCGGCCACCTGGGTCGGCTCCAGCGAGCGATTGGTCGAGAGCGGTCCTTTCACCACCTGGAACGCGGCGGCACGCAGGCGCACGTCAGGGGTGACGTTCCATTGCACGCCGAGCTTGGGGTTCACGCGACGCGCCTCGATCGCCTCCTCCTCGTAGTCGTCGGCGCTGAGGCCCAGCGTCCACACCACCGGGCTGGGTGCAGTAAAGTTGCCGTAAACGTATCCGCGCGGGTCGGTGATGTTGTACGAATCGTCGGTATTCACGAATGGGTCGCCACCCAGCGTCGAATCGATTGTCTCATCGCGATCGATGAAGTAGTAGGCGCCGCCGGCGGTCACATTGAACCAGTCCGCGCGATAGATGTACTGCGCCTCGGGCTGCCAGCCCTTGTCCTTGAAGCGCCCCGTGCCGTCGAGCTCGCCGAAGATGGTGTCCTGAAACTGCCGCTCCTTGTCGTTGGTGTCGCTGTAGATCATGGAGAGCAGCAGGTCGGAATTGGTGCTGGGCGACCAGCGCAGGCCGGCGCGGATGCTGTCCTGGTCCAGATCGCGGTCGTTCTTGGGCGAGAAGTCGTCGGGATCCCAGACCTGCTCGATGTCGCCGTAA
>JAXMCJ010000056.1:0-29413 GCA_046349415.1 Geminicoccaceae bacterium
GGCCGCCACCCGGTCGCGATGCAGCGCCGCGCACTCGGCCAGCATGATCAGCCGCCGCAGGGCATTGAACGGCGCGAAGTCGGGCACGGTGACCCGCTGCGGCCGCATGCCCGCCTCGGCGAGCCCGTCGACCGCCCGCCCCACCGCCAGCGCCACCTCCGCATCCAGCACCGTGCCGAATCCCTTCTCGGCCACCGCCAGGCGCAGCCCTGCCACGCCGCGCCCCAGGAAGGCTCCGTAGTCCGGAACCGCGCGCAGGCTGGTGGTCGGATCGAGCGGGTCGTGGCCGGCGATGACACCCAGCAGCAGCGCCGCGTCCTCGGCGGTCCGGGCGATGGGACCGACGTGATCCAGCGAGTGCGACAGCGGCATGCAGCCGGAGCGGCTCACCCGGCCATAGGTCGGCTTGAGGCCGACGAGACCGCAGCAGGCGGCGGGGTAGCGGATCGAGCCGCCCGTGTCCGAGCCGAGGGTGCCGGGAATCAGCCGCGCCGCGACCGCGGCCGCACCGCCGCTGGTCGAGCCGCCCGTGATGTGGCGCGGGTTCCAGGGGTTGCGCGGGTGGCCGGTATGGTCGTTGTGGCCGGTGATGCCCAGGGCGAACTCGACCATGTTGAGCCGCCCGACGTCGATCGCCCCCGCGGCGTCGAGCCGCGCCAGGACGGTTGCGGTGACGTCCGGACGATGGCCGCGCATCATCGCCGCCCCCATCTCCGCGAGCTCGCCGGCGCGGAAGAACATGTCCTTGTGCGCCAGGGGCACGCCGTGCAGCGGCCCCAGCGGCTCGCCGCGGGACCGGCGCCGATCGGCCTGGTCGGCGGCCGCGAGCGCCTGCTCCGGATAGAGCCGCGCCACCGCCCCCAGCTCGCGGCCGCCCCCATCCAGCGCCGCGAGCACGGCGGCCGTCGCCTCGCGGCTGCTGACCTCGCCGGCGCGCAGCGCCCGGGCCAGCTCGGCGAGGCTCCAGCCGAGCAGCTCTGCGGCGCTCACTCGCCGGCCCTCCCCTCGTCGCGGGCCAGGCTCTCCAGGGCCACCAGGAAGCTCGCCGGGTCGACGTCGAACGGCAGCTCGCGGGTCGCCTCGCGCACCAGCGCGGTGAGCTCCGCCGCCGTCTCCAGCGCGGCAGCAGCCACATCGACGCCCGCCACCGTCGGCACCAGCCCGTCGCTCACGATTTTGCCTCCCACTGTCCGGCCAGCCTTCTTAACATTCGCCCGGGGCGCGCTCCAGGCTCGGCGAGGAGACGATCATGGCCAATCTCACGGCGGCGGCGCCGGACGTGGCGCTCGACGCGCAGCGGCTCGCGATGCTCCGGGCGATCGAGCGCAAGCTGCTCTGGCTGTCGAGCTGGACCATCCATCACGCCAACCATCTCCGCCCGAGCCGGGACAAGCTCAAGGTCGGCGGCCACCAGGCCTCCTGCGCCTCGGTCGCCAGCATCCTCACTGCACTCTATTTCGACGTGCTGCGGCCGGGCGACCGGGTCGCCGTCAAGCCGCACGCCAGCCCGATCTACCACGCCGCCATGCACCTGCTGGGGCGCGAGCCGATCGAGCAGCTGCAGCGCTTCCGCGGCCTGGGCGGCGCGCAATCCTATCCGTCGCGGACCAAGGACCGCTGCGGCGTCGACTTCTCGACCGGCTCGGTCGGCCTGGGTGCCGCCATGACGCTGTTCGCCTCGGTGACCCAGGACTATGTCCGGCTCCACGAGCTGGCCGATCGGGACGCCCCGTCGGGCCGGATGGTGGCGATCGTCGGCGACGCCGAGCTGGACGAGGGGAATGTCTACGAGGCGCTGCTCGAAGGCTGGAAGCACGACGTCCGCAACGTCTGGTGGGTGATCGACTACAACCGCCAGAGCCTCGACCGCGTCGTGCCCGAGCAGCTGTTCGCCAAGATCGAGCAGTTCTTCGCCACCGTCGGCTGGCGCGTGGTCACCATCAAGTACGGCAAGCGGCTCCAGGCGGCCTTCGCGCGGCCCGGCGGCGACGTGCTGCGGCAGTGGATCGATTCCTGCCCGAACGATCTCTACGCCGCGCTGTGCTTCAAGGGCGGGGCCGCGTGGCGCGCGCACCTCGAGAGCGATCTCGGCCGCAACGGCGCCATCCGGGCACTGCTCGACGGCCACGACGACGCCGCGCTGGCCGCGCTGATGACCAACCTGGGCGGGCACGACCTCGAGGCGCTGCTCGAGGCGTTCCACGGCGTGCCCGACGATCGGCCGCACTGCTTCATCGCCTACACCGTCAAGGGCTGGGGCCTGCCGCTGGCCGGCCACAAGGACAATCATGCGGGGCTGATGAACCTCGACCAGATGGCGGCCCTGCAGGCCGGTCACGGCGTCGCGGCGGGCGAGGAGTGGTCGGCGCGCGCCGGCCTCGACGTCCCGGCCGCGGCACTCGACCGATTCCTGGCCGAGGTGCCGTTCCGGCGCCGCGTCGAGCGGCACGAGGCCGCGGCGGTGCCGGTGCCGGCCGAGCTGCCGCAGGGCCGGCGGACCGAGACCGCCTCGACCCAGGAGGCGTTCGGCCGGATCATGGGAGAGCTGGCGCGCAGCGACCTGCCGCTGGCGGCGCGCGTCGTCACCACCTCGCCGGACGTGACCGTCTCGACCAGCCTCGGCGGCTGGGTCGGCCGGCGCGAGCTGTTCAGCCGCCGCGAGCACGAGGACGTCTTCCGGGCCGAGCAGGTGCTCTCGCCCACCCCCTGGCGCGAGAGTCGCCACGGCCAGCACCTCGAGCTCGGCATCGCCGAGAACAATCTGTTCCTCAACCTGGCGAGTCTCGGGCTCGCCCACGAGCTGTTCGGCGCGCGGCTGCTGCCGGTGGGCACGCTCTACGATCCGTTCATCGCCCGCGGCCTCGATGCGCTGAACTATGCCTGCTACCAGGACGCCCGCTTCATCCTGGTCGCGACCCCTTCGGGCATCACCCTGGCGCCCGAGGGCGGAGCGCATCAGTCGATCGGTAGCCCGCTGATCGGGATCAGCCAGCCCGGCCTTACCGCCTTCGAGCCCGCCTTCGCCGACGAGGTGGCGGTCGTCCTGCGTTGGGCGTTCGAGCACCTGCAGGCGAAGGACGGCGGCTCGGTCTACCTCCGGCTCTCCACCCGCCAGATCGCCCAGCCGCAGCGTGCGATGGACGCGGACCTTGCCGGACAGATCCTTGCCGGCGGCTACTGGCTGCTGCCGCCCGCGCCGGGTGCCGAGCTCGCCATCGTCTGCACCGGCGTGGTGGCGCCGGAGGCGTTGCAGGCGCTGGAGGCGGTGCGCGAGGACGTCCCGGGCGCGGGCTTGCTCCACGTCACCTCCGCCGATCTGTTGGAAGCGGACTGGCGCCGGCGCGGTCGCGCCGGCCGAGCCGGCGAGCTCCTCGCCCCGCTGGGCGACCGGGCCGCCCTGGTGACCGTCATCGACGGCCACCCGGCGACGCTGTCGTGGCTCGGCGCGGTGCTCGGCCACAGGGTCAAGGCTCTGGGCACCGACCGGTTCGGGCAGTCGGCCGATCTGATCGATCTCTACCGCGTCCACGGCCTCGACGCGGACGCGATCCTCGACGCGTGCGCCGCCGGATTGCTGCAAGCCTGACAGACCCGTGCAAGTGACCGGGGGTCGCCTTGCTCCGCTGTGGGTGGCGGTGTAAGCGACCCTTTGCCTTGCGGCCGGTTATCCGGCCCGTAGCCGAGCGACAGAGGGAGGAGTCCGGCATATGGACATGACCGGCGAATACCGCATTGCGGCTCCGCGGCAGCGTGTCTGGGACGCCTTGAACGATCCCGAGGTCCTGAAGGCGGCGATCCCCGGGTGCGAGGAGCTGAACAAGGTCTCGGACAACGAGCTCGAGGCGAAGGTCCGCGCCAAGGTCGGGCCGGTGAGCGCCACCTTCACCGGCAAGGTGACCCTCAACGACCTGAACCCGCCGGCCAGCTATCGCATCGCCGGCGAGGGCAAGGGCGGTGCTGCCGGCTACGCCAAGGGCGGCGCCGACGTGAGCCTGGCCGAGGACGGCGCCGACACGGTGCTGCGCTACCAGGCCAAGGCGGACGTCGGCGGCAAGCTGGCGCAGATCGGCTCGCGCCTGATCCAGGGCACCGCCAAGAAGATGGCGGACGACTTCTTCGGCAGGTTCTCGACGATCGTCGCGGAGAGCTACGCCGCCGCCGCGCCCGCGGCTCCCCCACCGATCCCGGCCGCAGCGCCCATCGCTTCGACGGTGGCCGCTCCCGCGGCGCCGGTGCCACCCGTTCCTCCGGTCGACGTGCAGCCGGCCGCCCCGCCGCGGCAGGTGGCGTTCCAGCCCGAGCGCCCGCCCCCGGTCACTACGCCGAAGGTGCCCGCCCCGACGGCGAAGCCCGGCCAGCCATGGTATGTCTGGCTCATCGGCCTCGTCGTCCTGGTGATCGTCCTGTTCTGGCTGTTCCGCTAGCGACAGGCGGCTCGATTGACGGAGGCCGGGACGGCACTTAGCTTCTCCGGCCAATCAATGCAGCGTCGCCGTGGCCCGGCGCGCGTGGCGGATCTGCCGAGCAAGCGCCGGCATCACGAGGGACCTGGGAGGTCGAGGCGATGGTTGCGGTCAGCATGACGGTCAACGGCAAGCAGGCGAGCGGCGAGGTCGAGTCGCGAACCCTGCTGGTCGATTTCCTGCGTACCAATCTCGGCCTGACGGGGACGCACGTCGGCTGCGACACGAGCCAGTGCGGCGCCTGCGTCGTCCACGTCAACGGCGACTCGGTCAAGTCCTGCACCATGCTCGCCGTCCAGGCCGACGGCGCCAAGGTGACGACAATCGAGGGCCTGGCGCAGGGGGCCACGCTGCACCCGATGCAGGAGGCGTTCCGCGAGCATCACGGCCTGCAGTGCGGCTTCTGCACGCCCGGCATGATCATGAGCGCCACGGATCTGCTGCAGAAGAACCCGAATCCCTCGGAGCGCCAGGTGCGCGAGTGGCTCGAGGGGAACATTTGCCGCTGCACGGGCTACCACAACATCGTCAAGGCCATTCTGGCGGCCGCTGCGAACATGCAGGGCCACCGTCAGGCGGCGGAGTAAGGGGCCGGCCATGGCGGAGAAAGGCATCGGCGTGAAGGTCCCCCGCAAGGAGGACCAGCGCTTCATCACCGGCAAGGGCCGCTACACGGACGACATCAACCTGCCGGGTCAGGCCTACGCCTACTTCGTGCGTAGCCCCCATGCGCATGCGACCATCAACGGCATCGACAAGGCCTCGGCCGAGGGCATGCCCGGGGTGCTCGCGGTCCTGACCGGCGAGGACGCGAAGGCGGACGGTCTCGGCAATCTGATCTGCGGCTGGCTGGTCAAGTCCAAGGACGGCTCGCCGATGAAGATGGGGCCGCACCCCGTCCTCGCGCACGGCAAGGCGCGCTACGTCGGCGACCCGGTGGCGCTGATCGTCGCCGACACCTACCAGCAGGCCAAGGATGCGGGCGAGGCGCTCGACGTCGACTACGGCGATCTCGAGCCGGTGGTCCACGTCGGCGATGCCCACGCTTCCGCAAGCCTGGTTCACGACGAGGTGCCCAACAACCTGATCTACGACTGGGAGCTCGGCGACAAGGCGGCCACGGACGCGGCCTTCGCCGGTGCCGCCCACGTCACCACGATCGAGCTGGTGAACAACCGGCTGGTGCCGAACGCGATGGAGCCGCGCGCCGCGGTGGGCCACTACGATTTCGGCGCCGACGGCTTCACCTGCTACGTCACCAGCCAGAACCCCCACGTGCACCGCCTGGTCATGTCGGCGTTCATCGGCCTGGCGCCCGAGCACAAGCTGCGCGTGGTCGCCCCCGACGTCGGCGGCGGCTTCGGCTCCAAGATCTTCATCTACAACGAGGAATGCGCGGTCACCTGGGCGTCCAAGCGGGTCGGCGGCCGGCCGGTCAAGTGGACCGCCGACCGCTCCGAGGCGTTCATCACCGACGCGCACGGTCGCGACCACGTCTCCAAGGCCGAGCTCGCCACCGACGCGCAGGGCAACGCCCTGGCGCTGCGGGTGAACACCAAGGCGAACATCGGCGCCTACATGTCGACGTTCTCCTCCTCGATCCCGACCTATCTCTACGGCACCCTGCTCGCCGGGCAGTACAAGACCCCGGCGATCTACTGCGACGTGCAGGCCTACTACACCAACACGGTGCCGGTGGACGCCTATCGCGGTGCCGGGCGGCCCGAGGCGTCCTTCCTGCTCGAGACGCTGATGGATCAGGCGGCGCTGGAGCTGGGCAAGGATCCGGCCGAATTCCGCCGCCAGAACTTCATCCCGAAGGCGGCTTTCCCGTACCAGACACCGGTGGCCTTGGTGTACGACGTCGGCGATTACGAGGCGACGCTCGACGAGGCGCTCAGGCTCGCCGACTATGCCGGCTTCCCGGCGCGCAAGGCCGAGTCCGAGCGACGCGGCAAGCTGCGCGGCATCGGCCTGTCCTGCTACATCGAGGCCTGCGGCATCGCCCCCTCGGCGGTGGTGGGCTCGCTCGGCGCCGGCGTCGGCCTGTGGGAGAGTGCGAAGGTCCGCTTCACCCACACCGGCAAGGTGCAGGTGATGACCGGCACCCACAGCCACGGCCAGGGCCACGAGACCACGCTGGCCCAGGTCGTCGCCGAGAAGCTGGGCGTCGCCTACGAGGATGTCGACGTCATCCACGGCGACACCGACAAGACCCCGGTCGGCATGGGCACCTACGGCTCGCGCTCGCTGGCGGTCGGCGGCGAGGCGGTGGTCAACGCCTGCAACAAGATCATCGCCAAGGGCAAGAAGATCGCGGCCCACCTGATGGAGGCGGCCGAGGCCGACGTCCAGTTCAAGGACGGCCAGTTCACGGTGGCGGGCACCGACAAGTCGGTCGGCATCGGGCAGGTCGCGTTCACCGCCTACGTGCCCCACAACTACCCGCAGGGGGTCGAGCCGGGCCTCGAGGAGTCGGCGTTCTTCGACCCGCCGAACTTCACCTACCCGTCCGGCACCTATGTCTGCGAGCTGGAGGTCGATCCGGCCACCGGCACGGTGCAGATCCTCAAGTTCGTCGCGGTCGACGATTTCGGCAACGTCGTCAACCCGATGATCGTCGAGGGCCAGGTCCATGGCGGCCTCGCGCAGGGCATCGGCCAGGCGCTCCTGGAAGGCGTGGTCTACGACGATGGCGGCCAGCTGCTGACCGGCTCCTACATGGACTACTGCATGCCGCGCGCCGACGACGTGCCGAGCTTCGAGGTGGTCACCTCGGCCGGCACCGCCTGCACCGCCAACTCCCTGGGGGTGAAGGGCTGCGGCGAGGCCGGTGCCATCGGCTCGCCGCCGGCGGTGATCAACGCCATCCGCAACGCCATCGGCGTCCGCGTCGAGATGCCCGCCACGCCCGAGAAGGTCTGGCGCGCGCTGCACAATGCCAAGCTGCCGCTGGCGGCCGAATAAGCAGGGACGGAAGCTCATGTACGAGTTCAGCTATCATCGGCCCGCCAGCGTCGCCGACGCGGCGAGCCTGCTCGCCTCGCACGAGGACGCGAAGCTGCTGGCGGGCGGGCAGACCTATCTGCCCACGCTCAAGCAGCGGCTCGCCCAGCCGAGCGACCTGATCGACCTGGGTGGCATCGCGGAGCTCAAGGGGATCAAGGAGGAAGGCGGCGGGATCACCATCGGCGCCATGACCCGCCACGCCGACGTCGCCCATTCCGAGGTGGTCAAGCGGGTGATCCCCGCGCTCGCCGCCCTGGCCGAGCTGATCGGCGACCCGGCGGTCCGCAACCGCGGCACCATCGGCGGCTCGATCAGCAACAACGACCCCGCCGCCGACTATCCGGGGGCCGTGCTGGCGCTGAACGCCAAGATCCGTACCAACAAGCGCGAGATCGCGGCCGACGCCTTCTTCACCGCCATGTTCGAGACGGCACTGGCCCGCGACGAGATCGTCACCGCCGTCCACTTCCCCAAGGCCGACAAGGCGGCCTACGAGAAGTTCCCCAATCCGGCCAGCCGCTACTCGATGGCCGGGGTGTTCGTGGCCCGTACCGGCAACGGTGTGCGCGTCGGCGTGACCGGCGCCGGGCCGACCGCGTTCCGCTGGATCGACGCGGAGAACGCGCTCGCCGGCAATTTCAGCCCGGCGGCGCTCGATGGCCTGACGCTCGCCGCGGATCGGCTGAACTCCGATCTGCACGCCAGCGCCGAATATCGCGCCAACCTGGTCAAGGTCATGGCCAAGCGCGCGGTCGCTGCCGCGGCTTGAGTCTGGCCGGCGGGGGCGGCCTTCGGGCTGCCCTCGCGCTCGGTCTGCTGTTCCTGGCGGGCGCCTGCGCCCCGCGCTACGAATCCTCGACCAGGCTCGAGATGCCGCGACCGCTCACCGATGCGGCGCGCCAGTGCCTCGAGCGCTGCAACGAGGCCCGCGACGCCTGCTTCGTGCCGGCCAGGGCCGAGTTCGCCGCGTGCTCGGAACGCGCCATCCTGATCCAGAGCCAGTGCCGCGCCAACGCGCAGATCGATCTCCAGATCTGCCAGCGCGCCTATGCCCCGACGGGGCAGGACTGCTTCATGAAGCTGTGCGAGCGGCCGCGCTGCGACGCGCCGGCCGTCGCGGCCTGCGAGGCCGACTATCGTCGCTGCTTCGCCGACTGCGGCGGCACGGTGGTCGAGGAACGCCGCTGCGTGGCCAACTGCCCGAGCTGACGCCGCCCCAGCCAGCCGGCCGCCGTCAGCCAGCCGAGCAGCGCACCCAGTGAATTCACCGCCCAGTCGTCGAGTGCCGGCGAGCGCAGCTCGGTCAGGAACTGCAGCAGCTCGGAGAGCCCGGCGAGGCCGAGCAGCAACGGCAGCTGGAAATACCAAGCGTCGCCGCGCCGGCTGAGCCGCAACAGGCAGCCGGCCACCAGATAGATCGCGAAGTGGCCGATGGCGGCGAGCCCGTCCAGTCCGGCGAGCCGTTCCGGCAGCCGGTCGGCCAGGCCGATCAGCGTGGCGTCGCGCATCCCTTCCGGCATCAGCAGGAGAAATGCGCCGCCTGCGCCCGCCACGGCCAGGCCGAGCGCGCTGGCGCGATGGTCGATGCCGCGGGCGAACAGCACGAGGCCCCACGCCAGCAGAGCGGCCCAGGCCAGCTGCAGGCCGAGCCGCAGCTCGGCGAACCAGGACCGTTCCGCCATGCCGACGAGGCGCAGGTCGGAGACGCGCAGCTCGCCGGTGGCATGACGCAGCCGGATTGCCAGCTCGACCCGGTCGGTCGCGGCGGGGAACTCGAAATGCTCGACGTAGCGGGCGGGCTCCTGCGTGCCGCGCAGGCCGGCGAGGCGGTGCAGCGGGTGGAAGAACGGCCGCTCGATGTCCTTGCCGGCCACCAGGCTCACCTCGCCGACGCGAAAGCCGTTGCGTGTGCCATGGATGCCGTCGCTGGCCACGGTGGCGGAAAGCCTGAAGGTGTGCGGCGCGTCGGGCGTCAGGTGCCAGGTCTGGCGCAGGCCGACGCCCGCCTCGGGATCGTCATTGCGAAGGCTGAGCACGCCGTCCGTGACGGTGATGCCGGACCGGTCACCCTCGATCTGCCAACCGTCCGCCGCTTCGCCGGCGCCGCGATCGGGCGCGCTGCCGTCGGCGATCGTGGCGAAGCCGGGGTCGAACGGCCAGGGCACCGCCACCTGCTCCATGCGGCTCAGGCGCGTGAACGCGACCAGGGTGAGTGCCGCCAGCGCCAGCGCCGTGGCGAGCCACAGCAGCGTGGCGGTGTCGCACGCCTGGCCGAGTGGTCGCGATGGTCCTTGCGCCTTCACCGGTGCGGGTCCAACTCTCCGCTCAGGGCCGGCACCGCCGCACGTGGGCCGGTGGCACCGTCGTGGAGGTGCCGCATGCCCGCGACCGTTGCTGGTGAGTGATGACCCATTCCCTGCCCAAATCGATCGATGCCACGACCAGGCTCCTGGCCGACGGCCAATATGTCGCCGACCGCCCGCTGGCGACGGCGCTCTATCTGGCCCTGAGCCTGGGCCGCCCGCTCTTTCTCGAAGGCGAGGCCGGCGTCGGCAAGACCGAGATCGCCAAGGTGCTGGCCACCGGCCTCGGCCGCAAGCTGGTGCGGCTGCAATGCTACGAGGGCCTGGATGTCGCCTCGGCGGTGTACGAGTGGAACTATCAGCGCCAGATGCTGGAGATCCGGCTCGCCGAGGCCGCCGGCACGACCGGCAAAGACAGTCTGTCGCAGGACATCTTCTCCGAGCGCTTCCTGATCCGCCGCCCGCTCCTGCAGGCGCTCGAGCCGGATCCCGCCGGCCCGCCCGTCCTCTTGATCGACGAGCTCGACCGCACCGACGAGCCGTTCGAGGCCTTCCTGCTCGAGGTGCTCTCGGACTTCCAGATCACCATCCCCGAGCTCGGCACGATCGCCGCGGCTCAGCCGCCTCTGGTGATCGTCACGAGCAACCGCACGCGCGAGATCCACGACGCGCTCAAGCGCCGCTGCTTCTACCATTGGGTCGACTACCCGTCGGCGGACCGCGAGCTGCAGATCATCCGCACCCGGCTGCCCGGCGTGGAGGACCGCCTGTCGCGGCAGATCGTGGCCTTCGTCCAGGAGTTGCGGCGCCGGGACCTGTTCAAGCTGCCCGGGGTCGCCGAGACGCTGGACTGGACCCGGGCGCTCACCACGCTCGACACGCTCGAGCTGTCGCCCGCCGTGATCAACGACACGCTCGGCACCCTGCTCAAATACCAGGACGACATCATCAAGATGCAGGGCAGCGAGGCGGCCAAGCTGCTGGCCGAGGTCAACATGCGGCTGGCGAGCGCCTGACGGCCGGCGCTTGGCGAGGAGGTGCGCGGTGCCCTAGAGGTGGCGGGCAGGCTGGGGGCGTGGCGCGATGACGGGCGAGCGGATCAGGATCGGCATTCTCGGGGCGAGCGGCTACACCGGCGCCGAGCTGCTGCGTCTGCTCGGCGACCATCCGCGCGCCGAGATCCGGGCGCTGACCGCCGAGCGCCAGGCGGGCAAGGCGATCGGCGACGTGTTTCCGCAGCTCGCCGTCTACGATCTGCCGCAGCTGGTCAAGATCGAGGACGTCGACGTCGCGGGGCTCGACGTCGTGTTCTGCTGCCTGCCGCACGCCACGACCCAGGCGATCGTCAAGTCCCTGCCGCGCGGGCCGAAGGTGATCGATCTCTCGGCCGATTTCCGGCTGCGCGATCCGGCGCTCTACGCCCAGCACTACGGCCATCCGCACCAGGCGCTCGAGCTGCAGGCGGACGCCGTGTACGGCCTGACCGAGCATTACCGCGAGGCGATCCGCGCCACCTGGCTGGTCGCCAACCCCGGCTGCTACACCACCACGGCCGAGCTGCCGCTGATCCCGCTCCTGCACGAGCGGCTGATTAGCCCCGAGGGCATCGTCATCGACGCCAAGTCGGGCGCGAGCGGCGCCGGGCGCGACGCCAAGCAGGGCAGCCTGTTCACCGAGGTCGCCGAGGGCGTCCACGCCTATGGCGTCGCCACCCACCGGCACGGGCCGGAAATCGAGCAGTGCCTCGCCGACTTCGCCGGCCAGCCGATGCTGGTGACCTTCACCCCGCATCTCATGCCGATGAGCCGGGGCATTCTCGGCACCATCTACGTCCGTCAGGCGGCCGGCACTTCGGCGGCCGATCTCCACGCGGCACTCGAGCGCGCCTATGCCGACGAGCCCTTCGTCCACGTGCTGCCATTCAGGTCGCTGCCGGCGACCCGGCACGTCCGCGGCACCAATCTCTGCCTGATCGGCGTCCATCCCAGCCGCGTGCCGGGCGAGGCGATCCTGGTCGCGGTGCTGGACAATCTGGTCAAGGGCGCTTCCGGCCAGGCGATCCAGAACATGAACGTCATGCTCGGGCTCGACGAGCGGCTGGGGCTCGGGCAGCGGCCGCTGTTCCCGTGACCGTCTCGCTCGCCGACGTCCAGGCGGCCCGCGGGCGGCTGGCGGGGCAGGTGGTCGACACGCCTTGCCTCTATTCGCGCACGCTGTCCGAGATCAGCGGCGCCGAGCTGTGGCTCAAGTTCGAGAACCTGCAATATACCGCCTCGTTCAAGGAGCGGGGTGCCCTCAACCGGCTGGCCCAGCTCGCGCCCGCGCAGGCGAGGGCCGGCGTGATCGCGATGTCGGCCGGCAATCATGCGCAGGGCGTGGCGCACCACGCGCGCCGCCTCGGCATCCCCGCCACCATCGTCATGCCGCGCCACACCCCGTTCGTGAAGGTCGAGAACACCCGGCGCTTCGGCGCCCGCGTGGTGCTCGAGGGCGAGGGGGTGGAGGACGCGGCACGGCACGCGCGCGAGCTGGCGGCGGCGGAGAATCTGACCTTCGTCCACCCCTTCGACGACCTCGCCGTCGTCGCGGGCCAGGGCACGCTGGCGCTGGAGATGCTCGAGGCGGTGCCGGCGCTCGAGGTGCTGGTGGTGCCGATCGGCGGCGGCGGCCTGATCGGCGGCATCGCGACCGCGGCCAAGGCGATCCGGCCAGCGATCGAGATCGTCGGCGTCGAGGCCGCACTCTATCCCTCGGTCTATCGCCGGCTGCACGGCCTGCCGGCGCTGGCGGGCGGCCCGACCATCGCCGAGGGCATCGCGGTCAAGGAGCCCGGCGACCTCACCTGGCCGCTGATCGAGCGGCTGGTCGCCGAGGTGCTGCTGGTCGACGAGGCGGCGCTCGAGGCCGCGATCCTGCAGCTCCTCGAGATCGAGAAGACGGTGGCAGAAGGGGCGGGTGCCGCCGGCTTGGCCGCCGTCGCCAGCCATCCCGACCGTTTCCGCGGCCGCAAGGTCGGCCTGGTGCTCAGCGGCGGCAACATCGACAGCCGTCTGCTCTCGGCCGTGATCCTGCGCGGCCTCGTGCGCACCCGGCGGCTGGTCCGGCTGCGCGTGGGCGTGCCCGACACGCCGGGCAGCCTCGTGCGCATCGCCTCGATCATCGCCGAGCGCGGCGGCAACGTGGTCGACGTCGACCACCAGCGGGCCTTCTCGAAGCTCTCCGTCAAGCAGGCCGACGTCGACTTCACGGTCGAGACGCGCGCCGCCGAGCACGCCGCCGAGATCGCCGGCGCCCTCCAGGCGGCCGATTTCCCGGTCACCCGCCTCGACGACGGAAAATAGCCCGATATAGGATTAATTTCTTTACATCGGCACGATCTGCGAGCTATCATCTTAGAGTCGCGGGCCGTGCGCTGGCCGCGAGCGTGCGGGAGATCGCGGTCTTGCGGGTCCTGGTGATCGAGCACAACACCGTCGACGCGCTGGCGATGCAGCGCGAGCTCGGCGGGCGGTTCGAGCTGCGCATGGCGGCGACGCTCGGCGAGGCGGTCGGCATGCTGGGCAAGAGCGCCTGGACGCCGGACGTGCTGCTCGCCAACCCCACGCTGCCCGATTCCGAGGGGCTGCCCACCTTGCGGGCGCTGCAGGAGGCGGCCGGCGGTAAGCCGATCGTGGTCAGCACCGGGCCGGTGACCGAGAACGTCCGGCTGCAGCTCGAGACCTTGAGCGGCATGGGCGGGCCCGATCGCGCCGGCCACGCGTTCGCCGCGCGCGGCGGGCTGGCGGCGCACGGCGGCGCGCAGTCCCTGCTATCCTACCGGATCGAGACCATCGCCGAGATCGATCGCGTGGCGCGGCAGGCGGCGAACGTGGCCGTGGGCCGCGCGATCGAGGAGCTGCTCGACCGACTCGGGCTGGGCGACGAGGAGGGGCTGCGGATGGCGGTCCGCCTCGCCCGCGGCTGGGAGGCCGCGAAGATCCGCTTCGTCTCCGCGGTCACCACGGGGCTCGCCTCGGCATTCCTGCTCGCGGTCGGCGCGGGCATCGTCGCCATGCTTCGGCACGGCACGTCGAAATAGCTCCGGGACCCCCGCCCCACCCGCGCTTGCGCCGGCCGGCCCCACGCCGCACAAGGGGGGCCGACGCGGCGGGGGAGCGAGGATGAGCGGCGAGCGGCGGGAATTGGGTCCAGGCGAGGAGGCCGCGGCGAGCAGCAAGGTCACCGCCGAGGAGGCGCTGGCGCTCCATTCCCGGGGTCGCCCCGGCAAGATCGAGGTGATCGCGACCAAGCCGCTCACCACCGCCCGCGACCTGTCGCTCGCCTACTCGCCCGGCGTCGCCGCCCCCTGCCTCGCGATCCAGAAGGATCCGGACACCGCCTACGACTACACCGCCCGCGGCAATCTCGTGGCCGTGATCTCCAACGGCACCGCCGTCCTCGGCCTCGGCAATCTCGGCGCCCTCGCCTCCAAACCGGTGATGGAAGGCAAGGCCGTCCTGTTCAAGCGCTTCGCCGACATCGACGGCATCGACCTCGAGGTCGACACCACCGACGTCGACGAGTTCGTGGGTTGCGTGCGCGTCCTCGGCCCCACCTTCGGCGGCATCAACCTCGAGGATATCAAGGCCCCCGAATGCTTCATCATCGAGCAGCGCCTGCGCGAGCTGATGAGCATCCCCGTGTTCCACGACGACCAGCACGGCACCGCGATCATCGCCGCCGCCGGCCTGATCAACGCGCTCGACCTGACCGGCCGCACGCTCGACCGCACCCGGCTGGTGATCAACGGCGCCGGTGCCGCCGGCATCGCCTGCGCCGAGCTGATCAAGGCCATGGGGATGCCGCACGGCAACGTCACCATCTGCGACACCCAGGGGGTGATCTGGCAGGGCCGGCCGACCGGCATGAACCAGTGGAAGTCGGCGCATGCCGTGCCGACCGAGGCGCGCACACTCGCCGACGCGCTAGAGGGTGCGGACGTGGTCATGGGCCTGTCGGCCAAGGGGGCGTTCACCGAGGCGATGATCGGCTCGATGGCGGCAAAGCCGATCATCTTCGCCATGGCCAACCCCGACCCCGAGATCACGCCCGAGGAGGCACGCGCCATCCGTGCCGACGCCATCGTCGCCACCGGCCGCAGCGACTACCCCAACCAGGTCAACAACGTCCTGGGCTTCCCCTACATCTTCCGCGGTGCCCTCGACGTCCGCGCCTCGACCATCAACGACTCGATGAAGATCGCCGCCGCCCAGGCGATCGCCGCCCTGGCGCGCGAGGAGGTGCCCGACGAGGTCACCGCCGCCTATCGCGGCCGCCGCCTGCGCTATGGCCCCGACTACCTGATCCCGACCCCGTTCGACCCGCGCCTGATCAGTGCGGTGCCGGTCGCGGTGGCCCGCGCCGCCATGGAGACCGGCGTGGCGCGACGCCCGATCCTCAGCCTCGACCGCTACCGCCAGGAGCTGCGCAGCCGGCTCGACCCGACCGCCAGCCGGATGCAGCTGATCATCGAGCGGGTGCAGGCGCACCCGAAGCGGATCGTGTTCGCCGAGGGCGAGGAGGAGAAGAGCATCTCGGCCGCGGTCGCCTGGCGCAACCAGGGCCTCGGCACGCCGATCCTGATCGGGCGCGAGGAGCGGATCGAGCAGACCCTGCAGGGCATGGGCATCGGCCGCCTCGAGGGGGTCGAGATCCACAATGCCCGGCTGTCCGAGCACAACGGCCTCTACGCCGAGTTCCTCTACCGCCGCCAGCAGCGGCAGGGCCTTTTGTTCCGCGACTGCCAGCGCCTGGTCAACCAGGGCCGCAACGTGTTCGCCGCCTGCATGGTCGCCCAAGGTCACGCCGACGCCATGATCACCGGCCTGACCCGCACCTACCACAGCTCGCTCGAGGACATCCGGCGCGTGATTGACCCGCGCCCCGGCGCGCGCGTGTTCGGGCTGACGCTGATGCTCGCCAAGGGCCGCACCGTGTTCATCGCCGACTCCACGGTCCACGAGCTGCCCGACACCCAGACGCTGGCCGACATCGCCATCCAGACCGCGCGCACCGTCGAGCGGATCGGCTTCACGCCGCGCGTGGCGCTGCTCTCGTTCAGCAATTTCGGCGACCCGCCGGTGACCCGGGCGGCACCCATGCGCGAGGTCAAGGTCGAGCTCGACCGGCGCCAGGTCGATTTCGAGTATGACGGCGAGATCGCCGCCGACGTCGCCCTCGACCCGGAGCTGATGGCGCTCTACCCGTTCTGCCGCCTGACCGGCCCGGCCAACATCCTGATCATGCCGGCCCTGCACTCGGCCAACATCGCCTCCAAGCTGCTGCAGCAACTGGGCGGCGGCACGGTGATCGGCCCGCTCCTGGTCGGCCTGTCCAAGCCGGTCCAGATCGTGCCGATGAACGCCCACGTCTCCGACATCCTCAACATGGCCGCGATCGCCGCCCACGACGCGGTCATCGAGGAGCCCGAGCAGCCCACCGCCGGCTAGTGTAGCGGCGCCGCAACGGCACCCGCCCGCCGGGAGCTACCTGCGCCGCGGCGGGTTGACCTGTTTGGGCTTATGAGAACAAATCGTGAACAGGAACGGATATTCCCGCTCCGGGTTGACGAGCCAGGGGAGAACATCATGCCCAACACGCTTGCCCTGCCCGATCCCGACCTCCGCCTGCGCCATCACGCAGCGCTCGTGGCGCTGGCCGAGACCCGCGCCCGCTGCGAGGTCGCCGAGCGCCGCCTGCGCCACGACCTGACCGAACTCGCCTGGCCCGCCGTCCTCGCCTTCCTCGCCGGCGGCACGCTGATGGTGCTGACCCTGCGGCTGGCCGGTTTCTGAGCCCGGCGGCTCATCGAGGGAAGGGCGCCGCCGCTGCGCTCAGGCCGTGCGCCGCGTGCGCAGCACCGCATATTCCGCGTCGCTGGCGGACAGCTCGCCGACCCAGGGGTAGCGCTCGCGCTCCTCGTCGTCGTAGCCGAGATTGTGGGTGGTGGCGCTGCGCGGCACGGCGCGCGGGGTGTCGTAGCCGGTGCCGAGCAGCCGATCGACCCAGTCCAGCGTGATGCCGAAATTGCCCTGCTCGCTGTGGAAATGGTGGGCGAGGTGGTGCTTCTTGATCTCGCGCAGCCAAGCGTTCGCGGGCGTGAACGGCAGGTGCTGGACGCAGTGACAGAACTCGTAGCCGGCGAAGATCAGGCAACCCGTCGAGAGCGCCGCCGCCGCGGCCGGAGCGCCGCCGATCGCCCAGCCGATCGGCAGGGTAAGCAGGAAGATCGGCGGCAGCGTGGTGTAGAGCGCCCCGAACAGCACAGCCAGGTCGTGCGGGTTCTGGTGGTGGTCGAAGTGGATGCGCTTCCACACCTTGGCGGTCCACGGGCGCTTGTAGAGCCAGCGGGCATGCAGCACCCAGCGGTGCAGCGAATACTCGACGAAGGGATAGAGGATCGCCACGGCGACCATCGCCAGCAGCGGCCCGCGCCAGTCCGCGGCGGTCGCCACGGCGTAGCCCGCAGCCGTCGCCGCCAGCCCGAGATAGACCAGGATCGAGTGGTGGGTGAAGAAGGCGACCACCAGATCGCCCAGGGTCATCCGGTCGAGAAAGTATTTCCGCCCGTGCCAGGGGCTGAGCTTGGCCAGCATGCCGCCAGTTCCCAAAGGACGCCGATCCGCTGCTTTGGGATTAGGTGACCGGCCGCGGCGAAACAAGTCGAGCCGCTCCAACCGCGCGCGGCCCGGTGTCACGCCCCCGGCCAGCTGCCGGCCGAGACCTCGCCCGCGTTGCCGCGGCGCCACGCCCAGGGCGGCACGAAGCTGCCCGCCCACAGCCCGCGCCGTGCCGCCCGTGCCTTCGCCTCGGCCGCGACATACTGCGTGCCATAGCGGCGATAGGCCAGCGCCCAGCCCTGCTCGACCAGCCAGCCGCCGACGTCCACCCCGGCCACCGTGCAGACCGCCACCGCCCGCCGCCAGCGGTCGCGCGTCCGCCAGCGGCAGGCGACGGTGCGGCTGTCGAGGAAGTCGGCAAGCGCGAAGGCCGCCCGACGCCCGCAGGGCCAGACCTGATCGTCGCGGCGGCAGGTCTGGCGCGATTCCGGCGCGTCGATGGCGGCGAGCCGAATGCGCTCGCCATGCAGCTCGAGCGTGTCGGCATCCACCACCGAGACTTGCCCGGCGGCCGAGCCGGCCAACGCAGGCGAAGCCACGGCGACGACGAGCAGGACGATCGCGGCGAGAGGTTTCATGCCGCCACGCTAATGAAGGCGTGGCATCGGGCAAGACGAGCGAAGACACATCCGGATGTGTCCTCGGCATGCAATCAATCAATACGAGAAAACATTCTATTCTATTCTACCGTCACTACAGTAAACGCTTCGACCGGCCGGCGTGGCGTCGGCGGCTGCGGCCCGGCGCGGCCGAGGCGGAACAGCATCTGCACCCTGCCCGGCGCACCGAGCAGCCGCTCGAGCTCGCCCCTGGCCCCGCCGAGCGCCGGGACATTGCCCAGCGCCTCGCTGACCGGATGGATGGCGAGCCCCTGCGCAGCCGCCGCGAGATCGACCCGCTGATAGGCACGCCCCGCGGCGAGGCGATCCTCTGCGCCGTCGGCCAGGGTCGCGATCCAGCCGAAGCTCGCCGTCGCCGCGAACAGGTTGGCCCATTGCAGGCGCGCCATCCGAAAGGCGAGGCTCGTGGGATCGGCGAGCTGCCCAGCCGAGAGCAGCCCCAGCGCCCGCGCCCAGCGGACCGGCGCGCCGCGCACGGGGATGCCGTCCTCCGCCGCATCGTCCAGGCGTAGCCAGGCGGCATTCTCGCGCGCGACCTCGGGAATGGCCTGCGCCAGCTCGTGCGCCTGCCGGGCCAGCTCGCGCAACGGCGCCACCCGCTCCGGCTCGACGACGCAGCCGAAGCGCACCGCCGTGCCCGCTGCGGCCCGGAGCGCTGCCGCCTGCCCCGGCTTGACCGGCTCGATGAGGTCGTAGGCGAGGCGCGTGGTCCGCCGCCGCGGCAGTGCCGCGAACAGCGGATCGGACGGCGGGCCGGAGGCCGCCGTCAGCCGCAGCGCCACGGCGCCATCAGGCAACGGCGTCACCTCGCACCGTCTTCCCTCGGCCGCGGCGGCCATGACGGCCAGCTCGACGAACGCGCCGAGTGCGATCCGCGCCTGCCGTCCGTCCGGATCGAGCACCGGCAAGGCACGGGCGGGATCCGCTCGCAGGATCAGCCGGTCGGGGGCGGCGAGCGCTACCTGCCAGGGCTGGGCGTTGCAGGCGCTGGGGGCGAGGCGACCCCAGGCGAGCGCCCGCAGGACCGGGTCGCGTAGCCGGGCCGGCGGTCCCGCCCAGGCCGGCGGCAGCGGCTCCGGCCCGTCGCAAGCCGCGAGCGGCGCCAGGGCGAGGCCGAGCAGCCCCCGCCGGCGCAAGGGACGGTCAGCTCGCCGGGCAGCGCACCATGTCGAGCCCGCGCACCTGGCCCTCGATCGACTGCACCAGCTTGAACCGGTCCTCGGCGATGTCGAAGGCGAGGCCGTCCACCGTGAGCGCGTGGTAGTCGCCGGGGTAGGCGTCGGCCAGGGCCTTGGGCAGCGACCCCTCGGTGGACAGGATGTGCATCTCGAGCTCGTCCTCGTTCACCGTCCAGAAGCCGACGGCGAGCGCCTTGCCGGCATGCTCGGTGGCGAAGGTGCCGTCCTCGCGGAAGACGGTCTGCTCGTGCTCGGCGTTCTTGCAGTTCTCGACCGAGCCCGTGCTCCAGCGCCCGTGCAGGAAGTCGGCTGTCAGCTCGATCGCCATCACCGGCGAGGCCGCGGCGAGTCCGCCAATCAGCGCCATCGCCGCCATCCAGTGCCGAGCCATCCCGTCCTCCCGCTCCTGCCGCTGGCGTGCTGCTTTGCCCGATGCTAGGAAGCCGCGCAAGCAAAGTGGCGTGGGGGATCGAGTGATGCGCGCCGGGTACCGTCTGTTCCTCGTGTCGGCCTTGGCGGCGGGCAGCCTCGCCCTCGGCGCCCCGGCCGACGCCCACCATAACGACTGGGCTGCGCCGCTCGTCGGTGGAGCCCTCGGCGGCTATGCACTGGGCTCGCTCGTCTCCAACTACGACAAGCCAAAGACCCAGACGGTCTACGAGACCGCACCCGCCCCAGCCCCGGTCTACTATCCGCCGCCGCCACCCCCGGCCTATGTGCCGATGACCAGCACCGCCACGATCGAGGCCCAGCTCAACCAGCTCGATCGCCTCGCCGCCGGCGGCTACATCACCCCGGCCGAGTACCAGGCCCGCCGCAAGGCGATCCTCGGCGAGACCTGAGCCGAATTTCTGCTCACGGCCGGCCGCAGGATATAGTACATTGTCGACGTGGCCATTTCGGCCAACGGGATCGGCCGTGATCCGCTCCGCCATCTGCCAGCCCGGCCAGCACGGCCGGAATCAGCGACGACAACCGGCCTGACCCGGCTCCGCGCCGGGCTTAGTTCGCGCTTGTCGTCTATCTGGCATTGGTGGATGTCATGTCCTCGATCGATGGCTCGACCCTGATCGCCTGGGGCTTTCGCCCTGGCCCCTGGTTCAAGCATGCGGTTTCCCTGGCGCGCGAGCTGGCGGCCGGCGGCCACGGCGAAGCGGAGATCCGCGCCGCCGTCGCCGCCCTGGCGCCCGCCCCACCGCCCGAGGAGCCCGCGGCGGTGGACACGCCCAACCCCTCGGCCGCCCCGATCGCCGTCGTCGGCGAGCACGAGGCGAACACGCTGGCCCAGCTCGACCGCTGCGCCCGCTACGGCAGCGTCGTCGGCGCCGCGATCTGCGCCGACGGCCATCTCGGCTACGCCCAGCCGGTGGGCGGCGTGGTCGCCTACCAGCAGCACGTCTCGGTCTCGGGCGTCGGCTTCGACATCGCCTGCGGCAATCTCGCGGTCCGCACCGACCTGCCGCTCGCCGAGCTGCCGCCCGCGCGCCTGACCGCGCTCGCCGACGACATCGCCCGCAACCTCAGCTTCGGCATGGGCCGGGTCAACGCCGAGCCGGTCGGGCACCCCATGCTCGACGACGGCGAGGCTTGGCGTGCCGCCGGCGTCAACGATCTCCGGCAGGCGGCCGCCAACCAGCTGGGCACCATCGGCTCGGGCAACCACTATGTAGACCTGTTCGCCGACGAGGCCGACCGGGTCTGGATCGGCGTCCATTTCGGCAGCCGCGGCCTCGGCCACAAGTCGGCGACGCGCTACCTGAAGGCGGCCAAGGGCGAAAACGGCATCGACGTCCCGCCCGCCCTGCTCGCCATCGGCAGCGAGCTCGGCCACCGCTACCTCGCCGCGATGGAGCTCGCCGGCCGCTACGCCTATGCCGGCCGCGAATGGGTGGTGGGCAAGGTCCTGGCGATGCTCGGCGCCAGGGCTGTCGACGCGGTCCACAACCACCACAACTTCGCCTGGCGCGAGGAGCATGACGGCCGCACCCTGTGGGTGGTGCGCAAGGGCGCCACCCCGGCCTTTCCCGGCCAGCGCGGCTTCGTCGGCGGCAGCATGGGCGACGACGCGGTGATCCTCGAGGGTGTGGACGCCCCCGCGGCCGCTCCCCTGTTCCGCTCGACCGTCCACGGTGCCGGCCGCGTGCTGGGTCGGCGCGAGGCGCAGCGCCGGCTGTCGCGCGCCGAGATGGCGGCCTGGCTCGCCCGCAAGGGGGTCGTCCTGCGCGGCGGCGGCCTCGACGAGAGCCCCATGGCCTACCGCCGGCTCGACACGGTGCTCGCCGCCCACGCCGCCACCATCCGCGTCCTGCACCGGCTGCGGCCGCTGGTCGTGGTCATGGCCGGCGAGGGGGAGGTCGACCCGTACCGCGATTGAAGGTTGGGGCGGGTATGATCAAATTCCTTGATCCGGGATCACCCTTTGCGCATAACGCATAGGTTGAATATCTCGGAGACCGCATCATGCCCGCCAGCCCCTCGCCCGTTTCGGCGCTCAACGCCGTCCGCCACGGCCTCTCCGGCCGGACCTTCTTCCTCTTGCCCGACGAGGATCCGGAGGAATTTTCCGCCCACGAGGCCGAGCTGCTGCGCGCCTATCGGCCGCGCGACCAGGCCGAGCGCGAGGCGGTGCTGGCCCTGGTGCGGGCGGAGTGGCGCGAGGTCCGCGGCGACCGGCTGGAGGCGCAGGTGCTGGGCGACCTGTTCGCCGCGGCCAGGATCGAGGAGCAGGCGGCGCGCGAGGCGGCCCGGGCTTCAGCCTTCCGCCAGCTCTCGACCGTGCTGCGCTACCAGGCCCGGCTCGGCCGCGAGCTCGCGGCGCTGCGCGCCGCCCTCGACGCCCTGCGCCGGCGCCGCCTCGGCGCACCGCTGCGAGACGAACCCGAGCGGACGCTCAACCGCCAGCAGCGCCGGGCGCTGGCCGCCATGGCGCGCAAGCGCGCCGCCTGAGGGGGCGCCGGCCTAACCCGGATTTTCACCGGGATAGGTACCGGGGCTCTAAAATGAGCGAAAGTTCTTCTGCGACAAAGCCTTAGGCTCAAGCAGAGGAGATCTCGATGCCGACAGAGGTAGCGCGGATCGGATGGCGTTTGCACCTGCGGCGGGCCGCGCGGTGGTCGCCGGCTTCGATGGTGGTGCCATCAGCTCTGACGCCGGGGCGCTGCTGCTCGGTGCCACCGACCGGGCTGATCGGGCTGGTCCGGCGGTTCGCCGGCTGTTTTGTCGATCATCGGTCGCCGGACCAAGTCGAGCACGGCGTGGCCACGCTGGTCGGCCAGCGGGTGTTCGCCCTGGCGCTGGGTTACGAGGATCTGGTCGACCACGACACCCTGCGCCACGACCCGGTGCTGGCCGCCGTCACCGGCAAGCTGACCGCGCGCCGATCCGACCGTGCGCCTTTGGCCGGCAAGTCGACGCTCAGCCGGCTCGAGCACGCGCCGGCCGACGGCCTACCCGCTACCACAAGATCGGCCACGACGTGGGCTTGATCGAGCGGCTGTTTGTTGACTTGTTCCTCGATGCGCTGCAGGCGCCGCCGGATGAGATCGTGCTCGACCTGGACGCAACCGACGACCCGCTGCACGGCAGTCAGGAGGGGCGCTTCTTTCACATGGCTGCTTCTGCGGCATCTGCTGGAGTCCGTAGCTATGCAAGCTCGCCTCTTCGAGCATGCGAGTCGCGTCCGCCTCTCGATCGAAGTCCTCAGGTCTGCCACCGCCCGGCTTCCGGGCTTCAATAGGGGCCATACCTTCATAGGTGCGCCGGCCGAACAGCAGCGTCCCGATCTGCCTGCCCTACTCGATCTCGGCATGATTACCAAGGCGAACTCTTCTGTCGGAAATTTCGCCTATCGCTGGCATTTCATAGGCCAAGAATCCTTGCCATGAAGCAGAACATCGCGCATTAGTTGAGAGATCCGCACACCTTGGAGCCGCGCCATGCCCGCCAGCCCTTCACCCCTACAGTCCGAGGCTTCCCGCCTGAACGGCGCCCTGTCCGCCGGCCCGGCATCCGAGGCCGGCAAGGCGCGCTCGGCGCTCAACGCCGTCCGCCACGGCCTCTCCGGCCGGACCTTCTTCCTCCTGCCCGACGAGGATCCGGAGGAATTTTCCGCCCACGAGGCCGAGCTGCTGCGAGCCTATCGCCCGCGCGACCAGGCCGAGCGCGAGGCGGTGCTGGCCCTGGTGCGGGCGGAGTGGCGCGAGGTCCGCGGCGACCGGCTGGAGGCGCAGGTGCTGGGCGACCTGTTCGCCGCCGCAAAGATCGAGGCGCAGGCCGTGCGCGAGGCCGCCCGGGCTTCGGCCTTCCGCCAGCTTTCGACCGTGCTGCGCTACCAGGCCCGGCTCGGCCGCGAGCTCGCGGCCCTGCGCGCAGCCCTCGACGCCCTGCGCCGGCGCCGCCTCGGCGCGCCGCCAGTGCGAGACGAACCCGAGCCGCCGCTGCCGGCCGCCGACCTGCCGGTGCGAGACGAACCCGAGCGCCCGCTCAACCGCCAGCAGCGCCGGGCGCTGGCCGCCATGGCGCGCAAGCGCGCGGCCTGAGGGGGCGCCGGCCTAAGCCGGCACCGGCGCATCCTGCCGGATCAGGCCCTCGCGCTTCAGCTCGTCCCAGACCGCCGCCGGCACCTCGGTGCGGAACACGGCGAGGTTCTCCTCCATCTGCGCCACCGTGCGCGTGCCCGGGACATTGGTCGGGATCGCCGGATGGGCCAGGACGAACTGCAGCGCCACCGCCTTGAGCGGGACACCATGCCGGGCACACACCGCCTCGATCCGGCGCGTGCGCTCCATGATCGGCTCGGGTGCGGGGCCGTAATTGTACTTGGCCCCGGGCACCGCACCGGTGGCGAGGATGCCGCTGTTGTAGCCGCCGCCCAGCACGACGACCGCCCCGCGCGCCTCGCACAACGGCAGGAACTCGTCGAGCGCCTCCTGCTCCAGGAGCGTGTAGCGGCCGGCGAGCAGGAAGCAGTCGAAGTCGCGCTGCTTCAGCGCCTCCAGGCAGACCTGCCACTCGTTGACGCCGACGCCGATCGCCTTCAGCACGCCTTCCGAGCGCAGCCGGTCGAGCGCCCGCCAGGCCCCGTCCATGGCCTCGCGGAAGCGGCCCGGCTGGTGCTGCGGGCCGTGGGTGAACACGTCGCAGTCGTGGATGAAGGCGATGTCGATCCGCTCCAGGCCCAGCCGCTGCAGGCTGTCCTCGATCGAGCGCATCGCACCGTCGTAGGAGTAGTCGAAGCGCATCCTGAACGGCAGGCCGTCGACCCAGGGCGTAAAGTCGATCTCCTTCCTCGGTGCCGCCGTCAGCACCCGGCCGACCTTGGAGGAGATCACATACTCCTCGCGCGGGTACCAGCGCAGGGCCGCACCCAGCCGGGCCTCGCTCAGGCCGTGCCCGTACATCGGTGCCGTGTCGAAGTAGCGTACGCCGGCATCCCAGGCGGCGTGGATCATCGCCGCCGCTTCCTCCTCCGCCACCGGCCGGAAGATGTTGCCGATCGGCGCGGCGCCATAGCCCATCAGCGTCACGTCGAGATCGGCACGCCCGAACCTGCGCTTCGTCGCCGGGTCCATCGAGTCTCCTCCCTGATTCGTTGTGCTCAGCCGCGATGCACCATCAGCCGGTTCTCGCCGTCCTGGATGGTCTCGCCGTGCTGGTTGAGGACGGTAAAGCCGAGCCGGACGATGCCGCGCTCTGGGCGGCGTGTCGGCCGCAGGCCTGCCACCTCGATCCGCGCCGTGATCCGGTCGCCGGGATGGACCGGCCGGCGGAACTCCCAGGTCCAGCCCAGGGACGCGATCGCGGCGAGCTGGACCTTGGCCCGGTTCTTCAGCCCGTCGACCAGGCCCAGGATCAGGAGGCCGTGCGCGATGCGCCCGGGAAAGCCCAGCTCCCGTGCCGCCACGTCGTCCATGTGCGGCGCGAAGAAGTCGCCGGTGAGGCCGGCGAAGGCGAGCAGGTGCCCGTCGGTGATCAGCAGGCCATCGGTGGTCCATTGGTCGCCGACCTGCAGCGCGTCGAACTCGTACCTGCCCGGCGCGAGCGCCCTGCCAGCCGGCTCAGGCGATGCCATGGAGCGCCATCAGGCTCGTGATCCGCGCCGCGGCCAGCTCCGGGTCGCGCAGCAGGCGCGCCCGGTCTGCCAGGCGGAAGACGTCGGCATAGTGCAGGGCCGGGCGCGCCGACTGCATGCCGCCGATCATGGCGAAATGGTCCTGGTGGCCGTTCAGCCAGGCCAGCAGCACCACGCCGGCCTTGTAATACTGGGTCGGCGCCTCGAACACCTTGCGCGACAGCGCCACGGTGGGCTCGAGCGCCGCCGCGTAGGCCCGCTCGTCGCCTTGCCCGAGCGCCACCAGGGCCGCCGCCGCCGCCGGCGCGATCGGGTCGAAGATGCCGAGCAGGGCGTGGCTGTGGTGCGCGCCGTCGCCGGCGATCAGCCGCGCATAGTTGAAGTCGTCGCCGGTATACATCCTGACCCCGGCGGGCAGTCGTCGACGCAGCTCGACCTCGCGGCGCTCCTCCAACAGCGAGATCTTGATGCCGTCGATCCGCTCGCGGTGCTCGCCGATCAGCGCCAGCACGGTCTCGGTGGCGGCGTCCAGATCGTCGCTGCCCCAGTAGCCCGCGAGCTGCGGGTCGAACATGTCGCCCAGCCAGTGCAGAATTACCGGCTCGGAGGCCTGCCGGATCAGCCCGCCATAGATCTCGAGATAGTCGTCCTGCCCGCGGGCGGCGCGCACCAGCGCCCGGCTGGCCATCAGGATGGCGCGGCCGCCGCCCTGCTCGACCACCGCCAGCTGCTCCTCGTAGGCGCGCCGCACCTCGTCCAGCCCCGCGCCCGGACCGAGCTGGTCGGTGCCGACACCGCAGGCGAGGTCGGCTCCGGGCACCGTGCGCGCCTCGGCCAGCGAGCGGCGGATCAGCTCTGCCGCCGCCGGCCAGTCCAGCCCCATGCCGCGCTGCGAGGTGTCCATCGCCTCGGCGATCTTGAAGCCGAGGCTCCACAGGTGATGGCGGAAGGCCAGCGTGGCCTCCCAGTCGACCGCCGCCTGCTGCCAGGGGGCCACGTCGGCGCGCGGGTCGGCCACGACATGCGCCGCGGCATAGGCGATCCGCGGGAACGAGGCCGTCTGCACCTGCGGGAAGGGCGAAGGCGGCCCGAGCCGGAAATCCTCGATGCAGCGCGCGGCGGTCGGCAGGCGGACGGTAGGCATGGCTGGACGACTCCGCGGAACGAAGTAACTATCCAGTTACATCATCGCCGCGCGGTGTCAAGTCGGGCGGACCGAGCCGGGCGCCAGTCAGGCCTTGTCGGCAGCCTGGCCGTAATAGGCGCCGGGGCCGTGCTTGCGCCGGAAGTGCTTGTCCAACAGCTCGGGCTCGATGGTCGCGAGACCCGGTGCGAGCTGCAGCGACAGGAGGGCCATCTGGGCGATGCACTCGACCGCCACCGCGGCCTCGACCGCCTTGGCCGCCGTGGCCCCCCAGGCGAACGGCGCATGGCGATTGACCAGCACGGCCGGGTAGTCGCGCGGGTCGAGATTGCCGAACCGCTCGACGATGACGCTGCCGGTCTCCCACTCGTAGGCCGTGGCGATCTCCTCCGGCGTCATCCGCCGCGTGACCGGCACGTCGCCGGCGAAGTAGTCGGCGTGGGTCGTGCCGAAGACCGGGATCGGCCGGCCCGCCTGGGCGAAGGCCGTGGCGTGGGTGGAATGGGTGTGGACCACGCCGCCGATGCTTGGGAAGGCCAGCAGCAGCCGGCGATGGGTCGGCGTGTCGGAGGAGGGTGCGAGGCCGCCCTCGACGGTCCGGCCCTCGAAGTCGACCACGACCATGTCGTCCGGGCCCAGCGCCTCGTAGGCGACGCCGCTCGGCTTGATCGCGAACACGCCCCGGTCGCGGTCGACCGCACTGGCATTGCCGAAGGTCAGGTTGATCAGGCCGTGGCGGGGCAGGGCGAGATTGGCCTCGTAGGCCTCCCGCTTCAGCTCGGTGAACATGGTGGGCGCTCTCGCTGGTCAGTGCTGCTCGGCCTTAAGGTCGAGCAGCTCCTTCATCACGCCCGACAGGTCGGCCGCCCGGCTCAGGCCGCCGAAGCTGTCGTGCAGGTCGCGGTAGAGCCGGTAGAGGCCGTCATAGACCGCCTGCCGCGCGGGGTCGGGCTCGTAGCGGGTATCCCGCAGCGAGGTCATCGCCTCCTGCGCGGTCGGGAAGTCGGGGTGCGCGCCGGCGATCACCGCCGCGGCCACCGCCGAGCCGAGCGCGCAGGTCTGGCTGGAGTTGGCCAGCAGCATGGTGCAGCCGGTGACGTCGGCATAGATCTGCATCAGCAGCGGGTTCTTCTCGGCGATGCCGCCGGTGCAGACCACGCGGTCGATGGGCACGCCATACTCGCGCAGGCGCTCGATGATCGCCCGGGCGCCGAAGGCGGTGGCCTCGATCAGCGCCCGGTAGATCTCCGCCCGGGTGGTGTAGAGCGTCTGGCCGAGCAGCAGGCCGGTGAGGCGCTGGTCGACCAGGATGGTGCGGTTGCCGTTGTTCCAGTCGAGCGCCAGCAGGCCCGACTGGCCCGGCCGCTGCCCTGCCGCCTCGGCGGCGAGTTCGGCATGCAGCGCCTCGCTGCCGCCGCAGACCCGTTCGACCCACCATTTGAAGATGTCGCCCACGGCCGACTGGCCGGCCTCGATGCCGAACTGGCCGGGCAGGATCGCACCCTTGACGATGCCGCAGATGCCGGGGATGTCGGCGACGGCCCGCTCGCCCGGCGCCACGCCGCAGTCGCAGGTCGAGGTGCCGATCACCTTGACCAGCGTGCCCTCGCGCACGCCACAGCCGATCGCACCGTAGTGGACGTCGAACTCGCCGATCGCGATCGGGATGCCGATGGGCAGGCCGAGCTTCGCCGCCCATTCCGGCGCGAGCCCTCCCGCCGCGGTGCCGGCGTCATAGGCCCGCTCGTAGAGCCGGTCGCGCAGCTCGGCCAGCCGCGGGTCCAGCAGCGCGAGAAACTTCTTGTCCGGCAGGCCGCCCCAGTCCTCGGCATAGAGCGCCTTGTGGCCCGCAGCGCAGACGCCGCGCCGGATCTGGCACGGGTCCGTGACCCCGGCCAGCACCGCCGGGATCCAGTCGGCGAGCTCGACCCAGGAGTAAGCGGCCGCAAACACCTCAGGGTCCGTGTTCAGGCAATGCCAGAGCTTGGCCCAGAACCACTCCGACGAGTAGGTGCCGCCGCACTTGGCCAGGTACTGAGGCCGCCGCGCCGCGGCGAGCTCGGTGATCCGCGCGGCTTCGCGCCAGCTGGTGTGGTCCTTCCACAGCCAGCACTGCGCGGCCAGCCGGTCGCCCCAGCCAGTGAGAGCCAGCGGCCGGTTGCCCGCGTCGACCGGGATCGGGCTGGAACCCGTCGTGTCGACGCCGATGCCGACGACCTCGGCCGCGGCGAAGCCCTCCCGGCCCGCGGCCCGGTCGAGGGCGCCTTTGACGCTCCGCTCGAGCCCGAGGAGATAGTCGCCGGGATGCTGCCGGGCCAGCAGATGGTCGGCCGGATCGAGCAGCACGCCCTGCTCGCCGCTCGGATAGTCGACGACGCAGCTCGCGATCTCCGCCCCGTCGCTGCAGCGGACGACCAGCGCCCGGACCGAGTTCGTCCCGTAGTCGATGCCGATGGTGAACACTGCGCGGCCCTGTCTTTGTGTGCGGCCGCGTCGCCCGGCCGAGCCTCCGCGCCGATCTTGCCCCGCACCGGCGGGGATGTCACGGCGGCCCGTCAGCCCCGCCGCAGCGGCCGGAAGAACGCCCGGACCTCCTCGGCCAGTGCTTCGGGCTGCTCCATGGCGGCGAAGTGGCCGCCGCGCTGCATCACGCTCCAGCGGCGGATGTCGGAGAAGGTGCGCGCCGCCAGCGAGCGCGGCGGGCGCAGGATCTCGCACGGGAACTGGGCATAGCCCACCGGCACGTCGACCGTGGCACCCTCCGGGATCGGCCACGGCCCGTGCATGCGCGCATAGTAGGGCCAGAAGGACGAGCCGATCGCACCGGTGAACCAGTAGAGCGAGATGTTGGCGAGCATCCGGTCCTTGCTCAGCACGCTCTCGACGTCGCCGCCGCAGTCGGTCCAGATCCGGAACTTCTCGACGATCCAGGCGGCGAGGCCGGCCGGCGAATCGGTCAGGCCGAAGG
>JAXMCJ010000057.1:0-27925 GCA_046349415.1 Geminicoccaceae bacterium
CGTCATGAGCTTTCTCGATCTCACCGCCCTGAAGCGGGCCGAGGCGGCGCTGCGCGCGAGCGAGCAGCGTTTCCGGGTCATCGCCGAGGCGCACCCGATGCCGCTGGTAATCGTGCGCAGGCAGGACGGCCGACTGGTTTTTGCCAACCAGCCGTTCCGCGATCTGTTCCGCGTGGAGCAATTGGCCCTCGACCAGCTGGCGCCCGAGCAGTTCTATGCCGACACCAAGGCGCGTGAGCGCTTCCTGGCCGCGATGAGCGCCGACGGCCTGGTCGACGGGCTCGAGCAGACGCTGCGGCGCATGGACGGCTCCACCTTCCCCGGCGCCACCACCTCGCGGCTAATCGAGTACGAGGGCGAGCCGGCCTTCGTCACCTCGGTGGTCGATTTGACCGAGCGGCGCGCCGCCGAGGCCGAGATCCAGCGCCAGCGCGAGACCTTGCACCAGAGCGAGAAGCTCGCCGCCCTGGGGGCCCTGCTGGCGGGCGTCGCGCACGAGCTCAACAATCCCCTGTCGGTCGTCGTCGGCTATTCGAGCATGCTCGAGGAGCTGGCGCAGGACGCGGCCTCGCGCCAGCGCGCGGCCCGCGTGCACGCCGCCGCCGAGCGCTGCGCGCGCATCGTCAAGACGTTCCTGGCGATGGCGCGCTCCCGGCCGCCGCAGCACGGGCCCGTGCGCCTCGCCGAGGTGGTCGAGAACGCGCTGGAGCTCGCCGGCTACGGCCTGCGGACGGCCGACATCGAGATCGTGCGCGTCTTCGCCGAGCTGCCCGCGATCTGGGGCGACAGCGACCAGCTGCACCAGGTCCTGACCAACCTGATCGTCAACGCGCAGCAGGCGCTCCTGCAGGCCCCGCCGCCGCGGCGCCTGTGGGTGCGGCTGAGGCAGGGCACCGGCGAGGTGGCGATCGAGGTCGAGGACAATGGGCCGGGCATGGCCGACGAGGTCCGCAAGCGCATCTTCGAGCCGTTCTTCACCACCAAGCCGCAAGGCGTCGGCACCGGCGTCGGCCTGTCGGTCTCCCTGGGCATCGTGACCACCCACGGCGGCCGGATCGAGGTCAGGAGCGCGCCGGGCCAGGGCACCTGCTTCACCGTGCTGCTGCCCTTGCCGGCAGCGCTCCCGGCACCGGTGGAGGATGTCGGCGCGATCACGGCGGCACCCGGCCTGCAGGGTCGCGTCCTGGTCGTCGACGACGAGGCGGAGATCGCCGAGCTGGTCGCCGAGCATCTGCGCCGCGACGGCCTGACGGTCGAGGTGGTGGCCAGCGGGCGCAAGGCGCTGCTACGACTGCAGAGCGAACGGTTCGACGTGGTGGTCAGCGACTTGCGGATGCCCGATCTCGACGGACCCTCTCTGGTGGCGGCCCTGCGCGAGCGCCATCCGGAGCTGGCGCGGCGCGTCGTGCTGATCACCGGCGACGCCCTCGGTGCCGAGCTCAACGAGGCAATCCGCGACGCCGACCTGCCCGTGCTGGAGAAGCCGCTCGACATCGCGGCGCTGCGCGGCCAGGTGCGCCGGATGCTGGCGGCGGCATGACCGGCCACGCCCGCATTCTCGTGGTCGACGACGAGCCCGATCTGCGGCTGCTGCTCGAGGACTATCTCGGCGCCCACGGCTACGCGGTCCGCGCGGTCGATTCGGGAGGCGAGTTGGACCGGGCGCTGCGGGCCGAGCCGGCGGACGTGATCATTCTCGACGTCAACATGCCGGGCGAGGACGGCTTCAGCATTCTCGCGCGCCTGCGCGCCGCCGGCAGCCGGGCCGGCATCGTGATGCTGACCGCCGCCGGGGCGCCGGAGCAGCGCGTGGCCGGCCTCGGTGCTGGGGCCGACGACTATCTGCCCAAGCCGTTCGAGCCGCGCGAGCTGCTGGCCCGAATCCGCAGCGTGCTGCGCCGGCTCGGGCCGCCGGAGCCGCCGCCACGGGTGGCCCACACGGCGATTTTCGGCCCCTGCCGGCTCGATCTCGACGCGCGCCGCCTGATCGACGGCAGCGGCGGCGAGGTGGCGCTCACGGCGATGGAGTTCGATCTGTTGGCCACCTTCGCCCGCCACCCGCGCCAGGTGCTGTCGCGCGAGCGGCTGAGCGAGCTCGCCCACAACCGCACGCCCGAGCCTGACGATCGCAGCATCGACATCCGCATCACCCGCCTACGCAAGAAGATCGAGCGCGACCCGGCCCAGCCGACCGTCATCCGCACCTTGCGCGGCGAGGGCTATCTCTACGACCCCGACGCGGCAGGCGGGTGAGATGCGCCTCCGACCGGCGACGCCCGAAGATGCGACCGCCCTGGCCGAGCTGTTCGACCTCGCCGGCGACGGCCTGCCGCTGCATCTCTGGGCGCACATGGCCGAGCCGGGCGAGACGGCGCTCGATGTGGGGCGGCGGCGGGCAGGCCGCGACACCGGCGCGTTCTCCTGGCGCAACGCCACCGTGATCGAGGCGGGAGGCGGCGTCGCCGCCAGCCTCGTCGGCTACGCCCTGCCCGAAACCCCCGAACCGCCGGACCCGACCATGCCGCCCATGTTCCGCCCGCTCGACGAGCTGGAGCGGCTGGCACCCGGCTCCTGGTACGTCAACGCGCTTGCCGCCTATCCGCGTTGGCGCGGCCAGGGGCTGGGGACGAGGCTGCTCGCGCATGCGGGCGAGCTCGCCCGTGCCGCCGGCTGCCGGAGCACCAGCATCATCGTCGCGGACACCAACGAGGCGGCGCGGCGGCTCTATCAGCGCACCGGCCACGTCGAGCGCGCCCGTCGTCCGGCGGTCAACGAGGACTGGAGCGGCACAGTCCGCGAGTGGGTGCTCTTGATCCGCGCATAGCGCCCATGGAGTGCTGCGGCTGGTCAGATGGCGCCGCGGCGTGCATGGTCCGCGCGCACTGGATGGGAGGGACAGATGGCGGATCGGATCGCCCTGGTGACGGGAGCCGGCAGTGGGATCGGGCGCGCGGCGGCGCTGGGCTTGGTCGATGCCGGCTGGACGGTGGCCGTGGCGGGCCGGCGCCAGGAGCAGCTCGAGGAGACCGCGAAGCGCGCCGGCGACCGGCGGGCGCAGGTGCTGCCGGTGGCGGGCGACGTCGGCAACCCGCAGGACGTCGGCCGGATCTTCGACACGGTGCGCGAGGCGTTCGGCCGGCTCGACCTCGTGTTCAACAATGCCGGCACCGGCGCGCCGGCGATCCCGCTCGAGGACCTGACCTACGAGCAGTGGCAGACGGTGGTCGACGTCAACCTGACCGGCGTGTTCCTGTGCATGCAGCACGCGTTCCGGATCATGAAGAGCCAGAGCCCCAAGGGCGGGCGGATCATCAACAACGGCTCGATCTCCTCGACATCGCCACGACCCAACTCCGCCCCCTACACCGCCACCAAGCACGGCGTCAGCGGGCTCACCCGCTCGGGCTCTCTCGATGGCCGCAAGCACGACATCGCGGTCGGCCAGATCGACATCGGCAACGCTGCCACCGACATGACCGAGCGGATGACGGCGGGCGTGCTGCAGGCCGACCTGCGCATGGCCGTCGAGCCGCGCATGGACGTGGCGCACGTCGCCAGTGCGGTGGTCTACATGGCGAGCCTGCCGCTCGACGCCAACGTCCAGTTCATGACCGTCATGGCGACCAAGATGCCCTATGTGGGCCGGGGCTGAGGGGTGGCGATCACGATAGCGCCGCAGCCTGGGCGCGTGAGGGTGCGCTTCAACGGCCTGGTGGTGGCGGACTCCAGCCGCGCCCTCGCCTTGCGCGAGGGCAGCTATCCGACCGTGCTCTACATCCCGCGCGCCGACGCCGACATGACCCTGCTCCACCGATCGGCCCGGACCAGCCATTGCCCGCATAAGGGCGATGCCAACTATTTCGGCCTGCAGGTCGACGGCCGGGTCTCGGCTGACGCGGCCTGGACCTACGAGGCACCCAAGCCGGAGGTGGCCGACATCGCCGGTCATCTCGCCTTCTATCCCGACCGCGTCGACGCGATCGAGGAGCTCGACGGTTAGCTGTCGGGGTCCGCTGCGTTGATCTCGATCAGGTGGCGGTCGGGATCGGTGAGATAGGCCTGCGGATAGCCGGTCACCGGGCGCAGCCGCACGACCAGGTGCATCGGATCGCCGAGCTGCGCGTCCTCGCGGAAGCCGAGGCGCTTGAGCCCCTCGACCATCTCGCCGAATCGAGCGACGCGGATCGCGAAGTGGAGCTGGTTCGGGTCGGTCCCGCTGCCGCCCTGCGCGTCCTCCGCGTTGCCGATCAGGTGCAGCTCGCGGTCGCCCAACCGGAACCAGGCGCCCGGGAACCCAAAGGGCGGGCGCTGGATCTCGGCGAGCCCCAGCACGTCGCGGTAGAAGGTTCGCGAGCGCTCGAGGTCGCGCGTCGGCAGGCTGACGTGATGCAGCTCGAGGATCTCCATGATCGCCTCCCTGGGTTCGCCTGCTCCGTTTAGACCTTGCAGGCGTCTATTGCCCACCGCTTACGCCGTCACGCCCGCCCGCCGCAGCCCTTCAGCCCAGCGGGCACGGTCCTGCGGTCGCCGGAAGGGGAGATAGCGTTCGAGCTCGGTCGGGCCCAGCTGTGGCGCCAGCGACCGTACCCGCTCAGCTGCGCGCGCAGCGGCCTCATGCCTGCCCGCGAAGCTCGCCGCCGCCGCGGCCACGCAGGCGGCGACGAAGAAATCCGGCCGACGGTGCAGCGCCGATTCGGCCCAATCTGAAGCCGCCGCATCGTTGCCCAGACAGAAGTGCGCCTGGGCGACGACCATCTCCATGGCGAATGTCTGGGGGTCCTGAGGGCTGAGTCGCATGGCGAGCTCGGTCTGCTCGAGGGCGCTCTGGGGCTCGCCCAGATAGGCTTTGGCGAGGCCGGAGAAATGCCAGACCCAGGCCAGGTTCCGGTTGAGCGCCAGGGCCTGGTCGAGCAGTGCGGCACCTTCGTCCAGCTCGCCCGCGACCACCACCAGCGCCGAGCCGGCATGGGCCAGCGCCACCGCGTCGTGGCTGCCGAGATCGATCGCGCGCCGGGCGAGACGGCGGGTCTCGGCGATCTCGGCCGCCGGATCGGTGACCCAGCCGAAGCCCTTGCGCTGCATGTGGCAGCGCGCCGCCATGGCGTAGGCGCCGGCATAGTCGGGGTCGCGCTCGACCGCCTTGGCGAACAGCGCCAGCGCCTCGGCATTGCCCGCGCGACTGAAGCGGTAGAAGGCGGCGATCCCCCGCAGATGATAGTCGTAGGCGCCCAGGCTCTCGGTCGGCTTGCGCTTGGCGCGCTCGATCTCGGCCTGCTCAAGCCGGGGCGCGATCACGCCCACCACGCTCGCGGTCACCCGATCCTGCAGGTCGAACACGTCGGCCAGCTCGCCGTCGAACCGGTCGGCCCAGAGATGGGTGCCGCTGGCGGCGTCGATCAGCTGGCCGGTGATCCGCACCCGGCTGCCGGCGCGCCGGACGCTGCCTTCCAGCACGTAGCGCACGCCCAGCTCGCGGCCGACCTGCTTCACGTCGACCGCATGGCCCTTGTAGGTGAAGCTGGAGTTGCGGGCGATGACGAACAGCCACGGCAGGCGGGCCAGCTCGGTGATGATGTCCTCGACCACGCCGTCGGCGAAATAGTCCTGCTCGGCGTCGCCGCTCATGTTGGTGAACGGCAGCACCGCCAGCGACGGGCGATCCGGCAGCGGCAGGGCCGCGGGCGTCGGCAGCTCCTCGCCGTCGCGCACGGGCCGGACGCGATAGGCCCGGATCGGGCGCGACAGGTTCTTCACGCTCTGCTCGCCGAGATCCTCGAAGCTCGCCGGAACCTTGCCGCGGACCTCCTCGAACAGGTTGGCGGCGATGCAGATCCCGCCGGGCTCGGCCAGCGCCTCGAGGCGCGCGGCGATGTTCACACCCTCGCCGTAGATGTCGCCGCCCTCGCCGATCACGTCGCCGAGATTGACCCCGATGCGCAGCCGCATCGCTCCGGCGCCAGGGACGTTGGCAGCCTCCATCCCGCGCTGGAGGCCAAGTGCCGCCTTGACCGCGGCCACGGCGCTGGCGAACTCGATAAGCACGCCGTCGCCCATGAACTTGACGATCCGTCCGCCATGCTCGCGCAGGACGGGCTGGAGCACGTCCCGTCGGCGCTGTTTCAGAGCCGCGAGCGTGCCCGCCTCGTCCGCCTCCATCAGGCGGCTGTAGCCGACCACGTCGGCCTGCAGCACGGCGGCCAAGCGGCGGTTCATGAGCTTCCTTCTTCGCTGGTGGAGACTACCGCGAAAGTGCCGGGCCTGTCATGATTTCGTGCCGACATCTGCCGTGCTAGAGTGACCGAATATTTGACTCGATTGGGGGGACGGCATGGCGCTCGAGATCATCGGCCCAGGGTTCGGCCGGACCGGCACAAGCTCGCTCAAACAGGCCCTGGAGCAGCTGGGCTTCGGGCCAGCGCACCACATGTTCGAGGTGCGCGACCATCCAGAGTTGCTGCCGGCATGGGAGGCCGTGGCGCGGGGCGAGGCGGCCGACTGGGACGAGATGTTCGCGGGCTACCGCTCGCAGACCGACTGGCCGGGGGCGCGGGTCTGGCGCGAGCTGGCGTCGCACTGGCCTGATGCCAAGGTGATCCTGACCGTGCGCGACCCGGACCAGTGGTTCGACAGCGTCCAGGCGACCATCGCGCCCTTTCTCGCTGCGCGGGGCAGGCATGCCTCCCCCCATGCCGACGCGATCGCGCGCATGGGCCAGAGCCTGATCGCCGAGCAGGTGTTCGACGACCGGCTGAGCGACCGGGCGCACGCGACCCGAGTGTTCAAGGACCACATCGCCGCCGTCCAGGCCGAGATCGCGCCCGAGCGGCTCCTGGTGTTCGACCCGCACGAGGGCTGGGCTCCCTTGTGCGCATTTCTCGACGTACCGGTCCCGGCCGGGCCGTTTCCGCACACCAACTCGTCCAGGCAGTTCGTCGAACAGGAATGGAAGGAGCAGTGAGCCTGGTTAGCCATCGTCCCAGGAGGGCCGCTTCATGGCGAACACCTCGCCCAGCCGAGTGAACTGGTCGTAACCGAGCCGGGCGATGGCATCGAGCCGCGCCGGGTCCACTCGTCCGTCGACGAACAGCTCGTCGGCGACGTGCACGCCGGTGATGCGGCCGATCACCATGCGGGCGGGCTGATCGGGTCTGGGCGATTCGAGCGCCACGATCTGCGACAGCACGCATTCGAGATGGACCGGGCTGCCGGCGACGCGCCACGGTCTCACGGTCGTCGCCGGCAGCTTCGCCAGCCCGGCATGGTCGAACTCGTCGAAGCCGTGCGGTGCCGCGATCGAGCTGGCGTTGACTGCCTCGCGCAGCGCCCAGGTGGCGAAATTGACCACGAACTCGCCGGTGGCCTCGATGTTGGCGAGGCTGTCCTTGAGCCCGCCGCTCTCGTGCGGTGCGGTCGCCGAGAACATCACCTGCGGCGGGCGATAGGCGACGGCGTTGAAGAAGGAGTAGGGTGCCAGGTTGGCGCGACCCTCCGCGTCCAGGGTCGAGATCCAACCGATCGGCCGCGGCAGGACCAGCGCGTTGAGCAGTCCCGAGCGCGGGGCGTCGGGAGCGTCGGGGCGATAAAACATGCAGATTTCCCGTCAGGCGAACTTGGCCGTGATCCCGCCGTCGACCACGAGGTCGTGCGCGGTGACGTAGCGCGCGGCGTCGGAGGCCAGGAACAGGCAGGCCTCGGCGACGTCCCAGGCATCGCCCATCCGGCCCATCGGGCACTGCGCCGCGCGGGTCCGCACCAGGGTTTCGTGGTCGCCCTCGGCACCGTAGGCGGAGGTCAGGCCGGCATGGACCATGGGCGTGTCCATGAGGCCGGGCGAGACCAGATTGGCGCGGATGCCCTTGGCCGCATATTGCAGCGCCACGGCGCGCGTGAAGGCGATCAGGGCCCCCTTGCTGGTGTAATAGGAAAGGTAGGGCACGCCGGTCCAGCGCAGCCCGGCGATCGAGCCGATGTTGACAATGACACCCTTGCCCTGGCGCTCCATGACCGGCAGCACCTGCTTGCAGGTGAGGAAGGCGCTCTTCAGGTTGACCTCGTGGACCCGGTCCCACTCGGCCTCGTCCAGCTCCACCGGGCCGCCGAGCGCGACGATGCCGACATTGTTCACCAGCACGTCGATGCGGCCGAACAGGGCGAGGCAGCGCTCGACGGCGGCCGCGACCTCGACCGCACGGGCGACGTCGCAGTGCCAGACCTCACAGGTGCCGCCCTCGCCGCGGATCAACGCGCGGGTTTCCTCCGCCGCCTCCAGCGACCGGTCGAGGCCGAAGACGCGCGCCCCTTCGCGAGCGAACAGGACCGAGATCGCCTTGCCGTTGCCCCAACCCGGGCCGATGGAGCCGCAGCCGGTCACCAGCGCCACGCGGCCCGCCAGCCGCCCGCCGGTCATGGCGTCTCTCCCTTTCCGACGAGCCGGTCACGCAGCTCGCGCTTGAGCACCTTGCCGTAGGCGTTCTTGGGCAGCGTCTCCAGGAAGTGGTAGTCGCGGGGGCGCTTGAACCGGGCGAGTCTCGCGAGGCACCAGGCGTCGAGCTCGGCCGGGGCGATGCCCGGCGCCGCGACCACGCAGGCGACGACCCGCTCGCCCCATTCCGGGTCCGGCAGCCCCAGCACCGCGATCTCGCGCACCCCGGGACGGGTCAGCAGCGCCTCCTCGACCTCGCGCGGGTAGATGTTCATGCCGCCCGAGATCACGACGTCCTTGGATCGGTCCTTGAGATAGAGAAAGCCGTCCTCGTCAAGGCACCCGATATCGCCGGTGCGCAGCCAGCCGCCGACCATCGTGCGCGCCGTGGCCTCCGGTTCGCGCCAGTAGCCCGGCACCACCGCCGGCCCGCGCGCCATGACCTCGCCGATCTCGCCCGTGGCCAGGGCGACGCCGTCCGGATCGGCGATCCGCACCTCCATGCCCAATTGCGCCGTGCCCACCGAGGCCAGCCGCTCGCGCCAGCGCGGATGGCTGCGGTCGGCGTGCAGGCGCCGGTCGAGAGCCGTGATGGTCATCGGGCTCTCACCCTGGCCGTAGATCTGGGCGAGACGGAAGCCGAGGGCGGCGTGCGCCGCGTCGAGATCGGCCAGATACATGGGCGCGCCGCCATAGATCAGCGCCGCGAGGTTCGCCACCTCGGCGCCGCACTCGGCCACGTGCCGCGCCAGGCGGCGGACGATGGTCGGTGCGGCGAACATGCGGGTGCCCGGCCAGGAGGCGAGCGTGGCGACCACCTCCGGCTCGTCGAAGCCGCCGGACTCCGGCACGACCTGGCACGCGGCGCGCGCCGCGTGCGGCAGAACGTAGAGCCCGGAGCCGTGCGAAAGCGGGGCGGCGTGCAGGATCGCGTCGCCGCAGGCGATCGGCTCGACGTCGGCCAGGAACGCCGCCGTCATGGCCAGCAGGTTGCCGTGGGTGATCATCGCCCCCTTCGGCCGACCCGTGGTGCCGCTGGTGTAGAAGACCCAGGCGAGGTCGCCGGGTGAGGCTTCGGCGACGGGCATCCGCTCGCCCCGCGCCAAGCGTTCCGCGTCGGCCGAGCCGATGACGACGATCCGCTCGAGCCCCGCGATCTCCGGTAGTGCCGAGGCCACCGATTCGGCCACGAACGCGGCGCGCGCCCCACTGTGCTCGAGGATCCAGGCGATTTCGGCCGGATGCAGCTTGACGTTCACCGGCACGACCGCGAGCCCCGCCCACCAGCAGGCGGCCATCAGCTCGACATAGTCGGGCCGGTTCGGTGCCGCGAGCGCCACCCTGTCGCCCGCGGCCAGGCGCAGCCCGTCGCGCAGCGTGCCGGCGATCGCCGCCGCCCGGCGGGCGAGCGTCGCGTGCGTCGCGACGGTGCGCGCACCCAGGGCGAGTGCCGGCAGCTCGCCGGCCCGAGCGGCGTTGCGGGCGAAAAGTTGCGCGACGTTCAACGGCCCTGCCCACCGGTGGAGCGGGGATCGTGGCAAGCCGGGGCGCAAGAGGCAAGCATCGGGCGCGCCGGCTGCCGCGGCTGCCATGTGTCAGCCGAGCGACAGCTCGGCCGTTTCTGTCCAATAGGTTAGCGGACCGTCACCCAGGGTGCCGGCAGGGGTAGAAAACCCTTTACACGGGGTGGCCGCTGCCCCATATGCAGCCATCCGAAAAGAGGCCTATGCACAGCGGCGCGCGCGGCGGCGGCATTCTGATCGCTTAACTCTGCCCGGGGTTGGGAGGTCGGTATGGCTGACACCTTCATGAGCGCTGCGGCGCTTCTCGCTCATCGTTCCCCGGTCGACCCGGTCGTCGGCCTGCGGCCGCACCTGATCAGGGCGCGGGCACGGCGGGTGCTCGGCGCCTTCCCGGGCGACGTGCTCTACGCCGTCAAGTGCAACGACGCACCCGAGGTGCTCAGGGCACTGTGGGCCGGGGGCGTGCGCCAGTTCGACACCGCCTCGATCGGCGAGGTGCGCGCGGTCAAAGCACTGCTGCCGGCGGCCCGCTGCCACTTCATGCACCCGGTCAAGAGCGTCGGTGCCATCGCCGAGGCCTATCACGGCCACGGCGTGCGCCGGTTCGTGTTCGACCACCCCGACGAGCTCGCCAAGATCGTGGCCGCCACCGGCTGTGCCGAGGATCTCGAGCTGTTCGTGCGCCTCGCCGTGCCCGGCGAGGGGGCGCTGCTCGCCTTGACCGGCAAGTTCGGCGTCGGCGTCGAGGATGCCGGCGCGCTGGTGCGGGCGGCGCGCGGCTACGCCCGGACGGTGGGGCTCACCTTCCATGTCGGCTCACAATGCGTCGATCCGCAGGCCTACGCTCGTGCCATCGCGCTGGCGGCCGAGGTCGTGCGCCTGGTCGGCCCGATCGACGATCTCGACGTCGGCGGCGGCTTCCCTGCCGCCTATCTCGGCGACGAGCCCGGCTTCGAGGCATTCGTCGCGACGATCCGCACCGCGATGGCGCGCCACGGCCTCGACTGCCGACTGCAGTGCGAGCCGGGCCGGCTGCTCGTCGCCGACGGCGCCTCGGCGCTGGCGCGAATCGAGCTGCGGCGCGGCGACAGCCTCTACCTGAACGACGGCGTCTACGGGAACCTCGCCGAGCTGAAGTGGATCGGCCCTCGTTTCCCGATGCGCCTCGTCCGCCCGCCGCGCGCCAGCGACGGCGGCCGCACCGGCTTTGACCTCTACGGCCCAACCTGCGACAGCATCGACGCGATGCCCGGCCCGCACTGGCTGCCGGCCGACACCGACGAGGGCGACTGGGTCGAGGTCGGCATGATGGGCGCCTACTCGAATGCGCTGAAGACCGGCTTCAACGGCTTCGGCAGCGAGCGGCACGCCATTCTCGGCGACGGCGGCTGGTATCTCGACGGGCCGGAGCGCCGCTCGGCCAGCGTCTCGCTCGCGGCCTGATCAGCCCAGGGCGTCGAGGAGCGCCCTGGCCTCGAGGAGATCGCGCGTCGCGAGCCCTTCGGTGAAGCGGCTATAGACGGGCGCCAGCAGGTCGGCTGCCTGGCCGCGCTCCCCCGCCTCCGCCAGCATCGCGGCGAGATCGCGGACGGCGCGCAGCTCGAGGGATGCCGCCTCCTGCGTGCGGGCGAGGCTGATCGCCGCGCGCAGCTCCGCGACGGCCGTCTCGCTCCACGCGCCCTCCTCGTGACGCAGCACGGCGGCACGGACACGATGGAGCTCTGCCGCGAATGCCCGGTGATGGCCGAGCGCCAGGCCTTCGAAGGCGCGAGCCAGACTGGCCCCAGCCTCGGCATGGCGGCCCGCTCGATTCAGCGCCTCGGCGAGCAGTCCCAGATGGAAGGGCTCGAACCTGCCGGCCCCGATCTGCCGCGCCTCGGCGATGCCGGCCTCCATCTCCGCGATGCCCGACACCGCATCCGCTTGCGACAGGGCCCAGCCGAGCTGCGTCCGGCCCCAGGCGTGCCAAAGGGGCAGCGCCATCTCGTCGGCGAGCGTGATCGCCTCACGCGCCGCCCCCATTACCCGATCAGCCTCGCGGAGCCAGACGAAGGTCATCGTGCCGAAGCACAGGACGAGGCCGGTGGTGTTCGCGTGGTCGACCTGTCGCGTCCAGTGCAGGTTCTCTTGCATGGTCTGTTCGGCCTGGTCCGGCAGGCCGAGGTGCCACAGATTCCAGGCCTTGTAGTTCGCCGAGGCGGCCCGGGGGTCGTGCCCGAACCGTTGGGCGAGGTCGTGATGCTGGTCCGGGCGATACGCCTCCAGCCCGGCCTTGGTGATGGCGAGCGACTCGCGGAAGCGGCCCTCGTAGAAGCGCTCGAGCCCGAGCATGCGAAGGCCCACGAGACGCGGGCCTGTCTCGGCCTGGGAGTCGGCGAGACCGGCATAGCGGTCGGCCAGCGCCCTGGAGCCCGTTCCCGCGATGTGATGGCCGGCCCATAGGCCAAACAGGGCGGGCAGCTGCAGGGCCACGTCGCCCAGGCTGTCAGCGAGTTCGAGGGCACGGTCGAAGGCCGCCAGAGTCGTCGGCGCCTGATAGCCCTGATTGGCGATCAGCGCCTGTCCGAGCTGCAGCTGCAGTGTCTGCTCGCGGCGTTGCCGGGATTGCTCCGCATCTGCGCCACCGCACAGGCGGATCGCGTTCTCGAAGCTCGCGACGGCCTCCCGGTAGGCCGGTCGCGCCAATGCGCGCACCCCGGCCTCCTCCCATAGCTGCAGCGCGAGTTCAGTCCGCCCGGCCGCCTCGGCATGTCGCGCCACGATCTCGGGCGCCACGTCGCCCCGCTGTGCCAGGATATCTGCGAGCCGGGCATGGAGGGTGGCGCGCTTGGTCTTGAGCAGGCTCTCGTAGGCGGCGTCGCGAACGAGCGCATGCTTGAACAGATAGGTCGCGTCCGGCGGCGTCCCGCGGCGGAAGACCAGCTCCGCCTCGACCAGCCGGCCCATCGCCTCGCCGAGCTCGGCCACGGGCAAGGCCGACAGTGCGGCGATGGTCGCATGATCGAAGGCCCGCCCGATCACCGCCGCGGTCTGCGCCACCTCCTTAACGGGATGCAGCCGGTCGAGCCGGGCCATCAGGGAGTCGTGCAGCGTGGTGGGGATCGCCAGCGAGCGCGAGCGTCCGTCGAGGCGAGGGCCGCCGGCCTCCCGCAGGCCGTCCGATTCGAGCACCGCCTTGGTCATCTCCTCGACAAACAACGGGACGCCGTCGGTCCGCGCCGCGATCTCGTCGAGCAGGCTGCCCGGCAGCGGCCGGCCATGGGCGATCCGCGCGATGATGGCCGCCGTGGCGCCACGGGCGAGCCGGTTCAGGGCCAGACGGCTGACGATCGGGTGGCTGGCGAAGGCGGCGGTGAAGGTCGGGCGCGCAGTGACCACCGCCAGCACGGGCAGGTTCTGAATGCGATCGAGCACGAGCTCGATCAGCTCGAGCGTGGTCGGGTCGATCCAGTGGGCGTCCTCGACCACCCACAGCACCGGCTGCCGCCGCGCGGTGCCGATCAGCGATGTCGCGAGCGACGCCAGGGTCCGGCTGCGCCGCTGCTGCGGGGTCAAGGCCGGCTGCCCGTAGCGCGCGGTGCCGTCCAGCCCGAGCAGCTGGGCCAGCAGCGCCGGCGTCTCGCCGTCGGCTGCACCGGCACGCGTCAGATAGGCTTCCAGCCGGTCGAACCCCTCGTCGTCGCCGCCGCGCTCGGCGATGCCGGCCGCGGTCGCGAGGTGGTGGATCGCCGGGTGAAGCGCGGAATCGGTGTGGTAGGGGGTGCATTGGAACCGGACCAGCGTGTGCGGTGCGCCGGCGACCGCCTCGATCAGGGCCTCGGCGATGCGCGATTTGCCGATGCCGGCCTCGCCAGTGAGCAGAACCAGCTGCCCCTCGCCGCCGCTCGCCTGCCGCCATCGTTCCAGCAGCAGCGCCAGCTCCTGCTCGCGCCCGACCAGCGGCTCGAGGGCACCCGCCTGCCGCGCAGCGAACCGGCTGCTGAGCGGCCGCTCGCCGATCACGGCAAAGGTCTCCTGCGGCTCGGCAATGCCGCGCAGCTCCTGGAGGGGCAAGGGCTGCAGAGTGAACTGGTCGCCCAGCAGCCGGCGCGTGAGCTCGGACACAACGACTTGCCCGGGAGCGGCGACGCCCTGCAGCCGCGCCGCGAAGTTGGGCGTGTCGCCGACCACGGCGTGCTCCTGGGCCGGCCCCTCGCCCACGAGGTCGCCGACCACGACGAGCCCGGTGGCGATGCCGACGCGGCAGGCGAGAGCCGTGCCGCCTCCGGTGAGCCGGCTCACCGCCGCCACGATCGCCAGGGCGGCGCGGACCGAGCGCTCGGCCTCGTCCTCATGTGCCCGCGGCCAGCCGAAATAGGCCAGCACCCCGTCGCCCATGAACTTGGCGACATGGCCCTCGAAGCGGAGGATCTCGCCGGCCACGCTGTTCTGATAGGCGCGCAGCACCTCGCTCATCGCCTCGGGATCGAGGTGAGTGGCCAAGGCGGTCGAGCCGACCAGGTCGACCAGCATCACGGTGAGCTGCCGGCGCTCGGCGGCGGGCCGAGCAGCCACGGGATCCGCGGTGGGAGCGGCGGGCCTCTCGGCGACCACGGCATCCAGGGCGGCGATGGCGGTGAGCAGCTTGCGGCGATGCCCGACCGAATGGACGCCGAGCGCCGCCAGATCCTCAGAGGTCAGATCCGGCAGGATCGCGGAATCGACGTCGTTGGCGAGGAAGGCCTGCTCGTATTGCCCCAGGCCCAGCCCGCGCAGCCAAGCGCCGACGTCCAAGGCCGGCCCTCCCCAGATGCGCCTCGTCAGCTTCTACCGCAGGATGCGGTCCGGCGCAGCCTCGTTGACTTGCGCCGGCGCACGAGGCTCAGCCCCGGCCGGAGGCGAGCTGCAGCATGCGGTCCCGGGTCGGCGCCGGGGGGCGGGGCTTGTCGCCGCCGCGGCGGCTGCGCAGCGTGCGGTAGGCGATCGCCGCCCAGGTGCCGTGGAAGGCCAGCCCGGCGAGCAGCACGAGCTGGCCCGGAATCGGGCCGATGGCGGCGCGCTCCCACAGCTCGCCGAGATGGGCGATCGGCACGGGGTGGATCAGCAGCTTGCCGACATAGGCCACCACCTGGATGGTGAAGATCCAGCCATAGTTGCGCCGCAGCCGGCGCCCGACCGCCTCGAGCAGGCTGATGTGCAGGTTCGGGTGGATGTAGTCGTTGTAGAGGATCTCGTTCCAACCATTGTCGACGCGGATGCCCTGGCCGCGCAGGATCGGGCCGAAGAACTGCAGCTCGAGCACGTGGGCGCGCATCCGCCAGAAGTCGAAGAAGCGGTAGCGCCGCGCCTCGATCGACAGGAAGACGGCAACCAGCAAACCGACCAGCGCCAGCGGCAGAGGAGAGGCCAAGGCGCTGCTGAAGGTCACGGACAGCGCGATGCCGGTCGCCACGACGGCCCAGTTGGTCGTCGCGTCCAGGCGGGTGCGCCAGACCGTGCTGCGATAGACCTCGCCGCGGTAGAGATGGGCCAGCGCGCCGATGTCGGCGGCGCTGAACACCGGCTGTGCCGGCTCGGCGCGATCGGTCATCTCTGAGCCTCCCTAGCTCCGCGGCGCGCATGGTTGCGCATCCGGGCAGCCGAAGCCACATCGGAGGCGCCGCGCCATGAAGGCGGCGGAATACAGCGGACCGGGGCGACGCGGCGATGGCCGGCAACTTCGATACCGAGACGATGATGCGCTACGACGCCAATCGGAAGTCGGCGCTGCTCGGCTACATCCTGTGGTTCTTCCTGGGCTTCTTCGGCGTGCACCGCATGTATCTCGGCCGCGTCGGCTCGGGCATCGCCATGCTGGTGCTGCACGGCCTCTCTTGGCTCACATACTGGATTTTGATCGGCTGGATCGGCTTCGGCATCCTCGGCCTGTGGTGGCTGATCGACGCCCTGCTGATCCCTGGCATGGCGCGCGACTACAACAACCGGCTGGTCGACAGCCTGGTGCGCTGAGACGGCGTGCTGTTCCGAAGCCCCCTACCAGGCCGGAGGCGGCAGACTGTCATGCCAGTGCGCCCACGTCTGGGAGAGCTGCGCCACCAACTCAGGATTGGCGGCGGCGAGGTCGCGCTTCTCACCGATGTCGCTGTCGAGGTTGTAGAGCTGGCCGTCGACGAGCTTCCACTTGCCCCGCCGGATCGCACCGAAGCGGTTGTCGATCGACGTCCAGAAGAGCGTCTGGTGCGGCTCTGCGACCGAGCCCTGCAAAAAGGGCAGCAGATCGACCCCATCGACCACCGCGCGTGGCGTCCCGCCTGCGGCGTGGAGCATGGTGACGAACAGATCGAACGACATGACCGGCCGGGAATAGATCCAGTTCGTGGCCACGCGACCCGGCCAGGAGAGCATCATCGGCACCCTGATCCCGCCCTCGTAGAGATCCCGCTTGCCGCCGCGCAGCGGCTTGTTGCGGCAGGCATTGCAGCCATTGTCGCTGAGGAGCACGAGCAGCGTCTTGTCGGCCACCCCGGTCTCGCGCAGTGTCGCCACGATCCTGCCCACCGCCTCGTCCAGCGAGACCAGAGCGCCGGCGAATACCCGCCGCTTGGGATCGACGATGCCTCCGAGCCGCGCCAGGATCTCCGGCTTGGCCTGCAGCGGCATGTGGGTCGCGGTGAACGCAGCGTCGAGGAAGAACGGCGCGCCGGCGTGCCGACGGATGAAGGCGACGGACTCGTCGGCCAAGGTGTCGGTGAGATATCCGGACGCCGGTACCACCGTGGTGCCGCGCAGGATGGGATTGCCCGCCTCCTCGCCGAAATAGGGATGCCCCGGCTCCAGGACCCCGAAGAACTCGTCGAAGCCATGGTGCAGCGGGTTGTGGCTCGCATCGTAGCCCAGGTGCCATTTCCCCACGAGGCCGGTCGCATAGCCCTTGGCGCGCAGGGCCTCCGCCAGGGTCAGCTCCTTCGCCGGGACGCCGATGCCGGGCGGCGTCGGATTGAGCGGATTGTCGTAGGCGCCGAGCTCCTGGGGATACCGGCCCGTCAGCAGGGAAAGCCGGCTCGGCATGCAGACAGGGGCGGTGACATAGCCGTTGCTGAAGACGACACCGGCCCGGCCGAGAGCATCGATGTTCGGCGTGGCGACGTCGCCCTGATGGTGGACGCCGACCTCGCCGTAGCCGAGATCGTCAGCGACGATCAGGACGAAGTCCGGCCGTGTAGCGGCTATCGCATGACGGGGCGCCATTCCCCACCCACATGCTAGCGCCCCCGTGACTGCTAGGAACGAAATAATCAATTGACGGCATAGTGAAACATATGAGGGGAAATCATTCATAGATTCTACCTCTCAGTGGAAAATTCCTCCGAAACATGGGTTCACCACTATAGCGCAAGAAATTAGTTCGGCGTCGCCCAAATCATCGGACTCGTTCGCGCCAAGGTCGTGGCGCGTCGCGGCGGCGGGCGTTTAGATCGTCCAGCCGGTTTCCAGCCTTGGGCAGGCCTCGCAGCGGAGCTCGGTGATCTTGCAGGACTCGATCGTGCAACGGACCCGGCGCCCGAGAAGCGCCAAGGCGACACGGTCCAGGCGCTCCGAGGTCCGCCCCTTCACCAGCACGACATCGCCGGGCCGCAGGTCGGACTGGACCGCGCGCCACGCGGCGCCGATTTCGTGCCCGGCGTCGACGAGCATCTCCCTGGGCGATCCGCCGGCGCGAAGGCCGACTCCATAGCGCTTGGCCTGGCCGCCATAGACCACCACCTTCGCCGCCATTCCGGCCAGCCGTTCCCCGAGCCGCCGATAAATCGGCCCCTGGGCTCCCAGGTGGTCCGTCACGCTGCCGAGCACCGCGACCCGGCGACCGGGGACCTCGGCCAGCACGTCGAGCGCGGCATCGATCGTCTCCTCCGCCGACTTGAAGTCGTCGCGGATCAGCCAGGCGCCGTTCGGCAGCGGCACGAGCTGAAGCCGGGCGGGCGCGGGATGGAGCCCTCCGAGCGCGTCAACGGCCTCCTCCAGCGACAGGCCCTCGAGCCAGGCGACCGCGAGTGCCGCGAGACAGGGATAGACCATCTTCCTGCCGAGCAGCGGTGCGCGCACGGCCAGGACTCGGCCGGCGAGGTGGGCTCGGAAGCGGATGCCGTGCGGCCAGTCGAGCTCGAAGCCGGAGGCACGAACGTCGGCGCCCGCGTCGAAGCCGAAGGAGACGACACGCCCCGGCGCCGCCGTGGCCATCGCCCAGACGCGGGGATCGTCTCGGTTCAACACCGCCGTCCCTGCCGGTCCCAGGGCGGCGACGATCAGCGTCTTCTCGGCCTGGGTGGCATCGAGCGAGCCGAAGGCCCGGTTGTGCTCGCTGCCGATCGAGGTGACCACGGCCAGATCGGGGCGCAGCAGGTCGGCGAGCGGCGCCATCTGGCCGGGCCCGCCGAGCGCCACCTCGAATGCGGCCCGTTGCCGCCAAGGCGGCAGCGCCAGCAGGCGCAGCGCGACACTGCCCAGCAGGTTCTTGTCGCTGGGTGGCTCGGGCAAGCCGAGCACCGCGCTGATCGCGCGCGTGGTGCTGGTCTTGCCGAAGGTTCCGGCCACCGCGACGATGCGCACGCGTCTGCCGATGGTGCGGCGATGGCAACGCGCGGCAGCGGCGAGCTGGCGGGCCGCGCGGTTGCGGGCGCTCATCCAGAGATTGTGCCGACCGAGCGACGTCGTGGCTTGGCGCAGCTTGCGCAGGAACCGCCGCATGTCCCTTGGCCTCCGATGGTTCCGCCGGCGTGGATGCCGTCCGGCGGTGAGGGCCGTCAAGTGGCCCCCTGTTGGGCCATGGCGCGCACCATGCTATCGACCGCGCCGCCATGCTCGACCTCACCGACATCACGCTCCGCGTCGCCGGCCGCCCCCTGCTCGAAGGGGCGAACCTGCATGTCCCGGCCGGCACGCGGCTGGCCCTGATCGGCCGCAACGGCACGGGCAAGTCGACCCTGCTGCACCTGATCGCCGGCGAGCTGCAGCCCGACGCGGGCGAGCTGCGGCTGCCGTCCGCGATCCGCATCGGCATGGTCCGCCAGGAAGCCCCGGGCGGTGAAATGACGCCACTCGAGGCGGTGCTCGCCGCCGACACGGTGCGCACCGCCCTGCTCGCCGAGGCGAAAGCGGCGACCGACCCCGTGCGCCAGGCCGAGCTGCACCAGCGCCTGCAGGACATCCGCGCCGACGCCGCACCCGCCCGTGCCGCTCGCATCCTCAAGGGCCTGGGGTTCTCCGACGAGGAGCAGCACCGGCCGCTCTCCTCGTTCTCCGGCGGCTGGCGGATGCGTGTGGCGCTGGCCGGCGTGCTGTTCCTCGAGCCCGACCTCCTGCTGCTCGACGAGCCCACCAACCATCTCGACCTGGAGGCCGCGATCTGGCTCGAGGAGCATCTGCGGCGCTATCCGCGCACGCTGATCCTGGTCAGCCACGACCGCGACTTCCTCAATTCGGTGCCGGAGAAGACCTGCCATCTCGAGGGCAGGAAGCTCACCCTCTATGCCGGCGGCTACGACCAGTTCGAGCGCACCCGCCGCGAGCGGCTGGTGCTGGAGGAGAAGGCGCGCGTGCGGCAGGCGGCCGAGCGCGCGCACATCCAGTCCTTCGTCGATCGCTTCCGCTACAAGGCGAGCAAGGCGCGCCAGGCGCAGAGCCGGATCAAGATGCTGGAGCGGATGGAGCCGATCGCCCAGGCGCTGGTCGAGCCCGAGATCCGCTTCGCCTTCCCGGCGAGCGCGGTCCCCGCGCCGCCCATGATCACCATGGACGGTGCCAAGGCCGGCTATGGCGAGAAGGTGGTGCTGTCGCAGCTCTCGCTGCGGCTCGACCCCGACGACCGCATCGCGCTGCTCGGCCGCAACGGCAACGGCAAGTCGACCTTCGCCAAGCTGGTGGCCGGCCGGCTGGAGCCGCTGGCCGGCGAGCTGACCCGGGCACGCGGGCTCAAGGTCGGCTTCTTCGCCCAACACCAGATCGAGGACCTGGTGCCCGAGGCGAGCCCGATCCAGCACATCCAGGCGCGCCGGCCGGCGCAGCGCGAGCAGGAGACCCGCGCCTGGCTCGCCCGCTTCGGCCTCGGCCAGGACCAGGCGCGGACCCAGGCGCGGCACCTGTCGGGCGGCGAGAAGACGCGCCTCGCCCTGGCGCTGATGTGCCTGGACGCGCCGCAGCTGCTGATCCTCGACGAGCCCACCAACCATCTCGACATCGACAGCCGCGAGGCGCTGGTCGAGGCGGTCAACGAGTTCCCCGGTGCGGTGATCGTCATCAGCCATGACCGTCATCTGGTCGAGCTGGTCGCGGATTCGCTGTGGCTGGTCGACGGCGGCCGGGTGCGCCCCTACGAGGGCGACATGGAGGACTATCGACGCCTCCTGCTGGAGACCTCGGGCGAGCTCGTCAACGCGGAGCCGGCCAGGGCGGAGCGCCGGCCGGCCGCCGAGCGACGCGCGCTGCTGGCCCCGCTGCGGCAGAAGGTGAAGGAAGCCGAGCGCCGGATCGAGCGTCTCGACCAGGAGCGCGGCAGGCTCGAATCGCGGCTGGCCGATCCCGCCAGCTACGGCAACGGCACCGACATCGCGGCACTGCAGAAGCGTCTCGCCGAGCTCAAGGCGGAGACCGAGGCGGCCGAGCACAGCTGGCTGGAGGCCGAGGCGGCGATCGAGGCGGTCGCCGCAGGATAGGGAGGGCACGCATGATCGACACGCTGCGGACGTGGGCACGGCGGGTCTGGGTGGAGCGGGACGAGGCGGCGATCGACGCCATGTTGGTGCCGGGCACGGCGGCGCACGGGCTGGGCAGCCAGACGCTGGTCGGGCCGGCGGAGTTCAAGCAGTTCCACGCGGCACTGTGCGGCCTGCTGCGCGACACCGAGCTGTTGGTCGACCACCACATCGAGGCGGATGGCTGGCTCGCCGCCCTGTGCACCTTCAAGGGCACCGCACCGGACGGCCGCGCGGTGGCGATCACCGGCACGATCTACGGGCGGATCGCCGACGGCAAGATCCTGGAAGCCTACAATCATTTCGACTTCCTCGGCCTGTTCACCCAGCTCGGCCTGCTGCCGCCCGACGTCCTGGTGCGGTGCCTCGCAGGTAAACCGGGATGCGCATTTCAGAACGGCGACATCGACTGACAAGCGACTGAAACGCGCGCTGTGCAGCCTTCCTCCACGCCGATCGACGGGATCGGGCCACGGAGGGCGCGCAGATGGCGAAAATCACCGGTACCAACGGCAACGACCAGCATCCGCACGAGCTGGAAGGCACGGGCAAGGCCGATCAGATCTACGGGCTGGCAGGCGACGACACGCTGATCGGCTTCGGCGGCAACGATCTTCTGGTGGGCGGCGCGGGGCGCGACGAGCTGTTCGGCAGCGACGGCTTCGACACCGCTAGCTACGCAGGCTCGCAGCGCGGCGTCTACGTCGACCTGCTCGGCGCGTTCGGTGAGGGCGGCGATGCGCAGGGCGACGCCCTCTACAGCATCGAGGCGCTGCTCGGCTCCGGCAGGACGGACTATCTCTACGGCGACACCGCGCGGAACGAGCTGAGCGGCGGTGGCGGCGACGACCTGCTCGCCGGCCGGGAGGGCAACGACCGGCTTTCCGGCGGCGACGGCAGGGACATCCTGCTCGGCGACGCCGGCGCCGACGAGCTGCGCGGCGACGGCGGCATCGACTTCGCGCTTTACTACGCCTCCGATGCGGCCGTGACGATCGACCTCGCCAAGGGCACCGGCAAAGGCGGCACCGCCGAGGGCGACCGCTTCGTCAGCGTCGAGGCGATCCAGGGCTCCGGCTACGCCGACCGCATGATCGGCAACGGTGCCGCCAACTGGTTCAGGGGCGAAGACGGCGCGGACGTCCTCACCGGCAATGGCGGGGCCGACCGCTTCTACGTCGACTACCTGGCCAGCTCCGCGAGCGACCCCGACCGCATCACGGATTTCAGCCACGCCCAGGGCGACAGGATCGTCACCGGCGACGCCAACGCCCAGGTCGAGGGCTTTCAGGCCTTTCGGTTCATCGGCACCAGCGAGTTCACCGATGTCGGCCAGCTCCGCTGGTACCACTCCGGCGGCGAGACCATCGTCGAAGGCAACGTGGACTCGGCCCCGGGGGCCGAGCTGCGGCTCGTCCTCGACCATTCGCTCAATCTGCAGGCGTCGGATTTCATCTTCGGCGCCACCGGCTTCGCGCCCCCCATCCAGGCCTAGCCGCGCGACGGCGGAAACGCTGGATGACATCGCACTGAAACCCGGCCGACGCACGATGCTCCCACCGGCGCAGCGGTGCGCCGGCAGCGGAGAACGGGCATGTCGATGATCAGGCTGGCCATGCCTTGCGCACGGGTGACGAGCTTGCCCCTGCGGCGATGGGCCGGGCTGCTCGCGGGCCTGCTCGCCCGGGAGCTGCAGCGGCGGCGCGAGATCGCTTGGCTGATGCAGCAGGACGACCGGATGCTGAACGATCTCGGCGTGTCCCGGCACGAGATCGCGCGGGTCGTCCGCCACGGTGGCGACAGGTGAGCGGCGGATGGCGGAGCGGGCGGGCAGGCCGAGCGGCCCGCTCGCCCGCCACCGCCGGTCAGCCCGGAGACAGCCGCGCCGGACTGAAGCGACGCAGGTCCACGGCCCGCGTCGCCCCGTCCACGATCAGCTCGGCCAGCGCCTCGCCGCTGGCGGGCGCGTTGAGGATGCCCCAGACGCTGTGGCCGGTGGCCACGAACGCGCCGGCCACGCCCGGCACCGGCCCGAGCAGCGGCAGGCCGTCCTGCGTGACCGGGCGGAAACAGGCCTGCGTCACGGTGATCGGGCAGGCCGCGAGACCGGGCGCGAACGCGCGGGTCATCTCGCGCAGCGCCTCCCGCGCCCCGGCATCGGGTGCGACCTCCGCAGGATCGCCCGGCAGCGCCTGCTGGCTCGACAGGCCGCAGACATAGGTCGTGCCGTCGTCGCGCGGAAACACCTCGGGCGTGTCGCCGGCAGCGAGCTCGACGAACAGGGCGTCGGGCGAAATCGCGACCTCGTTGCGGAACAGGACGCTGTTGCCCTTCAGTCCGAACACCGGCGGCAGGGGCAGCCACCGGCACGCCGCCATCGACCACGGCCCCATAGCGATCACCACCGCGTCCGCCTCGATCGCCTGCGCCCCGACCTGCACGCTCGCCACAGCACCACTCGCCGCGTCCAGGCCGATGCCGGTCACTCGGCCGGACAGCAGCCGCGCGCCATGCCCGACCGCCGCCTGCAGCATGGCTTCGGTGAAGCGGCCGGGATGGACCTGGGCGGAGGTCGCAGGCGTGCCAAGCTGGCCCTGAACCACAGCGCCGGCGCCGAGCCAGTCCGGCGCCGCCGCATCGCGACGCGCTCCGCCGGCGTGGCCGGCGGCGACGCTCCAGGTGTTCAGCCGCCGATAGCCCCAGCGGCTCCCGTCGATTGTTGCCGCGAGCTCGGCGTGCAGAGCGAAGCTGCGACGCGCCAGGCGGTCCAGCGCCGTGCCCCCGCACCAGTCGAGCGCCAGGAAGCCGCCGGACTTGCCGGAGGCGGCACAGGCGACGCCGGTGCGCTCGACCACCGTCACCTCGACCCCGCGCAGGCCGAGGAAATAGGCGGTGCAGGCGCCGATCACGCCGGCGCCGCAGATCACCACACGCATCGTCGACCCTGCTCCCGACCGCGGCCACGCCCCGGCATTGGTAGCGCCCTGGGCGCGACGATTGCCAGGACGGCGAATGCGGGCTAGGCGACGCGCCATGCCGCAATCCCCTCCTCCGCGGGCCGTCGTCGCCCTGGGCGCCAATCTCGGCGAGCGCCGTGCCACGCTCGAGCAGGCCGTCGAGCTGATGGCCGCGCTGGGCCAGGTCGCGGCCCGCTCGCACTGGCTCGAGACGCCGGCGCTGATCCACCCGGACGATCCGGCCAAGTCCTATCCGGAGTTCCTCAACGGCGCCGTGCTGCTGCGCAGCGGGCTGCCGCCGGCGGAGCTGCTCGCCGGCCTGCATCGCATCGAGGCGCGACTCGGCCGTGATCGCGCCACCGAGACCGCCCGCTGGCGACCGCGCCTGATCGATCTCGACCTGATCGCCGTCGAGGATCTGGTCCTCGACCGGGACGATCTGCGCCTGCCGCATCCCGAGATGCACAAGCGCGACTTCGTGCTGGCCCCGTTCTGCGAGGTCTGGCCGGACTGGCGCCACCCGGTTCTCCACCGGACCGCGACCGAGCTGCTGGCAGAGCTGCGGGCGGCTCAGCCGTAGGCGCGCCGCGCCGGCAGGGGCAGGGCCATCCGCTCGGCCGCGTCGAGAAACTGGGCGGCCATCCGCACATTGTGGGTGCGGATCAGCGCCGCCCCCTTCTCGGCCGCGACCAGGGCGGAGAGCTGCGAGACCGGGTCGCGCTCGGCGAGCGGCACGCCGTAGAAGCCCTTGCGCGAGCTGCCGACCGCGACCGGGATCGGCGCCAGCCGCGCCACCAGCTCCTCGAAGCGGGCCAGCAGCTCCCAGCTGTGGGCCGGGTCCAGGCTCAGGAACTTGCCCCAGCCTGGGTCGACCACGAGCTGGTCCGCGTCGATGCCCGCCTTCAGCGCCACGTCGACGCGCGCCGACAGCCAGTCGGCCACGTCGCGGACGACGTCGTCGTAGTGCGCCGGCCGGTCGGTCGCGTGCGGTAGCGGCCCGTCCTTGGCATGCATCATCACCAGGACCGGCCGCAGATCGCGCACCACCCGGGCCATCTCTGGATCGGCGCGCAGGGCGGAGACGTCGTTGACGACCATGGCGCCGAGCGTGATGCAGCGCTCCGCCGTCGCCGCGTGATAGGTGTCGATCGACAGCACGGCCTCGCCGGCCAGGGCGCGGACCACGGGCTCGAGCCTGGCGAGCTCCTCGTCGCTGGTGATCGGCCGGCTGCCCGGGGCGGTCGACTCGCCACCCAGATCGAGCAGATGCGCGCCGTCGGCGACCAGCCGGCGGCCGTGTGCTACGGCCGCTGTCGGTGCCAGATGCCGGCCGCCGTCGCTGAACGAATCGGGGGTCACGTTGACCACGCCCATCAGCCAGGGCGCCCTGCCCCCGAGCAGGTTGACGAGCCGATGCCGCATGGCGAGCCTGCCCTGGTTGAGAGCGGACCTTCTGGGAGCACGGGATGTGGGTCGTCAAGCTCGGCGGCAGCCTGCACGACGCGGCGTCGCTGCGGCCGCGCCTCGCCGAGCTCGCGACCATGCCGGGGCCGCCGCGCATCGTCGTGCCGGGCGGCGGGCCGTTCGCCGATGCGGTCAGGGCCATGCAGCCGCGGCTCGGCTTCTCCGGCCTCGCGGCGCACCGGATGGCGATCCTGGCGATGCAGCAGTACGGGCTGGCGCTGCAGGCGCTGGAGCCGCGCCTCACGCTGGCGCAGACCGATGCCGAGCTGCGCGCCACACGCGCGGGCATATGGCTGCCCTGGGAGCTGGCGGGGATGTCGCGCGAGATCGAGGCCAGCTGGGACGTGACCTCGGACAGCCTCGCCGCCTGGCTCGCTGCCCGCCTGGGCGCCGGCGTGCTGATCCTGGTCAAGTCGGCGCCGATCGAGCCGGGAGAGGCGACGGCAGCCGAGCTGGCCGGTCGCGGCTTGGTCGATCCCGCGTTTCCGGCCTTTGCGCGCCGGCTCGATGCGCCCATCCGGATCGTGCATCGGGACATCGCCCTGACCGACGAGCGGCACCTGCGGGTGCGCGGTTGACTTCGCCACCCCACCTGATGTGTCTCGGCGCCGCCACGGGAGTGTGTCGATGCACGACGAAGACGAAGAGCCGCAGCCGGCCGGCCGGCGCCTCGCCTGGGCGCTGACCGGCTCCGGGCACGACTTCGTCGAGTGCCTGGAGCTGATGCGGCGGATCGGCGAGATGGACGTGTTCCTGTCCAAGGCGGCGGCCGAGGTGATCTTCCTCTACACCAAGGACCGCGCACCCTTCCCCGACACGATCCGCCTGATCAAGGACACCTCGGCCAGCGCCGCACCGGTCGGCCGGTTCTACCGGGGCTGGTATCACACGCTGGTGGTGGCGCCGGCGACCTCGAACACGGTCGCCAAATGCGTCGCCGGGATCTCCGACACGCTGGTCACCAACGTGTTCGCGCAGGCGGGCAAGTGCCGGGTGCCGGCGATCGTCTATGCCTGCGACACCAGGCCGGTGCACGACACGATGGCCCCGGACGGCATGGTCCGCCTGTGGCCGCGCCGGATCGACCTCGACAATACCGAGCGGCTCAAGGCGTTCGAGGCGACCACCGTGGTCGAGGACATGGCGGCGCTGACGCGCAGCGTCGACGCGCGGCTGGCCGAGATCCTTGGCTGACCGGCTGGCCTTCCTCACCGGGCATCTGGCCGAGGCGCGCCTGCGGCGGGAGCTGCAGGCGCTGGGGCCGCTGCCGTTCGACTGGGAGGTCCGCAATCTCGGCGTCAAGGTGGCGGCGCTGATGACGCCCGAGATCATCCGCCGGCGCGTCGGCGCGCTGGACGGCATCGCCAGGATCGTCCTGCCCGGCCGCTGCAAGGGCGATCTGGCCGCTCTCGGCGGCGCCCTCGGCGTGCCCGTGCAGCTCGGACCGGAGGAGCTCGCCGACCTGCCGCAGTTCTTCGGCGCGAAGGCCAGACGCCGCGACCTCACGGCCCACGATTGCCGGATCTTCGCCGAGATCGTCGAGGCCTCGGGGCTGGGCATCGGCGAGATCGTCGCCCGCGCCGCGGCGCTGAAGCGCGAGGGTGCGGACGTCATCGACCTCGGCTGCCTGCCCGATACGCCGTTCCCGCATCTCGAGGAGACCGTTCAGGAGCTGCGGCGGCTCGGCTGGGCAGTCAGCGTCGATTCCGGCAACCTGGACGAGCTTCGCCGCGGCGCCAGTGCCGGCGCCGACTATCTCTTGAGCCTCACCGAGGAGACGCTCGACCTCGCCTTCGACACGGCCGCGGTCCCTGTCCTGATCCCGGCCCGGCATGGCGAGCTGGGCGGACTGGTCGAGGCCTGCGAACGACTGGCGCGAGCGGGGCTGCCGTTCCTCGCCGATCCGATCCTCGACCCGATCCACTTCGGCTTCACCGCCTCGATCGTGCGCTACCACGAGCTCCGCCGGCGGTTGCCCGAGGTCGAGATCCTGATGGGTGTCGGCAACCTGACCGAGCTCACGGACGCCGACACGCCGGGCATCACCATGACCCTGATGGGCATGGTCTCCGAGCTCACGATCCGCAACGTCCTGGTCGTCCAGGTGAGCCCGCACTGCCGCCGGGCCGTGGCCGAGGCGGAGCTGGCACGGCGGATCATGTACGCCGCCAAGGCCGACGGCAGCCTGCCGCAGGGCTACGATCCCGGCCTGATGTGCCTACGCGACCGGCGGCCGCTGCTGAGCACGCCCGAGGAGATCGCCACGGCGGCGGCCGAGGTGGGCGACGCCAACTGGCGCATCGAGGTCGCCGCGGACGGCATCCACGCCTACAACCGCGACGGCCATCACGTCTCGCAGGAGCCGTTCGCCCTCTATCCCGAGCTCGACGTGGCGGGCGACGGCGCGCACGCCTTCTATCTCGGCGTCGAGCTCGCCCGGGCGCAGGTGGCACACCAGCTCGGCAAGCGTTACGTCCAGGACAACGAGCTGCGCTGGGGCGTGGCCGTGCCGCCGCCGGCCGAGGACCGGCTGCATTTCATCCAGCCCGGCAGCACGCTGGAAGCGCGCCGGGCGCGGCGCCGGGAGGGCTGATGCCATTCATCCGCGAGAGCATCGTCACCACCACGAACGCGGACGGCTCCGCCCATGTCGCGCCGCTCGGCGTGATCCAGGAGGGGCCGCTGCTGGTGATAGCCCCGTTCCATCCCTCGACCACGCTCGACAATCTGCGCCGGGCGCCGCGTGCCTGCGTCAATTACACGACCGACGTCCGCGTATTCGCCGGCTGCGTGACCAGGCGGCGCCGGGACTGGCCGGTCCTGCCGGTGCGC
>JAXMCJ010000058.1:0-26790 GCA_046349415.1 Geminicoccaceae bacterium
CGGCGTGCCCGAGACGGAGACCGCCAGCGGCAGCACGGGCAACGCGTGCGGGAAGACGGCGGTAGCGTCGGCCGGATCGGCGATGGCGCGCACGGGTGCCACTCCGATCCGGCGCAGCCGCTCGGGGTCGTCCAGTGCCAGAAACGCCGGCCCCTGCCCCGCCAGCCGGCGCCAGGCCGCGAGCGCTATCTCCCCGCCGATGCCGGCGGGCTCGCCCATGGTCAGCGCGAGCGGCGGCGGCGCCATGGGCTCAGACCGCCAGCTCGACCGTCACCGGGACATGGTCGCTGGGCATCTCCCAGCCGCGCGCGGCGCGCTCGACCTCGGCGGTGACCAGACTGGGCGCCAGCTCGGGCGAAAGCCAGACATGGTCCAGCCGCCGGCCGCGGTCGGAGGCCGCCCAGTCCTGGGCGCGGTAGGACCACCAAGTGTAGAGCTTGCGGTCGGGCGGGACCACCGCGCGCACGGCGTCGACGAAGCCGTAGGCCGCCTGGAGCGCGAGCAGCCCCTCGGTTTCGACCGGCGTGTGCGAGACCACGTTCAAGAGCTGCCTGTGGCTCCAGACGTCGTGCTCGAGCGGGGCGATGTTGAGGTCGCCGAGCAAGACCATCCGCGCGCCGTCGTTGCGCCGGCCGCCGAAATAGCCGGTCAGCCCCTCCAGCATGTCGAGCTTGTGGCGGAACTTCGGGTTCAGCTCGGGATCGGGCAGGTCGCCGCCGGCGGGGATGTAGAAATTATGCAGCTCGATCCCGCCCGGCAGGGTGCAGATCGCGTGCCGGCTGTGCTCGATCCCGCACCACCAGCGGGTGTGGCACTCGGCCAGCGGCACCTTCGAGAGCACGGCCACGCCGTGATAGGCCTTCTGGCCGTGAACGTGCAGATGCGCGAAGCCGAGCGACCGGCAGAGATCCGCGGGAAACCGGTCGTCCTCGACCTTGATCTCCTGCAGGCACAGGACGTCGGGCCGAATCTCGGCCACGATCCGCCGCAAGGCGCTCTCGCGAAGCCGGATCGAGTTCGCGTTCCAGGTCGTGATCCGCAGGCCCAATTGCTTCCCCTTGCGTCGCCGGCGCGATCTGGCTCCGATCTACGCACGGCGCAAGGGGGGCGATCGAAACTCCCACGTGCCCATCTCGGCGCACCCATTCTTGCACTGCCGCAAAGCCGTCGTGCGAGAAGACACTTGCACTGGAACCGACTTGCCGGGAAGATCTTTGTGCAGTGCAGCACTCCAATCGGACCTGCGGAGTGTGCTGGCGGCCCGGCGCCTGCGGGCACCGGGCCGCTTCGCGTCTCACTAACGCCTCGTTAACCATCTTGCGCGCATGGTTCGCCCGCTGCCGCACGGCGCGGCCAGGGAGAATCGAGTTGAGCCTGCGCAAGATGGGTTGGGGGCTGACGGCGATGATCTGCGCGGCCGCCCCGGCTTGGGCGGTCGAGGCGGAGGCCGGGCGCCAACCAGCGCTGCTAGCCGCGGCCGATGCGGACGGCGACGGGACGCTGTCCGCCGCCGAGTTGCGCGCGGATCGGGAGCGGCAGGTGACGCGCTTCGACGCCGATCGCGACGGGCGCCTGTCGCCCGACGAGTATGCCGCTTGGTGGCTCGACGCGGCCAAGCCGCGGCTGGAGCGCCTGTTCCGGGCAGATGACGGTAACAAGGACGGTGCCATCACGCTGGAGGAGCTGGTCGAGCGCTCCAACCTCATGCTGCACCGCCGCGACCGGGATGGCGACGGCCTGCTGTCCGCCGAGGAGCTGCGGCCACGCCGGCGTCATGCCGCGAGCCCGGGGCCGGCGGCGGGCATCAGCGATCGGCCGGCTGCGGCAGGACAAGGCTGACGCAAAGGCCACCTTCCGGGCGGTTGGCGAGACGGATGTCGCCGCCATGCGCGCGCACGATCGAGCGGGCGATGGCGAGCCCGAGGCCGATGCCGCCCGTCTCGGCGGACCGAGATTCCTCGAGACGGACGAACGGCTCGAACACGCGCTCCTGCAGCGATTCGGGGATACCCGGGCCTTCGTCCTCGACCAGGACACGCACCTCCGCGGCCTCGCGCTCGACCCGTACGCGACAGCGATCGCCATAGCGAACCGCGTTCTCGAGCAGGTTGCGCAGCGCCCGGCGCAGGGCCACCGGGCGGCAGGCATAGGGCAGCCGTTCGGCGGGTGAGACCTCGATCGCGGCCCCCAGGTCGGCGAGGTCGGCAGCCGTGCTGTCGACCAGGGCGGCAAGGTCGACGATGCGCGTGGGCTCGCTCTGCGCCTCCTCGCGTGCGAAGGCGAGGGTCGCCTCGACCATCGCCTGCATCTCGTCCAGCGTGGCGAGGATCCGGCCGCGGGTCTCCTCGTCCTCGACGAACTCGGCACGCAGCCGCAGCGAGGTGATCGGTGTGCGCAGGTCGTGGCCGATCGCCGCCAGCATGCGGGTGCGGTCGTCGAGGAAGCGGCGCAGCCGCGCCTGCATCCGGTTGAAGGCGGCGACGGTGGCCCGAACGTCGCTCGGCCCGACCTCAGGCTGCGGCGGCATGATCTCGCCGCGGCCGAGCGCGTCGGCGGCCCCAGCGAGCCGGGTCATCGGCCGGGTGGCACGGCGGACCGCGAGCAGGACACCCACCGCCACCAGGCTCGCCGACAGGCCGAGCGAGACGAGGCTCGGCAGCGCCCAGCGCGGCGGCGGCGCTGCGAAGGTCTGGGCGTCGAGCCAGCGACCGTCGGCAAGCTGGACCGACAGCACGAGATTGGCCGGCCGGCGCGGTCGATCGGCCCGGTAACGCGGCCGGCCGCTCGCCTCATCGAAGGGTGCGAAGCCGATCAGATTGCCGAGACCGGGCTCGTCCGGGAAGTCGGCGAGCACGGGCCGTCCTTCGTTGCCGGCGAGCAGGGCGCGCAGCCGGCGCGCCACGCGGTTGCGCGCCCGCCAGTCCGCCTCGTCCGCCAGGGCACCCCGCGCGGAGACCGCGAAGCGGACGAGGCCGCCGCTGCTGGCGTCGAGAATCCGGTCATGCAGCGCAACGGGTGTTTCCTGCAGCAGGCGCACCAGGCCCGCGGCACGGGACAGAACCTGCTCCCGGGCGACCACGCGGAGGGCAGCGCGCCGCTCGTCGGCGAAAATGTAGAGACTCAGCGCCTGGCCCGCGAGCAGACCCATCAGGACGATGAGCACCAGCTGGCCGGCGAGGCTGCCCGGCCAGAGCCGCCTCACGGCTCGTCGACCGCGGCGGTGAAGCTGTAGCCGCCGCCCCAATGCGTCTTGACCAGCTGTGGCCGCTTCGGGTCGCGCTCGATCTTCTTGCGCAGCCGGCTGACCTGGTTGTCGATGCTGCGGTCGAACGGGGCGGCGTCGCGGCCGCGAGTCAGATCGAGCAGCTGGTCGCGGGTGAGCACCATGCCCGGCCGCTGCACCAGGACGGACAGCAGCAGGAACTCGCCGGTGCTGAGCGGCACGGCGACGCCGTCCTCGCCGACCAGCTCGCGCCGGTCGACGTCGAACAGCCAGCGGTCGAAGCGAAGCTGGCGCGCTGCCGGGCGCTCCGGCTGCGGCGGCAGGCTGTGCGTGCGGCGCAGGACCGCGCGGATCCGCGCCAGCAGCTCGCGCGGGTTGAAGGGCTTGGTGACATAGTCGTCGGCACCGAGCTCCAGCCCGACGACGCGGTCGGTTTCCTCGGCCATGGCGGTGAGCATGATGATCGGCAGGTCGCCCTTGGCGCGGAGCTGCCGGCACAGCGAGAAGCCGTCCTCGCGCGGCATCATCACGTCGAGCACGACCAGATCGACCCGGCTGGTCTCGAGCACGCGCCGCGCCGCCGCGGCACCGTCCGCGGTCAGCACGCGGAAATCGTGCCGCCCCAGATACTTCGCCAGCGCCTCGCGGATCTCGCGATGATCGTCGACGACGAGGATCTGGGCCGGCTCGGTCATGGCGCCGGCACTATGCGCGGGGGGCGGCGAAAGCTGGAGAGCCGAAATGTAACCGTCCGTCGCAACCCGCAGCGCCCGCCATGCGCTGCGACACTTTCCGGCCGGCCGGCCAAACTTCTGCCAAGAGGGTGCGGTTAGCTGGCGACGTTCACGAAAACGAGGAGCATCATGCGACGTTCACTCCAGATCATCGCCGCGGCGGCCCTGCTCGGCGGCGCCGGCTTCCTGGCCGTCCCGGCCATCGCCGGCGGCGGCTTCGGCGGGCCGCCGCCCCACGGCCCCAACCCGCTGAAGGAGTTCGACACCAACGGCGACGGCAAGCTCACCCAGGACGAGATCGATGCGGCGCGCGAGGCGCGGCTGCAGCGGTTCGATGCCGACAAGGACGGCGCGCTGACCCTGGCCGAGTACCAGGCCTTGTGGCTGGACGCGATGGAGCGGGCGATGGTGCGCCAGTTCCAGGCGAACGACCTCGACGGCGACGGCAAGGTCACCATCGTCGAGTTCCAGGCGCGCTTCGCCGACATGGTCGAGGATCTCGACCGCAACGGCGACGGCGTGCTGACCCGTGACGAGCTGCGTCGCCCAGGCCGGGGCGGCCCGCACGGCTGGGGGCCGCCGGGCCGCCATCACGGCCCCGGGCCGGACCAGGGGCCCGGACCCGCGCCGCAGCCCGACGACGAGTAGCCACTTGCCGGCCCTGCGTGCCATGCTGGCCTCGGCACGGACGGCGGGAGGCGGGCATGCGCTTTCAGGGCAAGACGGCGATCGTGACCGGCGGCGCGCAGGGGATCGGGCTCGCCTGCGCGCGCGCCTTCGCCGCCGAGGGGGCCGCGGTGATGATCGCGGACATCGCCGCCGAGGCCGGCGAGGCGGCCGCGCAGGCGATCTGCGCTGCCGGCGGCAAAGCCAGCTTCCGGGCAACCGACGTCGGCGATGCCCGCGAGGCCGGCGCCCTGATCGACGCCACGCTCGAATGGGCGTGCCGGCTGGACGTGCTGGTCAACAATGCCGGCACGATCCGGACCGGCGACTTCCTCGAGCTGAGCGAGGCCGACTTCGACGCGGTGCTGCGGGTCAACCTCAAGGGGCCGTTCCTGGTCGGCCAGGCGGCCGCCCGCGCCATGGCAGCGCGCGGTGGTGGTGCAATCGTCAACATGTCGTCGATCAACGCCGTGCTGGCGATCGCCAACCAAGTGCCCTACGGCGCCAGTCAGGGCGGGCTGAATCAGCTCACCAAGGTCATGGCGCTGGCGCTGGTCGACAGGAACATCCGTGTCAATGCGGTCGGACCTGGCTCGATCGCCACCGACATCCTCAAGGTGGTGATGCACGACGACGACACACGCCACCGCATCCTGTCGCGCACGCCGATGGGCCGCACCGGCGAGCCCGACGAGGTCGCGAAACTGGTCCTGTTCCTCGCCAGCGACGATGCCAGCTACATCACCGGTCAGTGCATCTACATCGACGGCGGCCGCATGGCATTGAACTTCAGCGTGCCGGTGAAGGGGTAGCCTGGCGGCGGCTATTCCAGATTGGCGTGACGCTCGAACATCGCGGCGGAGTCTGTATTGTGCCGCTCCATCAACCGCAGCACGACGACGTCCAGGAAGATCAGCAGGCTCTGCTCGAACAGCGAGCCCATGGGCTGCACGGAGGTGCGGCCGTGCTGGGCGCGAGCCTTCGGCGAAGGTGCGGGGATGGCCACGACCACCTCGGCCAGCCGGCCAATGCGGGAGTCCGCGACGATGGTCACGAGCGCGAGCCGGGCGTGCAGCGCGCGCGCCTTCTCCGCCATCGCGACCAGGCTCGCCGTCTCGCCCGAACCCGAGCCGATCAGCAGCAGATCGTCGGCCGTCATGGCCGGCGTGACCGTCTCGCCGACGACATAGGCGCCGAGCCCCAGATGCATCAGGCGCATCGCGAACGCCTTCATCGCCAGCCCCGAGCGGCCGGCACCCGCGACGAACACACGGCGCGCGTTCGCGATCAATTCGACCAGGCGATCGACGTCGTCGGTGGCGATGGCGCCGAGTGTGCGGTCGAGCTCCGCCCTGACCTGCCGGATGTGGTCGGCCGTGCTCATCGGGGCTTCTCCACTCCATGGGCCGTGATCAGCTCGTGCAGCTCTCGTGCCGCCCGGACCGGGTCATCGGCCTGGCAGATGCCGCCGCCGACGATCGCGACGTCGGCGCCCTCTGCCAGATAGTGCGGCAGGGTCGCCAAGGTGATGCCGCCGGCGACGAAGATCCGCGATGCCGCGCTGTGGGCCTTCATGAGCTTCAGATCGTCCAGGGGTGTGCGACCCGCGGCCTGCTGGTCGACGCCGGTATGGACCGCCAACGCCCTCACCCCGATCCGCTCCAGCTGCGCGATCCGCTGCGCCATGTCGGCGACGCAGATCATGTCGACGACCACCGTGCGCCCATATTGTTCGGCTGCACCGAGGCAGCCCTCGATCGTGGCGAGGTCCGTCACCCCCAGGACGGTGACGTAGTCGGCGCCGGCCGCGAACCCCTGGCGTGATTCCAGCGCGCCCGCGTCCATGATCTTGAGGTCCGCCAGGACCTCGATGCCGGGAAAACGCGCCTTCATGGCGCGAACCGGCGCCAAGCCCTCCTCGATGATCATCGGAGTGCCGATCTCGACGATGTCCAGGCAGTCTTCGATCTGCTCGACGAGCCGGAGTGCATCGGAGAGAGAAATGTCGTCCAGCGCCAGCTGCAGTTTCATGCCCTCGAGCTCCCTAGCGTCCGCACGATGCTTCCTGACCGCTCGCTGAATTGGCGTCAGGCTCCGCTCCGCCGAGCATGCCCGAGAGCTGCGCAGCCCGTTGTTCAACGTCAGCTGCTGAGAACAGTGTGGCGCCGACGACGGCGAGATCGACACCCAGGTCGCGCAGGCGGGCGAAATGCGCGGGCTCGATGCGACCGTCCACCGTCGTCGGCAAGCCTCGTGGGCGTGCGGCGAGGCGCTCGAACGCGTTCGGGTCGAAATCGCCGCCGCCGGCCGGAGCAGTCAGGAACAAGAGACCATCGGCCTGATCGCGTGCCGCGTCCAATGCCGCTAGCGAGGTGGTGTGCCGAAGCGCGGCGATGGCTCGGGTTCCAGTGGCGCGGATGATCGCCGCGACCTCGCCGAAGGGGGGCTCGCTTTCAACGTGGGCGGCGATGGAGCGGACGCCCAGCCCGGCATAGAAGATCGCGGACTTGACGGGATTGCGGACCATCAGGTGCACATCCAGCGGTACGCGCGAGACGGCAGCGAGGTCTTTGACCAGTCGGGCGTTCAGGCCGTAGTCCGGCGTGAATCCCCCGTCCATGATGTCCACATGAAAGGATTCCACATGGGGCGAGACTGCCTCGATGTCGGCCGCGAGATGCAGGGGGTCGGCAGCAAAGAGTGACGCCGAGAGCCGCATCATGCAAGTCATCTACTCATATCGCTCGATCGGGGAACAATGATCCTCCTCCATGCCTGGAGGAGGATCATCCCAGTGCAGTGCAATGACCTCAGTCGTCGTGCTTGGTGTTCCAGCCCTTGTACTCGCCGACGTTCTCGCGAGTGACCAGGGTCGACGGGATCAGGATCAGTTCGTTCTCGGGCTTCTTGCCGTTCACCAGGTCCATGCCGATCTGCGCCGAGACCTTGGGAATGGCGTAGAAGTCCTGGCTGGCCGAGGCCTTGATCATGTCGTAGGCGGGGTCCTTCAGGGCCGCCTCGATGTCGGGCGAGCCGTCGACCGAGGTGATGAAGAACTCGTTGCGGCCGGCCTGCTTTGCGGCGAGCGCCGTGCCGATCGCCTGCGGATCGTTGATGGTGAAGATCGCGTCGATCTTGGGAAAGCGCGTCAGATAGCCCTGCGCCACGGCCATGCCCCCATCGCGCGACCCCTTGCCGTCCTGCTCGTCGGACAGGACATTGATGCCCGGATTCTTCGCGAACACCTCCTTGCAGCCGACGACGCGGTCGACCACCGCCGAGACCTGCGGGCCGTTCTGGATGATGACGTCGCCCTTGCCGTTCAACTTGTCGACGATGTACTGGCAGGCGATGCGTCCGGCCATGACATTATCGGTCGTGACGGCGGCATCGGCACCCTGCGCCACCGTGTCGAAGGCGACGACGGGGATGCCGGCGGCCTGGGCCTTCTTGATGGCGGGCGTGATCGCCCTGGGATCGCCCGGATTGAGCAGGATGAAGTCCGCACCGGCGGCGATGAAATTGTCGATCTGGGTGAACTGCTTGCCGAGATCGTAGTCGTAGCCGACCGTCGTCACCTGCGCGTCGGGGTAAGCCTTCTTGATGATGTTGGTGGCGGTATTCGCGATGATCACGAAGCCGGGGTTGCCCATCGAGCCGACGGAGATCCCGACCATCTTGACGTCTTTTGCCGCCACCGGGGCGACAGCGCCCATCACCAGCGCGGCGCTGGCCATCGCCATCGCGGCAAACGTCTTCGTAAAGGTCATGTTTGACTCCCGAGAGAGCTAGTTTCGCGATTGAGAACTAGATGGCAGACAAGATGCTCGCCTTCGCCGACATCTCACCTGTCGCGTGCTCTTCTGATTGTTGTTGATCTGTAGCAACGCCTCCCCTGGCAGGTAGCTCAATTGGCGCGTTGGCAGGCCAAGCGATAGTTGTCCCTGACCTGTGCGGCGCGTCCGACGGCGTTCTCGTCGGGTTCGGCGACGATCTCGTAGGCCGGCCGCCATTCCTCGGCCAACGATGCGGTCGAGCGGCCCAGCAGTGCCGCCGCGGCCTGCGCGGCGGCCCCGGCGCCAGCCGCCTCGGGCAGGTCGCAGGTGCAGACCGGCTTGCCGGCGAGGTCCGCGAGGATCTGGCGATAGGCCCGGGAGCGCGAGGCCCCGCCCGTCACGATCAGCCGACCATGGTTCTGCAGGCCGTGCGAAGCCAGGTGATCACCGCCCTCCAGCAGGCCGCAGATCACCCCTTCCACGGCCGCCCGGGCGACCTGCCCGGGCGTGACGTCGCTGCGAAAGCCGGTCAGCGTGCCGGTCGCGTCAGGCAGATTGGGCGTGCGCTCGCCGTCGAGATACGGGACCAACACCACGCCGCGCGCTCCGGGCTCGGTGGTCAGCGCCAGCCGGTCGAACTCCTCGACGTCGGTGCGCAGGAGCCGGCGGAAGGCGTCGGTGACCTTGGCGGAATTCATGGTCGTGACCATCGGCAGGAAGGCGCCGGTGGCGTCGGCATAGCCGTTGATGGCGCCGGTCGCGTCCTTGATGGCGGTCTGCGTGACGCCGTAAATCGTGCCGCTCGTGCCGAAAGAGATGACGACGTCGCCCGGTTGGATGCCCATGCCGAGCGCGGCCGTCATGTTGTCGCCCGATCCGGCGCCGACGACCGCTCCCTCCAGGCCTTCCAGCCCGCGTTGACCGGCTACCGTTCCGGCGACGTCGCTCGAGCCGATGATCTCCGGCAGCACATGCCCCCAATCCACGTTCGGGACCGCCAGCCCTGCCAGCTCGAGATCCCAGACATTGCGGAACGGGTCGAAATAGCCGGTCCCTGAGGAGATGCCGCGCTCGGTGATCGCGCGCCCGGTCAGCCGGAAGATCAGGTAGTCGGACGGCAGCATGACGTGCCGGGCCTGCGACACCAGCCCGGGCTGCGTCCGCTCGGTCCAGGCCAGCTTGCTGATGGTGAGGGCCGGCGCCGGCACGGAGCCGGTGCGGCGCGCCCATTCCGCCGGCGGGAGCCGGTCGCGCAAGCGGGCGGCGTCGGAAGCAGACTCGGTGTCGTTCCACAGCTTGGCGTCGCGCAGGGCGCTGCCGTCGCCGTCGAGCAGGACCAGGCCATGCCCCTGGGCGCCGACCGAGACGGCGGCGATCCTGGACAGATGAGCGGACAGCTCGCCGAAGGCCGCCAACAGCGCCTGCCACCAGGCCTCGGGCGCCTGCTCGCTCCGGGGTGGCGTGGTGATAGGGTGGAGCGTGCGGGCTTGAGCGACGACCCCGCCATCCTCGATCCGCCTGAGCACGACGGTGCAGGACTGCGTCGACGAGTCGATGCCGGCGACCAGGTCACGCGACATGGCCCTATCGCTCTCCCTGCCCGAGACGTTGGAGACTCGCCTGCGCGTCTCGGCCCACGGCGCCGGACGGATGGGTAAACAACACCTTGTCCCAGCCGTAGCCGCGACCGACCCGGCAGATCTCTACCAGCGCATCGGTCACGGCCGCCGCCGCGAGCGAGCTGCCCGTGGCCACCACACCCCCAAGATCGCCGTCCTCGGGCAGGGTGAGCCGGATGGCGAAATCCGACAATGCAGCGAGCGGCGACCGCTCGTCGGCGGTGATGCAGATCAGCCCGCCGCAGAGCGACTTGGCGCGCGCGCAGAACTCGTTGAGCTCGCTGGAGCCGCCACCCTTCGACAGGGCCAGCACCCAATCCTCGGGCGCCAACACGCCTAACCCACCGTGGAGGCCGTCGGCAGGCGCCAAGTAGAATGCGGGGGCGCCACCCACCGACAGGAGATGCGCCGCTCGGCGCGCGACGAAGCCGGACGTGCCGCTGCCGGTGACCAGGATCTTGCCCCGACACTCGACGAGCCGACGAGCTGCCTCCACGAACGTCCCGTCGATCCCGCTCAGCGCCGCATTGATAGCGGCAGCATCCGAGCGGACAACGGCACTCGCCCGATCGAGCCAGTCCTTGTCCGGCTGCATCGCCCTCCCCTTCTTGAGCAAATCATAAGCGGATCGAACTATGGCGTCAAGTGAGTATGTTGGCGCTCATATGAGCGTTTCATGAATTGATTAGAGAAGGTGTCGTGCCACTCCGGCATCCGTCACGAGCGTCGTTATCCAGCCGCCCCGCAATGCCGCTCCGATCGCCTGCACCTTCTCGATGCCGCCCCCGACGCCGATGCGTTCGGGAATCCCGCGCAACTGTTCGGTGCTCAGGCAAAGCCCGGCATCATCGAGCGGGCTCGGCACCGCCTGCCCCTGGGGGTCGATCAGCGTCGCGCACAGGTCCGCACAGACATTGCGCCTCAGGGCATCACGTCGCCAGTCCTCGGGAAACCCGGAACAAAGGCAGGACTCCTGCGGATGCCAGGAGCCGATACCGACGACGAGCACGTCGATCTTGTCGTAGCGGGACATGGCATTGGCGATCGAAGGCTCGTTGCGAAGCTTGGCGATCAAGCCGCGGTCCTCCACCCACATCGGCCCGAACAGAGGATAGGCGATGCCGCCGCTGGCCCGGGCGAAGCGATGGACGAGTTCGGTCGGGTTCTGCGACAGGTCGAGCCCGGCCGGGCTGCCGGCGGCCTGCACCACGTCCACCTTGGGCAGCTTCGTGACAAGCTTGGCAGTCGCCGCGAGCGTGCGGCCCCAGGACATGCCGAGCAACTGCCCATCGAGGAGGGTTTCCTCGAGAAGATCGGCGGCCAGCAGCGCCAGAGGCTCGATCAACATGCCGGACGCCAGATCCGGCCCGTCGAGCACGAGCGCGGCCTTGAGGCCGTAGACTTGGCGAAGGCGCTCCGCCAGCTCCGAATTCAGGTCGCCCTGATCGTTGATCTCGATCCGCACGATCCCTTCGGCCAGGGCCATGTCGATCAGCCGCGCGACCTTGAACCGAGAGATGCCCAACTCCCCGGCGATCTGCGACTTGGTCTGCTGCTGGAAATAGAAGCGACGGGCGACCAGCGAGGCTTGCAGCCGCTGGAGGGGACGACGCGGCATTCCCGTCTCGATCCGCTCAGATGAGAGCAACCATGCTCGTTATGGCAGAATGTCTTGAGGAGGAAAAGCGCGCAACCGCGACAGCGTCGATCCAGGCCAGAGATCAGTGCAGGCCCCGTAAGCTGCCTTGCAGCGCCTCGGCCTGCGAGAACAGCAGCGCGAGCAGCAGGAACAGGACGATCGCGAGCGCCACCGCCCCGGCGATCTTCCAGGCCGACCAGGGTCGCTCGCCATGCACCTCGCCGGTGCGGCCGTTGACCACGAAGCGGTACTGGCGGCCGACGAAGGTGAACGCCGCGACCCAGACCGGCAGGAGCACGTGCTTGAAGGTCGTGCCCGAATGCTCGACCTCCATGCGCTCGATGATCTGCTGGTCGCCGCCGATGTCGGCGCGGACGTCCATGGCGATCACCTCGCGCATCAGCGCCTGGCCGCGCTCGTAGCCACGATCGACCGGGACCTGGTAGAGCTTGGCCCCGAATCCACCGAGATAGTCCGCCGTGAACGGGCGCATCCCGTCCAGGTCCCAGGGCTCCAGCGCCTCGACGAGGTGGGTCGGCAGCGTCGCGTCGGCCAGCACCAGCACGTCGTCGAAGTCGCGGGCGACCTGGCCGGAGGCGGGGCGCCAGCGCACCTTGGGCACCTGCACCGCCTGCCGGACGCGGCGGCCGTCGACGACCGCGTCGACATACTGCGTCTCATAGTAGACGTCGCCGCGCTGGCCGGCGTAGCGGGTGCGGGTGCGGGTGTCGAAGGTCCAGTAGGGCAGGTAGTCGCCGTGCAGGCGGCCGGGGCCGCGCGCCTGCTCGGCGATGCCCGAGGGCGCGAACCACAAACCCTTCAGCCAGTCGCCGACCAGGCGCCGTGCCTCCTGGGCGCCGATCAGGAACGGCAGCACGCCGATCGGCGGGATCCTGCGCCAGGGTGTCGGATCGGCGACCACGGGCTGGCCGCAGAATGGGCACGGCCCGGCGAAGGACGGCGGCCTGAACGCGAAATCCGCCCCGCAGGAGGCGCATTTCGCCGGGATCTCCGCATTCGGCGGCGGCTCACCGGCGGCGCGGCGCAGCGCCGGATCAAGCGCCTGCTCGACCACCTCGATCGGCGCCTCGATGATGCGGTTCCGGTGGCCGCAATAGCTGCAGGCCAGCTCCGTGGTGCCCGGCGCGTAGCTGAGGATCGCACCGCACTGCTCGCAGGTGAACTGGTGCAGCTCGGGCGTGGAGACGCGCAGCCCTCCTTGCGCCCGGGCATCCGCCTCGATGCGCAGGCCACCCCAGGGTCCCGCAGCCATCGGCTCAGAAGGCGCCCGGGATCGGGGGCGGGACCGCGGCGAACACGGCGGCGAGCTCCGGCACGTCGCCGGCCGGCTTCCAGCCTTCCATGCCCGGCGCCCAGACCAGGCTGGCGCGCGTCAGCCCGCCCTTGACCGACTGCTCGGTGAGCTGCTCGACGGTGAACGGCCCGGACGGCTTGCCGCCCTCGGCGACGTGATAGACGGGGCCGGCCGGCACCGGCGGCGGCTGCTGCGCCTGGGGCGGCGGCTCCGGCGGCCGCTGGCCCCACGGGCTCGCGACCTGCCCACCCGCCGCCATCCCGACCATCATGCCGATCGCCTGCCCGGCGGCACCGGGATTGGCGGCCGCGGTGCGCATCGCCTCGGCGGCCTGGAATTGGGCGTACTTCGACAGATCGCCGACCACGCCCATCGAGGTGCGCCGGTCCAGCGCCTGCTCGACCTCGGGCGGCATCGACACGTTCTCGACCAGGATCGTGGTCAGCTCGAGCCCGTAATTGGCGAACTCGGGTGCGATCCGCCCGAGCACGAACTGGCCGAGCTGGTCGTAGCTGGCGGCGAGGTCGAGCACCGGGATGCCCGAGCCCGCGACGATGGTGCCGAAGCGGGCGACGATGATGTTGCGCAGCTGGTCGCTGATCTCGTCGACGGTGAAGTGGCCGTCGGTGCCCACCACCTCGCGCAGGAACACCGCCGGGTCCTTGATCCGGATGGCGTAGGTGCCGAAGGCGCGCAGGCGGACCGGGCCGAACTCGGCGTCCCGGGCGATGACCGGGTTCTTGGTGCCCCACTTCAGGTCGGTGAAGATGCGCGAGCTGCAGAAATAGACCTCGGCCTTGAACGGGCTCTCGAAGCCGTGCGGCCAGGCCTGCAGCGTGGACAGGATCGGCAGGTTGCGGGTGTACAGCTCGTACATGCCGGGCGCGAACGTGTCGGCGATCTCGCCCTCGTTCACGAACACCGCCGTCTGCCCCTCGCGGACGGTGAGCTTGGCGCCGTACTTGATCTCGTTGCCCTGGCGCTCGAAGCGCCAGACCATGGTGTCGGGCGAATCGTCGGTCCACTGGATGACGTCGACGAACTGGCCCATGAGCTTGTTGAAGATCATGCCGTGGTTCCGACCCCCTGGACGCTCGCCGCGACCATCGCATCGCGCCCGACGCCTGCCAAGGCCGGACCCCGAGCGCGAAACCGAGCAGGAGCGAGCATGGCGGACGAATGGGCACCGGCGACCCTGGCGGCGCAGGCCCTGGGGCGAGTGGAGCCGGGCACGGGTGCGCTGGTGCCCGGCATCGCGCCCGCGACCACCTTCCTGCGCGACCCCGACGGCGGCTACCGCTCGGGCCACAGCTACGCCCGCCCCGAAAACCCCACCTTCCGCCATGCCGAGGAGCTGCTCACCGCCCTGGAGGGTGGTGCCGACAGCATGCTGTTCGCCTCGGGCATGGCGGCGGCGACCGCCGTGTTCCAGGCGCTGGAGCCGGGCGATCACGTGCTGGTGCCCAAGGTGATGTACTGGGGCCTGCGCGCCTGGGTGCTCGACCATTGCGTGCGCTGGGGGCTCGCGATCGAGCCGATCGACATGGACGACCTCGGCTCCGTCGAAGCCGCACTGCGGCCGGGGCAGACGCGGCTGGTCTGGCTCGAGACCCCGGCCAACCCGATGTGGCAGATCACGGACATCGCGGCGGTGGCGGAGCTGGCGCACCGGGCGGGTGCGAGGATGGCGGTAGACTCGACCGTGGCCACCCCCATCCTCACCCGGCCGCTGGCGCTGGGTGCGGATCTCGTGATGCACTCGGCGACCAAATATCTGAACGGCCATTCGGACGTGATCGCCGGCACGCTCACCACGGCGCGCGACGACGAATGGTGGGCGCGCCTGAAGTCGGTCCGCCACAAGCAGGGCGGCATTCTCGGCAGCTTCGAGGCGTGGCTGCTGCTGCGCGGCATGCGCACGCTCGACTTGCGCGTGCGCCACTGCAGCCGCACGGCACAGACCCTGGCCGAGCGGCTGAGGGCCCTGCCGCAGTTGCGCGAAGTCCTCTATCCCGGCCTGCCCGACTTCCCCGGCCACTCCCTGGCCGCCCGGCAGATGAGCGGCGGCTTCGGCGGGATGCTGTCGATCCGGGTGCGCGGCGGCGAGGCGGCGGCGGTCGCGACCGCCGCGCGCGTGCGTCTCTGGAAGCGCGCCACCTCGCTGGGCGGCGTGGAAAGCCTGATCGAGCATCGCGCCAGCATCGAGGGGCCGGGCACGCCGGTACCGGGCGATCTCCTGCGCCTGTCGGTCGGGATCGAGGATCCGGCCGACCTGATCGCCGACCTAGAGACGGCGCTGGCCGACTGAAGGGGCAATGGACGAGACCCGGCTGACCGCGGACAATCTCCGCGACTTCTACGGCGAGCCCAGCTCGCTCGTGCAGCGCAAGGTGCTGCCCAGGTTGGACCGGCACTGCCGCGACTTCATCGCCCGCTCGCCTTTCCTGGTGCTGGGCACCTCGGATGCGCAGGGCAATCAGGACGTCTTGCCGCGCGGCGACCCACCGGGCTTCGTCAAGGTGCTGGACGACCGCCGCCTCGCCGTCCCCGACCGGCCGGGCAACCGGCGGGTCGATCTGTTCGCCAACATCACCCGGAATCCCAAGGTGGCGCTGCTGTTCATGGTGCCCGGCTTCGACGAGACCGTCCGCGTCAACGGCCGCGCCGAGCTGAGCCGCGACCCCGAACTGCTGGCGCTCCTGGCCGTCGGCTGCAAGCCAGCGCTCGCCGCCCTGCTGGTCGAGGTCGAGGAGGCGTTCTTCCAGTGCGCCAAGGCTCTGATCCGCTCGGCCCTGTGGGACCCGGCCAGCCGGGTCGACCGCAAGGTGATGCCGAGCCTCGGCCGGATCGTCGCCGAGCAGATCGAGGGCACCGATCCGGCCGAGGCCGATGCCGCGGTCGAGCGCAGCTACCGCGAGCGGCTCTACTGAGCGGGCTCAGGCCGCGGACTGGCCGATGTGCCGGAACATGTGGCGCCGCGCCTCCGCGTCGAACTCGGCCTTGAAGGCGTGCCGGTCCTTGAGCGCGTTGGCGGCCTGCCCCGCCGGGCGGGCGGCGATCTCGTCGACCAGCCGCTTGACGTTGGGGTGGCGCTCCCAGGCGTCCTCGCCCATCACGAACGGCAGCACGCGCGCCCAGCCCCAGGCCGCCATGTCGACGATGGTGTAGTCCTCGCCGAGCATGTAGGGCCGCCCGGCCAGGCGCTGGTCGACGATCCCCCAGTGCCGGCGCGCCTCGTAGAGGTAGCGCGAGACGCCGTAGTCCTGCCCCTCGGGCGCGAAATTGCGGAAGTGCACGGACTGGCCCGAGTAGGGCCCGATGCCGGTGGCCACGAACATCAGCCAGGACAAGAGCTCGCCGCGCGCCACAGGTGTGTCCGCCGGCAGGAAGCGGCCGGTCTTCTCGGCGAGGTAGAGCAGGATCCCGTTGCTGTCGAAGACGGTCACGTCGCCGTCCACGATCACCGGCACCTTGCCGTTGGGGTTGATCGCCAGGAACTCGGGCCGATGCTGCTCGCCCTTGCGGGTGTCGACCGGCACCGCCTCGTAGGGCAGCCCGAGCTCCTCGAGCAGCAACGCGACCTTCGTCGGGTTCGGGGAACCGTTGTAGTAGAACTTTAGCATCGGGCCCTCCATGCGGCCGGGGCAGAAAGCGCCCCGGCCGGACGAAAGGCAACAGCTCAGCCGGCGGCCGCGATCCGGTCGGCGGTGGCGACCAGGGCCTCGGCCTGGCGGATCGAGGCGATGTCGATCAGGCGGCCGTCGAGGCTGACGGCGCCCTTGCCCTCCTTGGCGGCCTGCTCCATCGCCACCAGGATGCGGCGGGCGCGGTCGACCTCCTTGGCCGGCGGGGTGAACACCTCGTTGGCGAGCGCCACCTGGCTCGGGTGGATGGCCCACTTGCCCTCGCAGCCGAGCACGGCGGCACGCCGGGCCTGGGCGCGGTAGCCGTCCGCATCGGCGAAATCGCCGAACGGACCGTCGATCGGGCGCAGGCCGTTGGCGCGCGCCGCCACGACCATCCGGGCGATGGCGTAGTGCCACATGTCGCCCCAGTGGACGTCGCGCGAGCCGTCCTCGGCCTTGTCGGTCAGCACGGCGTAGTCGGGATTCACGCCACCGATCACGGTGGTGCGCGCCCGTGTGCTCGCGGCGTAGTCGGCGACACCGAAATGCAGCGATTCCAGCCGCTTGGACGCCTTGCAGATCTCGTGGATGTTGGCCATGCCGAGTGCTGTCTCGATGATCAGCTCGAAGCCGATCCGCTTCTCGCGCTTCTTCGCCTGCTCGACCTGGGTCACCAGCATGTCGACCGCGTAGACGTCCGAAGCCGTGCCGATCTTCGGGATCATGATCAGGTCGAGCCGGTTGCCCGCCTGCTCCAGCACGTCGACCACGTCGCGGTACATGTACTGCGTGTCGAGGCCGTTGATCCGCACCGACAGGGTCTTGCTGCCCCAGTCGAGGTCGTTGATGGCCTGGATGACGTTCCTGCGGGCACCTTCCTTCTGGTCCGGGGCCACCGCGTCCTCGAGATCGAGGAACACGACGTCCACATTGGATGCCGCGGCCTTCTCGAACATCTGCGGGCTGGAGCCCGGCACGGCGAGCTCGGAACGGTTCAGCCGCGGCTGGGCCTGCTCGACGATCGTGAAGCTCATGCGCTCTCTCCCTTGTCGGAACTCGTTGCGGCGACGGGGCTTGCCGCCAGCGGGTGGTGCCGTGCCACGACGGCCGCCAGGCGCTCCGCCTGGACGTGGGTATAGATCTGTGTCGTCGCGATGTCGGCGTGACCAAGCATCGCCTGGACCGCGCGCAGGTCGGCGCCGTTGGCGACCAGATGGCTGGCGAAGGCATGGCGCAGCACGTGCGGCGAGATCCGCGCCGGATCGATGCCGGCCTCCACGGCGATCGCCTTGAGCAGCTGGGCCACCCGCTGCCGGGTGAGATGGCCGCCGCGACCGCGCGACGGGAACAGCCAGCGTGCGCGCGACGGGTCGCCGACGAACGACGCGCGCACCGCCAGCCACGCGGACAAGGCCTCGCGGGCCGCCCGACCGACCGGCACCATGCGCTCCCTGCCGCCCTTGCCGCGCACGGTCAGCACCGAACGGTCGCCCGTGACCGCCGACAGGGGCAGGCCAGCCAGCTCGCTCACCCGCAGGCCGGTGGCATAGAACAGCTCGAGCAGCGCCGTCAGCCGCAGCCCGTCGGGCCCTTCCCGGGTCCGCGCCGCGGCGATCAGGGCCTCGATCTCTTCGAGCTCGAGCAGCTTCGGCAGGGGCCGATGCTGGCGCGGCCGGTCGATCTGCGACGAGGGATCGTCCGGCCGGCGCCCCTCGGCGTACAGGAACTTGAAGTACTGGCGGATCGCCGCGAGGCGACGGGCGGCCGTGGAGGGGCGCAGCCCATCCTCGGCCAGGACCGCGAGATAGGCGCGGATGTCCTCGGCCGTCGCCGCCACCAGCCCCAGGCCGCGCTGGGCGAGGAACCCGGCGAAGTCGGCGAGGTCGCGTCGATAGGCATCCAGGGTGTGGCGTGCGGCCCCGCGCTCGGCGGCCATCATCTCGAGGAAGGCGTCGAGGCTCGGGTTCACAGGCCGAGCGCTCCGCCGGTCCCGGCCGCCAGCGCGCGGGCGTCGCTCTCGAGCCCGAGCGCCAGCAGCCCGTCCAAGGCACGCCGAAGGGTCACCGGCGCGGCGTCGGTGGGCCGCCCGTCGGTCAGCAGCAGCAGATAGAGCAGCATGGTGCCGCGCTGCTCGTCGAGACTCGCCACCTCGAAGCCGCGCCACCAGGCGAGATCGGGCCCGGCGGCGGGCGGCGACGAGGGAAGGCCGGCAAGGCCGGACCACACGTCTTCGGGAATCGGCAGCCCAAGCCCGTCGACCAAGGCGGCCCAGCGGGCGCGCCGCTCCTCCGGCACGGCGCCGGCCGCAGCGGCCCAGTCGGCCGGCGACGTGCCGTTGAGCTCGGGCCGCACCGACGGGGGCGGCGCCGGCCTGCTCGCAGCCGAGCGCGCGGCGGCCGCGAGGTAGGGGTTGCCGGCCAGCACCTTGCGTGCCGCGACCGGCATCTCCTCCACCCGACCCGGGTCGACATCGACGGGCACGGTCCGCAGTAAGGGCAGCAGGAGGGGCGAGTCGGGCACCGGAAACTGCAGCGCGAAGCGCCCGTCCACCACCGCGGCTCGGGCGAGGCCGGCCAGATTCGGCTCCGCCCCTCGGCCGAGCGCGCCGAGCCGGTCGAGTGCCAGCTCGACCGCCGTCGCATCGTGCGCGAGAGCGGCACAAGCCACCCGCGCCTCCGGCCAAGGCGAGGCGTCGTCCGCACGGCCCGCGGCGGCGTCGCAGGCCGGCTTGGTGGCGCCGGTGGCCATCTGCGCCGCGAGCTGCAGATCGCCCAGGACCGCCGAGAGTGGCACAGGTGCCGACGACAGGATCTCGAGTGCGACCGCGGCCTCACCCATGGCGATCAGCCGCTCGATCCGCGCGACCAGCACGACGTCGCCGGGATCGTCTGCCGGCCCCGGCGCTGCCAACAGCGCCGTCTGCAGCGACGCCAGCGTCGGCTCCTCGATCGCCGCCGGCAGGCGGGCGACGAGGGCCGACAGCTCCGGTGGTGCGCCCTTGGCCCACAACGGCCCGCCGAGATCGGCCTCCGCCGTCGCCAGACCGCCGCGCCAGGCATCGGGAGCTGCCAGATCCTGGACCTCGATCGGGGCAGCCGGCGCCGCGGGGTGCGCCAGCTCGGCCGGCGGTGGGGGCGGGAACAGCACGCGCGGCGTCTCCTGCGCCGTCGCCGGCGACACCGCCAGCGCGCCGAGAAGCACGAGACGCGTTGCGCGGACCCGGACCGTCAGCGCGGCAGACGCTCGTCGGGCACGACGAGCTCGACTTGATGAGTGGGGGCGGGAATATCCCAGGTCGCCAGAAACACACCGCCACCGATCACGACGAGGGCACAGCACAGCAGGAGCAGGCGCAGCAGGACAGGATCCTCCGAGACTGCGGGCGACAGAACGGTCTTGCCCGCGTAGGTGGGACCGGGCGCAAGCTGATGGTTGCCTCACTCCGAGCGAGGCGGCTTTATATCGGGGCCTCGCCCCCAGTTCAATGACGAGCCGGATGCCCCCGACCCCCGCCCTGGCCCAGCACCCGCCGGAGACGCCGCCTCCCTGGCATCTCGGTCGCAGCCTCGTGCTGGTCGGCCTGATGGGCGCCGGCAAGACCTCGATCGGCCGCCGCCTCGCCAAGACGCTGGGCGCGCCGTTCGTGGACGCGGACGAGGAGATCGTGGCGGCAGCCGGGCTGAGCATTCCCGACATCTTCGCCCTCTACGGCGAAGCGCGGTTCCGCGAGCTCGAGCGCCGGGTGGTGGCGCGCCTGCTCGATGCCGAGACGGTCGTGCTGGCGCTCGGCGGTGGCGCGTTCATCGACCCCGACACCAGGGCGCGGGTGGCAGAGCGAGCCGTCTCGGTCTGGCTGCGGGCGGACCTGGAGACGCTGCTGGCGCGCACCAGCCGCAAGCGCGGCTCGCGCCCGCTGCTGGAAAGCGGCGACCCGCGCGAGATCCTGGCCGGGCTCATGGAGCGCCGCTATCCCATCTACGCCGAGGCGGACTTCACCGTCGATTCGCAGACCGAGCCGCACGAGATCGTGGTGGATCGGATCCTCGTCATGGTCGAGCAGGCGGCGAAGCGCCAATGATTCAGGAAAGCCGTTCACTCGAGGTCGCGCTGGGCGCGCGCAGCTATCCGATCCACATCGGCGCGGGCCTGATCGAGCGGGCTGACGAGCTGCTGGCACCCCACATCCCGCTGCGGCGCACGGTGATCGTCACCGACGAGAATCTCGCCCTCACCCGCCACCCGCTGCAGCTGGTCGCCGCGCTCGAGCGCGGCGGGATCGCCGCGCGCACCTGCGTGCTTCCCGCCGGCGAGGCGACGAAGAGCTGGCGCTTTCTCGAGCAGGTGGTCGACGAGCTTCTCTCCTACGGCATGGAGCGCCGCTCGACCGTCGTGGCGCTCGGTGGCGGCGTGATCGGCGACCTCGTCGGCTTCGCCGCCGCGATCACCCTGCGCGGGCTCGACTTCGTCCAGGTGCCGACCACCCTTCTGTCCCAGGTCGACAGTGCCGTCGGTGGCAAGACCGGCATCAACACCGGCCACGGCAAGAACCTCGTCGGCGCCTTCCACCAGCCGCGCGCGGTGGTGATCGACACCGCCGTGCTGGACGGACTGCCGGTGCGCGAGCTTCGCGCCGGCTACGCCGAGATCGCCAAATACGGCGTCATCCGGGACGCGGACGGCTTGTTCGCCTGGCTGGAGGCGAACGGTGCGGTCGTGCTCGCGGGCGATCCGGCGGCGCGCGCCGAGGCGATCCGGCGCTCCCTGGAGGTCAAGGCCGCGATCGTGGCGGCGGACGAGCACGAGACCAGCGGCGAGCGGGCGCTGCTCAATTTCGGCCACACCTTCGCGCATGCCTACGAGGCGCTCGCCGGCTATGACGGCGGCCTCCTGCATGGCGAGGCCGTCGCGGTGGGCATGGTCAAGGCGATGGCACTGTCGGTCTCGCTCGGTCATTGCGATGCGGCCGACCTCGCGCGGCTGCGCGCGCATCTGGCCGGGCTCGGCCTGCCCACCCGGATTGCCGAGGTGAGCAATCGCGAGTTCCCGGTCGACGATCTGCTCGCGGCCATGGGCCGCGACAAGAAGGTGGAAGCGTCGCGGATCCGCTTCGTGCTGTCCCGCGGCATCGGCAAGGCCTTCACATCGGCCGAGGTGCCGGAGGAGGCGGTCCGTACTGTGCTGGCCCAGGATGTCTGAGCACCCCCGACCCGCCGGGCCGGCGCGGTAGCCGGCCATGGCCCTATCCCTGATCGCTGTCGTCCTGCTGCTCGCGGCCAACGCGTTCTTCGTCGCGGCGGAATTTGCCCTGGTGAAGGTCCGGGCGATGCGCGTGGAGACGCTGGCCGCCGCCGGCAGCGCCCGAGCCAGCCTCGCCGGGCGGATCCTCAAGCACCTCGAAGCCTATCTCGCCGCGTGCCAGCTCGGCATCACCATGGCATCGCTGGGGCTCGGCTGGGTAGGCGAGCCCGCCGTCGCGGCCGTGCTCGAGCCGGTGTTCCGCACGGCCGGCCTGAGCGAGCAGATCCTCCATACCGTGTCGTTCGTCGTCGGCTTCCTGATCTTCTCGTCGCTGCACATCGTCGTGGGCGAGCAGGTGCCCAAGACCCTGGCGATCCGCCGCCCGGAGCCGATCTCGCTCTGGGTCGCCGTGCCGCTGCACGTGTTCTTCCTGCTGTGCTGGCCGCTCAACTGGGCGCTCAACTCCGCCTCCCGAGCCATGCTCCGCGCGCTGGGCGTGGCGGAAGACACCGACGGCGAGGTCTTCTCAGGGGCGGAACTGCGCCAGCTGATCGGCGTGTCGCGCAAGGTCGGCGAGGTCCGCAAGCAGGAGCACGACATGCTGGGCGCGGTGTTCGACCTCGAGAAGCTCGAGGTCGGCGAGGTGATGACCCACCGCCGCAACATCATCTCGATCAACGCCGACGCCCCGGCGGAGGAGATCGTCCGCCAAGTGCTGGAGGGGCCGCAAACCCGCTACCCGATTTGGCGCGGCGACCCGGACACGATCACCGGCGTGCTGCACGCCAAGGACGTGCTGGTCGCGGCTCAGCGCTTGGGACCACGGCTCACCGGAGCGGAGCTGCGCCGTCTGGCGACGCCGCCCTGGTTCATTCCGGACACGACCTCGCTCCTGCACCAGCTGCTCGCCTTCCGGCAGCGGCGAGCCCATCTCGCCTTCGTGATCGACGAGTATGGGGCGCTCATGGGGCTCGTCACGCTCGAGGACATCCTCGAGGAGATCGTCGGCGACATCGTGGACGAGAAGGACGTCGAGGTCAGCGGCGTCCAGCAGGAGGCGGACGGCAACATCCTGGTCGAGGGGCGCGTGACCGTGCGCGACCTGAACCGCCAGTTCGACTGGCATCTGCCGGACGAGGAGGCCACCACCGTGGCCGGTCTGCTGATCTACGAGGCCCGACGCATCCCGGATGTCGGCGAGAGCTTCCTCTTTCACGGCTTCCGCTTCGAGGTCGTCCGCCGCCAGCGCCACCAGCTCACCCTGCTGCGGCTCCGTCCGGAGCCCGCCACGACCGAAACCGCCGCCTAGCAGAAAATTCTGCTGGGGACGTGGAACCTAGCCCCGCCCTGTAACGTTGTGCAGATGGAGCAATTCCATTGTTCCCCGCAGTGACTGGCGGCCCCCCGCAAGGGAGGGCCGCTTTTTTTTGGTCGGCCGCTACTGCTGCCGCACCAGCGGGAATTCGAGGTCGCGCAGCATCGCGTGCTCCGGGTCGTCGTCGTCGACCACCGGATGCAGGGTGATGCGATCGCCTTCGACCCGCCCGGTCATTTCCCCCGCGTCCTCCGCCATGATCCGCAGCGCGTTGCCGTCGAGCTGCCAGCGCGCATCCTCGGACTGCCCGTCCTCCTTCGTGGTCGTGCGGACCCTGCCGTCGGGCAGGAACTCCACGGTTCCGCTCAGCGCGCTGGTCATGCCTTCCTTCATCGCCGCCACCGGGTCCATCCCCTGCTCCTTCATCTTGGCCAGCGCTTCCGGCGGCATCTGTCCCAGCATGGTGCCGACCAGCCGATCGACCTGCTGCTGCCAGACCGGCTCGTCGATCACCCACACCCCGCTCAGATCAGCCGCGCGGACCCCGGCGTGCGTGAGGTACAGCGCCAAGAAGGTCGCGATGGCGGCGAGAATGCGCATCGTCGCTGGCCTCACATGTGGATCGGCTTGGCGAACGTCGCGAGCGCCGCTTCCTTGACCGCCTCCTCGAGCGTGGGATGCGGGTGGCAGGTGCGGGCGATGTCCTCCGACGAGGCGCCGAACTCCATGGCCACCGCCACCTCGGCGATCAGGATGCCGGCCTCCGGGCCGATGATGTGGGCGCCCAGCACCTTGTCGCTGGTGGCATCGGCCAGGATCTTCACGAACCCGTCGGTCAGGCCGACCGATCGGGCGCGGCTGTTGGCCATGAACGGGAACTTGCCTGCCTTGTAGGCGATGCCGGCCTCCTTGAGCTGCTCCTCGGTCTTGCCGACCGAGGCCACCTCGGGGGTCGTGTAGACCACGCCCGGGATGATGTCGTAGTCGATGTGCGGCTTCTGCCCGACCAGCATCTCGGCGACGCAGGAGCCCTCCTCCTCGGCCTTGTGCGCCAGCATCGGCCCGACGATCACGTCGCCGATCGCCCAGATGCCCGGGACGTTGGTCCGGAAATGCCCATCGGTCGCGACGCGCCCGCGATCGTCCAGCGCCACGCCGGCCGCCTCGAGCCCGAGCCCCTCAGTGTATGGGCGGCGCCCGATCGAGACGAGCACGGTGTCGCACTCGATCGTCTCCGCCGCCCCACCCTTGGCCGACTCGACGGTCACCTTGACCTGCTCGCCCGCGCTGTCGACGCCCATGACCTTGGTGCCCAGCTTGAACACCATGCCCTGCTTCTTGAGCGTCCTCTCGAATTCCTTGGAGACCTCGCCGTCCATGCCGGGCGTCACCCGGTCGAGGAACTCGACCACGGTGACCTTGGCGCCGAGCCGCCGCCAGACCGTGCCCATCTCGAGGCCGATATAGCCGGCGCCCACCACCAGCAGATGCTTGGGCACGCGTTTCAGGTCCAAAGCACCGGTGGAGGAGACGATCCGCCCCTCGTCGATGGTCACGCCGGGCAGCGGCATCACGTCCGAGCCGGTGGCGATCAGGATATTCTTGGTGGCGAGCTCGCGCACGGCCCCGTTCTGCTGCGCCACGACCTTGCCCGGGCTGTCGATCCGGCCGGTGCCGACCACGTAGTCGACCTTGTTCTTCTTGAACAGGAACTCGATGCCCTGGGTCAGACCCTTCACGACCTGGTTTTTGTTGGCGAGCATGGCCGGCAGGTCGAGCTCCACGCCCTTGACCTTGACGCCGTGCTTGCCCAGGCCGTGTGCCACCTCCTCGTAGAGATGCGAGGAGTGCAGCAGCGCCTTGGACGGGATGCAGCCGACATTGAGACAGGTGCCGCCCAGGGCGCCGCGCTTCTCGACGCAGGCGACCTTGAGACCGAGCTGCGCCGCCTTGATCGCGGCGACATAGCCGCCGGGACCGCCGCCGATCACCACCAGATCGTATCCGCCCTCGGCCATCGCTGCGCTCCCCCATTCGGCCCTGCTCCGCGGCGCGCACCCTAGCGACCGCAGCCATGCCGGTCACGCCCCGGCGCCTATGACATGGCAGCGCAACCTGCGGCTTGACCGTGGCGCCCATTGGCGGCCACCACTGGCTGCCAATGGGCGGGGTGGGCGCATGACCATGCGATCGACGGACGACGCAGGCGAGTTCCGGGCGGCACGCATCTCGGCCGAGGTGGTGCTGCGGGTCGGCCTGCTGCTGGTGCTGGCCTTCTGGTGCTTCTCGATCGCCGAGCCGTTCCTGGTGCCGATCGTCTGGGGCATGATCATTGCCGTGGCGGTCCATCCGGGATTCGAGCGGCTGAAGCACCACCTCGGCCACCATAGCGCTCTGGCCGCGGCGCTCGTCAGCCTGACCCTCCTGCTCGTGCTGATCCTGCCGCTCGCCATGCTGTCGCGCGAGCTGGTCGACGATGTCGCGGGCATTGCCGAACGGCTCACCGCCGGCGGCATCACGTTACCGCCGGCGCCCGCATGGCTGGCGGGCCTGCCGGTGATCGGGCGGCCGCTCGTCCAGTTCTGGCAGCTAGCCCAGGACAATGTCGGTCAGGCACTCGCACATGTCGGGCCGCAGCTGCAGGCGATCGGCGTCTGGCTGCTCTCGTTCATCGCCGGTGCAGGGTTCGGCCTCCTGAGCTTCTTCGGCGCCATCGTCCTCGCCGGCGTCTTCCTCGCCCACTCGACCGCCGTCGAGCGCCTGGTCGAGGCGATCGCGGTCCGGCTGATGGGCGAATCGGGGGTCGAGCTGGTCCTCTTGATGGAGCACACCATCCGCAGCGTCGCCCGCGGCGTGCTCGGCACGGCCCTCGCCCAGTCGATGCTGGTCGGGGTCGGGCTCGTGGTGGCGCACATTCCCGGCGCCGCCTTCCTGACCCTGCTCTCGTTCCTCCTGAGCGTGGTGCAGCTCGGCCCCGGGCTGATCCTCCTAGGGGCGATCGTCTACAAGCTCTCGCTCGGGCTGACCCCCGGCGCCTTCGCCTTCGTCGCCTGGTGCGTGGTCGCCGGGTTGAGCGACAACGTGCTGCGGCCGATCCTGCTCGCCCGCGACGGCGACGTGCCCTTGTGGGTGATCCTGATCGGCACCCTGGGCGGCCTGTTCGCCCACGGCCTGATCGGCCTGTTCGTCGGCCCGATCGTGGTGGCGCTGGGCTGGCGGCTGTTCCAGGTCTGGCTCGGCCAGCCCGCCGGGCGCTGAGCTCCCGCGCTCAGCCGAGTGCCGTCGCGATCTCGGCCAGGGTCGCCTTCTCGGCCTCGCTCACCTGGACGCCGCCGAAGCCGAGGAAGCCGCCCTCGCTGGCGGCGTCGGCCACCGCCTGGCCGACCTGGCCGAGCCAAGCCTTGAAGGCGGCGGCGTCGCCGGGCGCCTTGGCCGCGAGCAGGCCTGCCACCTCCTTCAGCCCGGCCAGCGCCTTGGCCTTGATCTCGCCGGGCTGGCCGCCGCCGAGCCGGGCGTGCAGGGCGTCGCTCGCCGCCTTGCGGCCGTCGCTAGTGCCGTAGGCCTCGGCCACCGCCTTGACCAGCTCGTTGGCGCCGGCGTCGCCCTTGGCCTGGACCAGCAGCTTGCCGGTGGCGAAGC
>JAXMCJ010000059.1:0-25095 GCA_046349415.1 Geminicoccaceae bacterium
AGACGGTCCCTGACCGCGACCTTGACCGCATCCGTGATCTTCTCGCCCGTCAGCTCCGCAAGCTGGCGAACCATAAGATCCGTCTCCGGGTCCTTGATGTTCAGCGCCACAGTTCGCTCCAGGAAGAAAATGCCTCACTTTTCTTCCTGTATCGGCGCAGACGGTTCCTGGTCAAGCCCCCAAAAAAAAGAACCGGGCCCGCAGGCCCGGTTCCCAAACGTCAAGCGCGGATGGCTCAGCCGCCGAGTTCGCCGTACTGGCCGTCCTTCCAGACGTACATCACGTATTCGGGGTTCTTGACGTCGCCCTTGTCGTTGAAGCCCAGTGTGCCGAGCACGGTCTCGAAGCTGTTGCCGCGCAGGGCCTCGGCGACCGCCTTGGTATCGGTGGAGCCGGCCTTGGCGACGGCGTCGGCATAGGCCTGGATAGCGGCGTAGGTGTAGAGGGTGTAGCCCTCGGGATCGTAGCCGTCGGCCTTGAACTTGGCGACGATGTCGGCCGCCGTCTGCAGCTTGCGCGGGTCGGGGGCGAAGGTCATCAGCGTGCCCTCGCCGGTCGGCCCGGTGATCTCCCAGTACTGCTTGTCGACCAGGGCGTCGCCGGACATCATCTTGGCGTTGAGGCCCTGCTCGTGCGCCTGGCGGGTGATCAGCCCGGCCTCGGTGTGGTAGCCGCCGAGATAGATCAGGTCGACGCCGGCTTCCTTGAGCTTGGTGATCAGCGCCGTGAAGTCCTTGTCGCCGGCGGTGATCGCCTCGTACATCACCTCGGTGACGCCGAGCCGGTTCAGCTCCTTCTTGAACTCGTCGGCCAGGCCCTTGCCGTAGGCCGACTTGTCGTGAAGGATTGCGATCTTCGAGCCGGTCTTGTTGTTGACGACGAAGTTGGCGGCATAGATGCCCTGGACGTCGTCACGGCCGCAGGTGCGGAAGACGTTCTCGAAGCCCTGCTCGGTGAGCTTGGGGTTGGTCGAGGCGGGCGTGATCTGGAGGATGTCCTCCTCGTTGTAGACCGCCGAGGCCGGGATCGACGAGCCCGAGCAGAAATGCCCGGCGACGAACTTGACGCCCTTGTTGACGAACTGGTTGGCGACCGCGACCGCCTGCTTCGGGTCGCAGGCATCGTCGCCCACCTCGAGGACGATCTGCTCGCCGTTGATGCCGCCCTTGGCGTTGATGTCCTTCACGGCCATCTCGGCGCCGCGCTTCATCTGCTCGCCGAACACGGCGTACTGGCCGGTCATCGGGCCTGCGGTGGCGATGGTCACGTCCGCCCAGGCGGCCCCACCGCCGAGCAGGACGAGGGCCGAGGCGCCCATTAGCAGGCTGGTCATACGACGCATCATTGATTCCCTTGCTTTTTCCGCGCGCTTCAAGGCCCGCACGACACTGTCGCCGTCGGGCCACTTCGCTCGGGCCGGATTATTCGTGGACTTCAAGACGGTTGACAAGCGCGATTCGCTCGCCTGCCCGCGACCCTACCGATCGCTCAACTCCTCGTAGGCGAATGGTGAGGTCCGCCTGTACCGCCACGGATACTGGGTCACCAGCTTGCTGACCTTGGCCATCTGCCATGCGACGAGGCCCATCGCCGTCAGCACGACGAAGTGGATGAGAATTCCCCATAGGTTGAGAAGCTCACCCTGGAACAGCGCATAGATCAGGAACCGGTCGGCGAGCGCCAGGCCGACGCAGGCGGCGACGACCTGCCAGGCCGGCTTCCAGTTACTCGCCACGGCACGGCCGGTGAGGACGGCAGCACCGCCGACCAGGATAATGGTGAGGCCAATGAAGATGCCCGGCGTGGTCCCGAGCAGGGCGGTCAGGGAGCCCATGCTTAGTGCCCCCCCTCGAGGTAGGCGGCGCGGATCTCGGGGTTGGCCAGAAGCTCGCGGCCGGTGCCCGACATCAGGATGCGGCCGGTGGCCAGCACATAGCCGCGATGGGCGATCCTCAGTGCCTGGTAGGCGTTCTGCTCGACCAGCAGGATGGTCAGCCCATCGGTCTTGTTGATCTCGACGATCGCCTTGAAGATCTGCTGCACCAGGATAGGGGCGATGCCGAGCGAAGGCTCGTCGAGCAGGAGCAGGCGCGGTCGGGCAAGCAGGGCGCGGCCGATCGCCAGCATCTGCTGCTCGCCGCCCGACAGCGTGCCGCCCCGCTGGTGAATGCGCTCCTTCAGGCGCGGGAACAGGGTGAAGACCTTCTCGACGTCCTGGTCGAACCAGCGCCCCTGATTGGGCACCGCCCCCATCTGGAGGTTCTCCCAGACGGTCATGCGCGGGAAGATCCGGCGACCCTCGGGCGACTGGCTGATGCCGAGATTAACGATGTCGTAGGTGGCGAGCCGGGTGATGTCCCGACCGTCGAAGACCACGCGGCCCCGGCTCGCCTTGGGGCTGCCGCAGACGGTCATCAGGAGCGTCGACTTGCCGGCGCCGTTCGAGCCGATGATGGTGACGATCTGGCCCTGCTCGACGTCGACGCTGACGCCTTTGAGCGCCTCGATGTTGCCGTAAAAGGTGTGGACGTCCTCGAGCCGCAGCATCTCAGTGCGTCTCCGCCGCGGCGAGGTCGGCGGCCACCTCCGGCGGCAGCTCCTCCGCCTCCGGCTCGCCGAGATAGGCCTTGATCACCGCCTCGTCGTTGCGGATCGCGTCGGGCGCGCCGTCGGCGATCTTCTTGCCGTAGTCTAGGACGACGATGTGGTCGGAGATCGACATGACCATGCTCATGTCGTGCTCGATCAGCAGGATCGACACGTCCTGCTGGTCGCGGATGCTCTTCAGCAGCTGGGACAGGTCGGCCGTCTCGCGCGGATTGAGGCCTGCCGCCGGCTCGTCGAGGCAGAGCAGTCGGGGGCGCGTGCACATGGCGCGGGCGATCTCGAGCTTGCGCTGGTCGCCGTAAGGCAGGGCACCCGCGTTCCAGTCCGCCTTGGCGGTGAGGCCGGTGCGCTCGAGCCAGAACTTGGCGAGTTCGATCGCCTCGCGCTCCGCCTCGCGATAGGACTGGACGCCGAGCAGGCCGAGGATGCTGTAGCCCGAAGCCTGCATCAGGCGGTTGTGCTGCGCCACGATCAGATTCTCGAGCGTGCTCATGTTGGCGAACAGCCGGATGTTCTGGAACGTCCGCGCGAGGCCCTCGCGCGGGATCATGAAGCCGTCCTTCTGCTCGAGCAGGGCCGGGCCGTTCACGCCGTGGAAGGTGAGCTCGCCCACGGTCGGCCGATAGAAGCCGGTCAGGCAGTTGAAGACCGTGGTCTTGCCGGCGCCGTTCGGGCCGATGATCGCGGTGATGTCGCGGGCGAAGGCAGTGAACTCGAGGTCGTTGACGGCGACGAGGCCGCCGAAGCGCATCGTCAGATGCCTGACCTCGAGGACCGGTGCGGCGCTCATCCGCCACCCCCGCCGACGGGATGCAGGCGGATCGTCGGATCGCGGTGGCCGAGCAGCCCGCCGGGCCGCCAGACCATGATCACCACCATGGCGGCGCCGAACAGCAGCATGCGGTACTCGGCGAAGCCGCGTGCCATCTCGGGCAGGACCACGAGCAGCGTCGCGGCGAGCACCACGCCCATCTGGCTGCCCATGCCGCCCAGCACGACGATGGCGAGGATGGTGGCGCTCTCGATGAAGGTGAAGCTCTCCGGGCTGATGAAGCCCTGCCGGGTGGCGAAGAAGGAGCCGGCGAAACCGCCGAACATGGCACCCAAGGAGAAGGCGGTGAGCTTGGTGTTGGTCGGGTTGATGCCCAGCGCCTTGCAGGCGATCTCGTCCTCGCGCAGCGCCTCCCAGGCGCGGCCGATCGGCAGGCGGCGCAGCCGCAGCACGACGAAGTTGGTGATTAGCGCCAGCACCAGGATCAGGAAGTAGAGGAAGATGATCCGGTGCAGGCTGTCGAACGGCAGTCCGAACAGCTGATGGAACGAGGTCACGCCTTCCGGCGGATTGCGCTCGAACGGGAAGCCGAAGAAGCTGGGCCGGGGAATGTCGGACAGGCCGTTGGGGCCGCCGGTCACCTCGTACCAGTTGAGCAGGACGATGCGGATGATCTCGCCGAAGCCCAGGGTGACGATCGCCAGATAGTCGCCGCGCAGCCGCAGGACGGGAAAGCCCAGCAGCATGCCGAATGTCGCGGCGAACAGCCCGGCGAGCGGCAGGCAGGTCCAGAAGCCCAGGCCGAAGGTGTGCGAAAGCAGGGCGTAGGAATAGGCGCCGACGGCGTAGAACGCGACGTAGCCAAGGTCGAGAAGCCCGGCGAGGCCGACCACGATGTTCAGGCCCCAGCCGAGCATGACGTAGATCAGCACCGTGGTGGCGACGTCGACCACGTAGCGGCTGGAGAAGGGCAGGAACGGCAGGACGAAGGCGAAGACGAGGCCGGCGGCCGCGAACCAGCGCGCCTTGCCGGCCAGGGCCTTGCCCAACGACGCGAACGCCGGCGGCAGCGTGAAGGTGCGGCCGCTGCGGGAGAGCGTCGCCAGCGCGAACCGGCCGGCGAAGACGATTGCGGTCAGCAGGAAGACCCACTCGAAGTGGAACTCGAGGGTCATTCCCTCCATGCCGCTGGTCGTCCGCATGCCGAGCATCGGTGCCAGCAGGATGAAGGCCACCAGTGCCGACAGCAGCGCGTCCTTCAGCGCCGGGTTCATGCCGCCTTCCTGGCGGACGGCCGGGGCGGCGGTGCTGGCCATCGGCCTAGACCTTCTCGATCTCGGGTCGGCCGAGCAGACCGGTGGGCAGGAAGATCAGCACGACGACGAGGATGCCGAACGCGGCCACGTCCTTGTACTGGATGCTGAAGTAGCCGGACCAGAACGCCTCGATCAGGCCGAGGACCAGCCCGCCGAGCATGGCGCCGGGGATCGAGCCGATGCCGCCCAGCACCGCGGCGGTGAACGCCTTCACGCCGGCGAGGAAGCCGATGAAGAAGTCGATCACGCCATAATAGAGGGCCGCCATCATGCCGGCGACGGCGGCCAGGGCCGCACCCATGACGAAGGTGAGCGAGATCGTGCGGTCGACGTTGACACCGCACAGGCCGGCCATCTTGAGGTCCTGCTCGCAGGCGCGCTGGGAGCGGCCGAGCGGCGTGCGGCCGATCAGGTAGGAGAAGCCCAGCATCAGGGCGAAGGTCAGCAGGATGACGAAGATCTGGGTGTAGCCGATCTGGACCGGGAACGCGCTGTCGGCGCCGAACACGAACCCGCCCGAGATCTTGGGCGGCAGCGGCTTGACGTTGGCACCCTGGACGATCTGGACGTAGTTCTGCAGGAAGATCGACATGCCGATCGCCGAGATCAGCGGCGCCAGGCGGAACGAGCCGCGCAGCGGGCGATAGGCGATGCGCTCGACCGACCAGCCATAGGCGGCGGTGATCAGCATGGACACGATCAACACGGTGAGCAGCGCCAGCGGCACCCAGGTCAGGCCGATCATGCCGAGCAGGGTGAAGACGATGACGGTGAGAAAGGCGCCGATCATGTAGATTTCGCCGTGGGCGAAATTGATCATGCCAATGATGCCGTAGACCATGCTGTAGCCGATCGCGATCAGCCCATACATGGAACCGAGCGTCAGGCCGTTAATCAATTGCTGCAGGAAATAGCTCATGCGTTCTTCTTCCAGCAGCCGGAGGCGGAACGGCTCGTCAAGTCGGACCGCCGAGGCGCATGACGCCAGCTTGACCGCGGCGCCCGGCTGATGTTGCCGGTATTGCTCGCGTTCGCCGTCAACAGGACTGCGCCACGGACGGGATGTTGTCAATCGCCGCCACCGGCGCCTTGCGGCTCACCCGGTCGTGCGTTGGTGGCATCCCGCCGATCTGGCATGCAGGCGGCATCAGCGGGAGCGGCACGATGCTGGCGACGGATCCGCGTGGCGAGCCTCTGAGCGTGGGCGAGGCCGCCTCCGTGGCGCGGCTGGAGGCGGCCCTCCTCGACGTGCTGGGCTTCGCCGGCGACCCGCTCGGCAAGCTCGACGCGGCCCTGGCGGCGGACCCCGAGCTTCTCCTGGGCCACTTGCTGCGCGCCGAGATGCTCCTGTTCGCGCTGCAGCCGGGCTTCGCCGTGAAGGCGGCGGACAGTCTCGCCGCGGTCGAGGCGCGGCTGGCCCGCGCGACGCCGCGCGAGCGGCTGCATCTGGCGGCGGCGCGGGCATGGGCGGCGGGCGATTTCGCCGCCGCCGGCCGGGCCTTCGACGAGCTGCTGGCAGTGCATCCGCGCGACCTGCAGGCGCTGATGTTCGCGCACCAAGCCGACTTCTTCGGCGGCGGCGGCGACCGGCTGCGCGAACGGCCGCGCCGGGCGCTGGAGGGCTGGGACCGGGGCCTGCCCGGGCATGGCTTCGTCCAGGCCATGCTGGCCTTCGGGCTCGAGGAGGCGGGCGAGTACGCGACGGCGGAAGAGCTCGGCCGCGCCGCGGTCGCGGCGAACCCGAAGGACGTCTGGGGTATCCACGCGGTCGGCCACGTGCTGGAGATGCAGGGCCGCGACGCGGAGGGCATCGCCTGGTACGAGGCGCGCGAGGCCGACTGGGCGCCCGGCAACTATTTCGCCGTCCACAATGCTTGGCACCTCGCGCTCTACCATGTCGACCGGGCCGACCACGCGGCGGCGCTGGCGGTCTACGACCGGCTGATCAGGCCAAGGCCCGGCGCCATCCTGCTCAATCTCTGCGACGCGACCGCCCTGCTCTGGCGGCTCGATCTCGCCGGGGTCGAGGTGGGCGAGCGGTGGCAGCAGGTCGCCGATCTCATGGCGCCCCACGCTCTCGCGCGGGTGCACGTGTTCGACGACGTTCATCTGGCGATCGCGCTGGCGGCGAGCGGGCACGGTTTCGCTTTCCGCGAGCTGCTGCGCTCCCTGCGGGAGCTGGCGCAAGGGAGTGGGGAGCCGGCGAGCATGGCGCGGCTGGTCGGCCTGCCGACGGCACAGGCGATGGCGGCGTTCGCGCACGGCGCCCACGGCGTCGCGGTCGAGCGGCTTCTCGCCGTCCGGCCCTACGCCGCGCTCATGACCGGCAGCGCCGCCCAGCGCGACATTCTCGAGCTGACCCTGCTCGAGGCGGCGCTGCGCGACGGCCAGCGCGGCCTCGCGCGCGGGCTGCTGGAGACGCGGCGCGCGCGCAAGCCCAGGAGTGAGCAGATCATGCGCGATCTCGAACGCTGCGATGCGGGTCGGGGCGCATGAGAGCGTGGAGTGCGACCGCGGTCTGGCATAGTTTGGGAGCGACGCTTCCGATCAACGGATGATGGAACGAAGCCGCGAGGGTCCGCACACCCGGTTGCAAGCCCAGGCCCCTGCCCCGGGCGACGAGCCGCTCGCACCGCAGCATCCGGCGCATGCCGCCCGCTGCGAGGCCTGTGGGGCGTCGATGCGGCGAGCCCCGGATCTCGAGCGCAGGTTCGGCAAGCCGCCAGAGCAGCGCTTGTGGCGCTGCGATCGGTGCACTCACGTCCAGGTCCACCCGATTCCGTCGCCCGAGCAGGTCGCGTCCTACTATCGCACCAGCGTTCCGCTTCGAAAGCGGGTCGGCTGGGCGGGCGGAGCGGTGCAGCCCACCCCTTCCTATCTGCGGCGTCTTCGGCGGGTGGCGGCCGTCCGGACCGGGGCGCTTCTGGACTTCGGGTTCGGCAGCGGGAGCTTCCTGCGCGCAGCGCACGCGATGGGCTACCACGTCACCGGCCTGGACCTGCAGGCCGATCGTTTCCGGCCGGATTTCGAGTGCGAGCTGCGGGAGGGGCATTTGCGGGCCGGTCTTTTCCCGGACCAGTCATTCGACGTGGTCGCGGCCCACCACGTGCTCGAGCATGTCGAGGATTTTCCCCAGACGCTCCGTGTGGTCCACAGCTTGCTGAAGCCAGGCGGCTTCTTGCTCGTGGAGCTGCCACACGAGATCGGCAGTCTCAGCAAGCACCTGAAACGCGTGGTCCTGCGGCGTGGCTACACCAGGTTCACGCGCCTGCAGCATCTGCGCTTCTTCACTGTCCAGTCGCTTCGCGCGGCGTTGGAGAGCGTCGGTCTTCAGGTCGAGCTGTGCCGATCGATCCCCAGCTACGAGCTCGTGAAGCCGCCTCGATCCTTCATGTATGCGCCGCTCGCCCTGATTGAGCGCTGGACCGAGTCCGGTCACAACCTCGAAGCCATCGCCAGGAAGGCCCAGCTCGAGCCGGTCGCCGCCCCTCGCCAGCCGGCCTGAGCAACCCGGTCGGCAGCGCGGCCGGTTGCCAAGGCCGCACCCTTTAAAGTATAAATGCCGGCCGCCGCCCATACTGCAGCTCACCCGACCCGAAGCCCGGCACCGCGTGCCGGGCTGCACAATTCGTTCGACTGAAACGACCATGGACGTTCGCTTCAAGGACGTGCTGGCGTTCGCCGTCGCGCAATGGCGGCAGACCCCGGCACCCATCACGCTCGCCGGTGCGCTGATGTTCGGCGCCACCATGACCGAGATCTTCACCCCAGTGGCGATCGGCCGGCTGGTCGACGCCCTGGCCGGCGAGCGCGCGGCACCGGCCGACGCGCTGTGGGCACTGGGCTGGGTGCTCGGGCTGGGCGTGCTGTTCCAGCTGCTGCAGAAGTCCGGCGACTTCCTGTGGGCCGGCGTGGCGCTGGGCGTGATGCGCCGCATCGGCGGCCAAGCCTTCGCCCATGTCCAGCGCTTCGCCAGCGACTGGCACGCCGACACCTTCGCGGGCTCGACGGTGCGCAACATCACGCGCGGCGTCTGGGCCTTCGACAGCTTCGGCGACGCGGTCTACTTCCATCTCGGCCCGGCGATCGCGGTCACCCTGGGTGCCGTGGCGCTGATGCTGTGGCACTGGCCGCTGATGGGGCTGGTCTTCCTGATCGGCGCCGTGCTCTACAGCGCCATCTCGATCCATCTCTCGCTGGGCTACGTGGCGCCGCTGCGCCGGGTCGCGGTCGAAAGCGACAGCCGCCTCGGCGGTGCCATCGCCGACGCGCTGACCTGCAACGCCGTGGTCAAGAGCACGGCGGCCGAGGCGCGCGAGGATGCGCGGCTGGGGCGCGTGCTCGACGGCTGGCAGGGCAACATGCTGCGCGCCTGGTACGCGTCGGTCACCACCGGTGCGGCGCAGAACGCCATGCTGCTGGTGCTGCAGGCCACGCTGGTCGGCGGTGCGCTCTGGCTGTGGTGGCGCGGGCAGGCGAGCCCGGGCGACGTCACCTACGTGCTGACCAGCTTCCTGCTGGTGCGGGGCTGGCTGCGCGACGTCGGCCAGCAGCTGCGGACGGCCCAGCAGGCGGCGAACGACATGGAGCGGCTGATCGAGTACCACCGCACCGTGGCGACGATCCGCGACCGGAGCGACGCGCGGCCGCTGGCGCTAGCCGGCGGGGCGGTGCGGTTCGAGGGGGTGCGGTTCCACTACGGTGCGCATGCCGAGCCGCTGTTCGACGGCCTGACGGTCGACATCCGCGCCGGCGAGCAGGTGGCGCTGGTCGGCCACTCGGGCAGCGGCAAGACCACCTTTGTCAAGCTGCTGCAGCGCCTGCACGACGTCCAGGGCGGCCGCATCCTGATCGACGGCCAGGACGTCGCCCGCGCCACCCTCGCCAGCCTGCGCGAGGCGATCGCGCTGGTACCGCAGGAGCCCGTGCTGTTCCACCGCTCGCTGGCCGAGAACATCGCCTATGCCCGGCCCGATGCGACTGCGGCGGAGATCGAGCGCGCGGCGCGGCTCGCCCATGCCGACGCCTTCATCCAGCGGCTGCCGGCGGGCTACGCGACCCTGGTCGGCGAGCGCGGTGTCAAGCTGTCGGGCGGCGAGCGGCAGCGGGTGGCGATCGCCCGGGCGATCCTTGCCGACCGGCCGCTGCTGATCCTGGACGAGGCGACCTCGTCGCTCGACAGCGAGGCCGAGCGGCTGATCCAGGACGCGCTCGAGCATCTGATGGCCGGCCGGACCACGCTGGTGATCGCGCACCGGCTGTCGACGGTGCGCAAGGTCGACCGGATCCTGGTGTTCGACCGCGGCCGGATCGTCGAGCAGGGCACGCACGAGAGCCTGCTTGCGCGGCGCGACGGCCGCTATCGCAGCCTGTACCGGCTACAGGCGGCCGGGATGGACCGGCTGGCCGACGAGGCGGCGTAGGCCCGGCTGCGCCGGGCCCTAAGGTTTCAATCGAAGGAGACAGGCAATGGGCAAGATCAGCTTTGCCAATTCCAACAACCCGACGATCATCATGTCGGCAGTCATCAGTTTCCCCGAGGGCTTCGACGAGACGACGACCTATCCGACGATCGTCGTCTCGCACCCGGGCGGTGGCGTGAAGGAGCAGACCGCCGGCACCTATGCGCGCAAGCTCGCGGAGCGGGGTTTCGTCACCATCGCGTTCGACCGGTCCTATCAGGGCGAAAGCGGCGGCGAACCGCGCCAGCTCGAGAACCCCCATGTCAGCACCGAGGACGTCAGCGCGGTCATCGACCACATGACCACGCTGCCTTACGTCGACCGGGAGCGGATCGGCGCCATGGGCATCTGCGCCGGCGCGGGCTACACCGCCAACGCCGCCATCCAGGATCGCCGCATCAAGGCGATCGGCACGGTCAGTGCGGTCAACATCGGCTCGATGTTCCGCAATGGCTGGGAGAACAACGTCAAGTCGATCGACGCGCTCCCCTATATCGCGGCGGGATCGAACGCCCGCACCGCGGACGCCGAAGGTCGGGGATATGCGACCATGCCGCTCGCCCCGCTGAACGAGAAGGACGCGCCGAACGAGGAGCTGCGCCAAGCCTGGGAATATTACCACACGCCACGCGCCGAACATCCGACCGCGCCGGGCTTCGCCACGCTGCGCAGCATGGGGCAGATCATCACCTATGACGCCTATCACATGGCCGACGTCTACCTGACCCAGCCGATCCAGATCGTCGCCGGCAGCGTGGCCGGCAGCAGATGGATGAGCGATGACCTGTTCGAGCGGGCAGCCAGCACGGACAAGGCGTTTCACGTGGTCGACGGGGCCAGCCACATGGACCTCTATGACGGCCGGAAGTTCGTCGAGGAGGCCGTCTCGGTCCTCGCGCCCTTCTTCACGGCAAAGCTCGCAGCCAACGCCGCGGTCCTGCGGGCCGCCGAGTAGCGGTTGGTGGCGCCCAGGCGCCCGTTCTTCGCCGCGCGAGCGTTGCAGCGTCGGGCCGGCCGGCTGAGCCGGTCGTTTGTCCGACTCAATGCAGGACGGCGGCCGAGCGGGTGGGCTGAGTCAGGTGCACGCCTGCCCGCTCCAGCTCCTCGGCCAGCTCGCGCGCGGCATCGCACAGGCCGGGCGCCTGCAGGGCACCGACCAGCAGCGCGGCGAGACGGCGGATCGCCGGCGGATCGCCGGCCTGGGCGGCGGCGACCAGGGCGATGCAGCGGGTCTCGTCGGCGCTGAGCACGGCGCAGCGCAACGGGCAGACGCCGCACGGAGCCTCCCCATCGAGCGCCCGGCACAGGCGCTCGAACCGCTCCAGGGCCGCTTCGACACCGGCGAGACCGCAGGCGAGGCGGAAGCCGTGGGCGAGGGTGGCACTGGTTCTGCCCCGGTCGGCACGGCGCTGCCGCAGCGCCCACAGCAGCAACTGCTCGCCCGTGCCAAGCTGACTCACCACGACGCCCGACAGCGCAGCCATATTCCTGCTCCAACACACAGAATGACCGCAGCTGGATAGTCGCGTCGAAAATCGAGTGAAAGCCCCGTTACTTTAAGAACACTATGGAATGGATCTAACGCGACCAACCGCGGATGCCCCGGGAGGCGGCCGGGTCACTCCTGGTCAGAGGAATAGGCGCTCCGATGGTCTTCCAGGAACTCGGAGAGCGACGTCGGCGATCGGCCGAGGAGCATCGCAAGATCCGGTGAGACAGTGTTCTCGGCGGCACCGTAAGCCGACGCGATATGGGCCAGATCGTAGGCACGCCAGCCCGGCATCCCCGCCGCGCGGAGCCTGGCTTCGAACTCGTCGGGTCCGACTGGCTCATAGGTCACCGCACGACCGGCGACTGCGGCCAGCGCAGCCGCCACCTCGTCGTAGCCCAGCGCGGCAGGCCCGGTCAGCGCATATTCCTTGCCCGCGTGCGCGGCGGGGTCGCGCAGCACGACCGCGGCGGCCGCGCCGACATCGCGGGTATCGACTAGTGGCAATCTGCTGCCCGCCATCGGGGCGGCGAGCCGGCCTTCGCGGCGAACCGTGTCGGCGGCGCGCAGAAGGTTCTGCATGAAGAGGTGCGGCTTGAGCAGGGTCCAGCCGGCCGGGCCCTTGCGGACTTCCTCGTCGACCTCGTGGTGCTCGCGCATCAGAGTCACCGGCGACTTGGGCGACGCGCCGATGGCCGACAGCTTGACGACATGGCGCACCCCGGCCTGGCGAACCTGTGCCAGCACGCGATGATGCTGCGATACCGAGTCCGGGCCGTCCCGACCTGCCAGCAGCACGACAGCGACCCCTTCGAGCGCCTCGGCGATCGAGGTGTCGTCGTCGAAATCTCCCCGTACGACCTGGACACCTTTGGGCGCTTCGAATGCGGACGGGTCGCGCACGAGGGCGCGAAGCTCGGTGCCGGCAGCAGCAAGGGCATCCAGTGCCGCGCGTCCGACCTGTCCCGTTGCTGCGGTGACGAGTATCATGAGAGCGCTCCCATATCTTGCTTTCCGGCCTCTGAGGCGCGTCTACCAGGAGGGAAGTCCATGAAGGGCTACTGGCTCATTCTCGGTACCGAGGTTTCCGACCAGGAAGCGCAGGCCGAGTATGGGAGGCTGTGGGCGCCGATCGCGAAGCAATACCAAGCACGGCTAAATCCGACAACGGTTCCGCCGTTGTTGAAGGAAGCGCGCAATACGGCGAGAGTGATCGTTGTCGAGTTTCCTTCGTATGAGATTGCCAGAGCCTGCTATGATGATCCATCCTACCAGGAGGCGAAACGGTTTGCTTTGAAGGCTTTACAACGAGATCTGTTGATTATCGAAGGCGATCTTGCCTGAACTGGGAGCGGTATCCGAGGGATGAGGTGAGGCCGCCGCCGGATCTAGAGAGCCCGGAATTGCAGGCGGGCGGCCGCGGCGTAGCGGTCGGCGAGGATCGCTAACGTATGCGGCGGCAGGGCCGGGCCGGCGCCATGACACCAGACCGGGTCGGGCCAGGCCGGGTCGCTGCGGAAGCGGCCGATGACGTGCAGGTGCATCTGCGCCACGACATTGCCGAGTGTGGCGACGTTGACCTTGTCGGGGCGCGCGATCTCCTGGACCAGCCGCGTGGCGGCCAGCATCTCGGCGCCGAGCTGGTCGTAGTCCGCCTCGGCGAGATCGGTGAGCTCGACCACGCCGGCCCGGCGCGGCACCAGCAGCAGCCAATGGAAGCGGGCGTCGTCCTTGAGCCGGATCGCGCACAGCGGCCAATCGGCCACGGCCACGCTGCCGTCTTCCAGCCGCCGGTCGAGCGTGAAGCCGGTCGTCATGCGATCACCTCCCCTGCCGCCCCGTGCCGGTGGCGAGTAGCGGCCAGATAGTCCACGAGCCGGCGGCCCTGCTCCTGCGGGTAGCGCTCGGCCAGGAACTCGACCGCGGCGATGCGGTCGAGGCGGAAGGCGCGGAAGTCCTCGCGCAGCTCGCACCAGCCGACCAGCAGCCACACCGGCGGGAAGAAGGCCAGCATCATCGGCCGCAGTGTGCGGGTGCTGCCGGCACCCTGGAGGTCGAGATAGTCGATGCGGATCTTGCGCTCCTCGCGCACGGTGCGGCGCAAGGCGGCCATGTCGATGCCGATTTCCGGCCGCCGGCCGCTCGGCGGTGCGGTCATGCTCAGGCTCTCGATCTGCGCCCGCCGGCCCGCCGGCACCACGGCCGCGATCTTGGCCAGGACGTCGGAGGCGGCGCGGCCGAGCTCGGGGTCGGCCCAGCTCTCGACGATGCGCGTGCCGAGCAGGAGCGCGTCCAGCTCGTCGGCGGTGAACATCAAGGGCGGCAGGTCGAAGCCCTCGCGCAGCAGATAGCCGAGGCCGGCCGCACCCTCGATCGGCACGCGCTGGCCGATCAGCTCGGCGATGTCGCGGTAGACGGTGCGCGGCGACACCTCGAGCTCGTCCGCCAGCGCCTGGGCGGTGACGACACCGCGCCGCCGCCGAAAGATCTGGATGATCTGAAACAGCCGATCCGCGCGCCGCATCATCCGGTCCCGACATCACCCTCCTGACAGGATGCTGGCAGGAAGGTCGCGCTAGCAAGCCTTCGCCGCACCCCGGCCCGGGAGCAATGCGATGATCGTCCTGCACCAGTTCGACAGTGTCTTCGGGCTGCCCAACGCCAGCCCGTTCTGCATGAAGCTCGAGACGTTCCTGAAGATGAGCGGCCTGTCCTATCGGGTCGAGCCGGTGCGCGACCCGGGCGCCACGCCCAAGGGCAAGGCGCCGTTCGTCGAGCTCGACGGCGAGCCGATCGGCGATTCCGGGCTCATCGTCCGCCGCCTGGAGGAGCGCTACGGCATCGACCTCGACCGCGGCCTGACGCCGGGCGAGCGCGCTGCGGCCCACGCATTCTGCGTCATGCTCGAGGAGCGGACCTACTTCGCCCTGCTCCACGAGCGCTGGATCGACGAAGGCAACTGGCCGATCGTGCGCGACGCCTATCTCCGCGACCTGCCGCCGCCCGTGCAGGACCAGGTCCGCGAGCGCACCCGCGGTGACGGATCGACCGCGCTGCGGTCGATTGTCGGTCATCACCCGCTCGACCGTGACCCCGAGGCCGGCGAACCAGGCCAGCGCCCGCCCGAGGAAGGCCACCGCACTCGTCTTGCGCTCGTCGGGCAGGATCTCGCTGTAGGCGAGGCGCGACGCATCGTCGACGCAGACATGCAGGAAGTCCCAGCCACGGCCGCGCTTCTGGCCGCGCCGGTCGCCGGTGATCGCCTCTGGCGCCGGCAGGCGCCAGCTCCTACGGAGACGAACGACCGCGTCGCGGTCGATGCCCGACCCCGTCGATCCGCCCGAGCTTCTTGATGTCGATGTGGATCAGCTCGCCGGGCCACTCGCGCTGGTAGCGCACGATCTCCGCCTTGGGCTCGAGCGCGGCGAGGCGGCCCAGGCCGTGCCGGCGCAGCACCAGCCCCACTGTGGCGAGCGGGCGCCGCAGCCGGCGCGCGATCGCGGGCCCGGTCAGCCGCTGCCGCCGCAGCGCCAGGATCTCGGCCTCGGCCGCCTCGCCCAGCCGGGTCGGGCTGAGGTGCGGCCGCGAGCTGCGGTCGCGCAGGCCCGCCTCGCCTTCGCTCACGTGCCGGGCTTGCCATTTGCGCACCGTCTTGGCGGTGATGCCGAAGGCGGCCGCGACCTCGGCCACGGGCCACCCGTCAGCCAGGCGCCGCACCATCGGGAGTCGACCGCTGGGCGTGGTCTTGGCATGCTGGTGGATGTCCATCCGGTGCCTCCGCGGCGCCGTTGTTGGCTTGGCAGCGACAACCTCCCACCGCAGACCCGGGTGGACAACCTCCATAGCAACGACAGCTAGGGCTCGTCGCGCCCCACCCGGTCGTCGTAGCCACGCCGATGGCTGAAATAGACGAGCCACATCAGGCCGACGCCGAGCAGCAACGTGACCCCGATCCCGGCGGCGAGCGCCATGTAGCCCTCGGGCGTGATGGCCACGTCGCCCAGCTCGCTCCATACGTACCAGGCGAACCCGCACGACGCGGCGAGCAGGCCCAAGAGCGACATGATCAGCGTCAAGGAACCGCTCATATGTCCTCCGGCAGGTCGGCCCGTGTGAACGTCTGGTTCGGCACAAGGTAGGATCATCGCCGCCATGCCACCACCGCTCCGACGGCATACCGACATTCTGCGCGACGCGGTCGAGCTGCGCGGCCGGCGGCTGCTCGAGATCGGCTGCGGCGACGGCAGGCTGCTCGCCTGGGCGGCGGCCCAGGGCGCCATGCCGATCGGGCTCGACCCGGATGCCGGGCAGCTCTCCCGGGCTGCGCGCAACGCGCCGGCAATGCCGCTCGTGGCCGGCCGCGGCGAGCGCCTGCCGTTCGCTTCCGCCTGCTTCGACCTGGTCGTCTGCTTCAACAGCCTGCACCACGTGCCGCTGGCGTCCCAATGGGATGCGCTCGTCGAGATCGCCCGCGTCCTGCTTTCGGGCGGTGTTCTCGTGGTGGTCGAGCCGCTGGCCGAAGGCGAGCACTTCGCCCTGCTGCGCCGGATCGACGACGAGACCGAGGTGCGCCGCGAGGCCTTCCGCGCGGTTCATGCGGCGGGGACCTTAGGGCTCCGGATGTTGCGCGAGGAGTTCTACGCCTCCCGCGTGGTCGAGCCGTCGCTCGACGCGGTGCGCGATCGGTTTCTCGCCGTCGATCCCAGCCGACAGGCGGCGTTCGACGGCGCCCGCCCGGAGCTGGAGCAGCTGTTCGCGACGCTCGGCGAGCCGGTCGACGGCGGGCGCGCCTTCATCCAGCCGATGCGGCTCAATCTGTTGCAGCGCCGCTAGGAGGCTGCCGCCCGGCGCGGGGCGACCGCTTGATTCCACTGGGCCATCATGGTTGAATTCAGCATGGGCCAGGAACTACCAGGCTGCGAGGAGCATGCTTGGGCACCCGCCGGTTGATGCGCCGGCCACCGGCGCGCTAGTTCGCCTCTCGCCGGCGCGCGTCCGTGCCGCGCTCAAGGTGGCGGATGGGCTGGCGATCGTCGGGACGGCATGGGTCGCCCGAGGTTTCGTCGCGCAGGCCGCCGACGGCCCCCTGTTCTGGTTCGCCACCGCCTGCGCCGCGCTGGTGGGCCTCGATCTGTTCGCTGCGGCCGGCCTGTACCGGCCGCGCGCGCTCGGCCGGACCGCGAGCCAGATTGGCTACGCCTGCGGGGCGTGGCTCGGGCTGCAGGCGCTCATGGTCCTGTTCACGTTCGTGTCCGGCAGCCTCGGGCAGCTGCCGCTCGCCTTCTTCCTGGCGTGGAGCGCCATCGCCCTGCCGACTCTGGCCGTCGTGCACGGCACGGCGGCGCTCATGTTCGCCCGCGGCCGGCGTGCCGGCTGGCTGGCGACCCGGGTGTTCCTGGTCGGCGCCGGGCCGCAGGCCGCCGCCTTCATCCAGCGGATCCGGCGGCACGACCCAGGGATCGTCGTCGCCGGCCTGTTCGACGACCGGCAAAGCCGGGTGCCGGCGGAGGTCGAGGGCCATCCCGTCCGCGGAACGCTGGAGGAGCTGGCACGCGTCGCGCGCGCGGAGCCGGTGGATCAGATCGTGATCACGCTGCCGCAGCACGCCGCCGCCCGCCGGCTCGACTGCTTCGAGAAGCTGCGCCACCTGCCGGTCGACGTGCGGCTCAGCCCCGACCTGCCCGACCTCGGCGTCGAGGGCCAAGGCGTCACGGAGCTCGCCGGCATGCCGCTGCTGCGGGTGTTCGACCGCCCGCTCGCGGGCTGGTCGCGGCTCGCGAAGCTCCTCGAGGACCGGCTCCTGGCGCTGCTCATCCTGGTGCTGACGGCACCGCTGATGCTCTCGATCGCGCTCGCGGTCCGCCTCACCTCGCCCGGGCCGATCCTCTATCGCCAGCGACGCTACGGCTTCGACAACCGCAGCATCGAGGTGCTCAAGTTCCGCACCATGCACCTGCCGGCCGCGGGCGCCGAGGATGCCGGCCCAATCTCCACCCGTCGCGGCGACCCGCGCGTGACCGCGATCGGGCGCCTGTTGCGCCGCACCAGCCTCGACGAGCTGCCGCAGTTCCTCAACGTGCTGTTGGGACAGATGTCGATCGTCGGGCCGCGCCCGCATGCCGTGGCGCACAACGAGCGCTTCGCCAGCCTGATCGACGGCTATCTCGCCCGCCACCGGGTCAAGCCCGGCATCACCGGCTGGGCGCAGATCCACGGCCTGCGCGGCGAGGCCGAGACGCTGGCGCGGATGCAGGAGCGGGTGCGCTACGATCTGCACTATATCGAGAACTGGTCGATTCTCCTCGACCTGCGCATTATCTTCCGCACGTTGCTCGTCGGTTTCTCGCACCCGAACGCCTACTAGGTGACCCCTTCCCGGGTGGGGCCGCGAAGCCTGCACCACCTGGAGCCGTCTCGTGCCCGTTGCCACCGCGGACTTCCTCGCCGGCATGCGCCGGCTCGCCGCCGGGGTGGCGATCGTGACCACGCGGCACGGCGAGGTCTGCGCGGGGCTGACGGCGACCTCGGTGTGCTCGCTGACCGCCGAGCCGCCACGGCTGATCGCCTGCGTCCACCACCGGGCCGACGCGCACGACCTGATTCTGGCCGCGGGCGCCTTCGCGGTGAACCTGCTGCGCCCCGAGCACGGGCGCCTCGCCGACCATTTCGGCGGCCGCGACGGCAGCCGCGGCCCGGCGCGGTTCGGCCTCGGCGACTGGACCGTCGGCGCGACCGGCATGCCGGTCCTCGGCGACGCGGCCGCGGTGCTCGAATGCCGCCTCGTCGAGGCCATCCCGGCCGGCACCCACTCGATCCTGATCGGCGAAGTCGAGGTGGTGCAGGACGACCGACAGGCCGGCGCGCTCGTGCATCACGACCGCACCTACCACCGGCTGGACCGCTCAGCCGGCTAGCGGTGCCGCCTCCGCGCGCCATTGGCGCGCCGTCTCCCAGGCCAGCACCGCCTGCTTGCGCTCGAGGCCCCACTGGTAGCCGCCGAGCGCACCGGTCTCGCGGATCACCCGGTGGCAGGGGATGACGACGGCGATGCGGTTGGCGCCGCAGGCCCGGCCGATGGCGCGCGCCGCACCCGGCCGCCCGACCTCGGCCGCGAGGTCGCCATAGGCGGCCGTGGCCCCGCGCGGCACCTTGAGCAGGGCGCGCCAGACCTGGATCTGGAACGGCGTCCCCTTGGCGAACAGCCGCAGCGGCGCGTGCTCGCCCTCCGCGGCAAACGCGGCCGCCGCGTGCGGGCGGGTCGCCTCGGCGTCCTCGTCGAACCGGCTGAGCGGCCAGTCGAGGCGCGCTTCGGCCAAGGCCTCGTCGTCGCGCCGGCCGTCGAGAAAGTCGAGGCGCGCCAGCCCGCGCTCGCTGGCGACCAGCAGCGCCGGCCCGAACGGGGTGTCGTGGACGCCCCAGCGCAGCACGAGACCTTGGCCGAGCGTCCGGTATTCGCCCGGTGTGATCGCCTCGAAGCTCACGAACAGGTCGTGCAGCCGCGAGCTGCCCGACAGCCCGACCTCGTAGGCGGCGCCGAGGACGCTCTCCTCGCCGCGCAGCAGCGACTTCGCGTGCTCCAGCGTCAGCAGGCCGAGGAACCGCTTGGGGCTCACGCCCGCCCAGCGGGTGAACAGGCGCTGGGCGTGGAACGGGCTGAGACCCATGGCGCCGGCCACCTCGTCCAGCGACGGCTGCTCGAGCCGGTTGGCGGCGATGTAGCGGATCGCCCGCTCGACGCGGTCGTAGTCGCGCTCGCCGTGGTGCACTGTCTGACCCATGTCTGATCTCCGGATCGTCTGGCCCGACTTCTAGCCAAGGCGGACGAAGGCGCCGACCCGCTTCTTGCGCGAAGGAGAGTGCAGCTTGCAGGCAGCGGGCGTTCTCGCCGCCCTTCTTTCGAGTGCGCTCGGCGGCACCGCCATCGTCGCGACGCGCTTTCTCGCCGGCGGCTTCGATCCGCTGACACTGGGCGTGGTCCGCTTCCTCGGCGGGGCGCTGGTGCTCCTGCCCGTCGCCCGCATGGTGCGCAGCCCGTGGCCGCCGCGGCGCGACTGGCTCGCCACCCTCGCCCTCGCCCTCCTGTTCTTCGTGCTGTTCCCGATCCTATTCAACGCATCGCTACGCTACACGACCGCCGCCCGCGGCGCGCTGGCACTGGCCTGCCTGCCGGTGCTGACCATGCTGGCGGCCGCCGTGCTGCGGGTCGAGCGGCTGACCGCCCGGAAGACGCTGGGGGTCGTCCTGGCGCTCGCCGGCGTGGCGCTGGCGCTCGGCGTCGATCTGGGTGCCGCGCCGGACGGGGCTTGGCGCGGCGATCTGCTGATGCTGGCCGCCGCCGGCTGCATGTCGGTCTACAACGTGCTGTCGCGCCCGCTGATCGCCCGCTCGGGTGCGGTGGCATTCGCCGCGTGCGGCATGGCGCTGGGCGGCGCCGTCCTGCTCGCCCTCGCCGCGGCGACCGGGGGCCTCCCGCGACTGGCCGCCGTCACCCCGGCCGAGACGCTGGCGCTGGCCTATCTCGCCCTGGTCTGCGGCGCGCTCATCTTCTTTCTGTGGGCGTTCGCCCTCGGCCGCACCACCCCGACCCTGGTCGCCATCTCGGTCGCGGTGAACCCACTCGTCGCCGCGACCTGCGCTGCGTTCCTGCTCGGAGAGCCGATCGGCGCCGGGCTGGTCGCCGGCTTCCTGCTCGTGACGCTCGGCATCGCCGTCGCCACGGGCGCCTTCTCGCGGCCCGACTGAGGGATGGCGTCCGCGTTCCGGCTGTCTATATGTGCGGCTCCGGCGGCCGACCGGCTTCGGCCGCCGCGCTCGAAGGAGACCAGCATGTCCGCCATGGCCAAGGAGCACGCGACCGGCGCCGCCTCGGCGAGCCTCGCCGCGTTCGACTGGCTCGATCCGTTCCACCTCGCCGAGCAGCTCGACGAGGAGGAGCGCATGATCCAGCAGGCGGCGCACGACTACTGCCAGTCGCGCCTGCTGCCGCGGGTGCGCGAGGCCTTCCGCCACGAGACCTTCGACCGTGCCATCATGACCGAGCTGGGCGAGCTCGGTTTCCTCGGCTCGACGATCCCCGAGCAGTATGGCGGCGCCGGCGCCTCCTACGTCGCCTACGGCCTGGTCGCGCGCGAGGTCGAGCGGATCGACAGCGGCTACCGCTCGGCGATGAGCGTCCAGTCCTCGCTGGTGATGCATCCCATCAACGCCTATGGCGACGAGGCGCAGCGCAAGAAGTACCTGCCCAAGCTCGCGACCGGCGAATGGGTCGGCTGCTTCGGCCTGACCGAGCCCGACTTCGGCTCCGACCCGGGCGGCATGGTGACCCGCGCCCGCACGGTCGACGGCGGCTTCCTCCTCAGCGGCGCCAAGATGTGGATCACCAACAGCCCGATCGCCGACGTGTTCGTGGTCTGGGCGAAGAACGACGCGGGCGAGATCCGCGGCTTCATCCTCGAGAAGGGGATGAAGGGGCTGTCGGCGCCCAAGATCGAGGGCAAGTTCTCGCTGCGTGCCTCGATCACCGGCGAGATCGTGATGGACGGCGTGTTCGTTCCCGAGGCGAACCTGCTGCCGAACGTGAAGGGCCTCAAAGGGCCGTTCGGCTGCCTGAACCGCGCCCGCTACGGCATCGCCTGGGGTGCCCTGGGTGCGGCCGAGTTCTGCTGGCACGCCGCGCGGACCTACACCCTGGAGCGCAAGCAGTTCGGCCGGCCGCTGGCCGCCAACCAGCTGATCCAGAAGAAGCTCGCGGACATGCAGACCGAGATCGCGCTCGGGCTGCAGGCCTGTCTGCGGGTCGGCCGGCTGATGGACGAGGGGCGCGCGGCACCAGAGATGATCTCGCTGATCAAGCGCAACAGCTGCGGCAAGGCGCTGGACATCGCGCGCGCCGCCCGCGACATGCACGGCGGCAACGGCATCTCCGACGAGTATCACGTCATCCGCCACGTGCTGAACCTCGAGGCGGTCAACACCTATGAGGGCACGCACGACGTCCACGCCCTGATCCTCGGCCGGGCGCAGACCGGGCTGCAAGCCTTCACCGCCTGACATGCGACGCGGCGGCGAGTACGGCCGCCGCAGTTCCACCGGTTGCGGGATCGCGCGATTCGCGGCACGGTGGGCGATCGACTCAGCTTCCTCAACGCACTCCGCCCAAGGTGCATAATGTCAGCAGCCTCAGCAGCGGCCGTGGCCGCCGGATCCATTGACCAGTCCTTGTTCGTGCAGAAGGTCTGCGTCCTCGCGTCGGAACGCCTGGACGACGACCAGATCGGCACCCTCGTGCAACGGCTCGTCTCCGTGCTCGTCGAGCGCGCCGACGACGCGCCCACGGGTGCGGAAAGCGCGCGCCGGCACAATCGCATCCAGAATCTGATCAAGCGGCTCTAGCCGGTGGACCGTCGGCTGAGGGGCCTCGATCATGTCATCGTGGGGGTCCGGGATCTGGAGGCGGCGCGCGCCCAGTATGCGCGCCTCGGCTTCAACTCGACCCCGCGCGGCCGGCACGTCGGCTGGGGGACCGCGAACTACTGCATCATGTTCCCCGACGACTATGTCGAGCTCCTGGGGATCGTCGACCCGGCGCAGTTCACCAACGATCTCGACCGCTTCCTCGAGGAGCGCGAGGGCCTCTTGGGCCTGGCGCTCGCCAGCGCCGACCTCGACGCGACCCGTGCCGCCTGGCTGGCGGCGGGCCTGCAGCCGGCGGAGCCGAGGGCACTCGGCCGCCTGCTGGAAGCCGACGGCGCCGCGATCGAGCTGCGGTTCCGCAACCTCCTCCTGCCGCGCGCCACGACCGCGGGCATCAGCGTCTTCGCGCTCGAGCATCTGACGCCGGAGCCGATGCGGCGCCCGGCGTGGCTCGCTCACCCCAACGGTGCCGTTGCGATCCGCTCCTGCACCCTCTGCGCCAACGACACCGCCCCCGCCGCGGAGGCGCTGCGGCGGCTGTTCGGGACGGCGGCGGTGACCGAGACCGACAACGTGATCGCGGCGCACACCGGCCGCGGCGTGATCATGCTCGCACCGCCCGAGGACGCCGAGCTGATCTATCCATTGCTCGACCTGCCGGAGCACCTGCCCGAGCCGCGGCTGGTCGCCATGTCGGTTACCGTCGCCGATCCCGACCGGGCGGCCTCCTTCCTGCGGCTGCAGGGCGTGCCGTTCCGGCGCGATCCGACCGGGGCGGTCCTGGTACCGCCGGCGGAGGCGCACGGGCTGGCGCTGGAGCTGGCGGTCGCCTGACCCCGGGCGGAACCGGGCTCGCGCGCGAAGCGTTGCAGTCCTGCCGGGAGGTTCGGCAGGACGGAACTCGACCCATGCTTCGTCGGATCGGCGCGATCGCCCTGGGATTGTTGTTGCTGGTCGTCGTGCTGGCCGGTGGCGCCCTGGCCTGGGTAGTGTTCTTCCCCGACACGCTGAAGCCGACGATCGAGCGCTATGCGAGTGCCAAGCTCGGCCGCGAGGTCCGGATCGGGTTGCTCTCGATCGAGCCCGGACGCGTGACGACGGTCGAGCTGCGCGGCCTGCGCATCGCCGCTCCCGAATGGGCCCGAGCCGACGATCTCCTGACCATCGCCCGGCTCCGCGTCGGCGCCGACCTCGTCGCCTATCTGCAGCGACGGGCGGTCCGCCTGCCGGAGATCACCGTCGAGCAGCCTGTCCTGGCGCTAGAGCGCGACGCGCAAGGCCGCACCAGCTGGCCCTCCGCCGGCGGCGGCCGAGCGAGCAGTCCCGGCCCGCGGCTGGAGCTCGGTCGGGTGACGGTCGAGGGCGGTCGCGTGGCCTATTCGGACGTGCCGCGCGAGGTGGATTTCCAGGCCGACATCGCCACGGAGGCCGGCCCAGAGGGAGCGGTCCACATCGCCGGCGACGGGAAAGGCACTGCGAAGGGCCAACCGCTCACGGCATCGCTGCGCGTCGGCGGCCTGCGCGAGGCAGCGGGCGGGGCCGGCCCGGTCGACGTCGATGGGCACCTGTCGCTCGCGGGGGCGGAGATCGGGCTCACGGGGCAAGTGCAGGATCCCGCCGCGCTCGCCGGTATCCGACTCGCCTTGAGCATGAACGCCGACAAGCCGGCGGACACGATGGCGCTGCTCGGCCAGCCCCAGCCCGGCCCACTGCCGTCGCTTGCCGCCGCCGCCACGGTTACCGGCAACGCCAATGTCTATGGGCTCGACGACATCCAGGTGCAGTGGGGCGAATCCGACCTCGCCGGCCAATTGCGGCTCGATCTCTCGCAGGCTCAGCCCACGCTCGACGGCACTCTGCGGTCAAAGCTGCTCGACTTCGCGGCCTTCAATTCCGACGCCGAGGCGCAGCCGGCGAAGCCGTCCGGCGATTGGGGCAACCCGTTGCGCCCGCTCGCCGGCTATGCGGGCCGCCTCACGCTCCAGGCCGACGAAATTCGCCTCCCCACCGGCCCGATACTGCGCGATTCGGCCGTCACGTTGGCGCTGGACCAGGGCAGGCTCACCGTGGCGCCGATCCGGATCGGCCTGCCGGATGGCGAGATCGCGGGCGAGATCGCGACCGGGCCGCTGGACGCGGACCGGCTTACCGTGGAGCCCAAGCTGAAGGCCTCGGGCGTCGATCTCGCGAGTCTCGCCGGTGATGGCTACGACGGCAGGGTGGATGCCGATCTGGCGGGTTCGATCCTGCTGGCGCCGCCCGAGGTCAGCCTCGCCACCAGCCGGCTCCAGCTCACCGGCTCGGTCAAGGATCTCGCGATCCCCCAGGCGCGTCTGGGCACCATCTCGGCCAAGGCGCAGGTCGCGGACGGGCACTTGCGGGTCGACGAGCTCGACGCGGATCTGCCGCAGGGCAAGGTCCGAGGCAACCTGACCGCCGGCCCGTTCGACCGGAACTTCCTGGCCGACGTCGATCTGGACATGAGCGGGGTCGACCTCGCCGCGATCGCGCGCGTAGAAGGCGTCACCGGCCGCCTCGACGGCAAGCTTTCTGGCACGGTGCGCGGCAGCCAGCCGCTGGACGTCCTGACACGCAGCACGCTGCAATTGAAGGGCACGGTTTCCGACCTGCGGCTGCCGCGGATCGAGCGCCGCATCGGCCGCGCGGAGATCGACGCCTCGCTGGATCCCGATCGGCGCGAGGCGCTCAAACTCGTCGCAAGTGCCGCCGCGGGCGACCGCACGCTGAGCCTGAGCGCCTTCGGCGGCTCTTCCGGCACGCTTGCCGAGAACCGCGGCGACTATCCGTTCACCATCGTCTCCGAGCTCGACAAGAACGAGCTCAAGGTGAACGGCACCGTCTCGCTGCCACTGACCGAGCGCCGTTTCGCCGCGACCATCGAGGCGAAGGGACCTGACCCATCGCCGATCCTGGCGCTGTTCGACCTGCCCAAGCTGCAGATCCCGCCCTACCGGCTGGCGGGCGTATTCACCAACCATGGCGACGAGCTGAAGATCAAGGATTTCGACGGCAAGG
>JAXMCJ010000060.1:0-24922 GCA_046349415.1 Geminicoccaceae bacterium
GGCTCGTGGCCGAGCGCCTCGACCAGCAGCATCGGGTCCGGCGCGTGCAGATCGCCTCGCCCACCCGGCCGCAGAACAGGGTCACCTCCGGAATGCGGCTCGATCCGTCCTTGAGGGCCACCCGCACGTCGGCTGCCACCAGACCGCCCGACGCCCCCGGATCGCGGCCGGGCAATTGGCCTGGACGACATGATGGGCGCCGGTTCCGCGCACCATGCCGGTGATAGGATCGGACCTGGAATTAGGGACACCATACTCAATTAACGGGACCTGGAATTAGGGACACCATACTCAATTAACGGTTGCCGGCACCCGCAAGCTTGCCCCTCACAGCTTCCCCTGCTCCAACGCCTCGCGCAGCACGCGCTCGACCCGGGCATTGTAGCCCTTGCCGGTCGCCTTGATGCCTTCGACCACCTCGGCGGCGAGGCGGAAGCCGACATGGACCTTGGGCCGCGCCAGCCTGGGCCGCCCGCCCTGCGCCCGCAGCTTCCAGGCAAGCTCGGGAAACATCTCGGGGAACGGCCGGGCACGCGCAAAATCGGCGTCGGTCAGTTCCGGGCTGTCGTCATCGTCGGCCGCATCGCTCATAGCGTCTCCTTTCGCGGTCGTTGGCCTTGCGCAGCGAGATGGCGCGCACGACCTCGCCGCGGATGATGAAGGTCAGGACGTGCAGCCGCCCGCCGATGGGTGCCACGGCCCACAGCCGGGCCTCGCCATAGTCGCGCCGGTCATCCGGGATGATCTGCGCGACGATGAAATCCATCTCCGCCGCGGCGGCGAGCGAGATCCCGTGCTTGCGCCGGTTGGCCCGATCCTTCTCGCCATCGAACTCGACTTCCATATGGCATATACTGTAGCAACAAAAACCGCCCGCTCAAGGTTTTTGTCACAACAGAAACATCTGCCGCGCCACGCCACCATGGAGGACAGGAGCTGGCATTGGAGCCGAAAGGAACGGGGGAACGGGGTCTGGACTCCTCCAAACCTACGATCGGACTCCCCAACGACCTCCAGCAGCGAACGATCGACCGTTGGCAGCGCGCCTGTTACATGGGAGGCGGCCCGGGGGACGGGTAAGGAAAAACGAGATGCCGCTGAAGATCATCGGCGCCGGATTCGGCCGGACAGGCACTGCTTCCCTGAAAATAGCCCTCGAGAAGCTCGGCTTCGGCCCGTGCTACCACATGAGCGAGGTGCTGGCGCGACCCGAGCATGTCAGGCTGTGGACCGAGGTCGGCGAGGGTCGGCCGGACTTCGCGCGCATCTTCGCCGATTTCTCGGCGACGGTCGATTTTCCCGCCTGCATCTACTGGCGCGAGCTGCTGCAGCATTACCCCGATGCCAAGGTGATCTTGAGCGTGCGCGACGCCGAGAAGTGGTATCGCTCGACCCAGGAGACGATCCTCGGGCCACGCTGGTGGGATTTCGTCCTCGGCAGCCCGTTCGGGGCCATGTGTCAGGCGACCATCGGCAGGTTCCTGAACGATGACGTGCACGGCCACGACCACCTCATCGCGGCCTTCGAGCGGCATGTCGCGGCAGTGAAGGCGGCCGTGCCGCCGGAGCGGCTGCTGGTCTTCGAAGCCCGCGACGGCTGGGCGCCGCTGTGCCGGTTCCTGCGCGTCGCCGCACCCGCCGAGCCCTTCCCGCACGTCAACAGCGAGGCAGAGACCCAGGCATTGTTCGCCAGCATCATCGCCGCGAATGCGGCCGACCAGATCGGCGGCAGGGCGATCGAGGAGGCGAACGAGGCGTTCTCGTCGGCATCGCCCTAGCTGGCGGGACTCGCACACCTGCAGAAAGGCGCGCCCTCGCCCCGGCGGCGGCGAGGGCGCATCGCAGAAAGCCGATGACGCGGTTCACGTCGTGCTGGTCCGCCGGGCACCAGCGAGCTCTCGCCGTCGAGGATCTGGCCCCCCGTAGCCTCGGCCTCGGACGTCAGCAGCCGTCGCGGGGAATCGACTCGTCCCAAACGCGGTGCAGCATCGGTCGGCCTCCGTCACTGACCGCAATGCTGGCCTGGAGCCGAAATTCGCGAAGCGTCGCGGTCATCAGCTGCCATGCCTCGATCCGCGCCTGCACGCTGCCCTCGCGGCCGAACTCCTTGACCGCGCGCAGCTCGATCCGCGCGGTGCTCGGGTCGTCGGGGTGGACGCTGAACCGGCGCTCGAAGCGCGCGCCGAAGCACCAGCCGTCGCGGTCGATCCGCGTTTGGCCGCCGTCCTCCTCGTGGACGAAGCTCACCATGCCGGACACGAGGTCCTCCTCGATCCGGGCCACGGTCGGCTGCGCCGGCCGCAGGGCGGTGACCGGCTGGACCGCCGTGTGCTCGGCTGGCGGCAGGGCGCGCAGCGTCGCGTCCTCGGGGCGCGATGCCCGCGTCGGCAGGACCAGCCGGCAGCCCTCGGTGTGCAGGGTCAGCCCGACCGGTCGGGGCGCGGGCCAGATCACCGGCCAGAGGCCGGTGCCGAGCGACAGGCGCACGCGGTTGCCGGCGAGGAAACGGTGCGCGATGTCGTTCAGCGCCACGCTCACCCGATAGCGGCGGCCCGGCGTCAGGGGTGTGACCGTCTCGTGGGTGGCGTCGTGGGTCAGGTTGAGCACGCCGTAGGTCACCAGCGTCGAGGCGCCATCGGGCTGCACGTCGCACAGGCGGGCGCTGACGAACGCGGTCGGCTGGTCGACCTCGAGCTCGAGCTCCAGGCGCGGCTGGCCGAGAATCTCCAGCGGCGCCTCCAGTGCCGGGCCGGTGAAGGTCAGGCCGAGCGCGTCGTCCGCACGCTGGTCGCGCGGCGATTCCGGCTCGACGCCGCCCATGTTCGACCAGAACGGCGTGCAGGCGCCGTAGCTGGCGGGCACGGCTGCCGTCAGCCGCGCGGCGGAGGGCGTCTCCCCCAGCCGGCCGGCGCCGTCGGGATGGAAGGCCGCCTCGGCGATCCGCCCCGAGGGCCAGCTCGATTCCGCCACCCACCGGCCGCTCCGCTGCGCGTAGTAGGTCTGCGGCCGCTCGCTGTCGTTCATCCACACGCGATAGGCCGGCTCGGCCATGATCCCGGTGTCGACGTCCTTCAGCCAGTGATCCCACCAGCGCAGCGCCTCGCTCATGTAGCCCATCATCGGCCCGGGGCTCGCCTGGTGCTGATACTGGTGGCCCCAGGGGCCGATCAGCGCCTTCTTCGGGCAGGCGAGCCCGGCCATCAGGCGCGGGACGGGGTTCGAGTAGCCGTCGGCCCAGCCGCCGATCAGGTAGACGGGGCACTGGATGGCACCATAGTCCTCGCACACGGAGCCGTGTTTCCAGAACTCGTCCCGGCGCTGGTGGTGCAGCCAGCCGATGATCCAGGGCCGGACCGCCTCCAGCCGCTGGCGCCACATCGCCTCCCAGCCCGGGCCGACCAGCAGCGGGTCGGGCGGGCGCGCATTGAGGGGAAACATGACGAACGACCAGTTGGGGTGCTCGGCGAGCTGGCAGCCGCCCATGGTGTGGATGTCGTCGGCGTAGCGGTCGTCGGTCGAGTACATCGAGATGACCGCCTTCAGCGCCGGCGGGCGGCGGGCGGCGACCTGCAGCCCGTTGAACCCGCCCCAGGACTTGCCCATCATCCCGACCTTGCCCGTGCACCAGGGCTGGGCCGCGATCCAGGCGATCACCTCGAGCGCGTCGTCCTGCTCCTGCCGCAGATACTCGTCGAGCAGCACGCCCTCCGATTCCCCGCTGCCGCGCATGTCGACGCGGATCGCGGCATAGCCGTGGCCGGCGAAATAGGGGTGCATCGCCTCGTCGCGCGCGGCGGTGCCGTCGCGCTTGCAATAGGGGATGTATTCCAGGATCGCCGGGACCGGCTCGCGGTCCGCGGTCACCGGCAGCCAGTAGCGGCAGGCCAGCCTGACGCCGTCGGCCAAGGGGATCCAGGCGTGGTGCACCTCGCGGATCGCGTGGGGCAGCTCGCCCGGATCGACGATCCTGGCGACCTCCTGGTCCGCGCGCGAAGGCCCTCCCTGGGCCGGGCCCACCATCATCGGGCGAGCGGGAAGTGACAGCGCGCGGCGCGGCCGTCGGCCATGCTGCGCGGAGCGGGTGGCTCCACGCGGCAGCGCGCCTGCGCGTAGGCGCAGCGGGGATGGAACTCGCAGCCGGCGGGCCGGCGCAGCAGGCTCGGCACCTCGCCCTCGATCGAGACCAGCGCGCGCCGGCGGGTCGGGTCCGGCTGCGGCACGCCCTCGATCAGGGCCTGCGTATAGGGATGCGCGGGCGCCGAGAACACGGCCTCGGCATCGCCGAATTCGACCAGGCGGCCGAGATACATGATGCCGATGCGATCGGCGATGTGGCGCACGACCGGCAGATTGTGGGTGATCACGAGGTAGCTGAGCCCCTGCTCGCGCTGGAGGTCGTCCATCAGGTTCAGGATCTCGCCCTGGACGGAGACGTCAAGCCCGGCCGTAGGCTCGTCCGCGATCACCAGCCGCGGGCGCATGGCGAGTGCGCGCGCCACGCCCACCCGGCGCGCCTGGCCGCCGGACAGCTCGTGCGGGTAGCGGTCGAGGAAGTCGCGCGGCAGGCCGACCATCTCCAGCAGCCGCTCCGCAGTGCGCTCCGCTTCCGCGGCCGCCGCCCCGTGAATGCGCATGGGCTCGGCCAGGAGCCGGCGAACGGACTGGCGCGGGCTCAGCGAGCCGACCGGGTCCTGGAACATCATCGCGATCTGGCGGCGCACCCGGCGCCAGCCGGCCTCACCGAGCCTGGTGACGTCGCGGTCGAGAAAGCGGATCGAACCTTCGGTGACCGCGAGCAGCCCGATCAGCGCCTTGGCGAACGTGGTCTTGCCGGAGCCGCTCTCGCCGACCAGCGCCACGGTCTCGCCCCCGTGGACCGCCAGCGAGACATCGACGACCGCCGAGACATGGGGGACCGCCGCCCCCGGTGTGCGAAAGCGGATGCCGATGCCGCTCGCCTCGATGACCGTCTCGCCGGTGGCCCGCCGCCGGCCCGTCCCGGCTCGCGCGGCGGCGGAGGTGCGCGGCAGACGGCCGAGCAGGTGGCAGCGCGCCGAATGATCGGCGGCCAGCACGCGGTCATCCGGGCGCACCTCGCCGCACACCGCCTCGGCGGCCGCGCAGCGCGGCTGGAACACGCAGCCGCGCGGCGGCGCGCGCAGGTCGGGCACGGTGCCCGGGACCACCGGCAGCCGGCGCGCGCCGGGCGGAACCCGCGCCGGATCGCACTCCAGCAGTGCGCGCGTGTAGGGATGGGCAGGGGTCGCGAAGATCCGGTCAATGCCGCCGCGCTCCAGCACCTCGCCGGCGTAGAGGACCACCACCTCGTCGCAGAGCTCGGCGATCAGGCCGAGATTGTGCGACACGACGACCACGGTCGCGTCCAGCTCCTCCTTGAGCTGCCGCAGCAGGAGGATGATCTGCGCCTCCATGGTGACGTCGAGGGCCGTGGTCGGCTCGTCGGCGATCAGCAGTGCCGGGTCCGTCAGCAGCGCCATGGCGATGCCGGCCCGCTGCCGCATGCCGCCGCTGAACTGGTGCGGATACTGCAGGATGCGCTCCTCGGGGTCGGGGATGCCGACGCGCCGCATCAGCGCCACGGCGGCCGCCCGGCGCTCGGCCGCGGTGCGATCGGCGCGCCGGTACTGGATGTCCGCCGTCTGCCGCGCATAGGATAGGACCGGAATCTGCGAGCTCATCGGGTCCTGGAACACCACCGAGACGTCCTCGCTGCGGAACCGCTCGAGTTCCGGCTGCGGGAACGCCAGGACCTCGCGCCCGGCATAGGCGATCCGGCCGGCGCGGACGGCTGCGTTGCGGGCGAGCAGCCGGGTGACGGCCCAGATCACGGTGCTCTTGCCGGAGCCGCTCTCGCCGACGATGCCGAGGATGCGGCCGCGCGGCACGTCGAGATCGACCTCGCGCAGGGCATGGACCGGGCCTGCTGCGGTCATGAAATCGACCGACAGGCCGCGCACCTCGAGGAGATTGCTCACCGGCTGCCCCGCAGCCGCGGATCGAGCAGGTCGCGCAGGGATTCGCCGAGGAAGGTGAAGCCCAGCGTGGTCAGCACCAGCGGCACGCCGCCGGCGATCACGGGCCATGGCGTGTCGCGGATGATCAGGTAGCCCTCGTTCAGGATGGTGCCCCAGGACGCGGTCGGCGGCAGGACGCCCAGGCCGAGGAAGCTGAGGCCCGCCTCGACCGTCACCACCACCGGCACGTCCATGGCGCCGAGGATCAGGAGCGGCCCGGCGATGTTGGGCAGCAGGTGGTGCAGCATGATGCGCGGCGCGCTGGCCCCCAGCGAGCGCTCGGCGGCGATGAAGTCCGCACTCTTGAGCGCCAGCGTGCTGGTGCGGGCGAGCCGGGCATAGCTCGGGATCGAGGTGACGATGACGATCGCCAGCACGACGGTGAGGCTCGGTCCGGTCAGGGCGACGACGGCCATCGCCATGATCACGGCCGGGAAGGAGCGCACGGCATCCATGACCAGCAGGAGCAGGTTGTCGAGCCAGCGCGGGCCGTAGCCGGCGAGGATGCCGAGCGCGAGCCCGGCCGACAGCGACACGCCGATGCCGATGATGGCGATGGTGAGCGCGATCCGGCCGCCGTACAGCACGCGCGAGAGCGTGTCGCGGCCGAGCTGGTCGGTGCCCAGCCAGTGCGCGAGGGAAGGGCCCTGCATCCGGCTGCGGATGTCGATCAGGTCCGGGTCGTAGGGAGCCAGGACCGGCGCCGCGACGGCCGAGCCCACGAACAGCAGCACGACGACCAGCGCGAACACCCCTTGCGGGTCGCGCAGCAGGCGGCGCAGGGCCTCCGCCCAGCCGCCGGCGGCCACGGTCGCCCCGAGCTTGCGATCAGAGAGCGTGGCGGACACGTGGATCGAGCCAGGCGACCGCGAGATCCGCGAGCAGCGCCACCGCGACGTAGACCGTCGTCATGACCAGGACCGCGCCCTGGACCACCGGGAAGTTCCGCGTCTCGACCATGTCGTAGACCAGCTTGCCGAGCCCCGGTCTGGCGAAGATGATCTCGGCGAACACGGCCCCGGTCAGCAGCGAGCCGAAGCCGATGCCGAGCATGGTGACGGTGGGCAGGATCGCCATCCGCAGGGCGTAGCTCCACACCACCTTGCGCTCGGTCAGGCCGGCCGCGCGCGCCGCGCGGACGTAGTTCTCGCCGAGCACCTCGAGCATCGAGGCGCGCACCATGCGGGCGAGGTAGCCGACCCAGCCGAGGCCGACCGCGAAGGCCGGCAGGATCAGGTGATATGCCTGGTCGCGGAAATCGCCGGGCTCGCCGGCGCCGATCACCGGCAGCCAGCCCAGCCAGATGGCGAAGACGAGCAGCGCCCAGATCGAGACCAGGAACGAGGGGACGGCGATCGTGCCGACCGCGATCACGCCCGTGATCCGGTCGAACCAGCCGTTCGGGTGCACGGCCGAGAGGCAGCCGAGCGCGATGCCCAGCACTGCCGACCAGCCGAGGCCGGCGGCGGCGAGGATCAGGGTTCGCCCGAGATCGGCCATGACGATGCTGGTGACCGGCCGGCCCGAGAACAGGTCTTCGCCGAGGTCGCCCCGCAGGATGTTGCCGGCGAACACGCCCAACTGCACGAGCATAGGCTGGTCGAGATGCATCTTCGCGGCGTAGCGGGCACGGACCTCCGGTGTCGCGCGCGGTCCGAGCGCGATGGCTGCCGGATCGCCGGGCATCAGGTGCAGCAGGGCGAACAGGCCCAGCATCACCAGGCCGACGATCGCCAGCGACAGGCCGCTGCGGCGCAGCGCGTAGCCCAGCATCGGCGTGGCCCGGGCTCAGGCGGCGGTGAACCCGGCGAAGTTCATCTGCCCGTCGGGCTGCAGGGCAGGGCGGATCGCGGCCTTGTGCGCGAACACCTCCGGCTCGTGGTTGATGAACAGGTAGGCCCCGGTGTCCTCCATGATCTCCTGCATCCGCAGGTAGATCGGCTCGCGCTTGGCCGGATCCCGCTCGACGAGTCCCGCGGACCAGAGCTGCTCGAACTCGTCGTCGGACCAGCGCTCCCAGTTCCAGATCCCGATCTGGGCCTTCACGAACCACTGCATCGGCTCGAACGGGTCGAGGCCGGAGCCGAAGCGCATCAGCCAGAGCTGCAGGTCCTTCCAGGTCTCGCCCTTCGACTCGACGCCCATGTCCCAGAACGGCCCGCTGTCCATGGGCAGGATCGTCGCCTTGATTCCGATCGCCGCCAGATTGGCTTGGATGATCTGGGCGGTCAGCAGCCGGTCCTGGGTGTTGAGCGTGCGCAGCTCCAGCTCGAGCCCGCTGACGCCCGCCTCCTCGAGCAAGGCCTTCGACTTCGCCGGATCGTAGTCGATCTTGGTCGTGTTGCGTTTGCCGAGGAGTCCGGGGCAGACGCAGCCATAGGCCCGCTCCGTCGTGTCCTCGTAGGCGCCGACCAGAATCGAGTCGACGTCGACCGCGTGCTGGATCGCCTGGCGCACGCGGATGTCCTTGAGCTTCTCGTGCTGGGTGTTCATGCCCAGCCACATATATTGCAGCGCCCCGGCGACGGAGGTGGCGCTGCCGGCGGGCGGGCTCTTGCGATAGCGCGCCAGCGTCTGCGAGGAGATCAGCCCGACGTCGACCTCGTCGGCCTCGAACGCCAGCTCGGCGGCCTTGTTGTCGTCGATCACCATGTAGCGGACCTCGCCGAAGGTCGGCTTCGAGCCGGGCCACGCCGGATTGGGGGTGAACACCATCTGCTGCTTGGGCGTCCACTGCATGAGGTAGGGGCCGCAGGTGGCGGGGATCTCGGTGGTGAACTTGCCTCCCGCCTTCTCCACCGCCTTGCGGCTGAGGATGAAGCCGCTGCTGCCGGCCAGAGCGGTCATCAGGAAGGGCGCGAACGCCTGCTTGAGACGAATCGTGCCGGCATGCGTGCCGGTGACCTCGACGCCCTCGAGCATGGCCCAGTCGCCGCCCCAGTCCGATCCGGGCAGCCGCTCCAGCGAGAATTTGACGTCGTCGGCGGTCAGCTCGCCGAATTCGCCGGTCCACGGCAGGCCGGGCTTGAGCACGAAGCCGACGCTGAGACCGTCGTCGCTGGCGGTGACCGACTCGACGAACTCGGTCGGCGCCCAGGTGACCCGGTCGCCTTCGACCTTGTAGGCCACCAGCCGCGGCATCAGCGCGCGCAGCACGTCGATCTCGACGCCACCGGTCATGTAGCCGGGATCCAGCACCGAGAGGTCGGTCGTGGCCCGCACGCGCAGGACGCCGGCGTCGGCGGCACGCGCAGCATGGGGCACCGGCCATCCGCACCCCAGCACGGCTCCCGCGGCGATGGCTCCGCCCAACAGCTCACGTCGAGTCGTATGCATGGCAGCCTCCCGGTCTATTGGCCGACGCCATTCAGGCGATCCCTTTCCCGATTGAGACCGATTGGCAACGGACGGTCAAGGCGAGGCGCCTTCAATCGCGGCAGGTCTCGATCCCTCGAACGGCGGTTGCTCCCGATGATCAGCTCGTCGTGGGCTACGGGCGGGCCGCATTGGTGCCCAGGATCGCCAGCTGGCGGCTCCTTGGCTGCCGGCGGCACCAGCGACCACCGTGCCCACGACCAACCAACGGCCGCGCTCGGCCATCACCGCCTTGAACCGCGCCGGCGGGTGGCAGACGTCGAAGATCATCGTCGAGCGGCCGTTGAGCCAGAGCGAAGCCTTCACCGCCTCGCTGCGTGCCGCGTCGGCGGGCGCCTCAGTCCCGGACCCAGACCAGCGCCCCCGGCGCCACGCCATGCTGGCCTGCCATGGCTTCCAGCCACGCCCGCGCCTCCGCCTCGGTCGCGAAGCGCCGCACATACTCGGTATCGGCATCGGCTTCGATCGGCGGCTCGATCGTGTAGTCGGCCTCGACCACCCCCGGCTCGATCTCGTGGACCCGCGCGGTCATGCGGATGGCGCCCTCGTCGTCGCCCGATCGGCTCATCGCTGCAGCTCCCCTCGGCCCAAGGGAAGCGTACCGCAAACCGCGGCGGCTGGAACGGTTGAAATGCCGCTGGCATCGGGCGGAAACGGCGCTCGGGCAAAGGTCGGGCGTCCCTGTTCCCGATCCCGGAGCCGAGCCATGCTCGCCCGCACCCTGCTCTATCTCTACGCCGTCGCGTTCGCTGTCAGCCTCCTGCTGGAGCAGCCCGCCCCGCTCGCGATCGGCACGCCCTGAGCTGCCCGATCGCGAGCCGTCTTGGAACCTCGACCGTCGCCGGGCCTTACACTCGGCGTACCGACCAGGTTGGTCGTCCGAAATGACACAAGGAGAACCGGGCATGAATTGGGACACGGTCGCCGGCAATTGGAAGCAGTTCCAGGGCAAGGTGCGTCAGCAGTGGGGCAAGCTCACCGACGACGACATGGAGCTGGTCGCAGGCAAGCGCGACGAGCTCGCCGGCCGGATCCAGGAGCGTTACGGCATCGCCAAGGACGAGGCGGAACGCCAGATCGACGACTGGACCCGCGTGACGGACGACGGCATGTCGACCCGCCTGCCCAACTGACGTCGCCCGACGTCGGACAGGTAGATTGCGACGGCCGGGGCGGCAGCGCCCCGGCCGTTTCGCTGTTGCAGGCTCACAGCAGGAAATCGTGGGGCTGGTCGTCGCGCCCCTCGGCGATGCCATAGGTGATGTAGTGGACGGCCGCCGCCGCCTCGTCGGCGCCGAACGCCGCCCGCAGATCGGCATAGTTTGCCAGATACTGGGCCGCATCGAACCGGTCAGGGTCCCGCTGCTCGGCGGCGCCGTGGTCGACATAATGGTGCGTCCCTGCCAGCTCGTCGGCCCCGAAGGCCGCCGCGAGATCCTTGTAGGACGCGATGTATCGCAGGCCGTCGAAGTGCACCGTTCGTCCCTCGCGCACGCCGGCGGTGAGGTAGTGCGTGGCCCCCGCCAGCTCGTTCTCGCCGAAGGCCAGCGCCAGGTCGCGGTAGGAGGCGAGGTAGTGCAGCGCGTCGAAGCGGATCGCGCGCTCCTCGATGCTGCCCGTATGCTCGAAGTGCCGGCGCCCCGCCGCCGCATCCGCACCCAGGGCCGCGATCAGGTCGCCATAGCCGGCGATGTACTCCAGCGCCGTGGTCGGCGTGCCGCCATAGCGCGACCAGGCGTAGTCGAGCGAGCCATTGTGGTCGTGCAGAAAATAGCGCGTCACCCCGTCCGCCGGGTCGGGCTGCGAGCGCGGGCCGGCGCCGCCTTCGCGCAGGGCGTCGATCATCGCCGCCACGCCCAGCGTGTGGCCGGTCAGGCCGTGGACGATCGCCTGGACGTTGGCGACCGTCGCCGCGACCTGGGGGGCGGCGAAGCTCGTCCCGCGCGAGCCGGCGTCGGGGACATCCTCGCCGTCGGCGAGCACGGCGATGGCCGGCCCGTTCTGGCTGAACGAGGTGGGATGGCCGTGCCCGTCGTGCGAGCCGACGGCGATCACGTCCGGCAGCACCGCGGGGTAGCCGGGCCGCTCCAGCCCGGCATGGCTGCCGGAATTGCCGGCGGCGGCCACCGGGATCACGCCCCGCGCCACCAGGGCATCGAGCTCGTCCACGAATTGCGCCGGGTAGAAGTCGCCGGCGAACGACATGTTGACCGCACCCACCCGGCCGGTGCCGAGAGCGAGCAGGCCGCGCAGGCCGGTCTCGATCATGTCGTAGGAATAGCCCTGATCGCCGGGCGCGCCGATCTTGAGGTCGAGCACGTCGAGGCTGCGCGTCGTCTCGAGCGCCGCCAGGAACACCCTGCTGCCGTGGGTGACGCCCGCCCCCTCGTCCGTGTCGACGCGATCGCGGTAGTAGTCGTGCTCCAGCGCCGTCGTCTTGCCGACGCTCGCCTGGACGGCGTTGGCGATGCCGTCGTCGAGAATCGCCAGCGACCAGCTCACGCCGCCGCTCCCTGAGTTGCTTTGCCCCGTGCCGCGCCCCTACCGCGCGCCGGCGGGCGGCACCAGCACCCACGCGGCGTTGGCCGTACCCCGTGATGCCGCTCAGTTTGCGCCGGTAGGATCGCGATAGGGCAGCACACCCTGCAGCTCGGCCATCTCCGCCTCCTGCGAGCGGCGCTCGCCGAGCAGGAAGCGATGGACCGCCTCGCGGAACGAGGGATCGGCGATCAGATGCGCGCTGTGGGTCCACACCGGCGCGTAGCCCCGATGCAGCTTGTGGGTGCCCTGGGCGCCGGCCTCGACGCGCTTGAGGCCATGCGTGATCGCGAACTCGATCGCCTGATAGTAGCAGGCCTCGAAATGGAGGAACCTGAACTCCTCGAGGCAGCCCCATTGGCGGCCGTAGAGCGTGTCCGTGCCGCGGATGTTGAGAGCGGCGCCGACCATGCGCCCGTCGTGGCGCGCCACCATCAGCACCACGCGGTCGCGCAGCGCGGGGCTGGCCAGCCGGCGGAAGAAATCGCGGCTGAGATAGGCGTTGCCCCAGCGCTTGTCGACCGTCGCCAGGTAGAGCGGGAAGAACTCGTCGAGCAGGTCGCGGCTCAGCGCCGCGCCATGCACCGCCTCGACGCCGACGCCGGCCGCGCGCACCTGCTCGCGCTCCTTGCGCACCATCTTGCGCTTGGCGCTCTTGAGCGCGTCGAGCCAGCCCTGGAAGTCGCGGTAGCCCTGGTTCTCCCAATGGAACTGGATGCCGCGGCGCAGCAGGAATCCGGCGCGGCCCAGCGCCTCCGCCTCGGGCTCGGTGCAGAAGGTGACGTGGAGCGAGGACAGGCCCAGCCGGCGGGTGACCGCGGCCAGGCATTCGATCAGCACCGCGCGCGCCGCGTCGCTCTCGGCGAGCAGGCGCGGGCCGGGCACCGGCGTGAACGGCACCGCGGACAGCAGCTTGGGGTAGTAGCGCCCGCCGGCGCGGCGATAGCCCTCGGCCCAGCCGTGGTCGAACACATACTCGCCATAGGAGTGGCCCTTGACGTAGAGCGGGGCGGCGGCGATCAGCCGCCCGTCCTCCTCGACCAGGACATGGAAGGGCTGCCAGCCCGTCTGCTCGCAGGCCGACCGGCTGGCCTCCATGGCAGTGAGGAAGGCGTGCGCCAGGAACGGGCAGTCGGGCGGGACCAGCCGGTCCCACGCCGCGGGCTCGACGTCGGCGATGCCGGTGGTGGTGCGCGCCCGCGGGCCGTCGCCCGCCGTCGAATCCATGAGCTCAGCGCAGCTCGAACATGCCGTCGACCTCGACCGCGGCATCGAGGGGCAGGCTGGGCACGCCGACCGCGGCCCGGGCGTGCCGCCCGGCGTCGCCGAGCACGGCCACCATCAGGTCCGAGGCGCCGTTGACCACCTTGGGATGGTCGGTGAACTCGGGCGTGCAGGCGACGAAGCCGCCGAGCCGCAGGCAAGCGGCGATGCGGTCGAGGCCACCGCAGGCCGCGTGGAGCTGGGCCAGTAGATTGATCGCGCACAGCCGTGCGGCCGCCTGGCCGTCCTCGACGCTCACGCCCGCCCCGAGCTTGCCCTTGTAGCGCACCGCACCCGCTTCCATCGGCAGCTGGCCCGAGACGATGGCGAGGTTGCCGCTGATGCGCACCGGAATGTAGTTGGCGACGGCCGCCGCCGGCGCCGGCAGCTCGATGCCGAGGGTGCGCAGGCGGTCGGCGACGGACTCGGACATCGAAGCTTCTCCCAAGGCGGGGCTTGTCACGCCAGGATAGGCCCGGTACCCGCTCGCGAACAGAGAGCGCGGAGAGGATAGGCTGCTGCCGCCCCCCGAAATCGCGCCGCTTGCGGGTCCGAACATGAGCGTAGAGCCGACCATCGACCTGACCGACGCTCCGGCCGAGGCCGACGAGACGTTCCTGCGGCGGTCCTTGCTCGCGAACAACCGCGGCTTTCTCGGCGAGGCCGACCACCGCGCCCTCGGCCTGATCCTGCGGCACGGGGGCGAGATCGTCGGCGGCCTGATCGGCGAAACCGGCCGCAGCGTGCTGTACGTCGACGTGCTCTGGGTGGCGCAGGACTGGCGGCACCGCGGCCAGGGCTCCCGCCTGCTGTGCGGCGCCGAGGCAGAATCTCTGCAGCGCGGCTGCCGGACCGCATGGCTCGACACCTACGATTTCCAGGCCCGCCCGTTCTACGAGCGGCATGGCTATGCCGTGTTCGCCGAGCTCGACGACCTGCCCGGTGGGCACCGGCGCTGGTTCATGAAGAAGCGGCTGGTCCCGTCAACCGGGCGCCCGTAGCGCCCGGGTCATCTCCGCCATCACCGAGATCGCGATCTCGGCCGGGCTGACCGCGCCGATGTCCAGGCCGGCGGGGCCATGGATGCGCGCCAGCGTCGCGTCGTCGTGGCCGAGCTCGCGCAACCGCTCCAGCCTGCCCGCATGCGTGCGGCGGCTGCCGAGGGCCGCGATGTAGAAGGCCTCGCTGCGCAGGGCGACGTCGAGCCCGGGATCGTCGATCTTGGGGTCGTGGGTCAGCGCCACCACGGCGGTGCGACGGTCCGGCGCCAGGGCGGCCATGGCCTCGTCCGGCCACTCGCCCGACATCGCGACGTCGGGGAACCGGCTGTCGGTGGCGAAGGCGCGGCGCGGGTCGATCACCGTGACCTGGTAGCCGCTCAGGGCGGCCATCGGCGCCAGCGCCTGGGCGATGTGGACCGCCCCGATGACGATCAGGCGCAGCGGCGGGTTGAAGACCTGGAGGAAGGCGCGGCCGCGGCTGGTGTCGGCCGCCATCGACTGGTCGCGCCGCAGGGCGGTGGCCGCCGCCTCGGCGACGTCGGCCGGGAACTCGCCGGACACCGCCGCGCCATCGACGATCAGCGCCTCGCCGCCGCCCTCGAGGTAGCGCACGAGGCAGACCCGCCGCTTCTCCGCCCGCGCCGCATTCAGCGCGGCGAGCGTGTCCGCCCTCAAGCCACGGCCTCGACATAGACCTGGACGCGCCCGCCGCAGGCGAGGCCGACGTCCCAGGCCTGCTCGTTCGAGACGCCGAACTCGAGCAGCTTGGGCGGCGCGCCGTCCATGCAGGCCATGGCCTCGCGGATGACCGCACCCTCGATGCAGCCGCCCGACACCGAGCCCTGCATCTCGCCCTGGTCGTCGACGATCAGCATGCTGCCGGCCGGGCGGGGCGAGGAGCCCCAGGTCGAGACCACCGTGGCGATCGCAGCCTTGCGACCGGCCTCGCGCCAGGCCGCCAGCTGCTCCAGGAGACGCTCGTCGGTGTGCACCATGCCTATGCCCCTTCCCGCGATGCCGCCACCCACTCGCTGAGCCCTTCGGCCCGGCGCGCGCCCTCGCGGCTGAGCACCGCGGTCAGGTCGCGCAGGCTGGCGAGGCTGTGGACCGGGCGGAAATCGTCCACGTGGCGGATCATCGCCTTCGCACCCGTCGAGATGGGCGCGTAGGCGTCGAACCGCAACAGGGGGTTCAGCCAGATCAGGCGGCGGCAGCTCTTGTGCAGCCGCTCCATCTCCTCGGCGAGCCCTTCGCCGGCGTCGCGGTCCAGCCCGTCGCTGATCAGCAGCACCACCGCCCCCTGGCCGAGCACGCGCCGCGACCAGACCCGGTTGAACTCCCTGAGACAGGCGCCGATCCGCGTGCCGCCGGCCCAGTCCTGGACCAGGGTGCCGATCCGGGACAGAGCGAGGTCGATGTCGCGGTTGCGCAGCTGGCGGGTGACGTTGGTCAGCCGCGTCCCGAACAGGAACGAGTACACCCGGTCGCGATCGTTGGTGATCGCGTGCATGAACAGCAGCAGCATCCGGGAATAGCGGCTCATCGAGCCGGAGATGTCGCACAGGATGACCAGCGGCGGATGGCGCTTGCGGCGCTCCTTGCGGGCGAGGTCGATCACGGCCCCGCCGCCGCGCAGCGACTGGCGCAGGGTCCGGCGCAGGTCGATCCGCCGGCCATGCTCGTCGGGGCGGAACCTGCGGGTCGTCACCTGCATGATCGGCAGCCGCAGCCGCCCGATCTCGCGCCGCGCCGCCGCCAGCTCCTCGGCGGTCATCTGCTCGAAGTCCTTGCCCTGCAGCAGCTCGCGGTTGGACCAGGTGAGCACCGCGTCGAGCTCCAGCTCGGGCGGCTCCTCCTCTTCCTCGCCCTCGCCGGTGCCGGGCTCCTTGGGGCTCAGCGCCTCGGCGACACGCCGGCTCACCTCCTCCTGCTGCGGCGCCGGCTGGTCTGTGTGCAGCGTCGGCAGCAACAGATGCATCATCCGCTCGAGCAGCTGCGGGTCGCGCCAGAAGATGTGGAAGCACTGGTCGAACAGCTCGCGCTGGTCGCGCCGGTTCACGAACACGGAGTGCAGGGTCCAGTAGAGGTCCTGCCGGCTCTCGAAGCCCACCGCCTCGACCGCGCGCAGCGCCTCGATCACCCGCCCCGGGCCCACGGGCAGCCCGGCCGCGCGCAAGGCACGGGCGAAGTGCATCACGTTCCGGGCGAAGCGGCCCGCACCGGCGACTTCCATTCCGCTCAGGCTCCAGCCAGGGCTTGCGTCATGGGAGATGGCGTCGCCAGTGCCCGCAGCAAAGCCCGCTCGGTCGCCAGCGCGGCGCTGCGCCACGTCGGCAGCGTGCGGCGCAGGTCGATCGCACCGGCCCGCAGCCGCTGGCGCAGCGCGCGGTCGGCGATCGCCCGGCGTAAGGCCAGGGCGAGCGCCGCGGGATCGCCCGGCGGCACCAGCAATGCCGCGTCGGCGGTCAGCCATTCCGCGACCGCCCCCCCGGCGACGGCGACCGCGGGCAGGCCGCAGGCGATGCCCTCGGCCAGCGCCATGCCGTAGCCCTCGTGGCGCGAAGCGGAGACCTGAAGATCGCTGCCGTCGCGCCAGCGCGCCAGGGTAGGGGCATCGACCTCGCCCGTGAGCTCGACGCGGTCGGCGATGTCGAGGGCGGCGGCGCGGGCGCGCACCTCGCGCACGGTGTCCGGGAAGCGCACGAGACTGCCGACGACCCGCAGCCGCCAGCGCAGGTCGCGAAGCGTGCCCAGCGCCTCGATCAACGCCGGCTGATCCTTGCGCGGCATGACGGCGCCCACCGCCAGGAGCGTGGCCTCCTGCCCTGCGGACCCGCGGGCGAGCGGCGCGGGGTCGGTGCCGGGATAGGCCAGCGTAAGCCGTGAAGCCGGCACGCCGTAGCGCCGCTCCAGGCGCGAGCCGGTCTCGCGCGACGGCACGACGACGTGGCGGAGGCAGCGCAGGGCGGCCCGCTCCGAAGCGAACAGTCGCGCGCGCTCTTGCGACGTCAGGCCGGTCTCGTCGGCGAGCGGATGATGGACGACGGTGACCAGACGCAATCGATGCGCCTCCGCCGCCAGCAACTCGGGGATGACGCTCGTGGCGTAGCTCTCCGAGAGAATGAGCGCGCCGTCGGGAAAGCCCGCCAGCACCCGCACGGAGCCGGAACGGGCCGCGTGGCTCGGGTGGGGAAAGCCGGGGGGCAGCTCGCGCTCGTCGACCACCCAGCCCAGCTCGCGCAGCTCCTGGGCGACCCGGCTCTCCCAGACGTAGCCGCCGGTATGCCGCTCGCAGTCGGACGGCAGCAGCAGCACGACGTTGCGCCCCGCCCGGGTGAGCTCGTCCATCGGTGCCGCTTACCGCTTCTGTTCAGGGCCGCCCGTGCTTTCGACGTCGGCCACCACACCTGTCAAGTGAGCCGCATCCTCAGCGTCGGTCCGGCGGCGAACCTCGTGCAGGATGGTCTGGCGCAGCTGCGGGTCGCCCGCGAGAATGCGATGAAAGTCGCCTGCACGCAGCTCCAGCAGGCGGCAGCTGGTGAGCGTGACGATGCTCTCCTGGCGGGGCCGGCCTTCGAGCAGCGCCATCTCGCCGAAGAAGGAGCCAGGCCCCAATACCATTCTGCGCTCCATGCGGCGGACGGCGACCCGGCCGTCGTCGATGAAGTAGAACGCGTCGGGATGCTCGCCGCGGCGCAACACGGTGTAGCGGGACGGCAGCACGCGGGGGCGGAGCAGCGCGGTCAGCTCCGCGAGCTGCGCCGGTGGCAGCTGGCGGAAGAGGGGCACGCGCGCGACCATGGCGGCGGTGGCGGCGAAGTTTCGCTTCTGCAGCTCATGCGCGAAGCCGGCACCCAGAATGGCGGTCGGCAGCGCGAACATGCCGAGCCCAATCACCGCGGTGATCCCGCCGACCACCCGGCCGGCGGGCGTGATCGGCACCACGTCGCCATAGCCCACCGTGGTCAGGGTGACGATCGCCCACCACATCGCCGCGGGGATCGAGCCGAACGCTTCTGGCTGCGCCGCGCCCTCCAGATGGTGCATCGTCCCGGCGGCCAGGAGCAGGGCGACCGTCAGGATGGTGCCGGCGGCCAGCAGCGAGCGGCGCTCGTTGACCAGCACGATCTCGAAGGTGGCGAGCGCCGGCGAGTGACGGGTGATCTTGAGCACGCGCAGCAGGCGCAGCGTGCGCAGCAACAGGAAGTCGCCCGGCAGGACCAGTGCCAGCCATGTCGGCAGGATGGCGACCAGGTCGATCAGCGCCATCGGGGTCGCGACATAGCGCAGTCGGCCCCAGAGCGGATGCTCGTAGCGGCCGGCACGGTCCTCCACCGAGGCCCACACCCGCAGGCCGTACTCGATGGTGAACAGGACGACGCAGGTCAGCTCGCCCCAGCGAAGCAGACCGCCCCAATCGCGCCGGACCTCCGCGACGGTGTCGAGCACCGCGATGACCACGCTGACCAGGATGACGGCGACCAGCCCGCGATTGATCCAGCGACTCGCCGGATGCGGCCACTCCTCGTCCTCGAGGGTTTCGTAGACCCGCCGGCGGAACGCGTCGCGCCAGGCCATCGCGGCTCAGCCGCGGGCGAGGACGACCTCGCGGTTGCAGGGCGAGCCGGATTCGACCAGGGCCATCTGGTCGCCGTCGATGTGGCCGCGCCAGACCGAGTAGGGTCTCACGCCGAAATAGACCGGCCGCTGCATCTTGGTCTCGAACTCGACGAAGTTCGCGTCGTTGACGTAGCCCTCGAGCCACCACTGGGTCCCGCTCGCCGTCCAGGTCGCGAGCGCACCCTGCGGGGCGTCGACCGGCCAGGCGCGACCACTGACGCTGTTCCACATGTAGGTCGGCGGCTGGTACTGGGCGAGCTCGAACAGGAACGAGCCGCACTCCGCGAACTGCGGATTGCCGGCCGTGGTCGTCCCGCTCCATGCCGCCGGGGCGTCCGGCGGCGGCTGGGTGAACATGTCCACGCAGCCGCCCACCGCCGCACATGCGGCCAGCAGCGGCAGGATCCTGGAGCGCGGCCCCGCCATCGATCCCACTCCGTCGGTCATGTCCGACTGGTAGGGCCGCGTTCGGCGGCAGGCAAGCGGCCGACCGCGGGCCACGTCAGCCGGACTCCCCGCTATGGTAGCGGCGCACCAGTTCCGCCGCGTCCTCGACCACGTCCTCGGGCACTTGCAGCCGGCGCAGGACGGCCTCGGACAGGATCAGGCTGAGCTCCAGCGTCTCCGGCACGACGACGGTCGCACCCAGCGCGCGCAGCCGCGCGCTGTTGGGGCCGTCGTGACCGCGGGCGACGATGAGCAGGTCGGGGAACAGCTGGTGCGCCATGGCGACGACGCGCTCGGCCGCGGCCGGCCGGTCGAGCGTGACGACCAGCGCTGCCGCCTGCTCGATGGCGAGACTGCGCAGGACCCGGGGATCGCTGCCGTCACCGAAGAACACGCGGCGGCGCTCGCGCGGCCCCGGCGGCACGCGGCGCAGATCCTGCTCCAGCACCAGGAAGGGGATGCCGGTCTCCTCGAGCATCTCGGCGATGGCCCGGCCGACCCGGCCATAACCGGCGACGATCACCCGGCGCTGCTGATCCGGGACCGCGATCGGCTCGGGCGCCGCCTCCGGCGCCGTGGTGCCGCCGAGCAGCCGGTCGCCGAGCCGGACGAGAAACGGCGTCGCGGCCATCGACAGCGAGATGACGAGCAGGGCCGTGGTGTGGAGCTGCGCGCCCATCACGCCCATCGAGGCCGCGGCGCCGAACAGCACGAAGCCGAACTCGCCGGCCTGGGTCAGCAGCAGCGAGGTGCGCAGGGCGGCGCGGTTGTCGAGCCCGAACAGCCGGCACAGCAGCCAGATGACCAGACCCTTGAGCAGGATCAGTGCCGCGACCAGGGCCAGGATCTCGCCCCAGCGCTCGCGCAGGACGTCGAGATCGACCGACATGCCGACCGAGACGAAGAACAGCCCGAGCAGCAGGCCCTTGAACGGGCGGACCTCCGCCGCGACCTGGTGATGGAACGGCGTGTCGGCCAGGAGCACGCCGACCACGAAGGCGCCCAGAGCCGGCGACATCCCGGCATACTGGGCGAGCCAGGCCGCGGCCAGGACCGCCAGGACGGCCAGGATGGCGAACGCCTCCTCGCTGCGCAGGCGCGCCAGCGTCGCGAACAGGCGCGGCAGCGCGACCCGGCCGAGCCCGACGATCCCGGCCAGGGTCAGCACGATCAGCAGCGTGCGCTGGCCGATCGTCGCCGCGTCGGGCTCGTCGGCACCCGGGGCGAGCAGCGGCACCAGCGCCAGGAGCGGGATCACCGCGATGTCCTGCAGCAGCAGGATCGCCAGCGCCGTGCGCCCCTGCTCCGTGGCCAGCTCGTCGCGCTCGGCCAGGAGCTGCATGACGAACGCGGTCGAGGACAAGGCTAGGCCGAGGCCGAGGATCAGGGCAGACTGCCAGGGCCGGCCGATCGCCAGCGCCACGGCGGCGAGCACGGCACCGGTCGCCGCGACCTGCAGCGTGCCGAGGCCGAACAGCTGCCGGCGCATCGCCCAGATGCGCCTGGGCTCGATCTCCAGGCCGATGACGAACAGCAGGAACACGACGCCGAGCTCGGCCGCGGCGGCGATCGGGCCGATGTTGACCACCGGGCCGATGGTGTTCGGCCCGAGCACCACGCCGACGCAGAGCAGCCCCAGGACCGAGCCGAGGCCCGCCCGCTGGAACAGGGCGATCGCCGCGGCGCTCGCCCCGAGCAGCAGGACCGCCGCGGTCAGGATCTCGTCGAGATGCATGACCTCGACGTAATACCGACGCGGGGCGAATTAGGAGATCCCAGATCGCACCCGACGCTGCCGGCGCTGCGGGCGGCTCCAACTAGGTGCCGCCCTGCCACAGATGCATGCCAGCGCAGGGGTCAGCTTCCAGGCCTGGATCCTGGCCTGCGACATCGCGACCTTGCATACCCGCCAGCTTGACCGTGTGTACGGTTTCGCCGTACAAATCATTGCCATCAGGATTCGAAGTGTCCGCCATCAGGGCCTGTTGCGCTTCATCGAGGACGACGACGCCAAAGGCATCCGCCGCGACCTGGTGACTCGGACACGGCGCATCCTGACTGCTCTGATCAGCGCCGAAAGCGTGGAACGGCTGGCAGGTCCGCTTGGCTGGCGCATCCACCAGCTGACCGGCGACCGGGCGGGCACATGGAGCTTGGCCGTTTCCGGCAACTGGCGGATCACCTTCGACCTCGTCGACGGCGAAATCTGCAACCTGGATCTGGAGGACTACCACCGATGAGCGAAGAGGTGACCAAGATCGGAATGAAACCGTCCGCGCCCGGCGAGTTCGTGCGCGAGGAGATTCTGGAGGAATTCGGCCTGTCCGTCGCGAAGGCGGCGGAAATCCTTGGCGTGCGACGGGCCACCCTGTCCGACCTGGTGAACGGCCACGCCGCCCTGTCGGCCGAGATGGCGCTGCGGATCGAAAAGGCCTTCGGCGTGGACATGGACATGCTGCTGCGAATGCAGGCGTGGCATGACAGTCACGCCATGCGTGAGCGGGCCGGCGATATTCAGGTCAAGCGCTACCAACCGGTATAGCGCTGATGAGCCAGGGCTTTTCACTATGACTGTGGTGGCCGGGGTATCGTTATTAAATGGTGTAATCATTGCCGCCGATTGCCGATTGACAGTTAAGTCGCCAGGCAAGGCCGATATACATTCCGACACGCTGCAAAAGCTGATCCCCTTGACATCGACCTCCGTACTTGGCTTTTGCGGCGATGTTGGAACGGCGGCACTTATCCTCCGCGAAATGAGGCGACAACTCCGCTTCCGAAAGCGGCGTGACGCTATCAGCATGTATGCATGGTTACCGCGATTTCTTCGCGCATGCTATAGAAACCTTGAAAATCGGGGCAAGGCACGGCCGGTTCATTTTATGATTGCCTCGGTCCAGCCAGGATACCGCAATACCGTGGAGAGAAAAAAGGTTGTTGAATTGGTGAATATGATTGCCCAAGGCACTGGGTGCATGCAGAGGAACTGGCTACCAGTTACTTTAATTCAGGTTCTGAAGACAGACCCAAAACATGATTATGTCTCCATCCCCGGCACCATTGCCGGATTGCTTTACAGTCTGCGCGCGCCGGACTTCACTCCACACATAACCCAACCTCTCGAATGCCATGTTCTCGGATCTGGCGAAGGCGCCATTGCCGAAATAAGACGGAGTGCTGATTGGATATTAGCAGGCCCTCCGGGCGAATTGAGCGAATCGCTCGGACTGCGCGAGGCCGTCAGCGATTTTGTCAGTGAAAATATGATTGAAGATGTCGGCGGAATGTATCCGTGCCTAAAGATCGACCAAAGAGGAATTATCTTCATTGGCATGAGCTTCGGTCTACCAGGTGAAGAAGTTTCCTTGAAATTTGATATGAGAGAAAATCGTTGGCGGCAAAAAAATCATATGACAGGAAAGGATATGTTATTAATATTCCCATGGGAAGTTAAGGCTGCAACAATCTTGAAGAATAATAGGTTCGATGATTATATAGAGAAGCTTTCTCTATTCCGCACCGGCCCAAATAAATCAGAATTTGACATGGTTGATCGAAAGCCGCGTAACCGCCAATAGCGACGATAACTTTAACCATAATGCCCCTGCCTTCATCGGGGCCACGACTTCGCTGCGCTGATGCGGTGTCAGCTTCGGTTTGCGGCCCATCTTCACGCCCAGCGACTTCGGCCGGGCGTTGCCCTCCCCGGTTCGGACGAAGATGAGCGCCCACTTGAATTCCGCGAGGTAGACGCCAGAGTGCGACGAGACCATAACGCGAGCAAGCAGACCTCCCCTTCGCCCGCCCTTCACGCCACCTTCAGCGGCTTGTACTTGATCCGGTGCGGCTGGTCGGCGTCGGTGCCCAGCCGCTTGTGCCGGTCGGCCTCGTAGTCCTGGTAGTTCCCCTCGAACCAGACCACCTGCGAATCGCCCTCGAAGGCGATGATGTGGGTGCAGATCCGGTCGAGGAACCAGCGGTCGTGGCTGATGATCAGGGCACAGCCGGCGAAATCGAGCAGCGCATCCTCCAGCGCCCGCAGCGTGTCGACGTCGAGATCGTTGGTCGGCTCGTCGAGCAGCACCACGTTGGCGCCCGACTTGAGCAGCTTGGCGAGATGGACGCGGTTGCGCTCGCCGCCCGAGAGCTGGCCGACCTTCTTCTGCTGGTCGGAGCCCTTGAAGTTGAAGGCGCCGACATAGGCGCGCGCCGGCAGCGTGCGCTTGCCGACCTCGATCAGCTCCTGGCCGCCCGAGATCTCCTCGAACACCGACTTGTTGGCCGCCAGCGAATCGCGGCTCTGGTCGACATAGCCGAGCTTGACCGTGTCGCCGACCGTGATCGAGCCGGCGTCGGGCCGCTCCTGGCCGACGATCATGCGAAACAGCGTGGTCTTGCCGGCACCGTTCGGGCCGATGATGCCGACGATGCCGCCGGGCGGCAGCTTGAAGCTCAGGTTCTCGATCAGCAGCTGGTCGCCGAAGCCCTTGGTCAGCCCCTCGGCCTCGATCACCAGATCGCCCAGCCGCGGCCCCGGCGGGATCACGATCTGGCCGGACTCGGGCGCCCGCTCGCCCGCCTGGGCCAAGAGATCCTCGTAGGCCGAGATGCGCGCCTTGGACTTGGCGCGGCGCGCCTGCGGGCTCTGGCCGATCCACTCCTGCTCGCGCGCCAGCGTGCGCTGGCGGCCGCGCTCCTCGCGCTCCTCCTGCTCGAGCCGCTTCCTCTTCTGCTCGAGCCAGCCGGTGTAGTTGCCCTCGTAGGGGATGCCGCGGCCGCGATCGAGCTCGAGGATCCAGCCCGCGACATTGTCGAGGAAGTAGCGGTCGTGGGTCACGGCCACCACCGTGCTCTTGTACTCGGCGAGGAAGCGCTCGAGCCACGCCACGGATTCGGCGTCCAGATGGTTGGTCGGCTCGTCGAGCAGCAGCATGTCCGGGTTGGACAGGAGCAGCCGGCACAGCGCCACCCGGCGCCGCTCGCCGCCCGACAGCTTGGTGACGTCGGCATCGCCCGGCGGGCAGCGCAGCGCGTCCATGGCGATGTCGATGGTGCGCTCGAGCTCCCAGCCGTTGCAGGCGTCGATCTGTTCCTGCAGCTCCGCCTGCTCGGCCAGCAGCGCGTCCATGTCGGCGTCCGGGTCGGCGAACCGGTTGGAGACCTCGTTGAACCGCTCCAGCAGCGCCGCGGTCGGGCCGACCCCCTCCATGATGTTGCCGAGCACGTCCTTGGCCGGGTCGAGCTGTGGCTCCTGCGGCAGGTAGCCGACCTTCACGCCCTGCGCCGCCCAGGCCTCGCCGCCGATGTCGTGGTCGATGCCGGCCATGATCTTGAGCAGCGTCGACTTGCCGGCCCCGTTGATGCCCAGCACGCCGATCTTGGCGCCGGGCAGGAACGCCAGCGTGATGTTCTTCATGATCTCCCGGCCGCCCGGATAGATCTTGGAAACCTGCTTCATCACGTAGATGTATTGGTAGGCGGCCATGCTCGCATGCTCCGGATGCCGCGCCGGGCGCGGGCGAATCTCGATGTCCAGGGGAGGGGTCGGTCCGACGCGGCGCTGACTAGCATGGGCGCGGCCGGTCTGCCAGCCGGCAGGCCCGCTCGCGGTCGCCCTGAGACAATTGGGGTCTTGGGTCGCCG
>JAXMCJ010000061.1:0-22720 GCA_046349415.1 Geminicoccaceae bacterium
CCTCGCCCGACATCCTGGCCCGCATCGGCGCCGGTGTGGTCTGGGTGGTGGCGCTGCTGGCGGTCCTGCTCACCCTCGACCGGCTCTGGCTCGCCGACCACGAGGACGGGTCGCTCGAGCTGCTGCTGCTGGCACCGGTGCCGCTCGAGCTTTTGGTGGTGGTCAAGTGCCTCGCCCACTGGCTGACCAGCGGGCTGGTGCTGGTGGTGGCCTCGCCGCTGATGGGCCTGCTGATGAACCTGCCGCCGGAGGGTTTGTGGGCGGTGCCGCTCGCTTTGCTGCTGGGCACGCCGACCCTGACCCTGATCGGCTCGATCGGCGCCGCGCTCCTCCTCGGCAGCCGCCGCGGCAGCCTGCTGATGGCGCTGCTCGTCCTGCCGCTCTACATCCCGGTGCTGATCTTCGGCGTCGCCGCGGTCGAGGGCGCGATGCTCGGGCTGGGCGGCACCGCCCCGCTGCTGATCCTGGGGGCCATGCTGCTCCTGGCCGTGGCCCTGGCACCGTTCGCCACCGCGGCGGCGCTGCGGCTGGCGCTGGAGTAGAGCGGCGCCGACGGGGCTTGCGGTCGAACCGGGCGTGGGGCAACTTGGTTGCATCATGCAACCAAGTGCCGACAGGGTCGAGGCGATACGCGGCGCGTCGCGGCGGCTGGTGCGCGAGCTCGGTTTCATGCGCGGCTCGTTGGCAGGGACGGACCTGCCGCCGTCGGCGGTGCATGCGCTGATCGAGATCGACTCCGCCGACGGGATCACCGCCAAGGAGCTCGCCGAGCGGCTGCTGCTGGAGAAGTCGAGCGTCAGCCGGCTGCTGCGCAAGCTGGTCGCGGCGGGCGAGGTGGTCGAGCGGGCGGGCGCGAGGGACGGCCGGAGCAAACCGCTGTGGCTCGGCGACCGGGGTCGGGTGACCGTGGCCGCCATCCATCGCTTCGCCCGGGCGCAGGTCGCCGACGCGCTGGGGCGGCTGTCCGAGGGGCAGCGACGCACCGTCCAGGAGGGGCTCCGGCTCTATGCCGATGCGCTGGCCGGCGGCCAGCGGCCGCGAGCCACGCCTCTGATCCGGATCGAGACGGGCTACGCTCCCGGCCTCGTCGGCCGCGGCACAGCACTGCACGCGGCGTACTATGCGCGGGCCGCAGGCTTCGGGCAGCCGTTCGAGGCCGGCGTGGCCAGCGGGCTCGCCGAATTCTCCTGCCGCCTCGACCGCTCCTGCAACCGGGTCTGGCGGGCCATGCTCGGCGAGGACATGGTCGGCATGGTCGCGCTCGACGGCGAGGATCTCGGCGCCGGCACCGGCCACCTGCGCTGGTTCATCGTCGCCGACGAGGCGCGCGGCCGCGGCCTCGGCCGGCACCTGCTCGACGCGGCGCTCCGCTTCGGCGACGGGCAGGGCTGGCCGGAGATCCGCCTCTGGACCTTCCGCGGCCTCGACGCCGCGCGGCATCTCTACGAGGCCGCGGGCTTCGTGCTGGCCGAGGAGCGACCCGGCCGCCGCTGGGGTGCTGAGGTCATGGAGCAGTGCTTCGTGCGCCGCCGCGCATGACGGGGCATCGCCCACCGCCGCGGCGCCGGAGTAGGCGCCATGCGCTCAGCGCTTCATCGATGCCAGCATCGCCTGGCGCAGGATGGCATTGATGCGGGACTGGTAGCCCTTGCCCTGGCTGCGCAGCCAGAGCAGCACGTCCGTGTCGAGGCGGATCGTGGTCGAGGTCTTGGTCGGCCTGTAGACCGGGTTGCGCACCGCATTCTTCCAGAACGCATCGTCCAGCGGAGGAATGTCGCTGTAGTCGATGGCGTTGTCCGGCTTGGCCACCAGGGCCGCGAGCTCGCCTTCCTGCTCCGCGGTCAGGGGGGGCAGGTTCGCAAGGTCAATGTCGTGCCTAACGGCTTTCCTGCTCATAGCGTCGCCTTTCCGTGCGGTCGGCCGCGCGGGCTGAAATGATGCGGATGACTTCCAAGGCCTGCCCGTCCTGCTCCTCGTCCCGGCTGGTGTGCGCCACCAGCAGCAGGGCATGACCTTCCACCACGCCGAGAGTCCGCCATCGCTGCTCGCCGTCCTCGATCCGCTCCGGCTCCGAGAGGGCGAACGGTTCGGCGAAGACCGCAGGGCGGTTTTGAAGTTGCCCCATGCTTGCGTCGATCGCTAGCCGCCTTGCCTGATCCAATCGAACTATACCTTCCTGCGATGTTACTACAATCTCGTTGCCCAAGGCAATTGTTGGTTTTCGCCTTCAGATTTAATGATTCTTCTTGGATCGAGGCAATATGATGAACGCATCACCTGCTTGACTATGATTTTAGGTTCGGCGGCTTACATGCTGAAACAAAGTCTTTTCCGAGGTGCGTTAACCTTAGAAAAAGTTGTTGTCGTGTTCCGGATTGCTTTCGATTAATCGAATCAATAGACTCATAAATCGGCTCCGACGCCTCACGGTAAAGACCGGCAAGTCCAAGCGTATTTAGATGGTTTATGTAGAAATCAAATCGCTCAGGCATAAAAAGCTTATCGATAGGAAAATCGTCTTTCACTACGCGGTGATTATTGAATACCCCCTTTGGTTGGCCAAAATAGTCGATATCTTCGGATAAACTATATTCCTCAATTCGAGAATATTCTTGCTCCCACAAGAAAGATAGCATAACAGCTTCGTCTCTAGATATTTGTTTAACTATATTAGGATAGGCCGGATGCGCTTTGCCAAAGCCATCCGCATCCATCGAGTTGGCAAGCAAGTTCGAGAACATTTCATCGATTTCTGTTCCTTCCGGTTCATACCTAATACCCTCTAGAATAGGTCCGGCAATTTGCGGGGCCGGCTGAACACGACGATCCTCTGGCACTTTCCTTACGGAATTATCTACGAAATTTCTAAAGCGGTCTTGATATGCGGCCATGAGCTGAATTGGCGCTAGCACGAGATGTAGAGCCTTCAACAGGTCGGCACCTATTGTTCCGGCCTGCCTTGCGGCAGGCTGTGCCGCGTCCTCGTAAATGTCCTTAACGGGCAGCAGCCGTGCGATCTCTGTCGGAAAATCCGGCATAGGCTCTTCACTCATCGGTGATAATCTTCAAGTCCAGGTTGGTTCGATCCTGCAATTATGCCCAATTGCATGGAAGCTGGCGCCGCGTCCGTCAGGCTGCACAGGCTGCACAGGCTGCACAGGCTGCACAGGCTGCACAGGCTGCACAGGCTGCACAGGCTGCATATGGATAGTGTTCCCCCTGACTGCCGGTTCGCCGGGCGCGCGCACGACGATATCAACCGCGCAGCCCAGGGACGTGAGAAGGCGCACCAGCTCGGCCTTCAACAGATGCGCGTCGGCATCGGCATAGCCGAGGTCGGCGAACAGATTGGCGGTACCGCGGCGCACGACCACCTCGTCTCCGAGGCTCATGGATGCAGCGCCCTGCCGGGGCCGTCGCCCTGCTGCGGCCTGGGCCTGACGCTGACGGTGACGTCGACTTCCTGGTCGAGACGGCCGAGGATGGTCATCAGCCGGTCGATGGTGAATCGCCCCAGATTGGCGCGGCGGATGCGGGAGAAGTCGGCGGCGGCGATGCCGGTGAGCTCGCCCGCCCGGCGCACGGTCAGATGCCGGTCGTCCAGGACGCCGATGATCTGCGCCGCCAGGATCGCCCGCAGCTGCTCCAGTTCGGGGTTGGCGTGGCCGAGATCGCGGAACACGTTGCCGCTGCCCCGGATCAGTTCCATGTCGTCGTCGCTCATCGCAGTGCCTCCTTCAATCGTCTCAGCCGTTCCTCGATCAGATCCGTCTCCACCTTCGGGGTTTTGCTGCCGGTCTTCGATTTCTTCTGGAAGGCGTGCACGACCCAGATATCCGCCCCGATCTGCACCGCGTAGACGACGCGATAGGCCTCACCCCGGTGCCGCAAGGCCAGTTCCAGCACCCCGGAGCCGAATCCCTTGAGCGGTTTGGCGACATCGGGATGGCGGCCTTCCGCCACGATGCTCAATGCCCCTCCAATCTCCACCTGGGCCGCGGCGGGAAACGCCTCAAAATCCTTCCGCGCACCTTTCAGCCAGGAAATCGCCCTCGTTCTTATCATTCAGCTATGTTGTCAAAAACGACAACATCCGTCAAGCGAGAACTACACTTTTTCGTCGCGCTTTCGCCCGCGCAATGCCCGGATCTCCTCGGCGGACGGCGGACGGCGGATGCACCGGGGTCAGGCAGGCTTCGTTGAACCGGCGCATGGTCTGCTCGTCCAACACGTCTGCAGCTTGCAGACCTTCGGCGGTCGCGTGGATCGAGGCCATGGGCTTGCTGCGGTAGTGCTTGGTCATCGTGCTCTACCTCGATCAGAACGTCTGCACCCGCGGCCGTGGCAAAGGCCTCATCGCGGTGTCCTGCTCGATCGCTCCTTCCAACTCCGGATTTCTGATTTCGAATCTCGCCGCTACTGGTGTCTGCGGCGAAGCTCGCCTGTGCGCGTACCGCGCAAGCGCATTTGATCTATCCGCCTCGTCGTCCCTCCGCTTCCATGTTGCCTTCGCCGCCCCGCATCGGCGACACTGCTCGCGGCATTCCGGACCGGTCGCATCATGCACGCTCTCGCCAATCCGCTCCGCTTCCAGAAGATCGCCGACGCGGTCTATCCCTGGACCGCCTGGGGGACCGCCGTCCTGGCGCCGGTGGCGCTGGTGCTGGCGCTGGTCGTGGCACCGGCCGACTACCAGCAGGGCGAGGCCTACCGGATCATGTACATCCACGTGCCGGCGGCGTGGATGGCGATGGCCTGCTATCTCTGCGTCGCCGCCGGCAGTGCGGTCGGCCTGATCTGGCGCCATCCCTTGGCCGAGGTGGCGGCACGGGCGGCGGCACCCATCGGGGCGGTGTTCACCGCCATCGCCCTGGCCACGGGCTCGATCTGGGGCAAGCCGATGTGGGGCACCTGGTGGGTCTGGGACGCCCGGCTGACCTCGGTCCTGATCCTGTTCTTCCTCTATCTCGGCTACATGGCGCTGCACGACGCGTTCGAGGACCCGGCCCGCGGTGCCCGCGCCGCCTCGATCCTGGCGCTGGTCGGCGTGGTCAACCTGCCGATCATCAAGTTCTCGGTCGACTGGTGGAACACGCTGCACCAGCGGGCCAGCATCATCCGCATGGACGGCCCGCATCTGGCCCCGAGCATGCTGTGGCCGCTGCTGCTGATGGTCCTGGTGTTCCACCTCTACTTCGTCACCGTGCTGATCCTACGCATCCGCGCCCAGCTCACCGAGCGGCGCATCCAGAATCTCAGGCTGAGCGCTTCCGCTTAGCTTCTATTCCCTGGCTGTGGCATCCGGATCCCTGCGGACGCGTGCGTTTCTGATACTTTGTGACCCTGAGAAGCATCATCGGGTCACCTCTAATGCGTTGTATTTTCAGTCTAATTCTATCTTTGGTTCTCCTATCCGTCGTTTCGCCGGCATCGGCGGCGCCGCGGAACATCCTGCTGATCCTGGCCGACGACTACGGCGTCGACGTCACGCGCTACTATCCGACCGCCGATCGGCGAGCCACCACGCCGCCTGCGCCGGCCACCCCCAATCTCGCGGCGCTGGCAAAAGGCGGCCTGCTGTTCCGCAGGGCCTGGGCCGAGCCGAGCTGCTCGCCCAGCCGGGCCACGATCTTCACGGGCCGCTACGCGTTCCGGACGGGGATCGGCAAGCCGGTGCCCGACGATCCGAGCCTGCCGCCGCCGGTCCTGTCGCCGAACTCGTTCTCGCTGCCGGAGGCGTTCGCGGCATCCGGCAAGAACTACTACCTCGCCCACATCGGCAAGTGGCACCTCAGCCGGGGCATCGACGACCCGGCGCTCCATGGCTGGCCGCGGTTCAGCGGCCCGCACCCGGAGCTGGCGCACCTGCCGGACTACTATGACTGGCCCAAGGTGGTGAACGGGGTCGAGATCGATCCCCATGACCATACCTATGCGGTCACCGACCAGGTCGACGATGCGGTTGCCGCCATCGGCGCCGCGCGCACCGCCGGCCAGCCCTACCTCATCTGGCTGGCGCTAAGCGCGCCGCATTCGCCCTATCAGAAGCCGCCGGTAACCCTGCTGAATGCCTACAAGGGCGTGCCGGCGACCGGCGCGGCCCGGCGCACCTACTATGAGGCGATGATCGAGGCGATGGACACCGAGATCGGCCGCCTGCTCAGGTCGGTCGAGCTCGCCACCACCACCGTGATCTTCCTCGGCGACAACGGCACGCCGAACGAGGTCACGGCGACACCCTACGATCCCGACCATGCCAAGTTGCGCGTCTACGAGCAGGGCGTACAGGTGCCGTTGATCGTCGCCGGCTCCGGCGTGGTGAAGTCCGGGCGCAAGATTCTCACGCAGATCAGCACGGTCGATCTCTATCCGACCATCCTGCGGCTCGCCGGCATCGATCCCACCGCCGTGCTCGGGGGGCGGAAGATCGACGGCTCGAGCTTCCTGCCGCTCATCGCCAACAGCAGCAGCGCCGCGATCCGGCCTTGGACCTTCGCGGAGAAGTTCGACCTGCTGTGGAACGAGAACTGGGAGCACGCCATTCGCGACGGCCGCTACAAGCTGATCGAGCGCGCCGCCGGGCTGCAATGGCCGGTGCGGGAGTTCTTCGACCTGCAGCAGGACCCCTACGAGAAGAAGAACCTGCTGCAGAAGACGCTGACCGCCGCCCAGCGCACCAAGCTCAACTATCTCGACGGGCAGCTCGACCGGCTCCTGGCGACGCGTTGATTGGTATTGGGGTCGCTGGAGGCGTGCGGCGCGGCCTCGTTGAATACCGATCAGCTCCTTGCCGCCGAAGGCAGTTCCCTGTCCGCTCGGCGGCGAGGATTAGAACCAGCCGCCGATGTCTAGCCCGTGGCCGACGCCGAGGATCGCCGCATAGCGGCCGCCCTTGGCGATGGCGACGAGGGCCAGGAAGGTGAGCAGTGGCACGCGCATGACGCCGGCGGCGACGGTGAAGGCGTCGCCGACGCCCGGCAGCCAGGCGAACAGCAGCATCGGCCGGCCCCAGCGGCCGTACCAGGCCTGGGCGCGCTCGAGCGCGCGGTGGCCGACCGGGAACCAGCGCCGGTCGCGGAAACGCAGGGCCCAGCGGCCGAGCCACCAGTTGAACGTCGAGCCGGCGACGTTGCCGACGGTGGCGACGAGCCAGAGCGGCCAGAGCGCGAAGCCCTTCGCCAGCAGGCCGAGCATCAGGATCTCGGACGTGCCGGGCAGGGGCGTGGCCGAGGTGACGGCGCTGACGAACAGGCCGATATAGACGCCAAGCTCCACGCGCATTCCCCTCGCCGGTCCGGTGGGGAGGTGGCGCGGGAGTTGCATCGCGGCAAGCGGCGGCCGCGCCGATCCGCCGCGTTTGCCGGCACTTTGGCAGGCGACTATAGCTTGCGCACCTCCGCGAGACCGGGGCGCCCCCCGCCGCGCGGCATCGTCGCAGCATCCTCAGGAGAGCTCCGTTGCCCGTAACCGGTCATGACACGCTGCAGGTCCGCCGCTCGCTGACCGCCGGCGACCTCGCCTACGACTATTTCTCGATCCCCGAGGCGGAGAAGGCGCTGGGCGACCTGTCGCGCCTGCCGTTCTCGCTCAAGGTTCTGCTGGAGAACCTGCTGCGCTTCGAGGACGGCCGCAGCGTCACGGTCGAGCATCTCAAGGCGATGCGCGCCTGGCTCGATGCGCGCACCTCCGAGCAGGAGATCGCCTACCGGCCGGCGCGCGTGCTGATGCAGGACTTCACCGGCGTGCCGGCCGTGGTCGACCTCGCCGCCATGCGCGACGCCATGGTCGCGCTCGGCGGCGACCCGCGCAAGATCAACCCCCTGGTGCCGGTCGACCTGGTCATCGACCATTCGGTTCAGGTCGATGCGTTCGCATCCAGTGCCGCCTTCGCGCGCAACGTCGAGCTCGAGTACGACCGCAACCAGGAGCGCTACGCCTTCCTGCGCTGGGGCTCGAAGGCGTTCGACAATTTCCGCGTCGTCCCGCCCGGCACCGGCATCTGCCATCAGGTGAACCTGGAATATCTCTCCCAGGTCGTCTGGACCGCCAAGGAGGGCAACAAGGAGGTCGCCTATCCCGACACGCTGGTCGGCACCGACAGCCATACCACCATGGTCAACGGCCTGGCGGTGCTGGGTTGGGGCGTGGGCGGCATCGAGGCCGAGGCGGCGATGCTGGGTCAGCCCGTGTCGATGCTGATCCCCGAGGTGGTGGGCTTCAAGCTCACCGGTGCGCTGCCACAGGGCTCGACCGCGACCGACCTCGTGCTGACCGTCACGCAGATGCTGCGCAGGAAGGGCGTGGTCGGCAAGTTCGTCGAGTTCTACGGCCCCGGCGTCGGCAAGCTCCCGCTGGCCGACCGCGCCACCATCGGCAACATGGCGCCCGAATACGGAGCGACCTGCGGCTTCTTCCCGGTCGACGAGGTGACGCTCGACTATCTCCGGCTGACCGGCCGCGCGCCCGACCGGGTGGCGCTGGTCGAGGCCTACGCCAAGGCGCAGGGCATGTGGCGCCACGACGGCATGGCCGACCCGGTGTTCACCGATACGCTCGAGCTCGACCTCGCCAGCGTCGAGCCCTCGCTCGCCGGCCCGAAGCGGCCGCAGGACCGCGTGGCGCTCAAGGCGGCCAAGCAGGGCTTCGCGGACGGGCTGGCCTCGCTCGCGGGGGACAGCCCCAAAGACGCCAAGGCGCCCGTGAAGGGCATGGACCACGACCTCGCCCACGGCGACGTGGTGATCGCCGCGATCACCAGCTGCACCAACACCAGCAATCCGGGCGTGATGATCGCGGCCGGGCTGGTGGCGAAGAAGGCGGCGGAGAAGGGCCTGACCCGCAAGCCCTGGGTGAAGACCTCGCTGGCCCCGGGCTCGCGGGTCGTCACCGACTATCTGGCCCGGGCCGACCTGCAACGCTCGCTCGACGCGGTCGGCTTCGACCTGGTCGGCTATGGCTGCACCACCTGCATCGGCAATTCGGGCCCGCTGCCGGACGAGATCGGCGATGCGATCACCGAGGGCAAGCTGGTGGTCGCGGCCGTGCTCTCGGGCAACCGCAATTTCGAGGGCCGCGTCCACGCCCTGGTCAAGGCGAACTACCTGGCTTCGCCGCCCCTGGTCGTCGCCTATGCGCTGGCCGGCTCGATGCTGACCGACATCACGAGCCAGCCGATCGGCGTCGGCCGGGACGGCAGGCCGGTGTTCCTCAAGGACATCTGGCCGACGCCGCAGGAGGTCGACGCCACCGTGCAGAAGGCGGTGACCGCCGAGGGCTTCAAGGGCTCCTATGCCGACGTGTTCTCCGGTGACGAGCACTGGGCGCGGATCGGCGCCGACAGTGCCGCCATGACCTACAGCTGGGACGACAGCAGCACCTACATCCAGCTGCCGCCCTACTTCGCCGGCATGAAGCACGCGCCGGCGACCGCGGTGCCGGACATCAAGGGTGCCCGCATCCTGGCGCTGCTCGGCGATTCGATCACCACCGACCACATCAGCCCGGCGGGCAACATCGCCAAGACCAGCCCGGCGGCGAAGTATCTGATGGGGCGCGGCGTCGAGCAGAAGGACTTCAACCAGTATGGCGCGCGGCGCGGCAGCCACGACGTGATGATGCGCGGCACCTTCGCCAACATCCGCATCAAGAACGAGATGCTGGGGGGCAAGGAAGGCGGGCTCACCAGGCACTGGCCGGACGGCGCCGAGATGTCGATCTACGACGCGGCCATGGAATACAAGAAGGACGGCGTGCCGCTGGTGGTCGTCGGCGGCAAGGAGTACGGCACCGGCTCGTCGCGCGACTGGGCGGCCAAGGGCACCAACCTGCTCGGCGTCAAGGCCGTGCTCACCGAGAGCTTCGAGCGCATCCACCGCTCGAACCTGGTCGGCATGGGTGTGCTGCCGCTGGTGTTCAAGGACGGCATGGACCGCAGGAGCGTCGGCCTCGACGGCAGCGAGACCATCGACATCCTGGGCCTCGACGCCGGGCTGCGGCCGCGCATGGATCTCACCTGCCGTATCACCCGAGGTGACGGCACGGTGAAGGAGATCCCCGTGCTGTGCCGCGTCGATACGCTGGACGAGGTCGACTACTACAAGAACGGCGGCATCCTGCAGTATGTGCTGCGCAGCCTGCTGAAGTCGGCGGAACCCGCAGGACACGCCTGAGGCGGGAACTGGTCATGCGGGGGCAGCGTGCTTGACCCCCGCATGACCATCGTCCTACAGTTTGCTCCGGGTTTTGATGGGCCGAAATGGATTGGGAGGAAGTCGATGGTCTCCACTTCGCGCCGCGTGGCGCTTGTTGCCGGCATGCTGGCGCTGGGTCTGGCGGGCTGCAGCAACAATGAAGGTCCGGTCTCGGCCTCGACCTCCTCCGGCGGCAGCACCAAATCGGACCTGACCGCCCGCTCCGAGGCGGCGCTCAACGATCTCTACGCCAAGAATCCCGCGACCAAGCAGCTGGGCGAGAAGGCCAAGGCGATCTTGGTGTTCCCCGACATTCTGAAGGCGGGTCTCGTGATCGGCGGCCAGGGCGGCAACGGCACGATGTTCCAGAATGGCAAAGCCGTCGGCTTCTACAACATCGCCGGCGGCTCGTTCGGGTTTCAGGCCGGCGTGCAGGAGTTCTCGCAGGCCTACTTCTTCAACACCGAGGAGGCGCTCAAGACCTTCCGTGACACGAAGGGCTTCCAGGCGGGGGTGGGCGCCACTGCGGTCGCCGCGGACTTCGGCGCCAACGCCGCCTTGACCAGCTCGACCATGCAGAAGCCGGTCGTGGTCGCGACCTGGGGGCAGGCCGGCATCATGGCGGGCGCCACCATCGAGGGTGCCAAGATCACCGAGATCAATCCCTGATCTAGCCGGATCCGGCGTGGCGCACGTGTGTCACGCCGGAATGCCGGTGGCAGCCGATCACAACCAGCCGCGCAGCTTGAAGATCAGGAACGGCCCGATCGCCGAGAGCAGCATCAGGCCGAGCGCCAGGGGGTAGCCCCAGGGCAAGCTGAGCTCGGGCATGAAGTGGAAGTTCATGCCGTAGATGCTGGCCACGAGAACCGGCGGGGTTAGCACCACGCCGACGATCGAGAGCAGATAGATCACCTTGTTCTGCTCGATCTCGATCAGGCCGACGGTGGCGTCGAGCATGAACTCCATGTTGGTGGCGAGGCTCTCGTTGTGCTCGGCCACCGAGTGCAGATCGGACTCGATCGCGCGCAGCCGATGCTTCAGGTCGCGGTCGGCGTGCTCGCGCGAGAAGACGGCGAGCCGGATCAGGCTCTGCACGCAGTCGCGGACCCGGCTGGTCGCGGCATGCTGGACGCCGAGATCCTCGATGGCGGCCTCGAGCTTCCTGGTCCGCCGTGAGAGGGGTGCGCGCCGGCCGGTGCGGCGCACCAGCGCGGTCGGGCCGTGGAAGATGCCGTGGCTGAGCCGGTCGAGCGCCTCGCCGATCTTCTCCTGTCGCCCGGCGATCCGGTCGACGGTGGTTTCCAGGAGGCCCGCGAACAGATCGCCCGCGTCGCGCAGGGGCAGCTCGCCCGACTCGGCGCGGGCGACGAACGGGTCGAGCGCCTCGACAGGGCTGTAGCGGACGGTCAGCAGGCTCGTGCCGGTACGGACGAACGTCACCGGGATGGTCGGCGGCTGGGAATGCAGCGGCGCCGGCACGAGCGCGCTCATGTAGAGCGTGCCTTCGGCGTTGACGAGGCGGTCGGAGACCCGGATACCGCCCGCCTCCTCGCGCGTCGGGATGCCGATGCGGAGCGCCTGCTCGACCTGACGCTCCTCGTTCTCGCTCGGCGTGGCGAGGTCGATCCAGACCGCGTTGTCAGGCACGCCCTCCGCCTCGGCCGGGAGGGCGCGCAGCCGGCCCTCGTCGATCGCAAAGAAGCGCAGCACGTCAGCCGGCCTGGGCGGTGGCCGCGATCAGCGTGTTGCGGAGCAGGCAGGCGACGGTCATCGGGCCGACGCCGCCGGGCACCGGCGTGATGGCGCCGGCGACCTTCGCCGCCGCCTCGTAGGCGACGTCGCCGACCAGCCGGCCCTTGCCGTCCGCGCCGGTCACCCGGTTGATGCCGACGTCGATCACGGCGGCTCCCGGCCTGACCCAGTCGCCCTGAATGAACTCAGGCCGCCCCAGCGCCGCCACCAGGATCTCGGCGCGGCGACAGATCCCGGGCAGGTCGCGCGTGCGCGAGTGCGCCACGGTCACCGTGCAGTCGGCGCCGAGCAGCAGCGCCGCCATCGGCTTGCCGACGATGTTCGACCGGCCGACGATCACCGCCTCCTTGCCCGCGAGCCCCTTCTCGCCCAGCGCCTCGCGCAGCAGGACGAGGCAGCCATAGGGTGTGCACGGCACCAGCAGGTCGGCGGGCAGCTCGCGGCCGGCCGAGAACAGCCGCCCGACATTCAGCGGGTGGAAGCCGTCGACGTCCTTCTCCGGCCGGATCGCGTGCAGCACCGCCGCCTCGTCGATCTGCTCCGGCAGCGGCAGCTGGACGAGGATGCCGTGGGTGTGCGGGTCGCGGTTGAGGGCGTCGATGTGCGCGAGCAGCTCGTCGCTGGTGGTGGCGAGCGGCAGCTCGACCAGCTGGCCGTCCAGCCCCGCCTCGGCCGCCATCGTGGTCTTGGTGCGGACGTAGGCGCGGCTCGCCGGGTTGTCGCCGACGATGATCACGACCAGGCGCGGCCGCCGGCCGTGGCGGGCGCCGTACCGTTCCGCCTCGACCGCCACGCTCGCCCGCAGCCGGCCCGCCGCCGCCTTGCCGTCGATCACCGTTGCCGACATCGTCGCTCCCTCATATTCGGTCAGTGCCTCGCTGCTAGCGCGCCGCGGCCGTGCCGGTCGAGTCATTCGCGCTCGACGGGGGCCGCGGGATCTGCCACCTCAGGCCCCGCTTTCGGAACGGGCATGTGCAAGCGATGAGCGAGCTCGACAGCATCGAATCCGCGGTGGAAGCCATCCGCGCCGGCGGCATGATCATCGTCGTCGACGACGACGACCGGGAGAACGAGGGCGACCTGATCATGGCGGCGGCCACCGCCACGCCCGAGCAGGTGGCGTTCATGGTCCGCCACACCAGCGGCATCCTGTGCACGCCGCTGACGCCGGCGGACGCGGCCCGCCTGCGCCTGGCGCCGATGGTCAGCGTCAACGACGCGCCGCTGCAGACCGCGTTCACCGTCTCGGTGGACTATCGCTATGGGCTCACCACCGGCATCTCCGCCGAGGAGCGCACCAGCACGATCAGAGCACTCGCCAACGGCAATGCCGGCCCGGAGGACTTCGTCCGGCCCGGCCACATCTTCCCGCTGATCGCCCGCGACGGCGGCGTGCTGGTCCGGTCCGGCCATACCGAGGCGGCGATCGACCTGTGCCGGCTCGCGGGGGTCGAGACGGTCGGCGTGCTGGCCGAGCTGGTCAACGACGACGGGACGGTCAAGCGGCTGCCGGCCTGCCTCGAGTTCGCCAAGGCGCATGGGCTACTGATCGTCTCGATCGCGGATCTGATCGAGTACCGCCAGCGGCGCGATCAGCTGGTCAAGCGCGTCGCGAGCTTCGAGGTGGCGACCTCGGGCGGCCCCGCGACCGCCATCGTCTACGGTACGCCGTTCGACCCGATCCAGCACGTCGCCGTGGTGTTCGGCGACCTCGGCTCGGGCGAGCTTGTCCTGGCGCGCATCCATCGCGAGCAGCCGCTGGCCGACCTGCTCGGCGGCGGGACCGGGATCCGGCAGGCGCTCGCCCGGATCGGCCGGGAAGGTCGTGGCGTGCTGCTGCTGTTGCGCGAGACGGTCATCGGCCAGCCTGCCAGCGACGGGCCGGAGGGCGAGGAAAGCCATGCCAGCGCCCAGCGCCGGATGCGGCAGTGGCGCGAGGTCGGCATCGGCGCGCAGATCCTGCGCGACCTCGGCATCGTCTCGATCCGCCTGCTGGCCGCCCATCGGCGGCACTATATCGGCCTGTCGGGCTTCGGGATCGAGATCGCCGAAACCGAGATCCTCGATGCCTAGAGCATGTCCGGTCGCACCGGACTTGCTCTGGCATTCCAGGGCCTACCGGCCTTCGGCCTGCTTGAGACTGAGTGTCTCCGCTAAATGCGGAAACACTCTAGTCCCGCTCCTCGGCGTCGGCGAGGCCGAGGGCGGCGAGCTCGTCGAGGATCGCGCGGGAGGTCGGGTCGTGCCGGTTCGGGATGTAGGTCTGCAACGGGGCGCGGCGCGCCTCGAACCCGACCCGCGGCGCCACAGGGCTGGCGAAGCCGCGCGGCGGCGCCATGCCGCCGGCGGGTGCCGCGGTCGGCGTGCGCAGCCGCAAGGTGGTGGTGCGGTTCCGGTCGTTCATGGAGAGGCTACCGTACTGGCGAGCGGTGACACGGCGGGAGGGTGAAGCCCGCGCGATAGAAGGCGGTCAGGCAAGGTGCCGCTCCATCGGGGATCGCGCGGAGGCGGCAACAGCAGAGCATGGAAAGGCGCGCATGCGTATCACTGCGGACCAGCTTGATTTCTCGCGGGCCAAGCGGGGCACACGAGCGGAGCGCCAGGAGAGTAGCGTTTTCCCGACCCCGTCGCAACCGCCCACCGGCAGTTTTCCACAACTATTGCGTCAATGTAATACGAGAAATGCAACCAAATCTATGAGATGTCGCTTCGGCGTCATCTCAGATGAGGCTGTGCGCGGCCGCGGCTTCGTCCCAGTAGGCAGGATCGCCGAACACACCACGCAGGTGATCGGCCAGCGCACGCAGCTTGGCCGACGTACGCCGCCCGTCCGGATGGGCGATATACACGAACTCGCCATCCGGCTCGGCCGCCAGCGCGACGACGCGCAATGCGCCGCTGGCGATAGCTTCGGACACAGCGAACGTCGGCAGCAGCGCGAGCCCGAGGCCGGCCATGGCGGCGTCCCGCATCACATCGCCATTGTTGACCCGCAGCGCGGGGCGGCCGCGCACATTCTGCAATGTGCCCGCCACCCGGAACCGCCAGTCGGCGGCGCCGCGATTGGTGTAGAAGATGCCGTCGTGCCGCTCCAGCTCGGCCAGCGTCCGGGGGATTCCGGCGCGGGCGAGATAGCCGGGTGCCGCGACCAGCACCCGCCGGCTGCGCGCCAGCTGCCAGGCGACCAGCCGTGAATCCGCCAGCGCGCCGTGCCGGACGACCGCATCGTAGCCGTCCGCGGCGGCATCGACCCGCCGGTCATCGAGCTCGAGCGTCAGCTCGATGCGGGGATGCCGGGCGAGGAACCCGTAGAGCGCCGGCCCGAGATGCAGCCGGCCGAAGGTCACCGGGGCGGCGATGCGCAGCGGCCCGGCGAGCGTGCCACGCCGCTCCGCCAGCTCGGCCGTAGCCTCCTCGACCTCGCGCGCGATTCGGGCAGCCCGTTCGAGGAAGGCGACGCCGTCCTCGGTGAGCGAAAGGCGCCGCGTCGTGCGATGCATCAGAGGCGTGCCGAGGGCGCGCTCGAGCTCCGCCAGCCGGCCGCTCACCACCGACTTCGCCAAGCGCAGGCGGCGCGCCGCCTCGCTGATCGACCCCGCCTCGGCGACGGCCACGAAGGTGGCGATGCCGTCGAGCTTCAGCATCGTTCGGGAAATCCGAAATCCAGTTCCGTCATCAGTCGCCTAATCCGAACGGCAGACGGGCCCCATAGTCAAGCGACCACAGCATGGGGGCACGACAATGGGACGCTTGGCAGGCAGGACGGCGATCATCACGGGCGCCAGCTCCGGCATCGGCCGGGCGACGGCGCTGCTGTTCGCGGCGGAAGGGGCAGCCTTGGTCGTGGGCGCGCGGCGTGCTGCCGAGCTCGATGAGCTGGTGGCGGAGGTCGGCGCGCAGGGTGGAAAGGCGTTGGCCGTGGCCGGCGACGTGCGCTCGGAGGACTATGCCCGGTCGCTCGTGGCGACGGCGGTCGAGCGCTTCGGCCGGCTCGACATCGCCTTCAACAATGCCGGCACGCTGGGCGAGCTCGGCCCGAGCACCGGCGTGTCCGAGGCGGGCTGGGCGAACGCTCTCGCGGTCAACCTGACCGGCTCGTTCCTTGGCGCCAAGCACCAGATCGCGCAGATGGTGCAGCAGGGCGGCGGCTCGGTGATCTTCACCTCCACCTTCGTCGGCTACAGCAGCGCCTTTCCCGGCGTCGCGGCCTACGCCGCGAGCAAGTCGGGCCTGATCGGCCTCACCCAGGCGCTGGCCGCCGAATTCGGGCCGCAGGGGGTCAGGGTGAATGCCATCCTGCCGGGCGCCGTGGACACGGACATGTACCGAGAGATGAACGACACCCCGGAATCGCAGGCCTTCATCGTCAATCTGCACGCGCTCAAGCGCGTGGCGGCGCCGGAAGAGCTCGCGCGCTCGGTCCTGTTCCTGGCCTCCGACGATGCCAGCTTCGTCAGCGGCTCGGCGATGCTCGTCGATGGCGGCCTGTCGATCACGCGGACCTGACGACGGGCCGATGCCCAGGGGCGGGCGAGGAGGCGGTCGAGCGCCTCGCGGCTCTGGCCCGGTGCTTGCCTTGATCTGGCGCATCGGTCTATCGCCGCGACAGGGGCGGTATGGGCGGCCTCGAGTGCGGATCGTCAGGCGTCATCATGTTGCGGCCGCTTCGAGCTTCCGGTCAGGCCCTGCGATTGCTGCTGGCTTTCTGCGCCGCTTTGCTGGCGGCCTGCGACCGGCAGCCCGGCGACCTCTATTCGACCGCGACTCCGCCGATGGTGCTTGCGGCGGCGCCGGATGCCGGGGTCGTGGACCTCAGGGCTCAGTATCGCACCGCCGTTTGCGCGAGATTGCCGGCAAACGGCCGAAGCTGTGACGATGTCCTGCTGCGGCTCGCCGGGGAGGGTGACCCAGCCCAGCCGGTCGCTTCCGCCAGCCTTCCCCAGCGCTTTCGCATCGGCCTCGTGCCCGGCTTTCTGTCCGAATGCTTCGATCGCATCCTGCGCCCGTTCACGGACGTCGAGCGTGAGTTGCGCCGCATCGGCTTCGACGTGGTCTACTTCGAGGTTCCCGGTCGCGGCACGACCGTGCAAAACGCGGCGTGGCTGGCGAAGAGCATGCGCTCGCTCGATCCGGACCCGCGGCCATTCATCCTGTTCGCCCACTCCAAGGGCCTGGTGGACGTGATGGAACTCGTCGCGAGCCATCCAGCGGAGGCACGGATGATCGCTGCCGTGGTCGGCATTGCCGGTGCCGCAAACGGCAGCCCGTTGGCGGACACTCTCCTGGCCGTCTATCGCCAATGGGTCTCCAGTCTGCCCATGCCGGGCTGCACGGCTGGAGCCGGCAACGAGCTCGAGGACCTGCGCAGGGACGTCCGCCTAGACTGGTGGCGCCGCAATCGCCGGCTGATCACCATGCCGATATTCACGATCGTGGCGGCACCCAGTCCCGACCGCATCTCTCCCGGCGCGAAGCTGCTCTATCGGCGTCTCGCGCAGATCGACGCCCGCAACGACGGCAGGCTGATCTGGTACGATCAAATCGTCTCGGACAGCCATCTGCTCGGCTACGTCAACGCCGACCATTGGGGCATCGTGCTGGCCGTCGGTGAGGAGATCCCGGTCGCAGAGCCGTTCGTGCGCGACGACGTCCCCCGCTTGGCGCTGATTGAGGGGGCCATCGACGTCGTGGCAGCGTCGCTGCCGCCGGCGCCGGAATCCGCAGACGTCAATAGAGATCGCGTGGAAACGCCATGAAGACGAGATCCTCGAGCCGCTGCCAGGAATTGCGCGCGGGCTGCTCGTCCAGCGTCTCGTCGCTGCTGGTCCAGCGCAGGGAGCCATCATCGGCGAGCGTCACGCGCCAGGCGTTCTCCGGCTGGAGGTCTTGCTCGAGGCTGGCCTCCAGGTCCTGAGCGAGCGCCGGACTGAAAATGATGGTGCCCATCTCGCTGTTGATCATCGAGGAGCGGGGATCGAGGTTCATCGAGCCGACGAACAGGCGCTGCCGGTCAATGACGATGGCCTTGATGTGCAGGCCCATGAATTCGGCCACCGTAGGCGGGGTGTCGGCGAGTTCGTGCTGCCGTGCCGCATCGTGGCGGATCTCATAGAGATCCACCCCGGCTTCGATCAGCGGCTTGCGCCAAGCCTTGTAGTGGCTGTTGACCGCCGGCACGTCATGGGAGGCTAGGGAATTGGTGAGGATCCGGACGCGCACGCCGCGCCGGCTCATATCGCCCAGCAACTCGACCAACTGGGGGTCCGGGATGAGATAGGCGTTGACGATCAGTATCTCTCGGTGCGCCGAGCCGAGCAATTCGCGGGTGGCGCTCGGCATATGGTGGGTCAGCGTACCCGGGTCGGGAGAATCGCTGTGTACCGCACTGGTGCCGTCGCGCATGGCCGACTGGAAATCAGCCAGAAGCTGACCCCAATTCTGAGGATCGATTGCGAAGTGCCGGAGCGATCCTGCCGCCTCGAGCTGATGGTGGATCGAGTCCGCCAGCATCATCAGGTCGTCGCGGCTTTCCGTGATCCCGAGATCGTTCGTGGGGATCACCCAGTCGCTGTTCCAGAATTCGTCGAAGATCCCCGAGGCCTGCCGTGCGACCGGGCCCACGCCTATCACGTCGAGATCAAGGAAGTTGAACTCGGGCGACAGTCCGAAATACTCGTTGCCGAGATTGCGGCCGCCGATGATCGTTGCGCGATTGTCCGCGATGATTTGCTTGTTGTGCATCCGATGATTGATGCGTTCCATCTGGGTCAGCATCTCGACGCCACGCCCCGCGATTCCCCTTTGATGCCAGGCGTTGAACAGCCGGATCTCGATGTTGGGATGGGAATTCAGCAATGCCATGGTCTGGTCGCGCAACTTCGGGTGCGACTCGTCGTTGAGAATGGTGGACAGGTCGTCGAGGATAAGCCGCACCTTGACGCCACGTTCGGCGGCGGCGACGACACGATTCATCAGCAGCACGCCGCTCTCGTCGCCCCACCAGACATAATATTGCAGGTCGAGCGTGTGTTGCGCCGAATCGATCAGCGCCAGCCGCCAGCGCAGGCCGTCCTCGTTCGACGTGAGCAGGTTGAAGCCCGACCGGGTCGGCCCGAACTCGGCGCTCACGTGCCGCTCGACCTTTTCCAGCGGCCCGCCGGGTTGCGGTGGCTCGGCCAGCCCGAGCTTGCCCAAGGGCGGACTGGGAGGCAGCGTGGCACATGCCGCTAGACCGGCGCCCAAGAGCGCGACGACAAGAAGGCGTTGCAGCAGATACCATTCGCCAAGGCGCCGGCGGCAGAAGCCTGGATCCAAGTCAGCCTCTCCGCTGGGCATTCCGTATTGGGCGCTCGTGGGCTCCTGCCGCCCCCCGCTCCACGCCCACGCTAACGCGTCCGTCGCGCGCCGGACAATGCCGACTTGGAAGCAGGTCCGCTCGATCGCATAGCCTTGGCGCGCAGCTTCGCGCACCGCGCGACATCATGGTTGGGTCCACCCGGTAGGTCGACGATCGTCATCCTCGAGCGGCACCGGCATCGGCCCTTCGGCACCATCGGCGCCCGGGGGCCACGCCCAGGGAAGCGGCGTCGTCGGCGCCTGTTGGTCCGGCTGCTCACGCAGGATGAACAGCTCGCGCAGGCCGTCGGAGACGTAGATGTCGCCTTCGGCATTGGCGCGCGGCTCCTTGAAGGAGGCTTTCCCGACGCCGGTCGTGAAGCCCAGCTTCTCTACCGAGCCCGACAGCAGCATGGCCTGCGCGAGATACCAGCGCTCCTCGTCGACGCGTGGCGCGATGGCGTGGGTGGTGAGGTTCCAGTGCTGCGAGCTGAACCGGACGCCGGCGTCCCGGCTGATCTGCCCGAGCCAGACCGGAGCGCCGCGAAAACGCACCGGCGTGCGCCACAGGCGCAGGTGATTGCGCTGATCGAGCTGGTCGCGTGCCCGCTGCATCGAGATATCCTGGCGGCGGTCGAACAGGAATAGGGAGCTGATGGGGGCGTTGCGATCGGCCTCGCTCATCACGAACGCCCAGCCCATGGCGGCGGCCGAGTTGGTGGTCAGCCGCTCGGTCTCGCGAAACCCGGACCGCACGAGCGCTGCGAGCACCGTGTCGAATCCGCCAACGAAGGCGATGTTCAGAGGATCGCCATTGTGGCGATCGGGCGCGTCGCCGGCACAGCAAGGCAACTGCTCGAGATAGGCACGCAGAGCATCGAGATCGGCCAGCGCGCCAGCACCCGTGTCCGGATCGGCGGCACCCAGGCGGGCGGAGTCGAAGTCCACGTCGAGGTCGGGGACGTTGAGGACGAAGTCGAAGCGGAGATTGCCCTTATCGTTGAACAGCACGACGGGTGCCCGCTTGGCGCCGCGATCGAGCGCGGTGAAGACGAAGCCTTCCAGGGCCGAATGCGGCGGGATGTGCGGACGAAACGTCCGTCGTCGCAAGCCCTCGACCATCTGCTGGCGCGTTGCCCCAGCGGAACCCAGCTCGGCGACATAGCCCAGCTCGGCGGGCGTGAAATAGTCGGGGTCCATGGCGTAGGGCGCGAACCACAGGGTCTCGCCGCCGCGGTTTTCGACGCGCAGCCAGACGGGCTGCGCGCCAGCCGCCGCAAGCGGCCAGCCGAAGGTCCTTTGGCTTTCTTCCGGGACCAACGCCGCGGCGAAGACCGTGACCTTGCCGATGGTCTGCTGCTGCGCCCGGTCGCGAAAGTCTGCCATGGGCTGCACGGGAGCGAGGGTGCTCGTCGCACAGCCCGTCAGAGAGGCGAACAGCAGTGCTGCCAGGACGTGCGGGCAGGCGGGCACGAGGTCGTGGCATCTTGGCAATCCGATCAATGTCGACCCGCCGTTCAGTTGATTGTCGCGCGAGACCCTTGCTCATCGCAGTGATCGTGGTGGGCCACCAGAAGCTGCGCCACAGCCGTTTTGAAGGCGATGCGATATTCGTCACGTTGATAGATCGAGGTGTGGTCGGCACCCGCGATCCAGTCCACCATGATTGGCCGCACCAGGAGGGCGACCAAGCGTCTGGTCCGTTCAGGTGCGATCACGGCGTCTTCGTCCGCGCCGATTACCGCGACGGGGATGTCGAGACCCGCCAGTGCCTCGTCGGAACGGAAGGAATGCCGCAGCAGGCTCGCTACCGGCACGTAGGGATAGCGGGCGGAAGCGACCGCCGCGATCGAATCGAACGGCGTGACCAGGATCAGGCCGGCCAGCTGGCGCTGCCGGACGAGCTGGGCGGCAACCCCCGAGCCGAGGCTGAAGCCGGCGGCGACGACGCGGACTGGTCGCAGCCGTGCCACCAGCGTGTCGTGGATGGCCACGGCATCGGCCACCAGGGCGGCCTCGCTCGGCGCGCCGCCGCTGGGTCCGTACCCGCGGTAGAAGAAGGTCGCGATGTCGACGTCCTCGACCCAGCCCCGGAAATGCCGCAGCCGCCAGTCGGCGTCCTCGGCATTGCCGCCGAACACCAGGAGCAGCCCCCGGCTGGGCGAGGTGGCACGGTGGAGCGCGCCGATGAGTCGGACGCCGTCGGGCGCGGTTACGGACAGCCGCTCGTCCGGTGCCTCGACGCCCGATGCCTGGACCAGCGCATAGCCCCAGCCCGGAAAAATCATGCGGTCCTGCTGCCACCACAGCAGCCCGACCGCCCCTGCCCAGGCGCAGGCCGCGACGGCGACCACGGCCAGGGCCGCGGTCAGCAAGTGGCCGCCTCCATGTCGGCCTCGGCCTCCACCTCGGCGGTCAGCCAGCGGCGCAGCTTGCGGATCGCCGGGTCATCGGCCCGCTCACGGCGACAGACCAGGTACCAGGACCCCGGCTGCGGGACCGCATGGGGCAGCGCCTGGACGAGCCGGCGGGCGCGGAGGTCAGCAGCGGCGACGAAGTCCGGCACCAGCGCGATGCCGCGCCCGTCGATCGCCGCCTCCATGGCCAGGAGATAGCTGTCGAACATCAGGCTGACGCGGCTGGCGAGCTCGCTCACACCGGCCGCCGCGAGCCACAGGTCCCAGTCGCCGCGGCCCGGATGGACACTGAGCAGGCGGTGATTGACCAGCTCCGCGGGCTGGCGAAGGCCGAAGCCGGCCTGGACGAGGCCCGGATTGGCTACCGTGACCAGACTGGCCCGGAACAGCGGCCACCAGACCAGCGTCGGCTCGAGCGGCGGCTCGCGGTAGATCATGCCGGCGTCGGCATGGTCGGCCTCGAAGCCCCAGCTGCGGTGGCTGGTGCTCAGCCGCAGCCGCAGCTCGGGGTGTGCCGTCTCGAAGCGGTGCAGGCGCGGCAGCAGCCAGCGCGAGGCCACCGTGACGTAGACCTGCAGGGTCAGCTCGGCGGCACCGCCGCGCCGGCGCAGGAGTGCCGTGGTCTCGCCGATGCGCGCGAAGGCGTCGCGCAGCACGGGGAACAGCTTCGCACCGGCCTCGGTCAGCTCGACCCGCCGCCCCTTGCGCCAGAACAGCGGGCCGCCGAGGTCGCGCTCGAGCTCCTTGACGTGGTGGCTGATCGCCGAGTGCGTGACGCACAGCTCCTCGCCGGCCTCGCGGAAGCTGAGGTGCCGTGCCGCCGCCTCGAACGCGCGCAGGGCGGCGAAGGGCGGCAGCCGCGGCCGCGGCGTCACGAGGCCGCGCACTCCGGCAGGCGTTGCAGGCCCGGGTCGTCGGCGAGCGACGCCGGCGCGGCGCAGACGGGGAAGCCGGCGGCGCGCATCGTCTCGATCAGCCGCTCGCGCTCCGCCGGGTTCGAGGCCTGGTGGGCCACGAACGTCT
>JAXMCJ010000062.1:0-21075 GCA_046349415.1 Geminicoccaceae bacterium
GTCCTGTGCGAGAAGCCGATCGACCTCGACATCGCCAAGGTCGACGCCTGCTGGGCCGAGATCGGCAAGCTCGACCCGGTCGTCATGGTCGGCTTCAACCGCCGCTTCGACCCCTCGTTCAAGGCGCTGCGCGACCGGCTCCAGGCCGGCGAGATCGGCAGGCTGGAGCAGGTGATCATCACCAGCCGCGACCCGGCGCCCGCATCCATCGAGTATCTCAAGGTCTCGGGCGGCATCTTCCGCGACATGACGATCCACGATTTCGACATGGCGCGCTACCTCGCCGGCGACATCGTCGAGGTGCAGGCGATGGGGGCGAACCTGATCGATCCCGGCATCGAGGAGATCGGCGACGTCGACGCGGTCATGGTCACGCTGCGGGCGGCGAGCGGGGCGCTGGTCCACATCAACAACAGCCGCCGCTGCGCCTACGGCTACGACCAGCGCGTCGAGGCGTTCGGTGCCAAGGGCATGCTGCAGGCGCTCAACCGCCACCCGACCACTGTCGTCGCCTCGGGTGCCGAGCGCACCACCGCGGCCGATCCGGTCCTCGACTTCTTCATCGAGCGCTACCGGGAGGCCTATGACGCCGAGGTCGACCACTTCGTCGACTGCGTCGAGAAGGGTGCCAAGCCGTTGGCCGGCTTCGCGGAAGGCCGCGAGGCCCTGCGCCTCGCCGACGCCGCGCTCGAGAGCCTGCGCAAGGGTGTGGCCGTGCGGCTCGCCTGACAGGCGATGCGGGGCGGCGTCACCCCCATGACGCCGCCCCTGGGGTGCGCGGAGCGGGTCCAGCATCCGCGCACCTTTGCGATGACGCACGTCCGGCGTGCGATTCGACGGCTAGGAGCCGAGCCGGCGCAGCGGCCCCTGCAGCTTGCCGAAGTTGCGCGTGCTCAGCGCCTGCACCCCGGCATGGTGATCGCCATTGAACGGCGTCACCGTGTTGGGGCAGCCGGCCCGGGCGGCATCGGCCGGGCTGTTGAACCAGATCCCGAGATGGAAGGTGTGCACCGGTGCCGTCGCCGGGTTGGTGGATGCGTCCGGGAAGGCGCCGTGATGGACGACGGGCGCCTGGTCGACGCCCGGGGCCACGATGAACGTCTCGATGTTGAATCGGCCGAGAAACGAGACACTGGCGTCGCCCGCGGCGTTGCTCTCCAGATCGCCCTGATACCAGGAGAGCCCGAACGGCGCGCTGGGGACCTGGATCACGAACACGTCGAACTCGGTATTGGGCGGCAGCTTGGTCGCCCGGATGTCGAGCCGCTCGACCTGGCCCTGCGGCGTGACGGTGACGCGCGCCGATGCGTTGCGCAGGCAATTCGCGGCCACCGCGGTCGATGACCGGACCATGGAGAATCTGAGCGGAGCCGCGTCCGCGGCCGGCGCCGCAAGGCCCGAGACGAGTGCCGCAGCGGCCAAGGCGGGAATGGCGCGTCGCGACGAGATACGCTTCCACATGCTCATATTGTCAAACTCCTCGGCGTTTCCGATGCTCAAGGCACCGCGTCGAGGCTGCCATTCGCGCGTTTCAGTTTCGCGTCGTCGCCCGTTTCCGTCATGTCATGGCGACCGGGGCCAATCGGCGTTCAAGATTGTTTGTATCGCATAGCAATAATTCTACTTGCTATGCGGGAATGTGGGCTTAGGCTTCGCCGCGCATGGGGAGATCCGGATGACTGGCCCACGGCCCGCCGAGCGTCGCAGCGTGGTCATTACCGGAGGCGCGAAGGGTCTCGGCCTCGCGATCGCGAGCCGCTTCGCCGAGTCGGGCTGCGACCTCGCCTTGATCGACATCGACACGGCGGCGCTCGAAGCCGCCTCGCGCGCCTTGCCCACGGCTTGCGTCCACCTCGTCGAGGCGGATATCCGCCGCCGCGAGGGTGCTCATCGCGCCTTTGGCGAGGCGGCCGAGAGGTTGGGGCAGGTCGACGTGCTGGTCAACAATGCCGGCGTCTATCCGCGCAAGCCGATCCTCGAGATCGACGACGAGACCTGGGATTTCGTGTTCGACGTCAATCTGCGCGCGCTGTTCCACATGACCGCCGCGGCCTGCCTGCACATGCGCGAGCGCCGCCAGGGGCGGATCGTCTCGATCGCCTCGATCGACGCCTACATCCCCTACGCCAAGAACGCCCACTATGCGGCCTCCAAGGCGGCGGTGATCAGCTTCACCAAGTCCTTCGCCGAGGAGATGGCGCCCTACGACGTGCTGGTGAACGCCGTCTCGCCGGGGCCGATCGACACCCCGAACCTGCGGGCGCTCGGCATCTACGAGGACCTCGCCCGCAGCACGCCGCTCGGCCGCGTCGCCGACCCGACCGACATCGCCGAGGTGGTCCATTTCCTTGCCGATCCGCGCAACCGCTACATGACCGGCGAGACCGTGATCGCGAGCGGCGGCATCGTCATGGCCTGACGCGCAATCGCCTCGACTTGTTCGGTGCCTGGAGTGAGGGAGAACGAGAATGTCCAGCACGCGTTCGACGGGTAGGGATGGCGGCCTCAGCCGCCGCGGCTTCATCGCCGCGACGGGAGGGATCGTCGCCGGGACCACGCTGGCCGCGCCGGCGATCGTTCGCGCCCAGCCCGCGACCATGACGGTCCCGAATTCCGGCGGCGCGCTCGAGGAAGCCTACCGGGTCGCCTATTTCGACACCTTCACCGCCAAGACCGGAATCAAGATCCTGGGCGCGCCCTACATGGACACGGCGCGCGTCAAGGCCATGGTCGAGAACAACGCCGTCGACGTCGACGTGCTCAACATCGACGCCACGGAAGCGGCCGTGCTGGCGAAGCTCGGCCTGCTCGAGCCGATCGACTACGACGTGATCGACAAGAGCGACCTGCTGCCCGAGGCGGCCAACGAGCATTATCTCCTCGCCGACGTCGCGGCCTACGCGCTCGGCTGGAACACCAACGCCTTCCCGGCCGGCGACGGCCCCAAAGGTTGGAAGGCGTTCTTCGACGCACAGGACACCACCAACCAGCGCAGCCTGTGGAAGCTGGCGCCGCAGACCCTCGAGGTCGCGGCCATGGGTGGCGGCCAGACGCGGGAGAAGCTCTACCCGATCGACATCGATCTCGCCTTCAAGATGCTCGACGGCATCAAGCCCCACCTCACCTGGTGGAGCTCCGGCGCGCAGGGCGCACAGCTGCTGATCGACGGCGAGGTCGACATGGGCACGGCCTGGAACGGCCGGCTCTACCAGCCGAGGCTCGACGGCGCACCGATCGACTATACCTTCGACGGGGCGCTCTACGTGTGCGATTCGATGGTCATTCCCAAGGGAGCCAAGAACAAGAAGTTCGCCATGCAGTTCCTGGCGAACATGATGGACGCCCAGAATCAGGCGACCTTCGCCAAGCACATCCCCTATGGCCCGGTGAACACCAAGGCGTTCGCGCTGCTTGATGCGGACCGGCTGGCCCTGCTGCCGAACTCCGAGCAGAACAGCAAGACGGCGGTGTTCCAGAACTTCGACTATTGGGCCGCCGAGGGCGACGCGATCTTCGACCGCTTCAACAAGTGGCTGCTCGGCTGACCGATCGCGTGCCGGCGGCAGGCGGGATGGCGCGGGCCTGGTCGCCCGCGCGGGGCAGCCTGCTGCTGCTCGTCCCGCCGCTGGCGCTGCTGCTGTTCCTGTTCGTCGCACCGCTCGTCGTCGTGCTGCTGCAAAGCGTCTGGCAGGACGGGTTCACGCTGGCGAGCTATGCGGCGGTGCTCGGCAACGCCGGCACGCTGGGCAGCCTCGGCTACACCTTCCGCATCGCCGCCACGGTCACGGTCGCGGCGCTCCTGCTCAGCTATCCCGTGGCCTATGTGGTCAGCCGGGCGCGGGGCAGCCTGCTCCACCTGGCGATCGCGATGATCCTGGTGCCGTTCTGGACCAGCACGGTGATCCGCACCTATGCCTGGATCGTCGTGCTGCAGCGGCGCGGCATCCTCAACGATCTCTTGATGTCCTCGGGCGTCACCGACCAGCCGCTGCGGCTGATGAACAACGGCGTCGGCATGCAGATCGCGATGGTGCACATCATGCTGCCGTTCATGATCCTGCCGCTGCTCAGCGCCATGCGCGGCATCGACGAGACCCTGCTGCGCGCGGCCTCGGTGCTCGGCGCCAACCCCCTGCGCCAGTTCGTCTCCGTCTATCTGCCGCTGTCGCTGCCCGGCGTCGCCGCCGGCTGCAGCCTCGTGTTCATCTCCTCGCTCGGCTTCTACATCACGCCGGCCCTGATCGGCGGCCCGAACATGATGGCCGCGGTGCTGATCGAGCAGCAGGCCTCGCGCCTGCTCAACTGGCCGCTCGCCTCCGCCCTCGCCACCATCCTGCTGGTGCTGACCTGCCTGCTGTTCCTGGTCTACGAGCGCACGCTGCGCCGCCTCGGCTCAACCAGCCGCGCGCACGAGGCCGAATGACGCGCGCGGCCGAGTTCCCGTGGCGCATCGCGGGCCTGGGCATCTCGGCCTTCGCCTGCCTCGTGCTGGTCTATCTGGTGCTGCCGACCCTGGTGATCGTCCCGCTCTCCTTCAGCAGCGAGGCGTTTCTCAGCTTCCCGCCGCCCGGCTTCTCGCTGCGCTGGTATCAGGCGTTTGCCGCCAGCATCGATTTCCGGCTAGCGATCATGAACAGCGTGCTGATCGGCGTGCCGGCCTCGCTGCTGGCGACGATCGCCGGCACCTGCGCGGCGCTGGGGCTGACCCGGGGCAGCCTGAAGTACCGGCGCGGCCTGTCGGCGCTGATGATCGCACCCATCGTCCTGCCACAGATCCTGCTCGCGATCGGCCTGTTCCCGATCATGGTCAAGGTCGGCCTCAACGGCACCTTCCCGGGCATCGTGCTGGCGCACGCCGTGGTCGCCATGCCGCTGGTGTTCATCACGGTCACGGCGGCCCTGCGCAGCTATCCGCCCAGCCTCGAGCTGGCGGCGATGACCCTGGGCGCGCCGCCCTGGAGCACCTTCTGGCACGTCACCTTCCCGATGATCCGGGTCGGCGTGCTGGTGGGCTTCATCTTCGCCTTCTCGTTCTCGTTCGACGAGCTAATCCTGGCGATCTTCCTCACCGCCCCGGCGACGCGGACCGTGCCACGCCTGCTCTGGGAGCAGCTCAACTACCAGCTCACCCCGGTGATCGCGGCCGCCACGGTGGTGCTGCTCAGCATCACCCTGCTGCTCCTGCTGGCGGCCGCCCTGGCCGACAGAGGGCGCTCGCTCAAGGCCGGGAGGCAGCCGGCATGAATGCCCCCGGCGGACACGGCGCGCCCGTTCGATTCGAGGGCGTGAGCAAGCACTATGGCGAGTTCGTAGCACTGCAGCCCACCGATCTCGCCATAGCGCCGGGCGAGTTCTTCGCCATCATCGGACCGAGCGGCTCGGGCAAGACGACGCTACTGGGCATCACCGCCGGCTTCGTCACACCCTCGGCGGGTGCGGTGCGGGTGGCGGGCAGCGACACCGTCGCCGTCCCGCCCTACCGGCGCAACATCGGCATGGTGTTCCAGAACTACTCGCTGTTCCCGCACATGACGGTGGCCGAGAACATCGGCTTCCCCCTGCGCATGAGGAAGATTGCCAAGGCCGACATCCGTGGCCGGGTCGCGACCGCCCTGCGCATGGTGCGGCTGGAGGGTTTCGAGGACCGCCGCCCGTCGCAGCTGTCCGGCGGTCAGCAGCAGCGCGTGGCGCTGGCCCGCGCCGCCGTCTACGAGCCCGGCCTCCTGCTCATGGACGAGCCGCTGGGTGCATTGGACAAGAACCTGCGCGAGGAGATGCAGGAGGAGATCAAGCGCCTGCAGACCAATCTCGGCGCCACGGTCATCTATGTGACCCACGACCAGCAGGAAGCTGCCTCGATGGCCGACCGGGTCGCCATCATGCGGGCCGGCAGGGTCGAGCAGGTCGGCTCGCCGCGGGAGCTGTACGAGCGCCCCAGCTCGCATTTCGTGGCGACCTTCCTCGGCGAGGCCACGTTGCTGCCGATCGCGGCGGTGCTGGCGCGCGAGGCGGACACGGTGACCGTGCGGACCGACGCCGGCCTGGAGGTCCGCATCGGCGGCACCGCCGCGCCGCGCGCCGGAATGTCGCTGTGCCTGCGACCCGAGAGCATCGCCCTGTCGAATGCGCCGAACGATCTCGCCAACAGCTTCCAGGGCGTGGTGGAGGCCGCGACCTACACCGCCGGCAGCCTGCGCTACCGGGTCGTGCTCCAGCCCTCGGGCACGGCGCTGCTGGTGCGCGCCCCGACCAGGCTCGGCGTGCCGCCGCTGCAGGTCGGCCAGACCGTTTGGGCGGGCTGGGGGCCGTCGGACGCCATTCTGGTGGAGGAGACATGAGCGCTGTCGACTGGGCCGGCATGGTCGTCATCATCACCGGCGCCGCCTCCGGGATGGGCCGGGCGCACGCCGGCCACTTCGCCGGGCTCGGCTGCCGGGTGGTGGTTCAGGACATCGCGCCGAGCGGGCTCGCGGAGACCGTGGCGCTGGTCGAGGCGCGCGGCGGCGCGATCGACGGCCACGTCTTCGACATCGCCGACGTCGCGGCGATCCGCACCATGATCGACCGGACGCTCGAGCGGCACGGCCGAATCGACGTGCTGGTCAACAATGCCGGCATCGGCATCGACCGGCCGATCGAGGAGATCGACGAGGCGGCGTTCGAGCGGATGCTCGGCGTGCACGTCAAGGGCACCTTCTTCTGCACCCAGGCCGTGGTGCCGGCGATGAAGGCCCGGCGCTCCGGCTCGATCGTCAACGTCTCGTCGCGCTGGGCGCAGGCCGGGCACCATCTGGCATCGGACTATGTCGCGGCCAAGAGTGCCATTCTCGGGCTCACCAAGGCCTGGGCCAAGGAGCTGGCGCCGTTCGGCATCCGGGTGAACGCCATCGCCCCCGGCGGGGTGTGGAGCCAGATGGTCCTGGACTCACTCGGCGAGGAGGAGGTCCGACGCCAGGAGCGCGAGGTGCCGCTCGGCCGCTGGGCGCAGCCGGAGGAGCTTTCGCCCCTGGTCGCCTTCCTGGCCGGCGAGGAGGCCGCCTTCATCACCGGGCAGGTGGTCGGGCCAAACGGCGGCAAGACGATGGTGGGCTTCTGAGAACTCGGAGGGAGACGGGCATGACACGGTTGGACGGGGCGGTGGCGATCGTCACCGGCGCCGGTGCGGGCATGGGGCGCGCGCATGCGCTGCTGCTGGCGGAGCGCGGCGCGCGCGTCGTGGTGCAGGACGTCGTCGCGGCGGCGGCCGAGGAGACGGCGGGGCTGGTGCGGCAGGCCGGCGGCGAGCCGATCGTCTCGGTGTTCGATGTCGCCGACGTGGCGGCGCTGTCGGACGCGCTGGCCCGCGTGGTCAAGGATGCCGGCCGGGTCGACATCCTGGTCAACAATGCCGGGATCGGCGGCGAGCCGACGATCGAGGAGACGACCGAGGCCGATTTCGACCGCACCTTCGCAGTTCATGTGAAGGGGACGTTCTTCGCGACGCGGGCCGTGGTGCCGCGGATGAAGGAGCAGCGCCGCGGCAAGATCATCAACATCTCGTCGATCTGGGGCATGGTCGGCCATCACTACGCGTCGCCCTATTGCGGGGCGAAGGCGGCGATCCTCGGCCTGACTAAGGCCTGGGCCAAGGAGCTGGCACCCTGGAACATCCACGTCAATGCGATCGCCCCCGGCGGCGTGCTCACCGACATGGTGCGCAACCAGCCCGACATCGAGAAGAAGATGCCGGCCAAGGTCGCGCGGGTACCGTTGGGCCGCTACTGCGATCCGGTCGAGATCTCCTACCTGGTGGCCTTCCTGGCTTCGCCGGAAGCGGACTTCATCACCGGGCAGACCATCAGCGCCAACGGCGGAGAGACGATCGTCGGCATCTGACGTTGACACAAGATTATCGTATAACGATACTCAAGCGTCGACATCCGGTAGAGGCGGCGCCATGAAGCTCGGCATCTTCAACCTGATGAACCAGCACAAGCTCGAGCAGCGCGAGGTGTTCGAGGGCACCATCGCCTGCGTGAAGCTGGCCGAGGAGATCGGTTTCGACGTCGCCTGGTTCGCCGAGCACCATTTCTCCAACTACAGCCTGTGCCCCTCACCGCTGATGATGGCGGCGGCGGTCGCGCGCGAGACCAGCCGCATCGGGCTGGGCCCCGCCGTGGTGGTGGCCCCGCTCTACAATCCGATCCGGGTCGCCGAGGAGGTGGCGCTGCTGGACCAGCTCAGCCACGGCCGCGCCGTGCTCGGCATCGGCTCGGGCTACCAGCGGTTCGAGTTCGATGCCTTCGGCGCCGATTTGGGCGAGCGCCAGGACCGAATGCTCGAGGTCTGGCAGATCATCGACCAGGCCGTGCACGAGAACCGGTTCGAGCATCGCGGCCGCTTCTACCAGCTGCCGAACGTGCCGCAGGCGATCAGGCTCCATACCAAGCGGCCGCTCGAGACCTTCTTCGTCTCTTGGTCCCAGCCGATCATCGACTATGCGGTCCGGCGCGGCGCCGTTCCCTTCATCACCGTCGGCTGGGGCGACAGCGCGGCACTCAAGGGGATGCGCGACTTCGTGGCGAGCCGCTACGCGGAAGCCGGCCACAGCTTGGCCGGCGGACGGTTCGCCGCCCAGCGCTACGTCTACGTCACCGACGACGATGCCGAGCTGACCCGTGCCGCCGAGGGCATCCGCTATGCCGGCCGTTGCGCCGGCCAGATGCGAACCGGCGCGCAGCACCTGGACGGGCACATCATCGTCGACAGCCCGGTCGCCGACGAGCCCTCGCTCGAGACCATCAAGGCTTCCGTGCCGATCGGCCCCGCCGAGGTGGTGGCCGAGCGGCTGCTGAACGAGATCCAGTCGGTAGGGATCACCGATCTCAGCTGCTTCACTTGGCCGGCGGGCATGGAGAGCCGCGCGGTGCTGAAGTCGATGGAGCGCTTCGGCTCGTCGGTGCTGCCCCTGCTCCGCAAGGGCCTGGAGCGTCGGCCGGCCCCGCCCGTCGCCGCCGTGGCGTAGGATGCTGAGCGGCCTCCCACCCGGCGAGATCATCGAGCTGGACCCCGGCGACGGGCCGGATGATGCTTGGTTCAACGATCTGGTCGATCCGTTCCGGCGGTGCATGCGGCTGCTCGCCGGCGGGGTCGCGGTGATCACGGGCGGCGATCAGGGCCACCGGATCGGCCTGACGGCGACCTCGGTGACGTCGCTGTCGATGGAGCCGCCCTCCCTTCTGGTCTCCATCAGGGCCGGATCGCGTCTCGTGCCGATCGTGATGCGCAAGGAGCGCTTCACCGTCCATCTGCTGGGCGAGTCCCAGGCCCACGAGGCGGACGTGTTCGCCGGACGGCGGGACGAGGAGCGGCCGCGAACCGAGCAGGTCGAATGGCACGAGCGCGGCGGCGGCAGGCTGGCGGGGGCGCTCGCCTATGTCGAATGCCGCCTCGCGCGGGTCGTCCCGGTCTTCTCGCACGTCCTGCTGATCGGGGTGGTGGAGGTCGTCGAGAGCGGCTCGGGAGAGCCGCCGCTGATTCACTTCGACGGGCGCTATCGGCGCCTGTCGAAATAGCGAGCGGGCGAGGCGCAGGCCGATGACCAGCGTTTTTCACCGCAGCCCGCGCGACAGCTATCCCATGGCGGTCCGCGGCGACGGCGCCTACCTCGTCGATGCCGACGGCCGACACTACCTCGACGCCTCCGGCGGTGCCGCGGTGTCCTGCCTCGGGCACAGCGATGCCAGGGTGGTCGCCGCGATCAAGGAGCAGCTCGACAGGCTGCCCTTCGCCCACACCACCTTCTTCACCTCCCGGCCGGCCGAGGAGCTGGCGGCACATCTCGCCAAGGCCGCGCCGGGGGATCTGAACCACGTCTATTTCGTCTCCGGCGGCTCGGAGGCGATCGAGGCGGCCCTCAAGCTGGCGCGGCAATATGCGGTGGAGCGGGGCGAGCCGCAGCGGCGCCGGTTCATCGCGCGCCGGCAGAGCTATCACGGCAATACGCTCGGAGCGCTGGCCGTCGGCCACAATCCCGGCCGGCGCGCGCTCTACGAGCCGCTCCTCATGCCAGTCGAGCACGTCTCGCCTTGCTATGCCTATCGTGGGCTTCTGGACGACGAGGGTCCGGAGGCGTACGGGGCGAGGCTGGCCGGCGAGCTGGCCGAGACGATCGAGCGGCTTGGAGGCGAGACGGTCCTCGCCTTCGTCGCCGAGACGGTATCCGGGGCGACGCTCGGTGCCGCCACGCCGGCGCCCGGCTACTTTCGCCGGATCAGGGAGCTCTGCGACCGCCACGGCATCCTGCTGATCCTCGACGAGGTGATGTGCGGGATGGGCCGGACGGGGACGCTGTTCGCGTGCGAGCAGGACGGGGTGGTGCCCGACATCGTGGCGGTGGCCAAGGGACTGGGCGCCGGCTACCAGCCGGTCGGCGCCATGATCGCGTCGGCCCGGATTTACGAAGCGGTCGTCGGCGGGACCGGCTTCTTCCAGCACGGGCACACCTATCTGGGGCATGCGGCAGCATGCGCCGGGGCGCTGGCCGTGCAGCGGGCGATCGTCGCCGACGATCTCATCGCGCGGGTGCAATCCAGCGGCGAGCGCCTGGAATTGCTGCTGCGCGAATCGTTCGAGGGCCACCCGCATGTGGGCGACATCCGCGGGCGCGGGCTGTTCCGCGGCGTCGAGCTGGTGCGGGAGCGCGCCACCAAGGAGCCGTTCGACCCGGCCTGCCGGCTGCACGGGCGCATCAAGGCGGCGGCGATGCGCCACGGGCTGATCTGCTATCCGAGCGGCGGGGCAGCCGACGGGCGGCGCGGCGACCATGTCCTGCTGGCGCCGCCTTACATCCTGACGGATGCGCAGCTCGAGGAGCTGGTCGGCAAGCTGTCGGCCGCGGTCAACGAGGCGATCGCCAGCTGTTGAGCCGCCGCTCAGGCGGCGCCGAGCTGGCTCGCCGACAGGGCCTGGCTGGAGAGGTCGCGCGCGGCGGTCTGGACCATGGCGCCGAACAGCCGCTTGGCTTCGTCCAGGTTGTGCTTGTCCTTGCGGATCGACATGACCACCGCGCCCACCGGCAGGTCGCGCTCGCCGATGATCGGGGCCGCCAGACCAAGCTCGTCCAGATGCACCTCGCCATCCTGCCAAGCGAGGCCCTCGCGCCGATAGAGCTCGAGCAAGGTGTGGATTTCGTCCGGGTCGATGATCGTCTCGCTGGTCAAGCGGCGCATCTGCGAGGCCGCCAGGATGCGTTTCACCTCCTCGTCCTTCAGGCAGGACAGAATCGCCCGTCCGCCCGCGGTGCAGTAGGCGTAGTGGCGCGTCGGCTGCAGGGCGAAGAGTCGCTGGGCGAGATTGGCGATTCGGGTCAGATAGAAGACGTGGATCCCGTCCATCAGGCAGATGCTGACCGCCTCGGTCGTCTGCCGCGCCAGCACTTCCAGGCGCTCGGGCGCTCGCTGAAGCAGCGGATCCGACTGACAATAGGAAACCGCGTAGGAAATGAACCGAGGGGACAGGCTATATCGCTTGTAGCGCTGATGTTTTCTGAGGAATCCCAAGTTTTGCAGTGTGAACAGCAGTCGCTGGACCGAACCCTTCTCCAAGCCAGTTCGATCGACAATTTCAGAGAATGACAGGCTCTCCGATGAGCTGGTATAGAGGCCGAGCACTTTCTCGGCCTTTTCCAGCGTGCCCAATTGCAATACGCTCATTGGCAAGCCTCGCAGCCCGCATCAGGGCTATCACTATTCGATACTAATTATTGCGCCACATGCAAGGAAAAAGCGGGGCCGACCTGACCCGGGAAATCGTCCGGATCAACCCGCTCGCGCGAGACACGGCATGCCAGAAAAGTGGAGAACCCCGATCGGCAGCCGAGCTATGCCGCCTGGCTCTTGTCTCCGGGGGTCGCCGCGGCGAACGCGCTCCTCGCGCCGGCGCTCTTCTGGATCTTGAAGATCGAGCTCGAATCCGGGGCGGGCGGCAGCGGCACCGTCGCCGGCACATCGGCCAGGCGCGGCGACACGGTGGGCTCGCCGTAGAACGTCCGCGAGCGGATCCACTCCCAGACCTGGGCCTGGTCGAGCCCGGCGACCGCGGTCGAGCTTCCAGCCAGAGGCCAGGCATCGGCCGCCGCGCATTCGTAGAAGCAGATCAGGCGGGACCGATCCGACTGGTTCGGCGCCGAGCCGTGCAGGATGCGGACATGATGCACGGTCATCGAGCCGGCGCGGCCGGTCAGGGTCACGATCTTGTCGCGCTCGAACAGCGGGTCGTCGGGGTCGATCGCACCGGCGAACACGCCGTCGCGGAAATGGCTGAGCACGGGGCCTTTGTGAGTGCCGGGCACGACCATCAGGGGGCCGTTCGCCTCGTCGACGTCGGCCAGCATCAGGCCGATGGCGAGCAGATCGTCGTTGGTGTGCGGGTAGAACGCCCAGTCCTGGTGCCACTCGACCGCGGCCCCGCCGCCCGGTGCCTTGGTGTTGAGCTTGCTGGTCTGGAGGCGCACCGTCGGACCAAGGAGCTGCTGCAGCACCGCCTTCACCCCCGGCGCATGCATGACCTCGTCGAAGCCGGGCACGTTGAGGTGCGGCGACTTGATCCGGGTCAGTCTCGGCTTGGCGGCCGAGTGGCCCTCGTCCAGATCGTAGACCGCGTCGCTGGCGGCAACGGTGCGCGAGCGCTCGATCATCTCCTCGGTGGCACCACGCAGCCGATCGAGCAGTGCCGGCTCGATCACGTCCTCGACCAAAAGATAGCCCTGCTCGCGATAGAGCTCGATCTGTGCGCCGCTCAGCATCTCGTGCCTCCCAGATGCTCAAGCGGCTATGATTGCGCTAACATCGTGGGCGCGTCAATCCTCATGCGCTAGGAGGCGGTGATCGGGGGACGAGTCGATGACGACGGCACCGCGCTCGGAGCGTCGGCGGATGGAAGACGTGGCCCGGCGTGCCGGCGTGTCGCCGATGACCGTGTCCCGCGCACTGCGCACGCCGGAGAAGGTGGCGCCGGCAACCCGCGACCGTGTCGCCCGGGCCGTGGCGGAGCTGGACTATGTCCCCGACCTGATGGCCGGCGCGCTCGCCGCCAAGCGCAGCCGGCTGGTCGCGGTGATCGTCTCGACCTTGGAGAACTCGATCTTCGCCGCCACCGTCGAGGGGCTGACGACCGTCCTTCGCGCCGAAGGCTACTCCGTGCTGCTCGGCGCCTCGGGCTATTCGGCGGAAGTCGAGGAGCAGCTCGTGCGCGCGGCGCTGGGCCGCCGTCCCGACGGCATCGTGCTGACCGGCGACCTGCACACGCCTACCGCGCGCCGCCTGCTGCAGGCGAGCGGCATCCCGGTGGTCGAGACCTGGGAGCTGCCGGAGCAGCCGGTCGATCTGGCCGCGGGCTTCTCCAACCGGGACGCCGGTGCCGCGATGGTGCGCTCGCTGCACGCCTGCGGCTACCGCCGCATCGCGTTCGTCGGCACGGCCCTGGAAGACGACCGGCGCGGCCACCTGCGTTTGCAGGGCTACCGGGAGGCCCTGGCCGAGATCGGCGCCGGGCCGCCGCGCGAGGTGGCGCTGCCCGTCGCCGTCGCGGGCATCACCGACGGGCCCCTGGCATTGCAGACGCTGCGCACGGCCCATCCCGAGGCCGACGCCGCGTTCTGCGTCGTCGACTCCCTGGCAGCCGGGCTGATCCTCGCCTGCCGCCGGCAGGATCTCGCCGTGCCGGGCCAGCTTGCCGTCGCCGGCTTCGGCGACTTCGCGATCGCGCAGCCGGACGGCCTCGACATCACGACGGTGCGCGTCTCCGGTCGCGCCATCGGCAGCTATGCCGGCGAGCTGCTCCTCGCCCGCCTGCGCGGCGAGGCGGTCGAGCGGCCGGTGCGCGACCTGGGCTTCTCGATCATCCGCCGCAGCAGCGCCTGAGCCGGCTCACATGGCAGGCTTGGGCAGGTGCGGCACGCCGGCCACGATGGCGGCGTGGTAGGCCAAGTCCTCGGCCTCGAGCTCGCCCTGCGGCGCGCGCTCCAGCTCGAAGGCGCCGGCGGCGTTGCGGCCGCGCACGAGCGTGGCCGTGTCGCGCGTGGCCTTGGTCTGGCGGACGTGGCCGCCGATGTAGCGGATCGCGAAGCCGACCCGGTCGTAATCGGCCCGATTGGGCTCGGAATTGTGCGCCAGCAGGACATGGTGCAGCGACATCTGGCCCGGCGCCAGCTCGACGTCGACGATCGGCTTACCGGTCACGTCGACGTCGATCTCCTGCCCGCGGCTGAGCAGGTTGTGGTCGGCGAAGGTTTCGCGATGCGGCATGATCGGCCAGTGGTGGCTGCCCGGCACCACGCGCAGGCAGCCGCTCGCCACCGTGCTCGGGCTCAGCGCCACCCAGGCGGTGACGATGTCCGGCGGCTCCAGGCCCCAATAGGTGGCGTCCTGGTGCCAGCTCACATAGTCGGGCGAGCCGGCCGGCTTCTTGAAGAAGCCGGCGCCCCAGACCAGCAGGTCGGGGCCGACCACGGCCGCGGCGGCGTCGATGATCGCCGGATGGCGCACGATGTCCGAAAGAGCCTGGGAGAGCAGGTGACTCTTGGTGGTCAGCGCCGCCTTGCGCGTCGGCTCCGGCAACGCCTCCAGCCGCCGCAGCGCCGCCCTGGCACCCTCGACCTCGTCCGGCGTCAGGGCCGGCAAGGGATACAGCACGCCGTCCGTGCGATAGCGCGCGATCGCCTCGTCGGTCAGCACGCGGCCGCCTCCGTTGCGAGCCGGTGCTCGAAGCGGTGCATGACCTCGGCGCCGTCGCGGGTGACGCGCAGCATGTACTCGCTGCGCACGCCACCGACCTCGGGATCGTAGCAGCCGGGCTCGACCAGCAGCACCATGTCCGGCTCCAGGACCGCCCGCTCGTAGGGCACGAGCCGCGGCCATTCGTGCACGGCCGTGCCGATCGAATGGCCGGTGTGGTGCGGGTAGGCGAAGCCCTCGCGCCCGACGAAGGCGCGCATCTCGGCATCGACCTCGGCGGCGGTGCGCCCGGCACGGACGAAGCCGACGGCGTGCTCGAGCGCCGCCTTGGACGTCCGGAACAGCCGCTCGAAGGCAGCGCTCGGCTTGCCGACGCAGGTCGTGCCGCAGGAATCGCCCCAATAGCCGTCGATCCGCGGCGCGAGATCGGCCATCACCGGATCGCCGGGCTCGATGGTGCGGTCGACGGGCCAGCCGGTGAAGCCGGCAGTGCGCTTGGCGCCGGAGAGGAAATCGCCGGTGATCGGCGCCCGGCAGCCGGCGAACTCCTCCATGGCGCAGCGGACGTCCGCGAATACGGCGAGCTCGCTGCGCCCGGGGCGTACCGTCTCGAGGAACACGCGCTGGCCGATCGCCACCGCCTCGGCGCAACGGGCGAGGATGGCGAGCTCGTCGGCGGTCTTGGTCGCGCGCGCCCGGCGCAGATGCGGCGTCAAATCGAGCGCTTCGTCGACGGCCAGCAGCCCGTCGACGGCCTTGGGCAGGAAGCCGCGCTCGACCGCCAGACGACCGCCCACGCCCAGCCGCTTGGCCAGCCGCCCGACCGCATCGCGCCATTCCTGGTGGTAGTCGACGCCGTGATCGAAGGTGTAGCCCTCGTAGATCTCGGCCGCCTCGGTACGCGACGCCCGGGCGGCAGCCGCCTCGACATTGGCGCAGGCGATCCCGACGATGCCGTCGGCGCCGATGATGGCGAGCGTCGGGCCGCCGGCAAACGGCGACGGCCCCGCCTCGACCGGCGCGACATGGCCCGAGGCGTAGGCCACGCCGTCGACGCTCGCGAGCACGCCCCAGTCGGCCCCGACCGCCTTGACCGCCTCCGCGGCGCGCGCCTGACGCTCGTCCATGCCGGTCAGCCGCAGGGCGACGGGGTCGAGGCGTAATCGTAGAGCGGCGTCGCGGCGCCCTTGCGGAAGTAGCCGTTCATGGCCTCTTCGCTCAGCGGCTCGCTCGGCGCCACCGGGAAGGTCGAGCCGGTGTCGACGGTCATGCAGGGGGCCGCCCACTTGTCGAGATCCTCCTGGCGGATCTCCGGCACCGGCACGAGCAGCGTGCTGACGATCGGCTGCTGGCCATCGAGCACGCGCAGGGCGGCCCGGAACGTGTTCTGCGCCGCGATCGTCGGCAGGATGGCGCCACCATAGTAGCGGAAGGTGTCCTTGTGATCCTTCCAGTAGCCGAGGGCGTCACCCGACATCGAGCCCGTGATCAGCGGTTGGGGGCGGCCCGCTTCGTCGAACGCCTCGGCGATCACGCGGGTCTCGCTGCCGGTGGTCCACACGGCGTCGATCTGCGCCGGGTTGGTGGCCAGCGTCTGCAGGATCACGTTCTTGGTGACGTTGGCGGTCCAGTTGCCGCTCACCTTGCCCAGGATGTTGAGCTCGGGATATTCCGCGAAGCCGCGATAGCCGCCGGAGTTCTCGTGCTCGACGATCGGGCTGCCGGGGATACCCTCGACCATCAGCACGCTGCCCTTGCCGCCGAGCTGCTCCCCGATGCCCTTGGCCATGTCGTAGCCCCAGACATTGTGGTTGTGCTGGATGTTGATGGCGTAGGGGCTGGTGACCGCGCTGGCCGTGGTCACGACCGGGATGCCGGCCTTGTAGGCGGCCTCGATCACGTCGTTCAGGCCGGTCGAGGAGCCGGCGATCGTGGTGATGACGCTGCAGCCCTTGTCGATGAAGGCGCGGATCTGCGCGATCTGCTGCGGCACGTCGCCGTTGCTGTCCGACAGCTCGAAGCTGGCCACGTCGCCCTTGGCGATCGCGCTGTCGACCAGGCGCTTCAGCTCGTTGGTCATGCTGACGCGCCAGGGGTTGCCCATGTAGGACTCGGAGTGGCACCACTTCCACGGCTTGGCCGGCATCTTGAAATCGTCGTAGGCCGACGGGCCGACCGGAATGGCGTCGGTGTAGAGGGCCTTGAGCTCCGCGGGCAGCGCGTCGATCGACTGTGCCGCAGCGGGCGCGCCGGATAGCGCGACCGCGACCATGGCAGCCGAGGTGGCGGTGCACCCGTAGACGAGTTGCTTCAGCATCGAACCCCCCTGTTGAACCGCTTCTGAGCGCGGCCGCAGCTTGCATGTTAACGTTAACAGCCTAGGCTGCGCCACGCCAAGGGCGTTTCGCAGCACGCTGACGGCGCAAAGCGATCGGGAGGACCGGCAAGCCGTCATGATCGTGCTGGAGGGGGTGGCGAAGCGCTACGGCGAGACCGTGGCTCTGCACGGCATCGACGTCTCGATGGCGGCCGGCCACGTCCACACGATCCTGGGCGAGAACGGCTCGGGCAAGAGCACGCTGGTCAAGCTGCTGTCGGGAGTCGTCCGGCCGGACCAGGGCACGATCCGCATCGACGGCCAGCCGGTCGAGCTGGCCGACCCGGCCGCAGCACGCCAGCACGGCATCGCCACCGTGTTCCAGGAGGTGCTGCTGGCACCCTCGCGCTCCGTCCTCGACAACATCTTCCTGGGCCACGACGGCCTGTGGGCGCGCCGGCTGCCGCTGCACAGGCGGCGCGGGGTCGCCGAGGCCGTGCTCGCCCGCTTCGCGCGGAGCATGCCCGACCTTTCGGCGCGCGGCGGCGACGTGCCGCTCGCCCAGCAGCAGCTGGTCGTGCTGGCGCGGGCCTTGGTCCGCGAGCCGCGCATCCTGATCCTCGACGAGGTGACCGCAGCGCTGGACGTGGCCGACCGCGACGTCCTGTTCGAGGCGTTGCGCGGCTTCGTGGCGGACGGCAAGCTGGTCGTGTTCATCTCGCACCGCCTCGACGAGGTCCGCCGCCTGTCCGACCGCGTCACCGTCCTGCGCAGCGGCCGTGCGGTCGAAACGCTCGACCGGGCGCAGGTCACCAGCGAGCGGCTCCTGCAGCTCATGATCCCGGACGCGCACCTGCAGGTGCATGCCGCCCATGCCTGACGCCCAGGCAGCGCTGCTGACCGCTTCGGGCGTCCGCCTCGCCGCAGGCTCGCCGCCGATCGACCTGGCGCTGCGAGCCGGCGAGATCGTCGGGCTGGCGGGGCTCGAGGGCCACGGCCAGGACGCCTTCCTGGAGATGCTGTGCGGCCTGCGTCAGCCGCACGCCGGCGAGATCGTGCTGCATGGCGCCGACGGCGCTGCGGCCATCGGCAGCTTCGCGCAGGCGGCACGGCTCGGGATCGCCTATCTGCCGCGCGACCGCCGCGCCACCGGCATCCTTCCCGGCCAGTCGGTGCTCGACAATTTCGCCATCGCCACCCTGCCGCGCCACGCCTGGCTGGGCGTGGTCCGGCGCAAGCCGCTGCGAGCACTCCTCGACGGCTTTCGCGAGCGGCTGTCGATGGTCTACGGCGCGCCTTCGGCCCCGATCGGGACGCTGTCCGGCGGCAACCAGCAGAAGGTCCTGCTCGCCCGCTGGCTGGCCTGCGCCCCGCGCCTGCTGCTGCTCAACGATCCGACCCGCGGCGTCGATCTGGGCACCCGGCTCAAGCTCTACGAGGTGTTTCGCGGCCTCGCCCGCGACGAGGGCATCCCGCTCGTCGTCTTGTCGAGCGAGATCGAGGAGGTCCTGCAGCTCTGCGACCGGGTGCTGGTGTTCCGCGAGCAGGCTGTCGCCAGCGAGCTCGACCGCGGCGAGCTGGCCATGGACCGCGTGATCGCGGCCATGTTCGGCCAGGCGGCCGCGGCATGAGCCGGATGCTCGGCGCGCGGCCGGAGCTGCGCCTGGCCGCCGGGCTCTGCCTGGTGCTGCTCCTGCTCAACATGTGGCTCAATCCCGCCCGCTTCGCCTTCGCCAACCTGGGCGCCACCTTGGGCCTGGCGGCGCCGATGATCCTCGCGGCGTGCGCCTCGCTGCCGCCGATCCTGTCGGGCCGCGGCGGGATCGACCTGTCGGTCGGGCCGCTGATGGGCCTCGTCAACGTCATCGTCGTGCGCTGGCTGGTCGAGGGCCTGGGGTGGACGTCGCCACTGGCGATCGTTCCGGCGGTCCTGCTGATCGGGCTGGCATCGGGTGCGATCAACGGCTTCACCGCGGCCTATGTCCGGATCCAGCCGATCGTCGCGACGCTCGGCACCTCGCTGCTCTATGCCGGCCTCGCACTCACCATCTCGCCCTCGCCCGCCGGCACGGCACCGGCCTGGATCAAGGCGCTGGCCGGCGGCTGGTCGTGGCTGCCGCTGCTGACCGTCACCGTAGCGTGGCTGCTGCTCAAGCGGCTGCCCTACTACGAGCATCTGATGGCGGTCGGCAGCGACGACCGTGCCGCGTTCACTGCCGGGGTGCCCGTGGCGCGGGTGCGCTTTCTCGCCTACATCGTCGCCGGCCTGTACGCGGCCGTGGGCGGGCTGTCGCTCACCGGCCTGATCGGCTCCGCCGACCCCAACGTCGCCGCCAACCTGACCCTGCTCGCGATCTCGGCCGTGGCGCTCGGCGGCGTCAGCCTGGCGGGCGGCAGCGGCGGCCTCGCGGCGGCCATGCTGGGGGCGGTCGCGATCTTCCTGCTGCAGGCGGCCCTCACCTTCTTCAACGTCTCGACCTTCCTCTTGCAGATCGCCTACGGCCTCGTCCTCACCCTCGCGGTCGTCCTCAACTCGACCAGACTGCGCCGCCGCCATGTCTAGGTTGCGCCCGTCCGGCCCGGTCGCGGCGCTGCTGATAGCGCTCCTGGTCCACCTCGCCGGGATACTGCTGATCAAGGGCTTCGGCACCACCTTCGGCATCCGTGCGATGCTGGTACTGGCCTCGCTGCTGGCCATCGCCTCGATCGGCCAGACCCTGGCGATCCTGCTTGGCGGCATCGACCTCTCGATCCCGTTCGTGATCGGCTTCGCCAACGTCGCCGCGGCGCAGCTCTACGCCCAAGGCGTGCCGTTCGCCCTGGTGCTGCCCGGCGTGATCCTGGCGGCGATGGCCGTGGGTGCGCTCAACGGTGCGCTGTCGGCGGTGCTCGCGGTGCATCCGCTGATCATCACGCTGGGCATCGGCACGGCCCTGCAGGGGGCGGTGCAGCTCTGGACGCGCGGCTTTCCCACCGGTGGCGCGCCGTCCTGGGTGCAGCAGTTCGTCTCGATCGGCGGAAGATTCGGGCCCTTGCCGGTGCCGCCGCTGGTGCCGTTCACCGCCCTGCTCGCCCTCCTCGTGGTCCTGCTGCTGTCCGGCACGGTCTATGGGCGCCGGCTCTATGCCCTGGGCAGCAATCCGCGCGCCGCCCGCCTGGCCCTGGTCAACCCGGTGCGCGTCTGGACCGTCACCTTCGCGCTGAGCGCCGGCTTCGCCGCGCTTGCCGGCATCCTGCTGCTCGGCTTCTCAGGCTCGGCCTACGCCGCGGTCGGCGCACCCTACCTGTTCCAGACCATCGCCGCCGTGGTGATCGGCGGCACCGTGCTGATCGGCGGCCGCGGCGGCTATCTCGGCACGGTGGCCGGCGCCATCTGCCTGATCGAGCTCACCACCGTCCTGGTCGGCCTGGGCCTGCAGCCGCCGCTGGTGCAGGCGACGCTGGGCATCGCGATCGTGGTCCTGGTCTCGATTTACGGCCGCGAGGCGCATGTCCGCGACCTGATCTGAAGGTCGATCGTGGAGCGAGCTAGCGACCGACGATAGCGCCGCCGTTCGGGTGGAGCACCTGGCAGCTCACGTAGTTGGCGCCGGGCACAGGCCAGGAACAGGTGGCAGGGTGCCACCTGGTTGGGCTGACCGGGCCGGCCCATCGGCGCGTCTGCGCCGTGATGCGCCACGTGCCCGTCGTCGAAGCTGGCGGGGATCAATGGCGCACCGCGGCCGCCCGGCCGATGCCGCTGTCGCCGCCGGTGATCAGCGCCACCTTGCCTGCCAGCCGCCCGGAGCCGGGAAACCGCGGCGCATAGTCGGGGCGCGGCCGGGCCGTCTCGTCCGGGACTGCGGCGGCATGGTCTGGATGACGTCCATGAACCGGGCTCCCTGGCCAGCTGTCCTCGCCAACGGCCGCAGGGCCCTCCGGTTGCCGTACCTTTCCGACCGGGCGACTGCCGACGCGGGCTCAGCCGTCGAGTCAGATCAGGTTGAGGCCCGTCGCCGGATCCTTGCGGCGATGCAGGTGACTGGGCGTCTCGGTGATGACGAC
>JAXMCJ010000063.1:0-19546 GCA_046349415.1 Geminicoccaceae bacterium
CGCGTCGCCCCTTGCGGCCGCGATCGCCGCCGCCGCCTCCTCCTGCTCCGCGACCAGGGGCGCGCTGGCATCGTCGGGCGCGGCATCCACGGCCAGCTCGGCCGACTCCGCCTGCAGCGCCCGCTCCTCGCCCGTGAGCTGAACCGCCTCGACGGCCCGGCGCTCGCAAAGGGCGCGCACCTCCTCGACCCGATGCCGGGCGCGCAGCTGTGCCGCATCGGCCGCCCGCCAGCGCGCCTCGTGCTCGCCCAGCGCCTCGCGCGCCTCGCGGGCCGTCGCCTCGCCCGCCTCGGCTGCCGCCTCCGCCGCGGCGAGCTCATCGCCGAGTGCTGCCAGCTCCTCGCGCGCCGCGTGCAGGCGGAGCTGGTGGCGGATGCCGGCCGCCGCCTGCGTCTCGCCGCCCGGGGCATGGACGTAGCCGTCCCAGCGCCACAGGCCGCCGTCGCGGCTGACCAGGCAGTGCCCGTCCGGCAGGAGCGGCTGTAGACGCTCGGCATCCTCGGCCTCGATCAGGCCGGTGCGGACGAGCCGCGCCTGCAGGATGTCCGGGGCACCGATCAGGCTCGCCAGCGGCGTCGCCCCCGCGGGCAGCGCCGGCCGGGCCAGGGCGGTCGCGGGCGCGCCCCAATGGCGCCCGCCGGCAGGGTCCGTGCCGGCGAGCAGCTCGTCGCCCAAGGCCGCCGCGAGGGCCGTGCCCAGCTCCTCGGGGACCTCCAGGCGCTCCAGCAGCGAATCGGCGCTGCCGGGAGGAATCAGGCTCTCCAGCACCCGGATCTCGGCTGCCAGGGCATCGGCCGAGCGGCGCAGCTCGCGCAGGCGGCCGGCGGTCTCGGTGCGCGCATGCTCGGCGGCGGCCAGGGTCTCGCGGGCGCCGTCAAGGGCCTGATCGGCCGCCGCGAGCTCGGCCTCGGCGGTTGCCAGCTCGGCCTCGCTGGCCGCGGGATCGACCTCGGCCGCCGCGTGCAGCTCCCGACGCCGGGCCAGGGCCGCCGTCCGCTCGGCGAGCCGCAGCCTCGCGCGCTCGTTCGCCGCCTGCCGCTCGGTCCAGCGGTCGAGCACCGCACCCGCCTCGCGGATCCGCAGCTCCGCCGCGGCCAGGCGCTCGCGACCCGCCGCCATCTCCCGCTCGGCCGCGAGCTGCGCCTCGCGCGCCGCCTCCTGCGCCGGCGTCAGCTCGGCGAGGCGCGCCGCCAGCTCCACCAGCTCGCCCCGCGCCGCGGCGAGCCGAACCTCGCCGGCCGCCAGCGCCGACTCGGCCTGCGACAGGCGCTGGCGCGACGGCGGCTGCGGCAAGGCCCGCTGCTCTGCGGCGACCGCTTCGGCGCGCTGCCCGATCGCCTCGTGCCGGGCTGCTGCCGCCTCGTGCCGGGCCATCGCCTCGGCGGCTTCGCCATGCGCGGTCCGCAACCCGTCCTGCGCCTGCGCCAGTGCCGCCGCTGCCGCCCGATCCTCGGTCTCCAGACGCAGCAGCTCTGTCTGCGCCTGCTCCCGCAGCCGCTCGAGCTCGGCCCGCTCGGCGGTCAGTGCTACTAGCGATGCCGCGAGCTGTGTCACTGCGGCCTCGGACTGCGCCAGATCGCGCGCCGCCTCGTCCCGTTGCCGCCGCAGCGCCGCGAGATGCTCGGCCTCGCGCCCCGCGGCCGCCTGCAGCGCACCCAGGCGCTCCTGCATGCCGGTCGCCTCGGCCTGCAGCTCCGCCGCCTGCTCGCGCAGCGGCGGCAGGAGTGCTGCCGCCTCGGTGCCGGCGCGGCGCAGCCGCTCGGCTTCCGCTTCCGTGGCGCCATGCTCGGCCTGGAGGCTCGCCACCTCCTCGTTGGCGGCGGCGGCACGGCGCGACGCCTCGACATGCCGGCCGAGCAGGAGCTGCGCCTCGGTCGCGCGCAGCTCGGCCGAAACCTGCCGGTAGCGCTGCGCCTGCTTCGCCTGCTTGGCGAGCTCGGCGAGCCGCGCCTCCTGCGTCCCCAGCAGGTCGAGCACGCGCTGCAGGTTGGCCTGGGTCGCCTCCAGCCGCAGCTCGGCCTCGCGGCGCCGCGCCTGCAGGCCGCCGATGCCGGCCGCGTCCTCGAGCAGCTTGCGCCGGTCGCTGGCCTTGCTGTCGACGATGAAGCCGATCTGGCCCTGGCCGACGATCGCCGGGCTGCGCGAGCCGGCGCCGGCGTCGGCGAACAGGAGCTGGACGTCGCGCGCCCGCGCCTCGCGGCCGTTGATGCGGTAGCTCGAGCCCGAGCCGCGGCCGATCCGCCGCGCGATCTCGAGCTCCTCCTCCTCGGTGAAGCCGGTCAGGCCCTCGGGCCGGCCGCGCAGCTTGAGGCGGACCTCGGCCACGTCGTGCGCCGGCCGGCCGGACGAGCCGTTGAAGATGACGTCGTCCATCTCGTCGCCGCGCAGGCCCTTGGCCGAGCTCTCGCCCATGGCCCAGCGCAGCGCCTCGACGATGTTGGACTTGCCGCAGCCGTTGGGGCCGACCACGCCCGTGAGGCCGGGATCGAGCTGCAGCTCGACCGGGTCCGAGAACGACTTGAAGCCGCTGACCCTAAGCCTCGTGATTTCCAACGGCAGCTACACTACATCTTGGGGCAAGGCCCTCCCCATAGCAGCTACCGGCGGTCGGGTGAAGCCTACTGCGGCAGCAGCGGGTCGATCAGCTCGGCGAATTTCTCGATGCTCTGGTCGCCGGAGTGCGACTTGCCGTTGATGACGAAGGTCGGCGTCGACTGGATGTCGTATTTCTGCTGGCCGTCCAGCCGCGCCTGCAGGATCGCGTCCTCGAGCGACTTGTCGGCGAGGCAGGCGTCGACCTTGTCGGCACCCAGGCCGCCGAGCTGGGCCAGCTGTCGCAGCGCCTTCTCCGGGTCGCTCGCCCGCGCCCAGCTCGCCTGCTGCGTGAAGAACACCTGCGCGAACTGCGGATAGCGGTCCGGCCCGGCGCAATGGGCGATCACCGAGGCCTTCAGCGCCATCTGGTCGAGCGGGAAGTCGCGCAGCACCAGCCGGACCTTGCCGGTGTCGATGTAGCGCTTCTCCAGCTCCGGCAGGGTGTTGACGTGGAACGAGGCGCAGTGCGGGCAGGTCAGCGAGGCGAACTCGATGATCGTGACCGGCGCGTTCGGATCGCCGAGGGCGGGCTCGCCCAGGTCGGTGGCGCGGGCCAGACCCGGTGCCAGCGCCAGGGCGAGCAGGACGACCGCGAGACGCAAGGACAAAAGCGGCATCGGCGACGAACTCCGGCTACGAGCATGGCCTGACCGGCGCCTGCTATAAGCGCTGCGACCGGCGCCCGCTACCCGCCAGCGTCCGGCCGAGGGCCAGCACGGCCTCGCGCAAGGGGTCGCTGGCGATACTGTGAACGTCGCGCGCCAGTGCCGCCTCCTCGGCCGGCGCCAGCGGCGCCACGGCCGGCGGGGCCGGCTCGGGGGCCGTCGGCAGCGGCATTTGCAAGAGGCGCAGCTGGCGCACCACGCGCCGCCCGAAATAGGCGTTGATCCGCTCAAGGATCTGCGGTGCCGCGTGCTGGATCTCGAGTGCGGCGGCCCCGCCCACCCGCAGCAGCAGCGTGCCGCCCGCACGCCGGCCTGGCGGATGGTCGAGCCGCAGCGGCTGGCAGCGCCGGGCGAGCGCCGGGCCGGCGATGGTCGCCCAGTCCGCGAGCAGGCTCGCCTCGGCGAAACCGCGTCGCCGCGCCGCCGGGTCGAGGATGCTCGCGACCAGCCGTGCTATCTGCAGCCCCGCCTGGCCGGATCGCCCTTGCCGCGTCTGCCGGTCTGCCGCCATCTCTGGTCGCGAGTCTTGCCGCATCGGTGCACCGCCTAGCATGCGCAGCCCGCCCCAGCCAGCCCGCGCCGACCTTGCCGCAGCTGCCCCCGAGCTGCGCGCGGCGCTGCTCGGCTGGTACGACGGGGCGCGCCGTCGCCTGCCCTGGCGCGCGCTGCCGGGCGAGCGGGCGGAGCCGTGGCGCGTGCTGGTCAGCGAGCTGATGCTGCAGCAGACCACCGTCGCCACGGTGACGGGCCGCTTCCTGCCGTTTCTCGCCCGCTTCCCGACCGTCCACGCGCTGGCCCAGGCGCCGCTCGACGAGGTCCTTCACGCCTGGCAGGGCCTCGGCTACTACCACCGCGCCCGCGCCCTGCATGCTTGCGCCCGCGCGGTGGTCGAGCGGCACGGCGGCAGGTTGCCCCTCGACGTCGAGCCCCTGGCGGCCCTGCCCGGGCTCGGGCCGTACACGGCGGCGGCGGTGGCGGCCATCGCCGGCGGCCGCCCGGTCGTGCCGGTCGACGCCAACGTCGAGCGCGTCCTGGGGCGGATGCTGGCCCTGGATCGCCCGGCAGCACAGGCACGGCCGCAGCTGCGGCAGGCGGCGACCGCTCTCGCGGCCCCCGAGCGCGCCGCGGATCTCGCCCAGGCGGTGATGGAGCTGGGCGCGCTGGTCTGCACGTCGCGCCGCCCGCGCTGCCTCGCCTGCCCCTGGCAGTCATGGTGCCGCGCCTCGGCGACCGGCGAGCCCGAGCGCTACCCGCCGCCGGCGCGGCGCAAGGAGCGGGTGGTCCGCTTCGCCACCGCCTGCGCGCTGCAGCGGCGCGACGGCGCCGTGCTGTTCCGCCGCCGGCCCGACACCGGCCTGCTGGCCGGCCTGATCGAGCTGCCGACCGGCGCATGGTCGGCCGATGCCGCCACCGCGACGGCACCCGACGGCCTCCCGGCAGCTGGTCTCACTCCCCTGCCCGGCAGCGTGCGGCACCTGTTCACCCACATCGACCTCACCGTGACGGTGCTGCGCGGCACCGCCCAGTCCGGTGAAGGTCTGTGGGTCCCCCCCGCGCGGTTCGACTCGCTCGCCCTGCCGACGCTGACCCGCAAGCTGCTGCGCCACGCCGGCCTCGCCGGCTGAGGCCCGCTACACGCGCCACGCGTCGACCAGATGCAGCGGCAGCCGCCAGGGCGTCACGGCCACGAGGTCGAAGCGCAGGTCGCATCCCGCCAGCTCGGGGCGGCGCTGCAGGAAGGCCTCGGCGGCACGAACGATCCGCGCCTGCTGATTCGGCAGCAGCGAGGCCAGCGCGTCGTCGCGCCGGGCGCGGCGCTTGACCTCGACAAAGACCACGAGCCGGCCGCGACGGGCGACGAGGTCGATCTCGCCGACCGGGGTGGCGTGGCGGCGCGCCAGGATGCGAAAGCCGCGGCTACGCAGCGACCAGGCGGCGAGGGTCTCGGCGAGCCGGCCGGCGCGCTCCCGCTCGCGTCGGCTCATTCCGCGGTGCGCGTCAGGGCGAGGGCGCGACGGTAGAGCTCGTTGGCGCTGCGGCCGGTGGCGGCGGCGACGGCGGCGGCGGCCTGCCGCGGCTTGGCCCCGCGCAGCGCCTCGCGCAGCGCCCCGTCCACGACCGCGTCGTCGACCGCCTGCTCGTCAGGCCCGGGCGGTGCGATCACGATCACCAGCTCCCCGCGCGGCGGCCCTGTCGCGGCCGCCTGCTCAGCGAGCTCGGCGAGGCTGCCCTGCCGGTGCTCCTCGTGCAGCTTGGTCATCTCCCGCGCCACGCTCGCCTGCCGCGCGCCCATGACCGCCGCCGCATCGGCGAGACTCTCCGCAAGCCGCTGCGGCGACTCGTAGAGCACCAACGTCGCTGGCGCGGCCGCCAATTCCTCGAGCGCGCGCCGGCGCGCGGCGCTGCGCGGCGGCAGGAAGCCGGCGAACAGGAAACGGTCGGTCGGCAGCCCCGAGGCGACGAGAGCCGCCAGCGCCGCGGACGGGCCGGGGATCGGATAGACGGCCGCACCCTGCGCGCGGGCCTCGCGCACCAGCTTGAAGCCGGGATCGGAAATCGTCGGCGTGCCGGCGTCGCTCGCCAGGGCGACGCTGGCACCGGCCGCCAGCCGCGCCAGCAGCCCTGGCCGTGCCGCCTCGGCATTGTGCTCGTGATAGAGCGCCAGCGGCCGCCGCAGCCCGAGATGTGCTAGGAGACGGCCGGTGACGCGGCGGTCCTCGCAGGCGACCACGTCCGCGGTGGCGAGGATCCGCTCCGCCCGCCGGCTGAGATCCTCGAGATTGCCGATCGGCGTCGCCACCAGATAGAGCCCCGGCGCGAGTTTACCCGCTTCGGGGGGTGGACTAGGGTCCTTGGCGCTGGAAACGCCGGGGTCGGGCCGCGACCGCCCGATACCGCCGGCCAGGGAGGGGGCGCGCGTGCTCTTGCGTGTCAAGTTCGGCCTGATCGTCCTGCTGCTTGCCGCCGGCTGCGCCGGTCGCGAGGAAACCACGCCCACGCCCACGCCGCAACCGCCGCCGCAGGCGGTGGCGCCGCCGCCTGCCATGGTCGACACGCTGCCCCCGCCGCCCGCCAGCAGCGGCCCGGCCAAGGTCGGCCTGCTGGTGCCCAAGAGCGGCCCCGGCGCCGCGATCGGCGACGATCTGGAGGACGCGGCGCAGATGGCCCTGTTCGACGTCGGCGTGACCGACCTCGAGCTGCTGCCGCGCGACACCGGCGACCAGACCGACAAGGCAGTGCAGGCGGCGCGCTCGGTGCTCGCCGAGGGCGCGCAGCTGCTGCTCGGCCCCCTCTATGGCCGCTCGGCGAGCGCCGTGGGGCCGCTCGCCAATGCCGGCGGCGTGCGCGTGATCTCGTTCTCGAACGACGCCGGGGTCGCGCGGCCGGGCGTCTACGTCCTCGGCTATCGGCCCGAGGAGCAGGTGGCGCGGGTGGTGAAGTTCGCGGCGGCGCAGGGCCGCACCCGCTTCGCGATTCTGGCACCTGCCGACGCCTATGGCGACCGTGCGGTCGCGGCCTGGCGCAAGGCGGTGGCGGAGGTGCCCGGCGCCACGGCGGCGCTCGCCGTCGGCTTCCCCACCGACGCCGAGCTGCCCAAGGCCGAGGTGCTCCAGGTCGCCGCCTTCGGCCGGCCGGGCGGGCTGCCGCCGGAGCCGGTGGCGGAGCCGGCGCTGCCGGGCGAGCCCGTCCCGCCCCCGCCGCCGCCCCCCGACCTGCCCCCGCCCGGCTTCGACACGCTGTTGATCGCCGACGGCGGCAAGCGCGTCGCCGACATCGCTGCTCTCCTCGCCTACTACGACGTCCGCGCGCCGGAGGTGGCCCTGCTCGGCACCATGCGCTGGCAGGACGATCCGGCACTGCTCGCCGATGCCAACCTGCGGGGTGCCTGGTTCGCGAGCTGGCCGCCCGGCGAGATCGCCCAGTTCCAGCAGCGATTCGCCAACACCTACGGCCGCAGCCCGGCGCCGCTCTCGGTGCTCGCCTACGACGCGACGGCACTCGCCGTGCTGCTGGCACAGGATCAGCCCCGCTTCACCGGCACCCAGCTCACCGACCCGCAGGGCTTCGCCGGTGCTGCCGGCATCTTCCGGCTACTGCCGAACGGGCTCGCCGAGCACGGGCTGGCCGTGGTCGAGAACGAGGGCGGCGCGCTGCGCGAGCTCGACCCGGCGCCGCCGCGCTTCGAGGCCGGCGTGGCCAGCCGATGAGCCGGCCGGTGCGGCGTCTTGACACCCGTTCCGGTGGCGCTTATGAAGTAACTGGTTAGTTCGGTTTTACCGTCCACGACAGCAAGGGGAGGCTGCGACGGTGCGCAAGAGTCTGGGAACTCAGCTCTGGGAAGCGAAGCTCGCCCGGCGGCGGATGCTGCAGGCGTCGCTCGCCGGCCTGGGCGCCATGAGCGTGCCGATGGCGCGGGTGTCGTTCGCCGCGGACAAGCCGCAGCTCGCCAACTCGCTGCGCTCGCTGACCAACCCCTACCACGCCTCGTTCGCCAAGGGCGGCGAGATCTTCGCCAAGTCGGTCGACTGCCCCTACGAGGTGCTGGTCACCGAGGGCAACAGCGAGAAGGGCATCGCCGACGTCAAGGCGCTGCTGGCCCGCACCAACGGCAATCTGGCCCTGTGCATCGACCCCAACGATTCGCCGGACGCCCGGCTGATCGTCGAGGCCTGCGCCAACGCCAAGGCGAGCGTGGTCACGATCTGGAACAAGCCCGCCGACTTGCACCCCTGGGACTTCAATCCCTACTACGTCGCCCACATCTCGTTCGACGGCGTGCCGAACGGCAAGCTGATGGCCGAGACCCTGATCCGCAACATGGGCGGCAAGGGCGGCATCGTCGCCCTGGGCGGCATCTTCAACAACGTCCCGGCGATCGAGCGCAAGGCGGGCCTCGACGAGGCGATCAAGGCCAACCCCGACGTGCAGCTGCTCGATTTCCAGGTCGCCGACTGGACCGAGACCAAGGCGTTCGAGGTCACCGGCGCCTGGCTCACCCGCTTCGGCGATGAGATCAAGGGCATCTGGGCCGCCAACGACAGCATGGCGATCGGCGCGCTCGAGGCGCTGCGCGGCGAGGGCCTCGCCGGCAAGATCCCGATCACCGGCATCGACGGCATCAAGCAGGCGGTCGACGCGATCAAGGCCGGCGAGATGGTCGGCACGGTCGACTGGGACCCGATCTGGGTCGGCGGCATGGGCCTGTCGATCGCCTATCACGGCCACACCAAGGCGTTCGACGTCGCGGCGCAGCCGAAGGACCATCGCGAGTTCTACGGCACCGGCGTGCCGATCACCGACCAGACCGTCGACGACTACATCAAGAAGTATGTCGACGCGACGCCGACGATCGACTGGAACGATCTCTGGGGCCGCGTCTCCGGCCAGATCCGCGAAGGCTAGGCCATCGGGGCGGGGCCGCCGCGCGGTCCCGCCCGCCAGCTTGGGGAACCGCCGAGCATGAGCGCTGCCGCCGTTGCGGCCCCGCGCCGGGACTGGCGCGCCCGCCTGCGTCCCTGGGCGCCGCTCCTGGTGCTGGTCGCCCTGTGCGCGGTGATCGGCGCCATCTCGCCGGCGTTCCTCAGCATCGGCAACATCGTCCGCATCCTCAACGCGGCGGCGATCCCGATGATCGTGGCGATCGGCGCCACCTTCATCATCCTGATGGGCAGCGTCGACCTGTCGCTCGAGGGCGTGGTGGCGATCGGTGCCGTGGCCACCGCCCTGCTCGTCGCCAACGACACCAACTCCATGGCCCTCGGCCTGTTCGCCATCCCGCTCGTGCTGCTGCTCGGCGCCCTGTTCGGCCTGCTCAACGGCCTCATCCACGTCGGCCTGCAGATCCCGTCCTTCATGACCACGCTCGGCATGGGCTTCGTCGGCATCGGCATCGCCACCGTCCTGCTCACCGGCGAGCGGGTGCGCATCACCGACCCGATGATCCGCGACCTGGCCCTGGGCCGTGTCCTCGGCATCCCCGGTGCGGTCTGGATCGCGGCCATCGCCACGCTCGCCGCCTGGGTGGTCCAGGAGCGCACCCGGCTCGGCCGTTGGATCTATGCGGTCGGCGGCGGCGAGGACATCCTGCGCCTGACCACGGTGCCGGTGCGCCGGGTGCGCATCATGGCGTTCACCCTCGCCGGCCTGTTCTACGGCCTGGGCGGGGTGATGAGCGCCGCGCAGCTCGGCCAGGGCCACGCGCTGATGGGCCAGGGCCGGCTGTTCACCGCGATCACCGCCGTCGTGGTCGGCGGCACCTCGCTCGCCGGCGGCCTGGGCGGCGTCCAGAACACGGTGATCGGCGTGCTGGTGGTCGTGGCCCTGGCCAACGGCATGGTGCTGATGGGCGTGCCGCCCTACGTGCAGACCGGTGTCCAGGGCCTGCTGATCATCGCCGCCGTCGCCCTCTCGCTCGACCGCTCGCGCATCCGGATCGTCAAATGAGCGCCGCCGCCGCCCTCGAGCTGGAAGGCGTCGACAAGCGCTTTCCCGGCGTCCACGCGCTCAAGGCGGTCAGCATGGCGGTCCGGCCGGGCGAGGTCATCGGCCTCGTCGGCGAGAACGGCGCCGGCAAGTCGACGCTGATGAAGATCCTCTCCGGCGTCTACCAGCCGGACGGCGGGCGCATCATGCACGACGGCAAGCCGATCGTCCTGCGCCACCCCGCCGAGGCCGCCGCCAACGGCATCGGCATGGTCCACCAGGAGCAGTCGCTGCTGCTCAACCTGTCGGTCGCCGAGAACATCTTTCTCGGCAAGGAGCAGCCTTTCCTGCGCGCCGGCCTGATCGACCGGGCGGCGATGCACGCAGCGGCCGCTAAACAGCTCGCCAAGGTCAAGCTCGCGGTCGATCCGGGGGCACTCACCGAGAGCCTGTCCTTCGCCCAGCGGCAGATGGTCGAGCTCGCCAAGGTGCTGACCCTGGAGGAGGAGCGCACGGGCCACCTCGTCATCATGCTCGACGAGCCGACCTCGGTCCTCGAGCAGGCCGAGATCGACATCCTGTTCGCCCGCGTCCGCGAGCTGCGCGCCCGCGCCTCCTTCGTCTTCGTCTCGCACCGCCTCGACGAGATCATGGAGCTCAGCGACCGGATCTACGTCATGAAGGACGGTGCGGTCGTCGCCGACATGCCCGCCGCCGAGGCCACCAGCCACCGCCTGCACGAGCTGATGGTCGGCCGCTCGCGCAACGCCGAATACTACCGCGAGCAGCTGCAGCAGCCGCACCGGCCCGAGGTCGTCCTGTCCGCGCGCGGCCTGACGCTCGCCGGCGCCTATCGCGATGTCGCCTTCGAGCTGCACGCCGGCGAGGTGCTGGGCATCGCCGGCGTCATCGGCTCCGGCCGCGAGGAGCTGGCGCGCACGCTGGGCGGGCTGGCGCCGGCGACCGGGGGCGAGCTCACCATCTTCGGCAAGCCGCACCGGCTGGCCAGCCCCGGGGAGGCGGTCGGCCTCGGCATCGGCTACGTCCCGCGCGAGCGCCGGGTCGAGGGGGTGATCGGCTTCCTGCCGGTCTTCGCCAACATCACCCTCGGCAATCTGGGTGCCGTCATGCGCCACGGCCTGCTCGACCACGCCGCCGAGCGGCGCACGGCCGAGAGCTGGGTCAAGCGGCTGACCATCCGCACGCCGTCGATCAAGGCGCTGGTGCTGAACCTTTCCGGCGGCAACCAGCAGAAGGTCGTGCTGGCGAAGTGGATCAGCGCCGGGGCCAGGATCATCGTGCTCGACCACCCGACCCGCGGCCTCGACGTCGGCGCCAAGGAGGAGGTCTACGAGCTGGTGCGCGGCCTGACCGCCGAGGGCGTGGCGGTGGTCCTGACCTCCGACACGCTCGAGGAGACCATCGGGCTCGCCCACCGCATCCTGGTCATGCGCGACGGCGAGGTCACCGCCCGCTTCGACGCCATGCCGGGTGCCAAGCCCGACCAGCTGGCCCTGATCGAGCACATGGTATGAGCCCCGCCACCGCCGCCCGCCTGCGTGACGTGGCACCCATCGTCACGCTGGTCCTGCTGGTCCTGCTGGTCGGCGCCGTCGCCCCCGGCTTCCTGGCGCCGGAGACCCTCCTGGTCCTCGCCTCCGACACCGCCACCCTGTTCATCATGGCGGCCGGCGTCACCTTCCTGATCCTGCTCGGCGGCATCGACCTGTCGCTCCAGTCGATGGCCTCGATGGCCAGCGTGTTCACCGCCCTGCTGCTGCCCGTGGTCGGCTGGGCCGCCTTCCCGCTGGCGCTCGCCGGCGGCGCGTTGCTCGGCTGGCTGAACGGGCTCGCCCACACCCGCCTCGCCATCCCGTCCTTCATCAGCTCGCTCGCCATGGGCGGCGTCGCCGCCGCCATCGCCCTGGTCGTCTCGGGCACGCGCTCGGTGCCGATCAGCGAGCCCGACCGCATCGCCTATCTGTGGTGGATCACCACGCGCTTTCTGGGCGTGCCGGCCGAGATCTGGATCGCCCTGATCGTGCTCGCCTTGTGCCTGTTCATCGAGCGCTACACCGCCTTCGGGCGCTGGAGCCTCGCCGTCGGCGCCGGCGAGCCCGCGGCCATCGCCAGCGGCGTGCCGGTCAACCGGGTGAAGGTGCTGGCCTGCGTCATCTCGGCCCTGCTCGCCGCCTTCTCCGGCATCGTCTTGGGCGGCCGCCTGGTCAGCGGCTCGCCCACCCTCGCCAACGAGTTTCTGCTGCCCGCGGTCGCCGCGGTGATCGTCGGCGGCACCGCACTCACCGGCGGCGTCGGCAGCGTCTGGCGCACCGCCATCGGCGCCCTCATCGTCTCGGTCGTGCGCGTCGGCATGACCTTCATGGGCGTCAACGTCTTCGCCCAGCAGATCGTGCTCGGGCTGGTCCTGATCGCCGCGGTCTGGATCACCATCGACCGGAGCAAGATCCCCGTCGTCAAGTGACCCGCTCAGGGTCCTTGAGGACGTAGCGGAGGATCGTGTCCTGGATCACCTCGTGCCGTCGCGCCAGGGCCTCGGGCGTGTTGAGGTCGGTGTCGTAGATGATCGAGGTCGTGTAGCGGTTGGTCAGGTAGTAGTAGGCCAGGGCCGTGATCGAGATGTAGAGCTGCACGGGGTCGATCCCAGGCCGGAACAGGCCGGCCGCCGCGCCGCGCTGCAGCACCTCGCGGATCATGTCCATGAACGGCACGTGCATCGCCTTGACGCGCTTGCTCTGCTTGAGATGCACCGCCCGGTGCAGGTTGGCGCTGTTCAGGAGGCGCAGGAACTCGGGGTTCTTGACGAAGTAGCCCCAGGTGAAGCTGACCAGCTTCTCGATCGCCGCCACCGGCTCCAGGCTCTCCAGCCTGAGTGCCCGCTCCTTGCCGCGGATGTCCTCGTAGGCGGCCTCCAGCACGGCCAGGAACAGCTGATCTTTGCTGGCGAAATAGTGGTAGATCATCCGCTTGTTGATCTTGGCCCGGTCGGCGATCTCGTCGACGCGGGCGCCGGCCAAGCCCTTGCGCGCGAACTCCGCCTTGGCCGCCGCCAGGATGCGCGCCTGGGTCGCCACCGGATCGCGCACGCGGCCGGCCTCGCCCGCGGGTGGCGCCGTCTGCCGGGTCTTCTCGATCGCTGCGGCCATGCCGATCCTCTGCGCGCCCTCGACCCCCGGAATGTATCCGGTTGGTTACTTACCGTACAGGCCCGACCATGACCCGCCGCCTCGACCGCCTCGCCATCAACACGGCAACGCTCGGCTTCCAGTGGCCGCTGGAACGGGTGATCGACGCCTGCGCGGCGCAGGGTATCGGCGGCATCGCCCCCTGGCGACGCGACCTCGCGGCGCTGCCGCCGGCCGCGGCAGGACGGCGCGCCCGCGAGGCGGGGCTCGCCGTGACCAGCCTGTGCCGCGGCGGCTATCTGGTGCATCGCGACGCGGCCGAGCGCGCCGCCGTGCTCGACGACAACCGCCGCGCCGTCGACGAGGCGGCCGCCCTCGGCGCCCCCGCCTTGTGCTTCGTGGTCGGCGGCCTGCCCGCCGGCAGCAAGGACCTCGCCGCAGCACGGGCGCAGGTGATCGACGTGCTCTGCCTGCTGCATGACCACGCCCGCGGCACGGCCGTGCGCCTCGCCGTCGAGCCCCTGCATCCGATGTATGCCGGCGACCGCTCCTGCATCAGCACCCTGGCGACCGCCCTGGACGTCTGCGACGCCGTCGCCCCGGACGTGGGCGTCATGCTCGACGCCTATCATCTCTGGTGGGACCCCGCGCTCGAGGCCGGCCTCGCCCGCGCCCGCCCTGACCGCCTGCTCGGCTGGCAGATCTGCGACTGGCTGGTGCCGACCAAGGACCTGCTCAACGACCGCGGCATGCCCGGCGACGGCGTGATCGACCTGCCCCGCCTCGACCAGCTGGTCGCCGCCGCCGGCCATGACGGCCTGGTCGAGATCGAGATCTTCTCCGACGACTGGGGCCGCCGCGACCCCGCCGAGACGCTGCGCGTCTGCGCGGAGCGGTGGCTGGCGATGGCCTGAGCGTGGACCACACCCCTGCCGAAGAGCCGCGGGCCGCATGGCCCGCGGCATGGTACTTCAGCTACCGCAAACAGTATAGATGTACACGGTCACTGTCGCAGTCGTGTTGTTCTTGAAGCCGCAACGCCAGGTATTGAGGCTCAAATTCGGGAACTGATTGATGATGGCGACCTTCGGATTGTAGAAGGGATGGCAGGCGCCCGAGATCACCCTGGAGACGCCGGGGCAGACGGCACCCTCGAGGTTGCCTTGGCTGCCCTTCGGCCCGATGGTGTAGCTCTTGGTGGTCAGCGAGGTCGTCGGCGCCACCGCGGAACCGACGGCGGGAACGTCGGAGTTGGGCCCCGCCTGACCGGCCACACCGCCGGCGCGAGCGGCATCGGTCTGCGCCAGCAAGGTTGCCATCACGACCGTCGCCGAAAGCGACAGCAGCCTGAGATAGGATCGCATGGTTTCCTCCAAAGTGAGCTGATGAGTGTCAGAATTGGTGCACGTATAGATAACGGATCCACATCGACCCGCAGGTGCGCACCGATGCGCCTGGTGGCGCATCTAACGCGGAGTGCTGTTCAGCTCTCCGCTATTGTCAAATTTACGCAGTATTGCGGCCTGCTGATGTGTGAAAGCTCACACCATGATCGCGTTGGTTTGTATTCGTGCTTTCGCACGTCTGGCCGGGTCAAGTCAGCCTTTTCGTGATGTAGACCCGGTCGTAGCCCTTCTCGGTGATCCGGTGGGTCTCCTCGAGGCCGCGCCGGTCGTAGATCGGAACGTTCTCGACCGACATACTGGCCAACAAACTCACCTTCCTGCACCTCGCCGCCATCCTCATCTGGCTTCGAGGGGAAGCCCACGCGACAGGAGCTTGGGAGCTGGCCACAAGGCTTGGAGTCATTTCAAGCTGACCGTCGATATCCCGAGTTGGCGAGGTAGTTGAGGCACTCGGCAGGCGGGAAGAGGTCGAGCAGCTTGCCGATATGGTCCACAGGCCATCGACGGTGCGCTCGGCGGCTTTGCGCAGGAGCGCCTTGGGCTTCGCGAAGGCCTGCTCGCCTCCGCCGCCTCCAGGCGGCGGTCCCTGCGGGACCGGATCAGGCTCTCTGCGCCTGATGGGTTCAGGTCGGGCGAGTAGGGCGGCAGGTAGCGCAGCTCCGCGCCGCAGGCCTCGATCGCCGCGCGGACACCGGCAACCATCGGGCTTTGCCCGATCCCCCGGAGGGACGTCAGCGAAGCTGACAGGGTAGGCGGGCAGGGATCGTGTCCCTTAGCGTGGTGTAGCTGGCGTTGATCGCCGCGATGCCGGTGGGGCCGGCTTGGTCCAATGACCGCCGAGGTCCGGAAGATGCTGCCGTTCATGGCGCCGTCGATGACATAGGGCGCGATGAAGCCGCGGCTGGTCAGACCACCGACGAAGGTCGTGCTTTTCCAATGACCCTGCGGCACCGGCCCGTCGACCCTTTGGCCACGCGGACCACGGCCATGACGTCGGGCCATGTCGGTGGCGGCACCGTCGATCGCCTCTGGCGCTCGACCATCGACGAACACCAGCCGGGCCGGGTTCAGCTGGCCCTGCCCGGCCCGCCAGTCCGCGCGCTGCTCGGCAAGCTCGGGCCGGTGTCGGCATTTGCGCCCAGCGGCCGCGTCGGGACGCCCAGGGCTACGCCCCGGAGGGCGACCCGGGCGCGAGGCCCAGCTTGGCGACGCGGCCGGGCCCCGGCGCGTCGAGCGACCAGCTTGACGGCGCCGGCTGCTAGTTGGCGCCGGCTCGGCCGAGTAACCGCACCTCGCCCGCCCGTCCGGGATGCCCGCGCGAGCGGCTGCGCACCCCGAGTGCTCGACGATGATTCGCCCCGAGAGCGAATGACTCGTTCCCCAGGGGATGCTCTAGTGGCTGCCCTGGGCGAACCATCGTCGCCGCCGGCCCGCCCCTGGTACCGCCTGACTCCCCGGCGCGAACCAGCGCCTGCGCCGCTGCCGGTAGCCGTCGGAGCCGCGGCGGGCCTCGGCTCGCATAGGCCCGGCCATCGACCTCCTGCTGGCGCAGCTTCCGCCCGTGCGTAGGGCAGCGCCGGCCATCTCGGGATCGGCGCCTCCAGGTGCGTCGCAACATCCACGGATCTGATGACCCCGCAAAGCCGCCCGCCAGCTGCTGTGGGGTCGCCGCCACCGCCGGCTAAGGGACGACCCGAGGTGTGACGATGTGCTGTCGGCCCCAGCTGTGTCCATCGCGCGCGCGGTCGGACCGCCATCCGCCGGGGCCGGACGCCTTCGCGCAGAAGGGCGCGAGGCCGCAGCACCCGTGTGTTTCCAGCCCCCGCGCGCCTGGCACGGCAGGCCATAGTCGGGCCAGCGTGGCGCACCGCTCCCTGCGCCGACGCCAGCCGGTAGTGGCCGCCGCGCCATCCGCGCTCAAGCCGCCGGTCCTGCTCTTCGCCCGGAGCGACTTTTTCAGCGTCAGGCCGAGCCGGGCCAGCGTCCGGTGCATCAGCCCATCGGGCTACGCCCGATCCCCCGGAGGATGTCAGCAAAGCTGACAGGGCTGGCGCCGATCCCATGGGTCGCCTGCAGCCAGGCCCGCAGCTCGTTGAGCGTCACGTCCGGCCGGCGCGCCACCTCGGCTCGGATCGCGTCGTGATGCGCAGCCAGCTTGAGCTCCTGGTGGTTGCGCTGCGGCCGTGCCTCGGTCTCACCGGTGGTGCTGCGCCGGCTCAGGGCCTTGTCGAGGTAGGACACGCTGACCTGGAACCGCTCCGCCACGGTCCGGGCAGGGATGCCGCCTGCGATAGCCGCCAGCACCCGGCTGCGCAGGTCCGCCGAGTAGCTCTGCCCAGACTTCCACGCCATCATGCCACCTCGGTTCAGCCAAACCGAGAAGCGAGAATCACGTCCTGAGCAATCCGTTAATCGGGAACAGATTCCGACCAGAGGGAAAGTGCTCTAGTGTCCTGATTCCGAAGTTCGCGGGTCACCTTCGACTGGTGTGATGCGATGGCAGAAGCGCTCGATGCTGGCCAGGATGTCATCGGCGGATTTGGTCCAGCGGAAGGGCTTGGGGTCGGCGTTGTGCGGGTCGATGTAGGCGATGATCGCGTCGTGCAGCGAGGCGAGGCTGCGATGGACGCCGCGGCGGAGCTGGCGCTCGGTCAGCGCGGCGAAGAAGCGCTCGACCTGATTGAGCCAGGAGGCGCTGGTGGGCGTGTGGTGGACGTGCCAGTGCGGCCACTGCAACAGCCAGTTGCGGACGATCGGCGCCTTGTGGGTGGCGTAGTTGTCCATGACCAGGTGGACGTCGACATCGGGCGGGATCTTCGCCTCGACCTCGCCGAGGAAGCGCCGGAACTCGGTGGCGCGGTGCCTGGCGAAGCAGGTGCCGATCACCCCGCCCGGTGGCGACGTCGAGTGCGGCGAACAGCGAGGTCGTGCCGTGCCGCTTATAGTCGTGCGAGCGGCGCTCGAGCTGGCCCGGCCGCATGGGCAGCAGGGGCTGGGTACGGTCGAGGGCCTGGATCTGGCTTTTCTCGTCGACGCACAGGACCAGCGCCCGATCCGGCGGGGCTAGACACAGCCCGACCACCCCTCCGTCGAGCGCGTGGTCGAGCTGACGCTCAAGGAGCCGCCCGGCGAGGCGACCCTCTGGACCGGCCGGCCCGCAAGCTAGTGCACTGCATTCTCGACAACTACGCCACCCACAAGCACCCCAAGGTGATGTCGTGACTGGCGTGGCACCCGCGCTGGACCTTCCACTTCATCCCAATCCTGCTCCTGGCTCAACGCGGTCGAGAGGTTCTTCGCCAAGCTGACCCGGCGACGACTGCGGCGGAGCAGCTTCTCCTCCCTGTTGTCGCTGCAGGAGGCGATCAACCGTTTCGTCGCGGAGCACAACAGGGACCCGAGGCCGTTCGTCTGGACGGCTGACCCGGACGCCATCGTCGAGAAGGTCCGGCGCGCGTATCATGCCTTGGCGTCGATGGAACGACAGGCGGGCTGAGCGACCACAAGGGAGGGGGGCATGGCGACGACGAGGGCGGAGCGGCGGCTCGCCGCCATCCTGGCCGCCGACGTGGTCGGCTATTCCCGGCTGGTCGAGCAGGACGAGGCCGCGACCCTGGCCGCGCTCCGGGACCTGCGCCACGAGGTGTTCGACCCACTCCTGGCGGAGCATCGCGGCCGCGTGGTCAAGCTCATGGGCGACGGCGTCCTTGCCGAGTTCGGCTCCGCCGTCGACGCCGTGGCCTGCGCGGCGGCCCTACAACGGGCCGTGACCGAGCGGCAGGCCGGCGTACCGGCCGAGCGCCGGATCGTGCTGCGGGTCGGGGTCAACCTCGGCGACGTGGTGGTAGAGGAGGACGGGGACCTGCTCGGCGACGGTGTCAATATCGCCGCCCGGTTGGAGGCCGCGGCGAGGCCCGGCGAGATCTACCTGTCCGGCAAGGTGCACGACGAGGTCCGCGGCAGGCTCGATCTCGGCTTCGAGGATCAGGGCGAGCTCGCGCTCAAGAACATCACCAACCCGGTGCGCGCTTGGCGCGTCGCCGGCGCGACCGCGGCGCGGCAGGAGGGGACGATCGCCTCGCCATCGCCGCGGCCGGCACTGGCCGTTCTTCCTTTCGCCGAGCCCGGCGGCGATCCGGGGCAGCGCTACTTCGGCGACGGCTTCACCGAGGACCTCATCACCGAGCTGTCGCGCTTCCGGCAACTTTCCGTCCTCTCCCCCGCCACCTCCTTCCGGTACCGAGACTTTCCCGACCTGAAGCGGGTGGGCCGCAAGCTCGGGGTCGAGCACGTGGTCGACGGCAGCATCCGCCGGCTCGGGGAGCGGGTGCGGATCACCGCCCGGCTCGTCAATGCGTCGACCGGTGACCAGCTCTGGGCGGAGCGGTTCGACCGGGAGCAGCGCGAGCTGTTCGAGGTCCAGGACGAGCTAGTGCGGACGATCGTGGCGACGCTGGTCGGCCGGCTGCAGGCGGCGGACCTGGAACGGGCCAGGCGGAAGCCGCCGGCGAGCTTGGCGGCTTACGAATGTGTGCTGCGCGGCACCGCCCTGGGCGATGCGGAGGCGATCGCGGAAGGCCGGCGCCTGTTTGAGCGGGCGGTCGAGCTCGATCCGACCTACGGACGGGCGCACGCGCGGCTGGCGCACTCGCTGTACCTGGAGTGGTACCGCGACCCGAACGGGCCCGACGCACTGCTGGAGCGGGCGCTCGGGCACGCGAGGAAAGCGGTCGAGCTGGATGAGAACGACAACGTCTGCCAGGATCTGCTGGGGTGGATCTACCAGCAGCAAGGGTCGTTCGATTTGGCCGAGCACCACAAGCGGCGGGCGCTCGAGCTGAACCCGAACAGTCCGGAGCAGACCGCCTGCACGGGAGTGCTCTACACCTTCCTCGGCCGGCCTGAGGAGGCGGTGCGCTGGTTCGAGCGGGCACGGCAGCTCGACCCTTACTTCGAGCCGGCCTGGTACTGGCCGCTGCTCGGAGTCGCCCACTTCGTCGCGGGGCGGTATGCGAAGGCCGTCGCGCTACTCGGCCGCTCGCCGACCATGCCGGTCTGGGTCCGCGTCTACCTGGCGGCGTGCAACGCGCTGCTGGGCGATCGCGAGCAGGCGCGGACGCTCGGGGGCGAGGTGATGCGTCTGGTGCCAGACTTCTCCTCGACGGGGTTCGCTGCGAAGGAGCGGTTCAAGCGGTCGGTTGATCAGGACTGCCTGCTGAAGGGCTTACGAGCGGCCGGCCTGCCGGAATGAGGGCTGCCATCCCCGTTCGGTCGCCACCGCGCTTCTTAAGAAGCATCTGTTCGCGTCGGGCCA
>JAXMCJ010000064.1:0-19218 GCA_046349415.1 Geminicoccaceae bacterium
CAGGCGTCGAACAGCGGGTTGTCGCCCGACCCGCGCGTCACCGTCAGCGGGCCGTCGCCGCCGCGATAGGCGTCCGGCCCGAGCGAGAAGCTCTCCGCGCGCCGGAAATAGGGCAGCACCTCGGCGTAGGACCAGCCGGCCGCCCCTTCCCCGGCCCAGCGGTCGTAGTCGAGCGAGTGGCCGCGAATGTAGACCATGGCGTTGAGCGAGGAGGAGCCGCCGAGCACCCGGCCGCGGGGCCAGTAGAGCCGGCGGCCGTCCATGTGGCGCTGCGGCTCGGTGCGGTAGTACCAGTTCACCCGATCGTTCATCAGATTGTAGGTCAGCGCCGCCGGGATCTCGATCTTCCAGCCGCCGTCGCGCGGCCCCGCCTCGAGCAGCAGGACGCGCACGGCCGGATCGGCGCTCAGCCGATTGGCGAGCACGCAGCCGGCCGAGCCGGCGCCGACGACGACGTAGTCGAACTCGATCACGTCAGGCCGCCAGCTGGCGGTGGAGATAGTCGCGGGCCAGGGCCCGGGCGGCCTCCGGGCCGGCATCGAGGCGGCCCAGGGCGAAGCTTAGCCACAGGCCGTCGATCATCGCCGCCAGCCCGGCCGCCGCCAGCGGCGCGCGGGCACCCACGAGCCGGCGGAAGTCGTGGCGCAGATGCCCCTCGAGGCGACGGGCATAGATCCGCTGGAGCCGGCCCAGCTCGCGGTCGTGCGGCGCCTGGCCCCAGAAGGCGAGCCAGGTGACGATCACCTGCGGCTGGAACTGACGCGCCGCGAAGCTCGCGTCGATCACGGCCTCGATCCGCTCGCGGGGATCCCGGGCAGCACGCAGCGCCGGCACGACGCAGTCCCGCAGCTCGACCATGAGCGCCCGCATGGTCGCGGCGAGCAGGGCGCCCTTGCCGCCGAAATAGTGATGGATGATGCCCGGCGACAGCCCGGCCGCCCGGCCGATGGTCTGGACGGTGGTGTCGGCGAAGCCGTTGCGGTGGATGGACGCCACCGTGGCCGCGATCAGCTGCCGCTTGCGAATCGGCTCCATGCCGACCTTGGGCATGCCGCGCCCTCCCCGTGTCGCGCCCGACAATGGCGTTTCTTGATTGGCCGATCAATCAAAAAACGCTCGGGTAGTCAGGTCACGCTGGGCGGCTGTCGCGCCGCCACCCGCCGCCGCAGCTCGTCGAGCAAGGCGGCGACCGCGCCGCCCTGGCGCTCGATCACGGCCGCGAACTCGTTGCGATAGGTGAGGAGCAGGCTCACTCCCTCGACCGCCACGTCGAGCACGAGCCAGCCCTGGCCGGCCCGGGCCAGCCGCCAGTCGAGGCGGACCGGGGTGGCGCCGCCTTCGACCAGGCTTTCGACGATGACGTCCTCGTCCGCCGGTCGGGCACCGGTCACCCGCAGGGTGCGGTCGGCATAGTCGCGGAACCGGCTGCCGTAGCTGGCGAGAACATAGCTGCGGAACAGCCCTGCGAACTCCGCCCGCTGCTCCGGGCTCGCGAGCTTCCAGAACTTGCCCAGAGCGATCCGCGCCGTGCGCTCGAGGTCGAAGGCGCCGGCGGTGACCGCATCGACCTCCTCGAGCCGCCGGTCCTCGCTCAGTGAGGGATTGCGCAGCACCGTGACGATGCTCTGGGCGAGCTCGCCGACGAACCGGCGGGCGTCGCCCGTGTCGTCGGCGAGCGCCACCCGCCCCGCGGCGATGAGGATCCAGGCGAATGCCCATGTCGCCATCAGCAATCGCCGTGTTCGGCCGTCCGCCATGTCGCTCTCCCGCTGGCGGCAAACTGCCGCCACTGGGACGATGATCCGACGGCAGTCTTAAGAGCCGGCTAACGAGCCACGCCCATGTGATTCGCCGCGATCGAAGGCGCGCTGGCCAGATCGGGCGGACGGGTTCACATGATCGGCAGCGGTGTCGCGACTTGGCGCCGGCGAATCGGACCAGGAACCGGGAATTGGTCGGGATCAGAGCGGCAATGGTGGGTGCGGCGATCGCGCTGGCCGGGGCAGCCTGCGAGCCCGCGGCGGCCGCGGACTATACCGTGCATCTCGTCTCCGAGAACGAGCGCGGCAGGTTCCGCTTCGAGCCGCAGGTGCTCTACGCGCAGGTGGGGGATATGGTGCGCTTCGTGCCGGACGATGCGATGCACGCCGTCAAGTCGGTGCCGGGCATGCTGCCGGCGGGCGCCACGCCGTGGCGCGGCCACATGGGCGAGACGCTGGAGGTCCACCTCGATCGGCCGGGCGTCTACGGCGTCAAGTGCCGCTCGGGCTACGACGTCGGGATGGTCGGCCTGATCGTCGTCGGCGATCAGCCGGTGAACTGGGACGAGGCGCGGGCGGTGCGCCACCCGCCGCGCGCCAGCGAGGCGTTCGCCGCACTGTTCGACGAAGCGGGCTGCCGGCTGCACCTCTCGGCCTGCCCCAACTGAGCCGCGGCTCAGCGCTGCACGGAAATCTCGACCCGCCGGTTGGCCGCTCGCCCTTCCGGGGTGGCATTGTCGGCGACCGGGCTCGCCTCGCCCCTACCCACCACCTGCAACCGCTCGATGCCGACGCCCAGGGCCACGAGCCGGTCGCGCACGGCGCCGGCGCGCGCCAGCGACAGGCGACGGTTCGCTTCCTCCTCGCCGCTGGCATCGGTGAAGCCTTCGATCAGGACGGTGCCCGCCGGCAGGTCGCGCAGCCAGGCGGCGATGGCGGCAAGCTCGACCATGGCATCGGCCCGCAGCTCGGCCTTCCCGGACGCGAAGGCCGAGCCCGCCAGCACCTCGCGCCGCTCCGCCGGCTCCACCGGCTCCACCGCCTGGAGTGCCTGCGGCTCATTCGCGAGCGCAGCCTCGCGCAGCTGCGCCGTCTCGGCCTCGCTGGCGGCGAGCCGCCGTGCCTGCTCGGCGTTGGCGGCTCGCAGTCGCTCACCATCGACCCGTGCCGTGCCCAGCGCATCCCGCAACGACAGCACCTCGCCGCGCAGCCCGTCCCGCTCCCGGCGCAGCCCGGCCATCGTCGCGGTCAGGCGCTCGATCTGGCGCCTCGCGACCTGCAGCTCGGCGTCGGTCGCAGGCCGCGCCTGCTCGGCGAGCCGCCGGCGCAGCTCGGCGAGCGCGGCCTTGAGCTGGGCCACGCTGGCCGCGTCGTCGGCGCTCTGCGCCAGCGCAGCGCCATCGGACACCGCCAGTGCCAGGGCGAGCAGCGCGGCGCGGCCGCACCGCGCCCATCGCGCCATCGCCGCTCGACCCGGGGCGGCGCTCAGTTGGCCATGACGACGGGCAGATCGGCCGTGGCGAGCAGGTGGCTGGTGGCCCCGCCGAAGATCATCTGCCGCAGCCGGCTCTGGGTGTAGGCACCCTTGACGATCAGGTCCGCACCGCAGGCCTTGGCCTCGCGCATGATCGCGTCGCCGGTCGAGGCGTCTCCCGGCGCCACCTCGCGCCATTCCACCGAGAAGCCGTGGCGCTCGAGGCTGCGGGCCAGCTCGGCGGCGCTCGGCCCCGGCACGGTCCCCTTCTGAACCGTCAGCACGGTGATGCGCTGGGCCGCGGCGAGCAGCGGCATGACGAAGCCCACCGTGCGCGCCGTCTCCGTGCTGCAGTTCCAGGCGATCAGAATGTGCTCGCCCATGCGCGCCGGCGGCTCGGGCGGGGCGATCAGCAGCGGCCGGCCGCTCTCGAACAGCGCGGTCTCGAGCGCCGCCATGCTCGGCGCCACGGCGTCGGAAAGCGGGCGGCCGAGCACGATCAGGTCGAACACCCGGCCGGTACTGCCGATGGCACCGTGCCCACTGCTGACCTCGATCCGCCAATCGGCACAGATGCCGCTGCCCGGCGGCAGCCCGGTGGCCCGCGACAGGCCGTTGTGGGCCATGAACTCCTCGAACGTGGTGCGCGCCCGCTCGGCGCGCTCGCGCGCCTCGCGCTCGAAGCTCGCGACGAGATCGGGGGCCGCGGCCACGAAGCCGTCGGCACCGGCCGCGATGATGTCCGGCTGACCGGGGCGCATATGCAGGCCCTCGATGTAGCTGCCGAAGCGCCGGGCCACCAAGAGGGCGCACTGCAGCGCCGAAGGCAGGACCGGGCTGATCTCGAGATTGACCAGGATGGTGCGCATGCCGACCTCCATCGAACCTGCCCCGTCGGCGGCCTGCGACGCTAGTCGCGGGGCGCCGTGTCCGGCGGGTGGGGTGACGTCAGTCGCTGATAGAGCAGCGGCCGCCGCGCCGCCAGACGACTCGCTGCCTCGGCCGGCGGCGTCAGGGGCACCTCGGCGACGGCGAGGCCCTGCTCGGCCGAGGCGAGCGGCGCGCCGGTCGGCCCGACGATCAGACTGGGCGGCGACATGCCGCGACTGGCGAACGCCAGCGCGCAGCCATTCTCCAGCGCTCGCACCCGCAGAACCGCGGCCGCCAGCTCCGGGGGCAGGTCGCTCAGCCCGGCCGGAGCCGCCAGCACGACGGCGCCGGCGAGCGTCAAGGCGCGGGCCAATTCCGGAGCCAGCGGATCGGCGTCCGCGAGCAGGCCGATGCGCACCGAGCGGACGAGCGCCAGATTGAGCCAGGCCCCGGGCACCAGCCCGGCCGCCAGCGAGTCGGCGGCGAGATGGGTCGCACGATAGTTGACGAGGGCCCGCCCCTCGGCGTCGATGGCCTGGACGGCATGGTGGCACCGGCCCGAGCAATGCTCGACATAGCCGAACACCGTCGGGACCCGATGCCGCGCCACCGCTTGCGCCAGCAGCAGGACCGCGAGCGAATCCGACAGCATCGCCTCCTCGCCCAGCAGCGCCTGCGGCAGCACCAGCAGGTCCGCTCCGGCATCGGCCGCCTCCGCCAGCCGTGCCTCCGCCCAGGCCAGCACCGCGTCCGGGCGCGCCGCCGTGAGACCGCCCGCGACTCCCAGGCGAAAGCGCCCCTCCGTCATCACCCGTGCAATCGCCGGCCGGACGTGTGATCGCGCAAACATGGACGATATGTAGTAGATGTCATGAAGACGAAACGCCCCGGCCACTTTGTTAATCTATATGGCGGCCACGACGAAACGCCGTGGCAGTCAGCGGCGTGCGAGATGCAGACGGAGTAGCCGATGCCGACAGTTCCCAATCCCACCAGTCGCCGGCCGAGCCGCGCGCCGCTCCTGGCTACCGTGGCCGTCCTCGGCCTGCTTGCGGGCGGCGGCGCCGTCTCGCTCGCCACAGAAACCCCCGCGCCGGCGAACGCCGGCATCGCGACGGCCGCCACGCCCTTCTCCGGCTATGCCGATCTGGTGGCAGCGGTCAAGCCGGCCGTGGTGAACGTCCGCGTCGACCGGACCGAGGAGGCCGAGGCGCAGGGGCCGACGATGGACCCCGACATGCGCCGGTTCTTCGAGCGCTTCTTCGGCGAGCAGGGCGACGGCCAGGGCGGCCAGATGCGCATGCCGCAGCAGCCCAAGCAGCACATGCACGGCGAGGGCTCCGGCTTCGTCATCAGCGCCGACGGCCTGATCGTCACCAACGCGCACGTGGCCGGTGGTGCCGACAAGATCACCGTCGCCTTCGATGACGGCCGCGAGCTGCCCGCGACCCTCAAGGGGATCGACGAGAAGACCGACCTCGCGCTGCTCAAGGTCGATGCCGGCAAGGATCTGCCGTTCGTCGCCTTCGGCGACAGCAGCAAGGTGCGCGTGGGCGACGCCGTGGTCGCGGTCGGCAATCCGTTCGGCCTCGGCGGCACCGTGACGGCCGGCATCATCTCCGCCACCGGCCGCGAGATCGGCAGCGGCCCCTACGACGACTTCCTGCAGGTCGATGCCCCGATCAACCGCGGCAATTCGGGCGGCCCCACCTTCAACCTCAAGGGCGAGGTGGTCGGCGTGAACTCGGCGATCTTCTCGCCGTCCGGCGGCAGCGTCGGCATCGGGTTCGCGATCTCGTCCAATCTCGCCAAGGAGGTGGTCGCCGATCTGTCGGACGACGGCAAGGTCGAGCGCGGCTGGCTCGGCGTGCAGATCCAGGGCGTCGACGAGGACCTGGCCAGCCATCTCGGCCTCGACAAGCCGCGCGGCGCGCTGGTCGGCGAGGTCCAGCCCGACAGCCCGGCCGCCGCGGCCGGCGTCGAGCAGGGCGACGTCGTGCTCTCCTTCGACGGCAAGCAGATCGACCAGGTCCGCCAGCTGAGCCGCACGGTCGCCGAGGTGGCGCCGGGCTCCGAGGCCAAGATCGTGGTCTGGCGCGACGGCAAGGAGAAGACCCTCGAGGCCAAGATCGCGGCGATGCCCGCGCAGGACGAGGTCGCCTCGGCCGAGGAGGCGGCACCCGCGGCCGGCCAGCCGCGGCTCGGCCTCGCCCTGGCACCGATCTCCCCCGAGCAGCGCGACGAGCTCGGCCTGAAGGCGGGCGAGAAGGGCGTGCTGGTCACCGAGGTGGTGCCGGGCGGCCCGGCCGAGGCCAAGGGCCTGCGTGCCGGAGACGTCATCCTCTCGATCGACCGCAAGCCGGTCGCCCAGCCGGCGGATGTCGTGAGCGCCATCCGCAAGGCCCACGAGACCGGAGCGAAGTCGGTGCTGCTCTTCGTCTCGCGCGACGGCAACGAGCGTTTCGAGGCCGTTCCGCTCGCCACCTCCTGATCGACGGCGGCCGCCGGGGCCACGGGTCCCGGCGGCCGTCCCCGTCGCCGGACTATGCAGTCCCAGCGTGGAGCCCTGCAGCCGATGCAAGTGCTGATCATCGAAGACGACCGCGACGCCGCCGGCTACATGGCCAAGGGGCTGAAGGAGAGCGGCCACAACGTCGAGATCGTCAACAGCGGCAAGGAGGGCCTGCTGATGGCCGCCGGTGCCGACTACGACGCGCTGATCGTCGACCGGATGCTGCCGGAGCTCGACGGGCTGAGCCTGGTGCGCACGTTGCGGGCCACCGGCAACCAGACCCCCGTGCTGTTCGTCAGCGCGCTCGGCGACGTCGACGAGCGGGTCAAGGGGCTGCGCAGCGGCGGCGACGACTATCTCGCCAAGCCCTACGCCTTCTCCGAGCTGCTCGCCCGTCTGGAGACCCTAGTCCGGCGCAGCGCCACCGGTGCCGCCTCGGGCCCGGAGACGGTGCTGCACTACCAGGATCTGACCCTCGACCTGCTGGCGCGGCGGGTCACACGCGCCAGCCGGCCGATCGACCTGCAGCCGCGCGAGTTCAAGCTGCTCGAGGTGCTGATGCGGCATGCGGGCCAAGTCATGACCCGCACCATGCTGCTCGAGAAGGTCTGGGACTACCGGTTCGACCCGCAGACCAACGTCATCGACGTCCACATCAGCCGACTCCGCCAGAAGATCGACCGCGGCCATGCCCAGCCGTTGATCCAGACCGTGCGCGGCGCCGGATACAGCCTACGTGCCCCCGACCAAGCCGCTTAGAAGCTCCACCTTCCGGCTGACCCTGGCCTATCTGGGGCTGTTCGGGATCTCCAGCGCCATCCTGCTCAGCGCGATCAACTGGATGGCGGTGCGCTTCAACGACGAGCAGGTTCGCGCGGTGATCGTGGAGGACATGACCCTCCTCCTCGAGCAGGGACGCTCGGGTGGCCTGCCGGCGCTGCGGCACCTGATCGCCGAGCGGGCGGCGGTCGAGCCGAACCGGCGCGCGATCTACATCCTGCGCGACCCGTGGCACAACCTGCTGGCCGGCAATCTCTCGGGCTGGCCGCCCCAGAAGCCCGACGACGACAATTTCATCGCCTTCGACATCGAGGTCACCGAGGGCGGAGCCACCCGCAAGCATCCGGCGCTGGCCAAGGTCATGGAGGACGCCAACGGCTCCAGCCTGCTGGTCGGCCGCGACATCAACGATCTCGTCACCTCGCAGAAGCTGATGAACACCGCGAGCCTGCTCGGGATCGCGGCGATCGTCGTGCTGGGCCTCGTCGGCGGCCTGATCCTGAGCCGCTGGATGCTGGCCCGGCTCGACCGCATCAACCGGTCAACCGCCCAGATCATGGCCGGCGAGTTCGGCCGCCGCATCGCGATCGAGGGCAATGGCGACGAGTTCGACAATCTCGCCCAGAACCTGAACGCCATGCTGGAGCGGATCGAGCGCCTGCTCGCCGGGATGCGCCAGGTGAGCGAGGACATCGCGCACGATCTGCGCACGCCGCTGAACCGGATGCGCTCCAGGATCGAGGTGGCGCTCATGGGCAAGCCCGACTCCGAGGAGACGCACGCCCTGCTCGACCAGACCCTCCAGGACGCGGACGCGCTGATCGAGACCTTCAACGCCCTGCTGGCGATCGCCCGTGCGGAGGCCGGCGCGCAGCAGGGCGACTGGGAGCGCCTGGATCTGGCGGAGATCGCTCGCGACGTCGCCGAGCTCTACGAGCCGCTGGCCGAGGAGGGGTCGATCGAGCTGCGGCTCGACCTGCGCCCCGGCGCCGTGATCCTCTGTCACCGCCAGCTGGTCTCGCAGGCGATCGCCAATATCGCCGACAATGCGATCAAGTACACGCCCGCCGGCGGCGTCGTGACCATCGCGACCAGATCATCGCCGACGCCGAATGTGACGGTCACCGACACGGGCCCCGGCATCCCCCCCCAACTGCGCGAGCACGCCAAGCAGCGCTTCGTGCGGCTCGACGCCCAGCGCAGCACGCCGGGCAGCGGGCTCGGCCTGAGCCTGGTCGACGCGGTCGCCAAGCTGCACGAGGCGAAGCTGTCGTTGGACGACAATGGGCCGGGACTGAAGGTTTCGCTCTCTTTCCGCCCGGCACCGGTGGTGCGGCCCGAAATGCCGGCGCCGGTCGAGCGGTCCGCGCTCGAGGCCCTCTGATATGCTCCGAAGTCGTTTCCTGCCGCCCGGCGCGAGCTCTTAGTCGATCCTTAACAGTCGGGAAACTATAGCGAGAGCGTGCAGGCGGCCAGCAATGCCGCGCCCGAGATGGTGGAGCCGATCTCATGTTGCGCCCGGCAGAGCGTTTCTCGGTCAACGTCATTCACCGGGACGAGTACATCGGGCCGCAGCGGCCGATTTTCCGGCCCTCGGCCCCGACGCTGGCGATATTGGCGGCCATCCTCGGAACGGGCCTCGGCGGGCTGATGCCCCTCTGGCGCCAGGACTTGCCGACGCGCATGGCCGTGCCAACCGCGCCACCTTCGGCACTGGCGGCGATCGAGCCGGCGGCCGGGCCGACGGCCCCCTTCGTCGTCCAGCAGGCGGCCGATCGCGGTTTCTACGCCCCGGTGCTGCTCGACGGGATCGCGGTCACCATGCGGCTCGCGCCGGAATCCTCCTCCTCCACGCTGACGCCCTCGGACGCGCGCCGCCTCGTCGGCGACGGGTCCTGGCACCCGCTCCAGCTCGCCCAGCTGCGCCTCGGCCCGGCCGCGACGGGCCCGGTGACGCTGCCCGTGGCCGATGCCGACGCCTCGGTGCTGGGAGCGGATCTGCTGGACCGGCTCGGCGCCGTGCGGATCGAGGGCGCGCGGCTCACCGTGCTGCCGCGCTGAGCGCTCGCTTGCCGCCGCCGCGCGGGCGGGCCATCTAGAGCGAAGGACCGCACCGTTCGTGCCGGTCGCGGAGCAGTGATGGGCGACGAGACGGACGGCCGCCTGCATCGGTTCTACAGTACCGACTTGGCCCCCTGCCCGTATCTCCCGGAACGGGAGGAGCGGCGGCTCGTGGCGCTGGTCGAAGGCGGGGACGGCAACGACCGGCTCGACCTGCTGACCGAGGCGGGCTTCCGGCGCAGCCAGGGCTACCTCTACAAGCCGGTCTGCCCGAACTGTCACCGCTGCGTGCCGGTGCGTGTCGTCGTCGGCGATTTCCTGCCGGGACGCGGGTTCCGCAAGGTGCTCGCGCGCAACGGCGATCTCGTCGCGAACGAAACCGACGCCGTCGCCAGCGACGAGCAGTTCACGCTGTTCCACCGCTATCTGCGACACCGCCATCGCGACGGCGGCATGGTGCGCATGGATCGCGCCGCCTACACCGAGATGGTCGAGGTGGCCCCCGCCAGCACGCGGCTGATCGAGTTCCGCGAGCCGTCGGGCCGGCTGGTCGGGGTCAGCCTGACCGACTACGTCCGCTCCGGCCTGTCCGGCGTCTACAAGTTCTTCGACCCCGACGCGGCCGCCCGCTCGCTCGGCAGCTTCATCATCCTGTGGCACATCGAGCATGCCCGCCGGCTGGGCCTGCCCTTCGTCTATCTCGGCTACTGGATCGGCGAGAGCCGGAAGATGAGCTACAAGGCGCGCTTCGCACCCTTGCAACGGCTGAACGGGCCGAGCTGGCAACAATTCCAGGCGGACTGACCGCCCGCGCAGGTGACTGGGCGCGACAGCTCCGCTAGGGACGGGGCCGTCCAGGGGGAGACGCGGCGATGAGCGACGGCTTCAGGGCGGTACGGCTGGAGCAGGCGGACGGCACGACGCGCGCCGTCGTGACGGAGATCCCTGTCGCGGAGCTCCCGCCCGGCGAGGTCGAGCTCGACGTCAGCCACTCGACCCTGAACTACAAGGACGCGTTGGCCATCACCGGCGCCGGCAAGATTGTCCGCGAGTTCCCGTTCGTGCCCGGGATCGATCTTGCCGGCACCGTGCGCCGCTCCACGGACCCGCGCTACAGCGCCGGCCAGGAGGTCATCCTCACGGGCTGGGGCGTCGGCGAGCGCCATTGGGGCGGTCTCGCCGAGCGCGCCCGCGTCAAGGCGGACTGGCTGCTGCCCAAGCCCGAGGGCTTGAGTCTCGCCCAATGCATGGCGATCGGCACTGCCGGCTTCACGGCGATGCTGAGCGTGCTGGCGCTGGAGGAGCAGGGCGTGCGCCCCGGCGACGGCGAGGTGGTCGTGACCGGTGCCGCGGGCGGCGTCGGCAGCGTCGCCATCCCGCTGCTGCACCGGGCGGGCTTCGCCGCGGTCGCCTCGACCGGGCGGCTGGCGCTGACCGACTATCTATCCGGCCTCGGTGCGCGGCGCGTCGTCGACCGCGAGCAGTTCAGCGAGGGCTCCCGGGCACCCCTGGACTCCGCCGTGTGGGCCGGCGCCATCGATTCGGTCGGTGGCGCCACGTTGGTCAACCTCCTCAAGGCGATGCGCTATCACGGCGTGGTGGCGGCCTGCGGGCTGGCCGGCGGGGCGGCGTTCAACGGCACGGTGTTCCCGTTCATCCTGCGCGGCGTGCGCCTGATCGGCATCGATTCCGCCTATTTCCCTGCCGCCCAGCGCCCGGCGGTGTGGGCGCGGCTGGCCCGCGATCTCGATCTCGGCCTGCTCGCGCGCATGACGCGCACCATCCCGCTCGGCGCGGTGCCGGAGGTGGCGCCCGACTTCCTGGCCGGCAAGGTGCAGGGCCGCATAGTGGTCGACACCAGGGGATAAGGCGGTACGAGAGCGCAGCCGCATTGCGTGATCGGGCCGCTGTGTTATAGCACCTGCCTTCGCGATTGGCGGCTGCCGGCACGAGGTGCCGGCCCGGCTGGAATGTCTTGTCGAAACGGCCGACCAGCGCGCTGGTCAAGACGAACGCTGATGGATTCAACCTGGGTGCCCAACCGGCGCTGCCCCGAACGGGGGTGGGCGTGGCTCGTCATGGCCCTCAGGCCGAGGCGCGGGCCATACCGTGCCGTCTCGTCGCCGGGCTTGCCCCATCGCCGGCGCGCACCGGGAACATAACAAGCGATGCCCAAGATCGAGATCGAGACCGACTATGTCGAGAAGCTGGCGGAGCTGCTCGCGCGCACCGGCCTGAGCGAGATCGAGATCTGCCAGGGTGAGGCGCGCATCCGCGTGGCGCGGCAGGTCGCCGCCACGGTCGAATATGTGCATGCGCCTGCGCCGGGTGCGACGGCCGTCGCCGCTGCGGCAGTGCCCCCGCCAGCGCCCGGGACCGAGCCCGGCCACCCCGGCACCGTCACCTCGCCGATGGTCGGCACCGCCTATCTGTGCCCCGAGCCCGGGGCACCCGCCTTCGTCAAGGTCGGCGACCAGGTGAAGGAAGGCCAGACGCTGCTGATCATCGAGGCGATGAAGGTGATGAACCAGATCCGGGCGCCGCAGGCAGGCCGGGTCACGCACATCTTCGCGAGCAATGCGGGGCCGGTCGAGTACGGCGAGCCGCTCCTCGTGATCGAGTAGCAGGAATGTTCGGCAAGGTCCTGATCGCCAATCGCGGCGAGATCGCGCTGCGCATCCTGCGCGCCTGCGGCGAGCTGGACATCGCCACGGTCGCCGTGCACTCGACCGCCGATTCGCAGGCGATGCACGTGCGGCTGGCTGACGAGAGCGTGTGCATCGGGCCACCCAAGGCAGGCGACAGCTATCTGAACCCCCTGGCCATCCTGGCGGCCGCTGAGATCACCGGCGCCGACGCGATCCATCCCGGCTACGGCTTCCTCTCCGAAAACGCCGACTTCGCCCAGATGGTCGAGGAGCACGGCTTCACCTTCATCGGCCCCTCGCCCGAGCACATCCGGCTGATGGGCGACAAGATCGTCGCCAAGGCCACTGCACGCGATCTGGGCATCCCGACGGTTCCCGGCAGCGACGGGCCGGTCGGCACCGAGGCCGAGGCGGTCGAGCTGGCGCACGAGACCGGCTTCCCGGTGTTGATCAAGGCCGTCGCCGGCGGCGGCGGCCGCGGCATGACCGTGGTCCGCAGCCCGGACGAGCTGGGCGAGGCCGTGCGCATGGCGCGCAACGAGGCGCGGGCGGCGTTCGGCGACGACCGGGTCTATGTCGAGCGCTTCCTCGATCATCCGCGCCACATCGAGGTGCAGGTGATCGGCGACGGCCGCGGCCATGTGATCCATCTTGGCGAGCGCGACTGCTCGCTGCAGCGGCGCCACCAGAAGGTGGTCGAGGAGGCCCCCTCCCCGGTCCTGACCACGGCGGAGCGCGACCGCCTCGGCGCCACGGTCACGGAGGGCCTGCGCCGGCTCAACTATCGCAGCCTCGGTACGGTCGAGTTCCTCTACCAGGACGGCGAGTTCTTCTTCATCGAGATGAACACCCGGCTCCAGGTCGAGCACCCGGTGACCGAGCTGATCACCGGCATCGACCTCGTGCGCGAGCAGATCATGCTCGCCGCCGGCGAGCCGCTGCGCTTCGCGCAGGAGGACATCACCTTCACCGGGCACGCGATCGAGGTGCGCATCAACGCCGAGGATCCGCGCACCCTCCTGCCGGCGCCCGGCCGGGTGAATGCGTTCCACGCGCCGGGCGGCCCGGGCGTGCGGATGGATTCGGCACTCTACGCCGGCTACACCGTGCCGCCCTACTACGACAGCCTGATCGCCAAGCTGATCGTCCACGACGTGGACCGGCGCATGGCGATCCGGCGCCTGGATCGCTGCCTGGAGGAGGTGGTGATCGACGGCATCCCGTCGACGGTGCCGCTGCTGCGGGCGATCTTCGCCACCGACGACGTGCGCGACGCCGAGTTCGACACGGGCTGGCTGGGGCGCTTCCTCGCCGGCTGGAGCGAGTGACCGGACCGCGGTGACGCTGCTCGAGCCGCCGCCGGAGCTCCTCCTGCGCGCCTACGCCGCCGGCGTCTTCCCGATGGCGGAAGACTATCACAGCTCGCGCATCGACTGGATCGAGCCTCGCCGGCGCGGGATCATCCCGCTCGATGCCTTCCATGTGCCGCGCAGCCTGCGCAAGGCGATGCGCCGCGGCGGCTACGAGCTGCGGCTCGACCACGGCTTCGAGACCGTGATCCGCGCCTGCGCCGCCCCCACGCCCGAGCGCCCGCGCACCTGGCTGAACGAGCCGCTGATCCGCTCCTACGTGGCCCTCGCCGATGCCGGTCATGCTCACAGCGTGGAGATCTGGCGCGACGGCGAGCTCGTCGGCGGCCTCTACGGTCTGGCTCTCGGCGGCGCGTTCTTCGGCGAGAGCATGTTCTCGCGCGCGCGAGACACGAGCAAGATGGCACTCGTCCATCTGGTCGAGCTGCTCCGCCTGGGCGGCTTCGTCCTGCTCGATGCGCAATTCCTGACCGCACACCTCGTCCAGTTCGGTGCCGTCGAGATCGGCCGCACGACTTACCTCGCGCGATTGCAGGCGGCACTTCGGGTCCGCGCGCGGTTTCCGCAGCCCAACCGCACCGAAGCGATCACGCCCGCGTGAGCGACCTGCCGCCCGCAACTCCCCGCGGTCGGCCTGCGTAGGGGTTGATGGAGGCTTCCCTTCGGGCGGGGCTTCCACCGGGAAACCCCAAGAGGTGTGCGACCATGACCGACGTCACGAGCATTTCCGGCACGGCACTCCGCAGGCGCGGCCTGCTGTCCGCGGCAGGCCTGGCAGCCATTGGCACCGTGGGCGGCGCGCTGGTCCCGACCAGATCCGCGAGTGCCACCGCCGTCACCGATGCCGACATCCTCAACTTCGCGCTGAACCTCGAATATCTCGAAGCTGAATTCTATCTGCGTGCCGCCACCGGTCGGGGTCTCGCCGCCGACGAGGTGACCGGGACCGGAACGCAGGGCCCGGTCGCGGGCGGCCGCAGGGTGCCGTTCGCGACGCCGGCGATCCGGGCCTATGCCCGGGAGATCGCCCAGGACGAGCATGCCCATGTGCGCTTCCTGCGTACGGCCCTCGGCTCGGCCGCGGTGGCCCGGCCGGCCATCGACCTGAGCCGCTCGTTCACGCTGGCGGCCCGCGCCGCGGGGCTGGTCGGGCCGAGCCAGCGCTTCGACGCCTTCGCCAACGAGACCAACTTCCTCCTGGCGGCGTTCCTGTTTGAGGACGTCGGTGTGACCGCCTACAAGGGTGCCGCACCGCTGATCGCGGACAAGGCCGTGCTCGAGGCGGCCGCCGGCCTGCTCGCCGTCGAGGCCTATCATGCCGGCGAGATCCGCACCCTGCTCTATGGCCGCGGCCTGTTCGGCGAGGCCAAGGCGCTGTCGGACGCGCGCGACAGCCTCGACGGCGCCGGCGACAAGGACCAGGGCATCCGCCGCAACGGCATCGCCAATGTCGTGCCCACCGACGCCAACGGGCTCGCCTTCTCGCGCAGCACGGACGAGGTGTTGGGCATCGTCTATCTCGGGGGAGCCTCCGCCGGGTTCGGCTTCTTTCCCCATCGGGTCAACGGCGTGATCATGTGATGACACGCGGGTGGGGCGCTCCGCCCCACCCGCGACGGCGCCAAAGGAACGGGCGAGATTGACGGAGCGATCGCAGGACGACGCCATGCTCGCGGAGTGGCTCCTGGCGGTCGCGCGTGGCGAACGCGACGCTCTGGCCGTCGTCTACGGCCAGACGGCACCGCGGCTGATGGCGGTGCTTCTCCGTCTGCTGCGCCGGCGCGAGCTGGCCGAGGAGGCGCTGCACGACGTGTTCCTGCGGGTATGGGAGCGCGCCGGCAGCTTCGACCCGCGACGCGGCTCCGCCATCGGCTGGCTCGTCACCATCGCCCGCAATGCGGCGCTCGACCAACGCCGGCGCCAGCGGCGCGAGCGGATCAACGCCGAGGAGCCGCTCGAGGAGATCGCCGATCCGCGCGACGAGGCGGCGACGTCGCTCGGGCGGCGCGCGCTGCTCGCCTGCCTCGGCCAGCTGCAGCCCGAGCCGCGGCGCTGCGTGCTCCTCGCCTACCAGGGCGGACTGAGCTACGAGGAGATGGCGGCCGTCATGCAGCGGCCCGCGAACACCATCAAGAGCTGGATCCGGCGCAGCCTGCAGCGCCTGCGCGCCTGCCTGGAGGGCCAGTGATGGCCGCCGAGGAGCCCCTCGAGGTGCAGGCCGGCGAGTATGTCCTGGGTCTGCTCGATGCCCAGGAGCGGGCGGCATTCGAGCTGCGGCTGGTGCGCGATGCCGAGCTCGCCGGACTGGTCGAGGAGTGGCGCGCGCACCTGCTGCCACTCGACCAGGCGCTGGCCCCGGTCGTGCCGCGCGTGGAGGTCTGGCGACAGATCAGTCGCACCCTCACCTCGCGGCAGCCGCGCCCGCGACGCGATTGGTGGCGCGGGGCCGGCTTCTGGCGTGGCTGGGCCGTCGCCGCGACGGCAGCGACCTTCGCCCTGCTCGTGCTGCTGCGGATCGCGCCGCCCACGCCGCCGCAACTGGTGGCCGTGCTGAACGACGGCACCGGCCAGCCGGCGTGGATCGTCAGCGCCGGCGCCGATCCCGCCGGGATCCTGGCGCGCCCGCTGGCCGCAGTGCCCGAGCCCGCCCGGGTGCCCGAACTGTGGCTGATCCCGCAGGCGGGGGGCGCCCCGATCTCTCTGGGCACACTGGACCGCCAGGGCAACAACCGGCGGCAGCTGGCACCCGGGCTGCTGGCCTCGGGTGCCACGCTCGCGGTGAGCCTGGAGCCACCGGGCGGCTCGCCGACCGGACAGCCGACGGGTCCGGTGGTTTCATCCGGCCGGCTCGTGCCGCAGCCGTTCTGACGAGGTCAGCCGGCCGGCGGCACCTGCGGCTCGGGCGGCGGCGGCTCGGGCTCCAGCGGCTCGGCGCAGGCGATCGGCCAGACCTCGTAGACGGGATGCTCGAGGGCCGAGAGCGACGGGCTGGAGGCGAACATCCAGCCGGTGAACGCCGGCTTGCGCTCGCCCTCGGGATCGGCCACCGCGATCTCGAGGAACACGGCACTCTCGGGCGGTTCGGTCGGCGGCGTGGTCAGGCAGGCGCGGGCCGTGAGCCGCAACGTGCCGAAAGCCACCTCCTCGCCGATCGGCAGGCGCAGCTCGGTCGTCCGCGCGGTGATCTTGTCGAGCGCCTGCAGTACCGCCACCAGATGCGGCCGCACCGGCCCGTCGGCATCCGCCGGAGCCGGCAGCAGCATGGCGCCCATGAGCAGCCAGCCGGCGCTGGATCTCACTGCGCCCCGTCCGGAGCGGCGCCGGTGGCGGCACTCTGGCCGCCCTGATTGCCCTGGCTGCTGAAGATGTAGCGGCCGATCAGATCCTCGAGGTTCACCGAGGACTGCGTCAGCTTGATCTCGCCGCCATCGGCCAGGATCCGGTCGTCGCCGCCCGGCACCACGGAGAGGTATTTGCCGCCGAGCAGGCCGCTGCTCACGATTGCGGCGGAGCTGTCCGCCGGCAGCTCGATCCCCTGCCGCACGCTGAAAGAGATCTCGGCGCGAAACGTCGCCGGGTCGAGCTCCTGGGTGAGCACGCGACCGACCTTGATGCCCGAGATTCGCACGTCGCCGCCGGTCTCGAGCCCGTCGGCACGATCGAACCTGGCGCGCAGCGTGTAGCCGCCGGGGTCGCCGGCATCGCTGCGGCCATAGGCCCAGGCGAGGAAGCCCAGGGCCACGGCGAGCACGGCCGCGCCGAGCAGGGTCTCGACATGATTGCGCGACATCCGTTCCGCCTTCCTCAGTCGCCTTTCGCGGATTCCAGCCCGAGCAGCGCCCGCCCGAACGCGGGCGCCTCGAACGAGCGCAGGTCGTCGATCGCCTCGCCGACGCCGATCGCATGGATCGGCAGGCCGAAGCGTCGGGCGAGCGCCACCACCACCCCGCCCTTGGCGGTGCCGTCAAGCTTGGTCACCATCAGCCCGGTCAGGTCGACCATGTCCTTGAACACCTCGACCTGATTGTGAGCGTTCTGGCCGGTGGTGGCGTCGAGCACCAGCACCACGTCGTGCGGCGCCTCGGGGTCGACCTTCTTGAGCACGCGCACGATCTTGCGCAGCTCGTCCATCAGCCCCTGCTTGTTCTGCAGCCGGCCGGCGGTATCGATCAGCAGGAGATCCGCACCCTCGGCGCGGGCGCGCTCCAAGGCGTCGAAGGCGAGCCCGGCCGGGTCCGCCCCCTCCTTGCCGCGGATCACCGGCACGCCATTGCGCCGGCCCCAGATCTCGAGCTGCTCCACCGCTGCGGCGCGGAAGGTGTCGCAGGCGGCCAGCACCACCTTGAGCCCAGCCGCGACCGCCTGGTTGGCGAGCTTGCCGATGGTGGTGGTCTTGCCGGTGCCGTTGACGCCGCAGACCAGCACCACCTGCGGCCGGAAGCGGGCGCGGTGCGGCAAAGGCTCGGCCACCGGCTCCAGCATGTGGGCCACCGCCGCCGCCAGCGCCTCGCGGATCTCGACGTCCGTGACCTCGCGGCCGAAGCGGTCCTTGCCGACCTCCTTGACCAGCGCCGCCGCGGTGTCGACGCCGAGGTCGGCCATGATCAGGGCCTCCTCGAGCTCCTCCAGCGTCGCGGCGTCCAGCTTGCGGCGCGACACCACCACCTCGGCGATGCGCTCGGTGAGGTTGCTCGACGAGCGCGACAGGCCGGCCTTGAGCCGCGAGAACCAGCCCCTGGGACCGCTCATGCCTCGGCGAACCCCACCAGCATGCCGTCCTCGACACCGCGGATCGCCAGCTCGGTCACGGCACCGGCCGCCGGCACCCGCGAGCCCGCGCCGATCCGGACCGGTGCGAACTGGTCGGTGTGCCCGGCCCCGCTGCGCTCCAGCAGCGCCCGCCGCCGCTGGCCGAGCTGGCCGCGCAGGAAGCCGTCCAGCGCACCCTCGCCGCGCGCGCGCAACCGTGCCGCCCGCTCCTTGCGCAGCGCCGGCGCCACCTGCGGCATCCGGGCCGCGGGCGTGCCGGCGCGCGGCGAATAGGGAAAGACGTGCAGGAAGGTCAGGCCTGCCTCCCCCACCAGGTCGAGCGTATTCTCGAACATCGCCTCGTCCTCGGTCGGGAAGCCGGCGATTAGGTCGGCGCCGAAGGTGAGATCGGGGCGCAGCGCCCGCAGCTCCCGGGTCAGCCGGATCACGTCGCCGCGCAGATGCCGCCGCTTCATCCGCTTGAGCACCAGATCGTCGCCCGCCTGCACCGACAGGTGCAGGTGCGGCAGCAGCCGCGGCTCCTCGGCGAGCAGCCGCCACAGCGCCGGGTCGGGCACGGCGGGGTCGTAGGAGGACAGCCGCAGCCGGGTCAGCTCCGGCACCTCGGCGAGCAGCAGGGCCAGCATCGCCCCCAGGCTCGGCTGGCCCGGCAGGTCGCGGCCATAGGAGGCGATGTCGACCCCGGTCACCACCAGCTCGGCATGGCCGGCCGCGAGCAGAGCCCGCGCCTGCCGGGCGACGTCCGCGAGCAACACGCTGCGGCTCGGGCCGCGGCCGTAGGGGATGATGCAGAAGGTGCAGCGGTGGTCGCAGCCCTGCTGCACCTGCAGAAAGGCGCGCGTGCGGCCTTCCAGGCCCTCGACCGGCTGGCTCGTCGTCCTGCCCGCCGTCAGGATGTCGGCGACCTGCCGGCGCGGTGCCGCCGCCTCCAGCCCGGCCCAGATCTCCGGTCGCAGCTTCTCGGCATTGCCGA
>JAXMCJ010000065.1:0-16814 GCA_046349415.1 Geminicoccaceae bacterium
GGGTGCGGCCGAGCTGGATCATGGCGCGGATGATGGCCCGTGTGTTCGGCCGGCCACCGAGCTGCTGGATGAACGAGCGGTCGATCTTGATCCGATCGAACGGGAACTGGTGCAGGTAGGCGAGGCTGGAATAGCCGGTGCCGAAATCGTCCATGGTGATCCGCACGCCCAGCGCCTTGATCTCGCCCAGCGCCGCCAGGGCGCGGCCGGTGTCGTGCACCAGCAGGCCTTCGGTGACCTCGAGCTCGAGTCGGCCGGCCGGCAGGCCGGACTCCGCCAGGGCGGCGGCGACCTCGGCGGCGAAGTCGGGATGGCGGAACTGGACCGGCGAGACGTTGACCGCGACCCTGAGCCCGCCCCAGGCTGTCGCGTCGCGGCAGGCGGTCCGCAGCACCCAGGCGCCGAGCGCGTGCACGATGCCCGATTCCTCGGCGAGCGGCACGATCTCGGCCGGCAGCAGCATGCCGCGCTCCGGATGCGGCCAGCGCAGCAGCGCCTCCAGCCCGGTCAGGGCGCCACTGCCGCAGTCGACCTGCGGCTGGTAGAGCAGCTGCAGGCCGCCTTGCAGGAGTGCCGCCCGCAGCTCGGCCTCCGCCTCGCGCCGCTCGCGCACCTGCCGGTCCATGCCGGCCTCGAAGAAGCAGTGCCGGTTGCGGCCGCCGCTTTTCGCGCGATAAAGCGCCATGTCGGCCCGCTGCAGCAGCTCGTCGGCGTCGCGCCCGTCCTGCGGCAGCACGGCGATGCCGATGCTCACCGTGACCTGGGCGAGGGGGCCGCCGAGATCGAACGGCGCTGCGACCGTGGCGACGATGCGGCGGCACAGGCTCTCGATCTCGGCCGGCAGTGCGATGTCCGTCTGCAGGATGGCGAACTCGTCGCCGCCCTGGCGCGCCACGGTGTCGCTGCCGCGGACGCACTGCCGCAACCGCTCGCCGCAGCGGACGAGCAGGAGATCGCCGGCGGCGTGGCCCATGCTGTCGTTGATCTCCTTGAAGCCGTCGAGATCCAGGCAGAGCAGCGCCGCCGCCGAGCCGCGCCGGTTGCAGCGGGCCGCCGCCTCCGCCAGCCGGTCGCGCAGCAGGACGCGGTTGCCGAGGCCGGTGAGCGCGTCGTGATGGGCGAGAAACCGCGCCTGCTCCAAGGCGCCGACCTCGGCGGTGACGTCGGTGGCGATCCCGCGATAGCCGGTGAGCAGGTCGTCGGAGCGGACGGCCTTGCCGGCGATCCGCAGCATGCGCAGCGCGCCCGCGGCGGAGCGCGCGCGGCAGACCGTCGGGCCGAAGGTGCCGCCGGCCACCAGCTCCACGACGTCGCCCCTGTCCGACCCGTCCAGCGGCAGCAGCACGTCCGCGAGGCTCCTGCCGAGCAGCTCGCGCGGCTCGAGCTGCAGCGAGCGGCGGCAGGCATCGGACACGAAGGTCAGGCGCAGGTCGGGGTCGGTCTCCCAGATCCAGTCGGTGGCGGTGGCGGCGACGTCGCGAAAGCGGGCCTCGCTCTCGCCGATCTCGCGATGCGCGCGATCCCGGGCATCGACCAGGAGGGCGGCGAAGCCGCAGAACAGCACCGCCCCGCCCAGCCCGGGCAGCACGAGCAGGAGCTGCTCCCGCCCGGGCTGGGCGGGCTGCCACTGGACGAAGGCGGTGGGCGAGCGATCCCGCCCGGGCAGCGCCACGGCCGGCCGCTGCGAGTCGGCCGGCGGGGCGACGAAGGCGAGCCCGGCGATGCCGAAATCCTCGCCCAGCCGCTGCAGGAAGCCCTCGTCGAGGCGCTGCGCGAACACCAGGGTGGTCGCCGGCCCCACGGGCCGTGGCAGCTCGGACTCCGCTGCGGGTACGATCGGCGCCGCCGCCACCGCATAGAGCCCGTCCGGCCCGCGCATGACCGCGAACGCCGTGGCGGGCTCCGCGGCCCCGTCCTGCCGGGCCACCGCGCGGGCGAGATCCGGCAGCTCCGGGCCCAGGCGCGCCGCGGCCAGCCCTGCGTCGCGCGCCCCGGCCACCTGCCCGAAGACCGGCATGCCGGCGGCATCGAGCACGACCGAGACGTCGTAGCCGAAGCTCTCGAAGATGTAGCGGCCGACATTGGCGTCGGCCCAGTCGGGGTCGAGGCCGCGCACGAGATGGACGACCGCGTCGTCCCACCAGCCATAGTCGCGCGCCTCGTTGGCGAGCGCGCGGCCGAGCGCGCGGATGCCCTGGGTGATCGCGCGCGCCTCGGCCTCTGCCTGCAGCACCGCCTGGTGCTGCACCGAGCGCTGCACCGCGAGCACGCTGAGCAGGAGCGACAGGCCGACCAGCGCCGCGAGCACGCCGATCACCCTGGCCGAGGCGTGGCGCGCCAGCCGGGCGCGGAACGGATGTAGCGTGGCCGATCGTACCTGCATGCCGCCGTCGCCAGCCGAACCAATGCCCGGCAGCATGCGGCAGGGGGGTTAAGCCACGGTATAGAGGCCGGGCGGGTCCCCGAGGAACGAAAGCGGGATGGCGGGAAGGATGGTCGGAGTGGCGTGATTCGAACACGCGACCCCAGCGTCCCGAACGCTGTGCTCTACCAGGCTGAGCTACACTCCGATCGCGAGGCCGCTTCTATAGTTACGGCAACGGGGCGGCGCAAGCCCGGCCGAGGCTCAGTAGGCGCGCCCGGTGCAGAAATCGAGCAGGTCGAGCATGGCCTGCTTGGCGCGGGAGTAGGGGAACGCGGCCAGGCTCTGGCGGGCGCGCTGGGCATAGGTCTCGGCGCGCACCACCGTGGCCTCGATCGCCCCGTGTCGCGCCATCAGGTCCTGGGCGCGCTCGAGATCGCCGTCGTGCTGGTCGAGATCCTCGAGCGTGCGGCGCCAGAAGGCGCGCTCGCTCTCGCCGCCGCGGGCGAAGGCGAGCAGCACCGGCAGGGTGATCTTGCCCTCGCGGAAATCGTCGCCGACGGTCTTGCCGAGCAGGGCCTGGCGGGCGCTGTAGTCGAGCGCGTCGTCGACCAGCTGGAAGGCCATGCCGAGCTGGTCGCCATAGGCGGCGAGCGCCTGCTCCTCGGCCGCCGGCCGCTCGGCGACCACCGCCCCGATCTGGCAGGCGGCGCGGAACAGGGCGCCGGTCTTGGCCGCGATCACCCCGAGATAGGCCTCCTCGGTGGTGGCGGTGTCGTTGGAGGTGATCAGCTGCTGCACCTCGCCCTCGGCGATCACGGCCGAGGCCGAGGACAGGATCTCCAGCACGCGCAGGCTGCCGTCGGCGACCATCAGCTGGAAGGCCCGGCTGAACAGGAAGTCGCCGACCAGCACCGGCGCCTTGTTGCCCCAGACCGCGTTGGCCGTGGCCGAGCCGCGGCGCAGGTCGCTCGCGTCGACCACGTCGTCGTGCAGCAGCGTGGCGGTGTGGATGAACTCGACGCAGGCGGCGAGCGCCAGCTGCCGCGTGCCGCGATAGCCGCACAGCCGGGCGGCGAGCAGGGTCAGGATCGGGCGGACGCGCTTACCGCCGGCGGCGATGAGGTGGCGGGCCAGCTCCGGGATCAGGCCGACCTCGCTCTGCATGCGGTCGAGGATGATGCGGTTGACGTCGTCGAGCTCGGCGGCGACGAGAGCGCGCACCCCGTCGAGCTTCGCAGCGGAATCCTCCGCCGACAGTGGTGCCGCTGGCAGCGCCGTCAAACTGCGATCTCCCTCGCGCGGGGCCGGTGCGCGCAGGCGGCCAGCGCATTCGGGTTGCTATCACGCGCCCGGGGGGATAGCAAACCGCCGCCCCCGCTCCCGTCCGCCATCGCCGGTGCCCCTCCCGTGGTCGAACTAGTGCGCAGCAACGATCTCGTCCACCTGTCCTGGGCGGAGGCCATGCTGCGCGCGGCGGGCATCGAGTGCGTGCTCGCCGACGCTTACGTCAGCAGCGTCGAGGGCAGCATCGGCATCCTGCCGCGACGGCTGCTGGTCGCGGCGGAAGACGCCGAGGAGGCGCGCAAGGTGCTCGACGGCGCCGCCGCCGCGGTGGTCGATGACCCCACGGAGTGAGGCCGACACCACCGAGGACGCCATCCTCGGCGGGCGAGTCCGGCTGCGCCAGCCCGGCCGCGGCTATCGCGTCGCGATCGACCCGGTGCTGCTGGCGGCGGCGGTCGTCGTCGAGGCAGGCGATCGGGTCCTGGATGCCGGCACCGGCACCGGCGCGGCGGCCTTGTGCCTGGCGCGACGCTGCGCCGGGGTACGGATCGTGGGCCTGGAGCGGGAGCCGGCCCTGCTGGAGCTCGCCCGCGCCAACGTCGCGGCCAACCGGCTCGACGACCGAATCAAGCTCGCCGCTGGCGACCTGCTGGCACCATTCCGGGAGGAGCCGTTCGACCAGGTGATGAGCAATCCGCCCTTCTTCCGGGAGGGGCGGGCCACCGCACCGGCCACGGCCACGGCCACGGCGGCGCATCAGGGCGAGGCCGACGCCGGCGCCTGGGTCGCCGCCTGTCTCGCCCGGCTGCGGCCGCGCGGGCGGCTCACCCTGATCCACCGGCCGGGAGCCCTGCCGGAGCTGCTCGCCGCCCTGGCGGGCAGGGCAGGGGACGTGGTGGTCTACCCCTTGTGGCCGAGCGCCGAGGCGGCGGCGGCCCGGCGCGTCCTCGTCTCGGCCCGCAAGGGCGCGCACGGCCCCGCGCGGCTGGCGCGCGGGCTCGTGCTGCACGGGCCGGACGGGCGCTACAGCGAGCCCGCCGAGGCCGTGCTGCGCCACGCCATGCCGCTCGAACTCTAACCGAGGTCGCATGCCCGACTGGACCCGATGGCTGATGCCCTGGCGGCGCCGCGCGCCGACCATCCCGGCCGTGCGGCTGCACGGCGTGCTCGGCAGCGTCGGCCTAGCCGGTCGCGGGCTCACGCTGGCGGGGATCGAGCGGGCGCTGGACAACGCGTTCGGGCACCGTCATGCGCCGGCCGTGGCGCTGCTGATCAACAGCCCCGGCGGCTCGCCGGTGCAGTCGGCGCAGATCGCCGCGCGGATCCGGGCATTGGCGCAGGAGAAGGCCAAGCCGGTGCTGGCCTTCGTCGAGGACGTCGCGGCGTCGGGCGGCTACTGGCTCGCCTGCGCCGCCGACGAGATCTTCGCCGACCCGGCCTCGATCGTGGGCTCGATCGGCGTGATCAGCGCCGGCTTTGGCTTCGAGGAGGCGATCGCCCGGCTGGGCGTGGAGCGGCGCGTCCACGCCACCGGCGCGCACAAGGCCATGCTCGACCCGTTCCGCCCCGAGCGGCCCGACGATGTCGAGCTGCTGCAGGGCATCCACGCCGACATTCTGGCCGAGTTCGTCCGGCAGGTCCGCAACCGCCGCGGCACCCGGCTCCAGGCCGATGACGCTGAGCTGTTCGACGGCCGGGTCTGGACCGGCAACGCCGCGCTGAAGCTCGGCCTGATCGACGGCCTGGGCGAGGCGCGCGAGATCGTGCGCGAGCGGTTCGGTTTCCAGGCGCGCCTGGTGCTGGCCAATCCCCGACGCGGCCTGCTGCAGCGATTGCGCGGGCGGGCCGAGGCGGCGCATAGTGTGGAGGAACTGTTCGCGGCGGTCGAGGCGCGCGCCCATTGGCGCCGCTTCGGGCTCTAGCGGCGGACGCGGCGGGATCGATGTTCACCATCAGCATCAGCAAGCTTCTGCTCACCGTCCTGGTCGGCGCCGTGGCGTGGCGCGGCTGGCGGATTTACCAGCAGGTCCAGGAGCGGGTGGCGGCCGCCAGCCAGCAGGCGGCGCGCGCCCGGACGGCGGCTGGCGCCCAGGCGGCGGCGGCCCCGCGCGCGACCGATCTCGTCGAATGCGTGCGCTGCGGCATGTTCGTGCCGAACGGGACGGTGTGCCGCAGCACCGAGGAGTGTCGGTTTCGCCGCGGCTGAGTGGCCGCCCGCTCGCCTTGACCCCATCGGACCCGCTGTCTAGACCTTGCGCCGCAACAGCGCAGGTCGACCCGGAACTCTCGTGCCCGCCGCCCGCCCGCCCAGCTTCCAGGACCTGATCCTGCGTCTGCAGAGCTATTGGGCGGGGCATGGCTGCGTCATCCTGCAGCCCTACGACGTCGAGGTGGGTGCCGGGACCTTCCATCCCGCCACCACGCTGCGCGCGCTCGGGCCGGAGCCCTGGAACGCCGCCTATGTCCAGCCGTCGCGCCGGCCGACCGACGGCCGCTACGGCGAGAACCCGAACCGGCTGCAGCACTATTACCAGTTCCAGGTGATCATGAAGCCCTCGCCGCCGGGCTTCCAGGAGCTCTATCTCGGCAGCCTGTACGCGCTGGGCATCGATCCCGGCCTGCACGACCTGCGCTTCGTCGAGGACGACTGGGAGAGCCCGACGCTGGGCGCCTGGGGCCTCGGCTGGGAGGTCTGGTGCGACGGCATGGAGGTGTCGCAGTTCACCTATTTCCAGCAGGTCGGCGGCTTCGACTGCCGGCCGGTCTCGGGCGAGCTGACCTACGGCCTCGAGCGGCTGGCGATGTACGTCCAGGGCGTCGAGAACGTCTACGACCTCGACTTCAACGGTCATGGCGTGAGCTATGGCGAGGTCTTCCTGCAGGCCGAGCGGGAATATTCGGCGTTCAACTTCGAGGTCGCCGACACGGAGCTCCTGTTCCGCCATTTCGCGGATGCCGAGCGCCACTGCCGGCTGATCCTGGAGCGCCGCCTGCCGCTGCCGGCCTACGACCAGTGCCTCAAGGCGAGCCATCTGTTCAACCTGCTCGACGCGCGCGGCGTGATCAGCGTCACCGAGCGCGCCGCCTATATCGGCCGGGTCCGGGCGCTGGCTAAGGCCTGTGCCGAGGCTTGGCTCGCCGCGCGCGGCCACGGGCCGGCGGCCTGAGCCGATGGCGGAGCTGCTGCTCGAGCTGCTGTCGGAGGAGATCCCGGCCCGGATGCAGGACCGGGCGGCCACGGACCTCGCCCGCGGCCTCGCCGATGCCCTGACCGCGGCCGGCATCGCGTTCGAGGCGCCCGTGCGCTCCTACGCGACCCCGCGCCGCCTGACCGTCGTCGTCGCCGGCCTGCCGTTGCGCCAGGACGATCGGGTGGTCGAGCGCAAGGGCCCGCGCGCCGACGCGCCTGAGCAGGCGCGCGCCGGCTTCCTGCGCGGGCTCGCCGGAGCCGACTACACGCTCGAGGAGCGCGAGGACAAGAAGGCGCGGGTGCTGTTCGCACTGGTGCGGGAGGCGGGGCGGGACACCGCCGATCTGCTCGCCGAGTTGGTCCCCGCCGCCATCGAGCGCGTGCCCTGGCCCAAATCGATGCGGTGGGGCGCGGCCGACTTCCGCTGGGTGCGGCCGCTGCAGTCGATCCTGTGCCTGCTCGACGGCGCCGTCGTCCCGTTCACCTTGGCCGGCATCACCGCCGCCGACCGGACGTGCGGCCATCGCTTCATGGCGCCGGAGCCGTTCGCGGTGCGCGACTTCGCCGACTACGTGACCCGCCTGCGCGAGGCGAAGGTGATCCTGGACGGCGGCGAGCGGCGGGCGCTGATCGCGCGCCGTGCGGAGGCCCTGGCCGCCGAGCAGGGGCTCGCGCTCGCCGACGATCCGGCCCTGCTGGACGAGGTGAAGGGGCTGGTCGAGTGGCCGGTGCCGCTCCTGGCCGCCATCGACGAGGCGTTCATGACCGTGCCGCCCGAGGCGCTGGTCACGACGATGCGCAACAACCAGAAGTACCTCACGCTGCGCACCGCCGATGGTGCGCTGGCGCATCGTTTCGTGCTGGTCGCCAACCTCGAGGCCAGCGACGGCGGGGCGGCGATCGTCGCCGGCAACGAGCGGGTGCTGCGCGCCCGGCTCTGGGACGCGCGCTTCTTCTGGGATCAGGACCGCAAGGCGTCGCTCGAGAGCCGGCTGCCCGCGCTGGCGAAGATGGTGTTCCACGCCGAGCTCGGCACGCAGGGCGAGCGCGTCGAGCGGCTGGTGGCGCTCGCCGGCGCCGTGGCGCCGCACGTCCCCGGCGCCGACCGTGCCCTGGCGGAGCGTGCCGCACTGCTCGCCAAGGCCGATCTGGTCACCGGCATGGTCGGCGAGTTTCCCGAGCTGCAGGGGATCATGGGCGGCCACTATGCGGCGGCACAGGGCGAGCCCGAGCCGGTGGCGCTGGCGATCCGCGAGCACTATGCGCCGAAGGGGCCGGACGACCGCTGCCCAACAGCGCCGGACAGCGTGGTGGTGGCGCTGGTCGACAAGCTCGACACGCTAACCGGCTTCTTCGCCGCCGGCATCCGGCCGACCGGCGGCAAGGACCCGTTCGCCCTGCGCCGCGCCGGCCTCGGCCTGATCCGCCTCGTGTTCGAGAACCGGCTGCGCCTGCCGCTGCGGCCCGCGATCGCCGCCGCCGCCGTGGGGTATGGCGGCCGCTTCGCCACCTTCGCGCCGCTGGAGCTGATCGCGTTCCTGGCCGACCGGCTCAAGGTCCATCTGCGCGAGCGCGGCATCCGCCACGACCTGATCGCCGCCGCCTTCGCCGTCGGCGAGGAGGACGATCTCCTGCGGCTGGCCGCCAGGGCCGAAGCCTTGCAGGCGTTCATCGACAGCGAGGAGGGCCGCAACCTGCTGACCGCCTTCCGCCGTGCGGCCAACATCGTCGCGATCGAGGAGAAGAAGGACGGCCGGCTCTATGACGGCCATCCGGTGGCCGGCCTGCTCGCCGAGCCCGAGGAGGAGGCGCTGTTCGCGGCGCTGGGGACCACCGGCCCCGCGATCGACGGCGCACTGGCGCTTGAGGACTACGCCGCCGCGATGGCCGGGCTCGCCTCCTTGCGCGGCCCGCTCGACGCGTTCTTCACCGCGGTGATGGTCAATGCGCCGGAACCGGACCTGCGGCTGAACCGTCTGCAGCTACTCTCGCGGATAGGCTCCGCCCTGCGGCAGGTCGCGGATTTCTCGCTGATCGAAGATACTGGCCGTCCAGCTGGCTAACGACTTGGTTCGGGGTGAGCACCGATGACGAAGTGGGTGTACGGGTTCGGCGGCAGCGGGGCCGAGGGCAAGGCGCAGATGAAGGCGCTGCTCGGCGGCAAGGGCGCCAATCTCGCCGAGATGAGCAATCTCGGGCTGCCGGTCCCGCCGGGCTTCACGATCTCGACCGAGGTCTGCAGCTGGTTCTACGCCCACGAGCGCAGCTACCCCGACGAGCTCGCGGCGCAGGTCGACGAGGCGCTGGCGCGGCTGGAGGCCGAGCTCGGCAGCCGCTTCGGCGACCCGGCGAGCCCGCTCCTGGTCTCGGTGCGCTCCGGCGCGCCGGTCTCGATGCCCGGCATGATGGACACGGTGCTCAATCTCGGCCTCAACGACCGGACCGTCGAAGGCCTGGCCGCCGAGAGCGACAATCCGCGCTTCGCCTATGACAGCTACCGGCGCTTCATCCAGATGTACGCCGACGTCGTGCTCGGCGTGGACCACTACCAGTTCGAGGAGGCGCTCGACGAGCTCAAGCAGGCGCGCGGCTGCCGCTTCGACACCGAGCTCGACGCCGACGCGCTCAAGGCGTTGGTCAAGACCTTTGCCGGGATCGTCGTCAAGGCGACCGGCAAGCCGTTCCCGCAGGACCCCAAGGAGCAGCTCTGGGGGGCGATCGGCGCCGTGTTCGGCTCGTGGGAGACGCCGCGCGCCAACACCTACCGCCGCCTGAACAACATCTCCGGCAGCATGGGCACGGCGGTCAACGTGCAGGCCATGGTGTTCGGCAACATGGGCGACGACTGCGCCACCGGCGTCGCCTTCACCCGCAACCCCTCGACCGGCGAGAAGGCCTTCTACGGCGAGTTCCTGATCAACGCCCAGGGGGAGGACGTCGTCGCCGGCATCCGCACGCCGCAGCCCCTGACGCGCGCCATGGCGACCGCCGCGGGGAGCGGCGGGTCACTGGAGGAGCTGATGCCGCAGCCCTTCGCCGAGCTGGCCGAGGTGTTCCGCAAGCTCGAGGCGCACTACCGCGAGATGGAGGACATCGAGTTCACCACCCAGCGCGGCAAGCTGTTCATCCTGCAGACCCGGACCGGCAAGCGCACGGCGCCGGCCGCGCTCAAGATCGCCGTCGACATGGCCGGCGAGGGGCTGATCACGCAGGACGAGGCGGTGCTGCGGGTCGACCCGGCCTCGCTCGACCAGCTCCTCCATCCGACGCTCGACCCCAAGGCCGAGCGCAAGATCATCGCCAAGGGGCTGCCGGCCTCGCCGGGTGCGGTCTCCGGCAAGGTCGTGTTCAGCGCCGACCACGCCGAGAAGATGGCCTCGGCCGGCGAATCCGTGATCCTGGTGCGGATCGAGACCTCGCCCGACGACATCCACGGCATGCACGCCGCCAAGGGTATCCTCACCTCGCGCGGCGGCATGACCAGCCATGCGGCGGTGGTGGCGCGCGGCATGGGCAAGGCCTGCGTCTGCGGTGCGGGCGATCTCGCGATCTCCTATGCCGACCGGGCGATCGTCGCCAAGGGCGGCGTGCGCGTGCTGGAAGGCGACGTGATCACGCTCGACGGCGGCGAGGGCACGGTCATGCTGGGGGCGGTGCCGACCGTCGACCCGCAGCTGTCCGGCGATTTCGCGACGCTGATGGAGTGGGCCGACGCAAAGCGGCGGCTCGAGGTGCGCACCAACGCCGAGACGCCGCTGGACGCGCGCACGGCGGTCAGGTTCGGTGCCGAGGGCATCGGCCTGTGCCGCACCGAGCACATGTTCTTCCAGCCCGACCGCATCGTCGCCATGCAGGAGATGATCCTGGCCGACGATGGCGAGGGCCGGACCAAGGCGCTCGCCAAGCTGCTGCCGATGCAGCGCGCCGATTTCGTCGAGCTGTTCGAGATCATGGCCGGCTTGCCGGTCACCATCCGCCTGCTCGACCCGCCGCTGCACGAGTTCCTGCCGCACGAGGAGGGCGAGCTGGCCGAGGTCGCCTCCGCGGCCGGCGTCGACATCCGCGTGGTCCGGCGCCGCCTCGCCGATCTCAAGGAGAGCAACCCCATGCTCGGCCTGCGCGGCTGCCGGCTGGGCATCCTGTTCCCCGAGATCTACGAGATGCAGGCGCGCGCCATCTTCGAGGCCGCGTTCGAGGTCGAGAAGCACACCGGCCGCACCGTGGTGCCCGAGGTGATGATCCCGCTGGTGCTCGCCGCCCGCGAGCTGCAGCTGATCAAGCAGCGGATCGATGCCGTGGCAGCCCAGGTCGGCAAGGAGCGCGCCGGCTCGCTGCACTATCAGGTCGGCACCATGATCGAGTTGCCGCGCGCGGCGCTGCGGGCGGGCGAGATCGCCGAGCAGGCCGAGTTCTTCAGCTTCGGCACCAACGACCTGACGCAGATGACGCTCGGCCTGTCGCGCGACGATTCGGGCAAGTTCCTCGAGCCCTATATCCGCGCCGACATCTTCCACGGCGACCCGTTCCAGACCCTCGACACCAGCGGCGTGGGCGAGCTGGTCCAGCTCGCCTTCGAGCGCGGCCGCAAGGCGCGCCCCGAGTTGAAGCTCGGCATCTGCGGCGAGCATGGCGGCGACCCGGCCTCGGTCGCCTTCTGCGAGAATGTCGGGCTCGACTATGTCTCCTGCTCGCCCTACCGCGTGCCGATAGCACGGCTGGCCGCGGCGCAGGCGGCGCTGAAAGCCAAGCAGGCGCATTGAGCGGACCGCTCGGCGAGCTGCGTCAGGGCGGCAAGGCGGCACTGGCCCGCGCGCTGGCGCAGGCCGAGGCCGCACCCGGCGAGGAGGCGACCCTGGCTCTGCTCGATGCCGCCTGGGCAGCACCACGGGCCGCCGTCATCGGGCTGACCGGGCCGCCCGGTGTCGGCAAGTCGACCCTGGTTTCGGCCCTCATTCGCGCCTGGCGCGCGCAGGGCCGTACGGTCGGCGTGATCGCGGTCGACCCGTCCTCGCGCCGGACCCGGGGCGCGCTCCTCGGCGATCGGACCCGGATCGACGTCGACCCCGAGGATCAGGGCGTGTTCGTCCGCTCGCTCGCCGCCCGCGACCGTCTCGGCGGCCTTGCCGACCTCGCCGCCGCCGCCATGGTGCTGATGCGCGCGGTCTATGACGTCGTGCTGGTCGAGACCGTGGGTGTGGGCCAGTCCGAGACCGAGATCGCCGAGATCGCCGACACGGTGGTCTTCGCCGTGCAGCCGGGCTCGGGCGACAGCCTGCAGTTCATGAAGGCCGGCATCGTCGAGATCCCGGACCTGGCGCTGGTCACCAAGGCCGATCTCGGCGCCATCGCCGCCCGCGCCAAGCGCGATCTGGAAGGTGCCCTGGGCATCGTCCCGGGCGGCGGCGGCTGGCAGCCGCCGGTGCTCCTGGTCTCCGCCACCACGGGGCAGGGGATCGACGCAGCGCTCGCCGCCATCGAGCGCCACCGCGTCTTCCTCGCCCCCGACCTCGCCGCCCGCCGCGCCGCCCAGGACGAGGCCTGGCTGACGCGCTGGGTGCGCGAGGAGTTCGGCCGCCGCGGTGCCGCAGGGCTGGGCCGCGGCCGGCTCGGTGGGGCGGGCTCGCCCTTCCGCCGGCTGGCGCGGCTGGCGGGGGACGAAGCCTAGTCGCCTGGACCGCGGTCAGCGCCCGCTCGTCAGCGCCGCCGGTGGCAGCCAGGGTGGCGGTGCCGGGGTGAGAATCGCCTCGCCCGCGCGCAACGGGCCGCCCGCCGCGAGCTGGTCCAGACGCAGCAGGGCCAGCGCCAGGTCGCCAGTCCCCGAGCGCACCTCTCCCGCGTCCTTGCCCGCCCGGGTGACCGGCGTGCCGGGCGCGGGCAGGGGGCCTTCGACCCGCACCGGCAGCAGGCGGCGCTTGATCAGGCCGCGATGCTTGGTGCGCGCGGTCAGCTCCTGGCCGACGAAGCAGCCCTTGGCGAAGCTGACCCCATGCAGCTCCTCGAAGCCGCTCTCGAGCAGCAGCGAGCGGTCGATCACGAGATCGCGGCTGCCGTCCGGCACGCCGAGCTCGAGCCGCAGCCGGTCATATTGTGCTGCCTCGACCGGCTGGAGCGCGTGGCCGACGACGAATTCGGCCACGTCCTCTCGCGGCAGGGCGATCCTGAGGCCGAGCTCGGGCAGCCGCGGGTCGACCACTGTCCCGGGAATGGCGGCGGCAGGGACGGGCTGCCGGTCGAAGATCGCCAGCACCGCGACCTCGGCGGACACGTCCTCGAGCGTCACCTGCGCCCGCAGCCGGTAGAGCATGAGCCGGCGGATCAGGTCCGGCAGGCGCGCCCGCTCGGCATCCAGCAGCAGATGGTCGCCGCGGTCGTAGAGCAGGAAATCGAACAGATACTTGCCCTGCGGTGTCAGCAATGCGGCGTAAAGGGCTGATTCCGGCCGCAAGAGCCCCATATCGTTGCTGATCAGCCCCTGCAGGAAGGGGTGCGCATCAGGCCCGCCAAGTCGGATCAAGCCGCGATCGTCGAGCTGGGTGCAGCGATAAGTGGGCATCGGCATACTGTCGCTGGTGGAGGAAACGCACCCCCGGTGCATTGAACGAGTGGGAGCCCATGGACAAGACGCTTTCGCCGCCGCCGCTCGAGCTGGGCGCCGACGCCCTGTTCCTGGACTATGACGGGACTTTGGTCGAGCTGGCCCCGACGCCGGGCGAAGCCGTCGCGGACGAGGGCCTCCTGCGGCTGCTCATTGCGCTGCACGCCGAGGCCGGCGGTGCCCTCGCCGTGGTGACCGGCCGGCCCGCCGCCGACATCGACGCGTTCCTGGCACCGTTGCGCCTGCCGCTCGCCGCCTTGCACGGCCTGGCGGTCAGGCCGGCCGACGGTGCGGCACAGGAAGCGCCCGGCCAGGTTGCCGGCTTGGCGGCGGCGCGCGGCGCCTTCGACGAGTTTGCCGCGGCACACCCCGGAACGCGGGTCGAGGACAAGGGTTTGTCGGTGGCATTGCACTTCCGGGGCGCGGCGGGGGCGGCCGACGCCGCGGATCGACTTGCGCAGGCTCTTGCCGAGGCCAGCGGGGGTGCCTTGCGGCTTCAGCGGGGGAAAATGGTGGTCGAGCTGCTGCCTGCCGGCACGGACAAGGGAACCGGGATCGCCGGGTTGATGGACACCGTTCCGTTCGCCGGGCGGCGGCCGGTGTTCGTCGGCGACGACGTCACCGACGAGGCGGGCTTCGCCGCCGTCAACCGCCTTGGCGGCATGAGCATCAAGGTGGGCGACGGCTCCACGGCCGCGGCTCGTCGGCTGCCCGACGTGGCGGCGGTGCGGGCCTGGCTGGGGCAGGGGAGCGTCTCGTGAGCCGGCGCGTGGTCGTGTCCAACCGCGTGCCCGCGCCGAGCGGCAAGCAGGCGGCGGGCGGACTGGCCGTCGGTGTATTGGCGGCGCTGCGCGAGAAGGGCGGCGTCTGGTTCGGCTGGAGCGGGAACCTCGTGGTCGACGCCGAGGAGCGCCAGCTCGAGCTCGCGGAGCGCGGCCGGATCACCTATGCGCTGCTCGATCTCACCGAGGCCGAGCAGGCCGGCCACTATGGCGGCATGGCCAACCGCACCCTGTGGCCCCTGTTCCACTACCGCATCGACCTGACCTCGTTCGAGCACGAGTGGTACCGGATCTATCGCGACGTCGCCAAGCTGTTCGCGGAACGGCTCCTGCCGCTGCTGCAGCCGGGCGACCTGGTGTGGGTGCAGGACTTCCACCTGATCCCGCTCGCCACGGAGCTGCGCCGCCTGGGCTGGCAGGGCCGCCTGGGCTTTTTCCTGCACATCCCGTTCCCGCCGCAGCAGCTCTACTCGACCCTCCCATGGCACCGGGAGCTGGGCGAGGATTTCTGCGCCTACGATGCGATCGGCTTCCAGACGCCCACCGACCGCGAGCACTTCGCCGACTATGCCGTGCGCGAGCTCGGCGCCGAGCAGCTCCTGGACGAGGACTGGCTGCGCGTCGGCGGGCGGCCGATCCAGGTCCAGGCGACGCCGATCGGCATCGACGTCAAGGAGGTTGAGAAGCTGGCCGGCTCGGCCGAGGGTCGCCGCCAGTACGCCACGATCCGCGACCATCTGGCCGACCGTGCCCTGATCGTCGGCGTCGACCGGCTCGACTACAGCAAGGGCATCCCCGAGCGGCTGCGCGGCTTCCAGGCGCTGCTGGAGCGCTATCCGCGCCACCGGCGCAAGACCGTGCTGCTGCAGATCTCGGCACCGAGCCGCGAGGATCTGCCGGAATATCGCGACCTGCGGCGCACCACCGAGCGCCTGACTGGCCACATCATCGGCCGCTACGGCGAGGCCGACTGGATGCCGCTGCGCTACATCAACCGCACGCACTCGCGGCGGACCCTGGCCGGCTACTATCGGGCGGCGCGGGCCGGGCTGGTCACACCCCTGCGCGACGGCCTCAACCTCGTCGCCGAGGAGTTCGTCGCCGCCCAGGACGCCGAGGACCCCGGCATCCTGGTGCTGTCGCGCTTCGCCGGCGCCGCCTTCCTGCTCGACGGTGCCCTGATCGTGAACCCGTACGACGTTTACGACATCGCCGCCGCGCTGGACCGCGCCCTCACCATGCCGCTCGCCGAGCGCCGCGACCGTCACATCCGCCAGCTCGCCGCGATCCGGCAGAACGACATCCAGGCCTGGCGCCGCCGCTGCCTCGCCGCCCTGGCCGGCGAGGACGGCAAGACGGTCGCCGCCGCAGCCTGAGCGCACTCACCGTCGGCGGGTCGCCTGGCTCGGATGATGGGCGAAGGGCAGGGCGCCGCCGCAGGCCAGCGCTTCGAGAACGGCGGCGAAGTCGGTCCGGCAGCGAAAGCCCAGGACACGTTGCGCGAGGCCGGCGTCGTAGACGCGCCCGATGCTGCGCGGCAGGTGCCAGCCGCGGGCGGCATAGAGCGCTGGAGCGTGGGGAAAGTAGCGCGCCACCACCGCCGCCGCATCGGCCTTGAGCTCGGCCGCATCCGCGCGGTCGAAGGGCGTGGGTGCCGCGATCACGAACAGGCCGAAGCCGAGATCGGGTGCGCGCTGCAGTGCCGCGAGATGGGCGTCGGCGGCGTCCTCGACGGTCAACCGGCGATGCAGGAGCTCGTTGGCTTTCAGGTTCGACCCGACGAGATCGGCGATCGTGTCGTCCTCTTCGGGAAAGAAGCGGCCCGTGCGCAGCACGACCGTGGCGAGCCCGTGCTCGAGGTGGAACAGCCGGCACAATCCTTCGGCCGCGAGCTTGGTGACGCCGTATATGTTCCGCGGCGCCAGCGGGCCGGCGCGCTCGTCGAGCCAGGCCGCTTCGCCGGATGCCTCGTCGCGGATCGCTTGGGTGATCATCAGCGAGGTCGTCGAGGTCATGACGAACCGCAGGGTGCGGGCGGCCACCGCAGCTGCGAGCAGATTGAGCGTGCCGGTGACGTTCACGTCGACAAAGCTCTGCGCCGAACGACGCGCGATGTCCGGCTTGTGCAGAGCGCCGGCGTGGATCACCGACTCGATGCCGTGCTCGGCGAACGCGCGGTCCACGACGCCGCGATCCGCGATCGAGCCGACGAGCGCGGTCTCGCGGCCCGGCACGACATCCAGCCCCATCACGGTATGACCGGCCGCGAGCAGGCGAGGCGCAAGCTGCCGGCCCAGCCATCCGGAAGAGCCGGTCAGCAGGATGCGCATCGACGACGCGCGGCATATAGGGAATATCGGATAAGATACGTTATGACAAATCCCTTAAGCCGTGATCGAGGCTCCGGGGAGCCTCGGCTTGGCTCTAGCCAGGGGCCTGCTCGCGCTCCCAGAAGCGCAGATCGCGACAGGCGCCGAGAAACCCTGCCACACCCTCGCCGCCGTCGATGCGGATGCACCCGCCGTCGCGCTCCTCCGCGCCGATGCCGGCCTTGGCCAGCAAAGCCTCGGCGGCGTCGACGTAGCCGATGAACTTGCA
>JAXMCJ010000066.1:0-15846 GCA_046349415.1 Geminicoccaceae bacterium
CATGATGCTGACGCGCAAGAACGACGCGCCGCTGGATTTCGACCTCGCCAAGGTGACCGAGCAGTCCAAGGACAACCCGGTCTTCTACGTGCAGTACGCCCACGCCCGCATTTGCTCGGTGTTCCGCAATGCCGCCGAGGATGGGATGGAATCCCTGGCCGACCCGGCCGGCGCCGATCTCGCCCTGCTGACCGATGCGGCGGAGCTGGCGCTGCTGCGCGAGATGGCCTCGTTCCCGCGCGTGATCGAGGGGGCGGCGGTGCATTGCGAGCCACACCGGGTTGCATTCTACCTCCAGGATCTCGCGGGCGCGTTTCATGCGTTGTGGACACGCGGCAAGGAGGAGCCGACTCTTCGGTTCCTGCAGGCCGACGCCCCGGAGCTGACCCGGGCGCGGCTCGCCATGCTGGCCGCCGTGCGCGGCGTGATCGCGACCGGCCTCGGCCTCATGGGCGTGCGCCCGGTCGAGGAGATGCATTAGGGGTGCGGCGCACCCGAAGCGGAGTGTCGGCGGTGCTTGACGCTAGAGGGGTGATGGAGCCCTGGCAGGAGCCGCGCAGCGGTCGCGGCTGGTTCGTGCTGCTGCTGGGGATCCTCGTGTTCGCGGCCTTCGGCGGCGTCGTCGGCTATGCCTATTTCAAGGGCCTGCCGGGCATCGGCGGCGAGCCGCCGCTGATCCGCGCCGAGCCCGGCCCCTACCGGGTCGCACCGCAGGACCGTGGCGGGCTGGCGATCTCCAACGCCAACTCCAGGATCGTCGCCGTGCTGGGCGGCCAGCCCGAGGAGACGCGGGTGGAGCGGGTGCTGCCGCCGGAGGCGGCGCCGGCGCTCGAGGCCAGCGAGCCCGAGCCCATGGTCAGGGCGCCGGAGGACGGGTCGGGCGGCCTCGGCCGGCTCGCCACGCCCGAGACACCCGGCGCGGGCGACGCCACGGCCACCGCCACCGACGCGCTGGGCCTGCCCTATCCGCGCTCCAAGCCGCTGCCGCTCGAGCCCGGGGCCGAAGCAGTACCGGCGGACCCGTCGCTGCAGATCAGCGCGCTGCCGAGCGCGGAGCCGCCCGCGACAGCCGCCGATGCCCCTGCGTCTGCCGAGCCTCAACCCACCGCCCAGGCACCCGCCGCTCCAGCCCGAGCTGCACCGACTCCCCAACCCGAACTTTCGACAGCTCCGACCGCGTCACCGCCGACGCCCAGCCCCGCGCCGCCGGCACCCGCACCGACCGCGCCGACTGCCCCGCGCCAGCTGGTGCGCGTCGAGCCGTCGGCATCGCCGGCGAGCGTGGCCACGCCCCGGCCGGCATCGAGCGGCGGCATCTACCGCCTCCAGCTCGCGGCGGTCCGTGCCGAAGGCGGCCTGACCCAGGCCTGGGCCGATCTGCGCCAGCGCTACCCGGCCGCCCTCGGCGACGTCACGCCCCAGGTCGAGCGGACCGACACGACATCCGGGCCGCTGTTCCGCCTGCAGGCGGGCCCGTTCTCGACCAGGGACGCTGCCTCCAGCGCCTGCAGCGCGATCCGCGCCAGCGGCGGGCAGTGCTTCATCGTGGGGCCGATCGGCCAGTGAGCCTGGAGTCCTGGCGCGGGGCCGGCCCGCGCGCTGCGGTGGTGGGTCTGGCCGGCCCGGTGCTCGATCCCGCCGAGCGCGAGCTGCTGCGCGCCTTGCCGCCGGCGGGCGTCATCCTGTTCCAGCGCAACTGCGTCGACCGCGGCCAGCTGCGCGCGCTCACCGACGAGATCCACGCGCTCGGCGGGGCGCGCCGTCTGCCGGTGCTGATCGATCAGGAGGGCGGCCGCGTGGCGCGCTTGCGGCCGCCGGAGTGGCGTTCGCTGCCGGCGGCGCGCGAGATCGGCCGCGCGGCACGTGCGAACCCGAACGATGGGCGCGAGGCCGCACGTCTCGCCGGCCGTCTGATCGCCCATGACCTGAGCGAGGTCGGGATCGACATCGACTGCGCGCCCTGCCTCGACATCGCCACGCCAGGGATGACCGAGGCGATCGGCAGCCGATCCTTCGCCGACGACCCGGCCCTGGTTGCCGATCTGGGCCGCGCCTTCGCCGACGGCCTGCTCGCCGGCGGCATAGCGCCGGTGATCAAGCACCTGCCCGGCCATGGCCGGGCCGTGGTCGACAGCCATGTCGAGGTGCCTCTGGTTTCCGCCGACCTGCCCGAGCTCGCCTCGGATTTCGCGCCCTTCGCTGCCCTGCGCGATCTGCCGCTCGCCATGACCGCGCATGTCGTGTTTTCGGCACTCGATCCGGGCCGCCCGGCCACGGTTTCGCACGCGGTGATCGCCGGCACGATCCGCGGCGCCCTGGGCGTGCAGGGCATTCTGCTCAGCGACGATCTGGCCATGCAGGCCCTGACGGGCGACCCCGCCAGCCGAGCCCTGGCCGCCTTGGGCGCCGGCTGCGATCTCGCCTTGTTCTGCCCCGGCCGGATCGACGAGACCCGCGCCGTGCTCCAGGTGGTGCCGCCCTTGGCCCGGTCGATCCTCGCCCGTCTGGACGGTGTGCTCGGGGCGCTGGCCGCGGCGCCGCGGCCGGCCTTCGACGCCGCGGCCGCCGAGCGCCGGCTGGCTGAGCTGCTCGCCGGGACGATGGCATGATCGACCTCGCCGGCTTCGCGCAGTCGCTCTCGGTCTGGGCGCTGCCCGTGGTGGCGGCGATCACCCTGCACGAGGCGGCGCATGGCTGGATGGCGGACCGTCTCGGCGACGACACTGCCCGCCGTCTCGGCCGGGTGAGCTTCAACCCGATCCGCCACGTCGACCCGTTCGGCACCTTCGTGCTGCCGGTGGCCCTGCTGCTGCTGAACTCGCCCTTCGTCTTCGGCTGGGCCAAGCCGGTGCCGGTGGCCTTCCACCGTCTGCGCAACCCCAAGGTCGACATGATCTGGGTGGCGCTGGCCGGCCCCGGGATCAACATCCTCCTGGCGCTGGCTAGCGGCATCGTCCTGCACGCCATCGGGCAGCTCGATACGAACATGTTCTCCTTGTGGCTGTGGAACAATTTCTGGAATTTCATCTACGCCAACATCATCCTCGCCTGCTTCAACATGCTGCCGATCCTGCCGCTCGACGGGGGGCGCGTGCTGACCGGCCTGCTCCCCGGGCGCTGGGCCTGGCGCTACGCCCGCAGCGAGCCCTACGGCCTGCTGATCGTCATGGGGCTGGCGTTCATCGTCCCGCTCGCCGCCAGCCAGCTCGGCTTCGAGTTCAATCCGCTAGGCTACGTCATGCTGCCGATGATGCGGGCGGCCGAGACCGTGATCAGGCTGGTCACCGGATGGTAGACACGCCGCCCGAGGACGCATTCATCGTCGACCTCGACGGTTTCGAGGGTCCGCTCGACCTGCTGCTCGATCTCGCCCGGGCGCACAAGGTCGATCTCGCCCGCATCTCGATCCTGGAGCTGGCCGAGCAGTTCCTCGACTATCTGCATGGGATGCAGGCGCGGCGGCTGCAGATCGCCGCCGAATATCTCGTGATGGCGGCGTGGCTCGCCTACCTCAAGTCGCAGCTCCTGCTGCCCCCGGCGGAGCGCGACCTGGAGGATGCGGAGGCGCTGGCCGAGGATCTGGGCGAGCGGCTGCGTCGGCTCGAGGCGTTGCGTCGTGCCGCCGCCGAGCTCCAGGCACAGCCGGCGCTGGGCGAGGCGCGGTTCCCGCGCGGCGCGCCCGAGCCCGCCGCGGTCGAGGTCACCTCGGCCTGGCGCGCGAGCCTGGCGGGGCTGCTCTCGGCCTATGGCGCGGTTATGCAGCGCGGCCGGCTGACCCGGATGACCATGCCGGCGCGCCGCCTGATGACGCCCGAGGCGGCGCTGCAGCGGCTCTCCGCACTGCTGACCGGCAAGGACTGGCACGACCTCGCCAGCTTCCTGCCGGGGGATCTGGGCGATGCGCTGCTGCACTGCTCGGCGGTGGCGGCCTCGCTGCTGGCGAGCCTGGAGCTGGCGCGACAGGGGGCGATCGAGCTGCAGCAGGCGGCACCGTTCGCGCCCATCATGGTGCGCCGCCGGTCATGAGCGAGCCCGCCGCCAAGCTGGTCCTCGAGGCGATCCTGTTCGCCTCCGCCGAGCCGGTCGAGGAGCGTGAGCTTCAGGCCCAATTGGGCGAGGCGCATCTCGCCGGCCTGCTCGCGGAGCTGCAGGCCGACTATGCCGGCCGCGGCATCCGGCTGGAGCGGCAGGGCAGGGCCTGGGCCTTCCGCACCGCACCGGAGGTGGCGCCGCTGCTGCGCCGGCATCGCGTGCAGGCGCGCAAGCTGTCGCGGGCCGCGATGGAGACGCTGGCGGTGATCGCCTACCAGCAGCCGGTCACCCGCGCCGAGATCGAGGTGGTCCGCGGGGTCTCGCTGGGGCAGGGGACGCTCGATCTCCTGGTCGAGGCCGGCTGGGTCATGCCCAAGGGGCGGCGCGAGGCGCCCGGCCGCCCGGTCACCTGGGTGACGACCCAGGCCTTCCTCGACCAGTTCGCGCTCGGCTCGCTCGACGACCTGCCGCGGCTGGACGAGCTGGAAGGCGCCTCGCTGTTCAATCCGCCGCGCGACGGCTAGCGGTGATGCCCGCACCGCCGGCCGCTTCGGGCCTGGAGATCGAGGACCTTTCGCACCGCTTCGGCGAGCGGGTCGTGGTCGATCGCGTGTCGATGGCACTCGGCCCGGGCGAGGTGCATTGCCTGGTCGGCCCCTCGGGCTGCGGCAAGACCACGACCCTGCGCCTCATTGCCGGCCTAGAGACGCTGAAGTCCGGCCGGATCGCGCTCGGCGGCCGCGAGCTCGCCGGCCCCGCCGGCCAGCTGCCGCCGGAGCGCCGGCGGGTCGGGCTGATGTTCCAGGACTTCGCGCTCTTTCCCCATCTGCGGGTCAGGGACAACGTGGCCTTCGGGCTCAATGGACGCGACCGCGGCAGCCGGGAGCGGCGCGTGCAGGAGCTGCTGGCGGCGGTGAATCTCGCCTCCCACGCCCGCGCCTATCCGCATACCCTGTCGGGCGGCGAGCAGCAGCGGGTGGCGCTCGCCCGCGCCCTGGCCCCGGCGCCGGAGCTGCTGCTGCTCGACGAGGCGTTCTCCGCGCTCGACACCGCCCTGCGCGCCCGGGTCCGCGACGAGACGCTGGGCCTGCTGCGCGCGACGCGGACCCCGGTGCTGCTGGTCACCCACGATGCCGAGGAGGCGATCGCGGTCGGGGATTGCATCCATGCCATGCTCGGCGGCCGGATCGTGCAGAGCGGCACGCCGGCCGAGCTCTATGCCCGCCCTGCCGACGCCTTCGTCGCCGGGTTCTTCGGCCCGGTGAACCGCTTTGCCGGGCGGGTCGCGGGCGGCGCGGTCGACACGCCGCTCGGCCGGGCGCCCGCCACGGGTCTCGCGGACGGAACCGGGGTCGAGGCGATCGTCCGCCCCCAAGCCCTGCGCGTGACAGGGGCCGGCACCGGCGGCACTCGGGCGCGGGTCGAGTGCCGGCGCGACCTCGGCCCCGTGCACGTCCTGCGGCTCGCCCTGGCCGACGGCAGCAGCATCGAGGTCAACCAGCCCGGCCCGAGCGAGGCCGAGATCGGCGACGAGGTCGAGATCGATCTCGACCCGCGCCATCTTTTCGTCTACCCGGCCGGGCCATGAGCACGCGCGTTGCCCGACCCGCCCGAATTTGCGACAAGCCGGCCCGAAGGCTGCGGCCGCGGTCGGCCCGGTTCGGCTAGGAACGGCAGATGAGCGTCGGAGTCTGGCAGGTTCTCCTGCTCCTGGTGATCGTGCTGATCTTCTTCGGCGCCGGCAAGCTGCCGCGGCTGATGGGCGACGTCGGCAAGGGCATCAGGAGCTTCAAGTCCGGACTCAAGGACGACCCGCCGGCTCGGCCGGCCACGTCGGGCACGAGCGCCGATGGCGTTCGGGCCCGGAAGGACGACAACCTCGACAGCTAGCAGCGCGCACCCCGCCTCGGAGTACGGTCGATGTTCGACATCGGCTGGTCGGAGATGGCCGTCATCCTGATGGTCGCCCTGATCGTCATCGGTCCCAAGGATCTACCCCGCGTCGCCCGGACCATCGGCAAATGGACGGCCAAGGCGCGCGGCATGGCGCGCGAGTTCCAGCGCTCGCTCGAGGACATGGCGCGCGAGGCGGAGCTGCAGGACATCAAGGCGGAGGTCGACAAGCTCAGCCGCGTCGACGTCCGCAGCCGCATCGAGGAGACGCTCGACCCCGACGGCAAGCTGCGCCGCGGCCTCGCCGCGCCCGATCTCTCGGGTGACGGCGGCCGCGACGAGCACGAGGACGACGCGGACGAGCCGGACCTGCCGCCGCCGCCTGCCATCGCGCAGGCGACCCCCACCGAGGCGACGACCACCGCCACACCCCCGAGCGTCGCCACGCCGGCGGTCGAGCCGACCGCCGGTCCCGAGAAGAGCTGATGGCAATCATCAAGGACATCGACGAACGCGAGATGCCGCTGCTCGACCACCTGCTCGAGCTGCGCAACCGGCTGGTCTACTCGGCGATCGCGATCCTGCTGGGCTTCCTGGTCTGCTACTTCTTCGCCGCCGACATCTACGCCTTCCTCGTCCGGCCGCTCGCCCGCATCTACGAGAGCATGGGCATCACCGACCGCCGGATGATCTATACCGGCCTGACCGAGGCGTTCTTCACCTACGTCAAGGTCGCCTTCTGGGCCGGCGCCTTCATCACCTTCCCGTTCGTTGCGACCCAGCTGTGGCTGTTCATCGCCCCCGGCCTCTATCGCAAGGAGAAGGAGGCGCTGCTGCCTTTCCTCGCCGCGACGCCGATCCTGTTCTTCGCCGGCGGCGCCTTCGTCTACTACTTCATCTTTCCGATGGCCTGGCATTTCTTCCTCAGCTTCGAGACCCCGGCCACCGGGCCGGGCGAGCTGCCGATCCAGCTCGAGGCGCGCGTCGGCGAGTATCTCGATCTGGTGATGAAGCTGATCTTCGCCTTCGGCATCGCCTTCCAGCTCCCGGTCGGGCTGACCCTGCTCGGGCGCGTCGGCATCCTCTCCGCGGCCACCTTGGCCTCGGGCCGGCGCTATGCGATCGTGCTGATCTTCATCGCCGCGGCCGTGCTCACCCCGCCTGACGTCATCAGCCAGATCAGCCTCGCCCTGCCCATGCTGCTGCTCTACGAGATCTCGATCCTCCTGGTGCGCCGATTCGAGAAGCGGCGGGCGGAGAAGGAGGCGAAGGAGGCGGCGGAGGAGGCGGCCGAGGAAGCGGGCGAGGTCACCAAGGCGGAATGAGAAGGGCTGGACGATGATCGACGTCCGCTGGCTCCGCGAGCAGCCCGAGGCGTTCGACCGAGCGCTGGCGCGCCGCGGCCAGCCGCCGGCCGCCGCCACGATCCTGGAGCTCGACGCGGCGCGGCGGCAGGTCGAGACCGCGCTGCAGGAGGACCAGGCGACCCGCAACCGGCTGTCGCGCGAGATCGGCCAGGCTGCTGCCGGCGGTGCTAAGCCGTCGCCCGAGCTGCTGCTCGAGATGTCGGCGCTCAAGGAGCGGGTGAAGCAGGGCGAGGAGCAGCTGCGCGAGCTGCAGGCCAGGGTCGACGCCCTGTTGCCGACCTTTCCCAACGTGCTCGCCGACGATGTCCCCGATGGGCCGGACGAGGACAGCAACGTCGAGCTGCGCCGCTGGGGCAACCCCCGCAACTTCGCCTTCGACCCGCGGCCGCACGACGAGGTCGGTGCCGCCCTGGGCATGGACTTCGCGCGCGCCGCGCGCCTGTCCGGCGCCCGCTTCGTCGCCCTCTGGGGCGAGCTCGCGGCGCTCGAGCGGGCGATCGGCCAGTTCATGCTCGACCTGCAGACCCGCGAGCACGGCTACACCGAGGTGGCGGTCCCCTATCTGGTGCGCGACACCGCGCTGTTCGGCACGGGCCAGCTGCCCAAGATGGAGGCCGACCTCTTCCGCACCACCAGCGACCACTATCTGATCCCGACCAGCGAGGTGCCGCTCACCAACCTCGTCGCCGGCGAGATCGTCGACGAGGCGGCCCTGCCGATGCGGCTGACCGCGCTCACCCCCTGCTTCCGCTCGGAGGCCGGTGCCGCCGGCAAGGACACCAAGGGCATGATCCGGCAGCACCAGTTCACCAAGGTCGAGCTGGTCGGCATCACCACGCCCGAGCAGTCCGACGCCGAGCATGCCCGCATGATCGGCTGCGCGGAGGCGGTGCTGCAGCGCCTGAGCCTGCCCTACCGGGTGATGGCGCTGGCGGCGGGCGACACCGGCTTCTCGGCGCGCCGGACGCACGACCTCGAGGTCTGGCTGCCGGGGCAGGGGCGCTACCGCGAGATCTCGAGCTGCTCCACCTGCGGCGACTTCCAGGCCCGCCGCATGAACGCCCGCTGCCGCGCCAAGGACGCCAAGCAGACCCGCTTCGTCCACACCCTCAACGGCTCGGGACTCGCCGTCGGGCGGACGCTGATCGCGGTGCTGGAGAACTACCAGGAAGCGGACGGCAGCGTGACCCTGCCCGAGCCGTTGCGACCCTATCTGCACGGCAGGGAGCGGCTGGTGCCGGGTCAAACGAGGTGAGCAGGCGCCCCCGCATCCTGGTCAGCAACGACGACGGCATCAACGCGTTGGGCATCAAGGCGCTGGAGCGCATTGCCCTGGCGCTGAGCGACGACGTCTGGGTGGTGGCGCCGGAGACCAACCAGAGCGGTGCCGCGCACTCGCTCACCTTGACCCGCCCCTTGCGGGTTCGCCGCCACGGGGAGCGGCATTTCTCGGTCGACGGCACGCCCACCGACTGCGTGCTGATCGCGCTGCAGCGGATCGTCGACGGCCCGCCGGTGGATCTGGTGCTGTCCGGGATCAATCACGGCGCCAATCTCGGCGAGGACGTCACCTACTCGGGCACCGTCGCCGCGGCGATGGAGGCCACGCTGTTCAAGGTCCCCGCCATTGCGCTGAGCCAGGTGTGCGAGGACCGGCGCAACATCCGCTGGCCCACGGCCGAGCGCTTCGCCCCCGAGGTCATCGCCCGCCTGCTGGAGACGCCGTGGGGGCCGGACGTCCTGATGAACGTGAACTTCCCCGATCTCGACGCCGATCAAATTTCGGGCGTCCGCGTGACCACGCAGGGCAAGCGCAAGATCGGCGATACCCTGCTGGAGCGGGTCGACCCGCGCGGCGAGCCCTATCTCTGGATCGGCGCGCTGCGCGAGGACGCCATTCCGGGCGAGGGGACCGATCTCGCCGCGATCGCGGCGGGCTACGTCTCCATCACCCCGGTCCATCTCGACATGACCCACACGGCGAGCCTCGAAAGCCTGCGCCAGCGGTTCCTCTGACCGAGCCCACGGGAGGTCGATCCGTTGCGCTCTGTGGCCGCGGGGTGACGGATCGGAGAGGTTGGCGCCACCCGTCCGCTTGATCCCGATTTGGCCCGACGGCTATCTTGGTTCATCGGGGTGTGCGGGCGAGGAGCGCCGGGTTGCGAGGTGGTTGGGCCGCGGTTCTTTTCCTGGGTCTGGTTGGCTGCACCGCCTACCAGCCATTGGACTGGGACGGCCGCGGCAGCTGGGCCGAGGCCCGGCAGCTCGGCAACCGTCCAACGTCGCGGGTCGCGGCCTCCGGGTTGACCCACGAGGTGGCGGCGGGCGAAACCCTGTCTGAGATCGCCGTCCGCTATCGCGTGCCATTGCAGGCCGTTGCCGATCTCAACGGTATCCGCTCGCCCTACCGTGTCGTGAGTGGCCAGACGGTGGCTCTGCCGGCCGGAGCGACCAAGCCCAAGTCTCCGACCATGGTCGCCGCCGCACCGGCAGTGCCCAAGGTGCGTGAGCCGTCGCCACCTGTGGTCGCCGCACGGTCCAGCGAGGTGAAGGTGGCCTCCCTGGATTCGCCCCGGGTGCCGGCAGCCGCGGTGCGGCCCGTCTCGCTGGAGCAGATGCCGAGCGAACCCAAGACGCAGCATGGCGCGGCGCCGCTGCTCTCGGGCGACGGCTTCCTCTGGCCGGTGCGCGGCCGGATCGTCAGTGCCTTCGGCAGCAAGCCCAACGGCACGCGCAACGACGGCATCAACATCCTCGTCCGCGAGGGCACGCCGGTCGTCGCCGCCGAGAACGGCGTGGTCGTCTATGCCGGCACCGAGCTGCCGGGTTACGGGCGCATGCTGCTCCTCAGCCATGCGGACGGCTTCGTCACGGCCTACGCCCACAATTCCGAGCTCTATGTCGGGGTCGGTGATCGCGTCGAGCGCGGCCAGCGGATCGCGGCGGCCGGCAAGACCGGCAACGTTACCTCGCCGCAACTGCACTTCGAGATCCGCGACGGCAAGAAGGCGCTCGATCCGGTGGCGCTGCTCGATGCCGCGGTGACCCGGGTGGCCAGCGTCGAGTAGCCCCTAGGCCTGCTGTCGGGCCCGCCCCGCCAACCATGCGGACGCCTCGACGAGCGTGGCGGGTAGCACCGCCATCAGCCGTGCTTTCGCGTACATGGCCCGCGGGAACGCGATCGTCGGCTGGCGGCGCGCAAGACCGTCGATGATGATCTCGGCCGCCTGCTCGGCGGTGAGCGCCTGCCGCTTGGCCCCATCCCAGCGGTTGAGCATCGGCGTGGCGACGAAGCCGGGCGAGACGATGCTGATCGTGAGGCCCTGGCGCTCGAGCCGGCCGCGAATGGCCTCGGCATAGAGCCGCACTGCCGCCTTGCTGGCGGCGTAGACCGGTGCCGAGGGCTGGGCGCGCCATGCCGCCAGCGAGCTCAGCACGGCGATCTGGCCATGTCGGGCCATGTAAGGCAGGGCGGCCTCAACCGTGTTGATGATGCCGACGAAATTGACCTCGGCGACCTCCCGCGGCGAGCGATCGGGATCGTCGATCACCCCGGCATTGGCGACCAGCAGGTCGATCGGGCCGGCGGGGGCGCGGCGCTCCATCCAGGCCCGCAGCGTATGGGGCCGGGTCACGTCCACCCGGCTGCCGCGCGCAACGGCGCCCTGACCGGCGCAGGCCGCCACCACGCCGTCCAGCCGGTGCGCATCGCGCCCGGCAAGGCTGAGGATGCGCGGTTGCACGGCCAGCCGCCGGGCCAGGGCCGCGCCGATGCCGCTGCTGGCGCCGGTGATCGCCGCATGGCCCCACGCGTCTTGCCGTTCGAACCGTGACAACATCGCGCGCCCACTGCCGCTTCGAGCCGCAGCTCTGGTCAGGGAGCGAGAGAATCACGGCGGGGCTTGGCGGCGCGGGGGAGACCGGCCGCAGCCGTACCCGGCTGCCGAGGGCTAGCTGCCCAATGATGCGCGCAACTGCACGCCGAGGCGGCCGGCGATGTCCTGGATCAGCTGCCAGGCCACGCGACCGGAGCGGCTGCCGCGCGTCTTGGACCACTCCAGCGCCTCGCGGTGGAGCTGCTCCTGCTCGATCGGCAGCGCGAAATGGCCGGCATAGCGATCGATCATCGCCAGGTAGGTTTCCTGGTTGCAGGGGTGGAAGCCGAGCCAGAGGCCGAACCGGTCCGACAGCGACACCTTCTCCTCGACGGCTTCGCCGGGGTGGATCGCCGTGCTCCGCTCGTTGTCGATCATCTGGCGCGGCATCAGGTGGCGGCGGTTCGACGTGGCATAGAACAGGACGTTGCCCGGCCGCCCCTCGATGCCGCCCTCCAGGACGGCCTTGAGCGACTTGTAGCTGCTCTCGCCGGCATCGAACGACAGGTCGTCACAAAACAGCAGGCAGCGCCGGCCGCTCGCCGCCAGCAGATGCAGCAGGCGAGGCAGGCTCTCGATGTCCTCGCGATGGATCTCGATCAGCGCCAGCACGTGCGGGCCGGTCTCGTTGATCCGCGCGTGGATCGCCTTGACCAGCGAGCTCTTGCCCATGCCGCGCGCGCCCCACAGCAGGGCATTGTTGGCGGGCAGGCCGCGGGCGAAGCGGGTCGTGTTGTCGAACAGCAGGTCCGCCACCCGCTCGATGCCGCACAGGAGATCGAACGGCACACCTGAAACCCTGGGGATCGGGCGCAGCCGCTCGCCGCGCGCCTCCCAGACGAAGGCATCGGCGGCGGTCAGGTCGACCGCGGCGACCGGCGGCGGATAGGCGCGCTCCAGCGCCTCGGCGATCCGCCGCAGCTCGTCGACACCCGGCTGTTCCTCCATGCGCTTCTCCGGTGCTTGGCGCGCGGACGCTAGCAGCGGAGCCACCCGGCGCAAGCGTCGGCGGCAGTTGGCACCTGCCTGCCGCGCTCGGTTGCAATGCGGGCGCGCGCCACTATAGTCCGGCCGCGACGCGCCGACCCCTCCCATCGAGGTCCCCGATGTTCATCTCTCCCGCCTACGCCCAGGCGGCCGCGCCTGGGGGCGGCGGCGACATCATGATGTCGCTGATGCCGCTGGTCCTGGTGTTCGCCATCTTCTATTTCCTGCTGATCCGGCCGCAGCAGACCAAGATGAAGCAGCATCGCGAGATGCTGGAGAACCTGAAGAAGGGCGACCAGGTCGTCACCGGCGGCGGGATCGTCGGCAAGGTCATCCGCATCGAGCAGAGCGACAGCTCGCTCGTGGTCGAGATCGCCCCCAACGTCCAGGTCAAGATCGTCCGCGGCACTGTCGCGGACGTGCTCAACAAGACCGTGCCGGCCTCGGGCAACGACAACAAGGCGGCGCCGAGTGCTATGGCCGGCGGCTTCCTCGGCAAGCTGCTGGGCAAGAAGTAAGCTCTCCCGATCATGCTCAAGAGCCTGTCCTGGCGCACGCTCGCGGTGGCGGCGGTCTGCCTGTTCGCCGTCCTGTCGCTGCTGCCGAACTTCCTGCCGCAGACCGTACGCGACGCCCTGCCGGGCTTCCTGCCGAACCGGGCGATCACGCTCGGTCTCGACCTGCAGGGCGGCTCCTATCTGCTGCTCGAGGTCGATGTGGCGCCCGTCTACAAGGAGCGCCTGGAGAGCATGGTCGGTGACATCCGGGGTGCGCTGCGCACCGCCCGGATCAATTATCGCGGGCTCGGCGTGCAGGGCGAGTCGGTCAGCCTGACCCTGGTCGACCCGGCGCAACGCGACCAGGCGCTGGCAGAGATCGACAAGCTCAATCCGGCCAATCTCGCCACCGGCGGCCGCGTGCACGACTTCGACGTGAGCGAGGAGGGCGGGCGCATCGTCCTGCGGCTGACCCAGGCCAAGGAGGCCGATCTGCGGCAGGCGGCGATCAGCCAGTCGCTCGAGGTGGTGCGCCGCCGGATCGACGAGCTCGGCACCCGCGAGGCCTCGATCCAGCGCCAGGGCTCCGACCGCATCCTGGTGCAGGTGCCAGGCGAGAAGAACCCGGAGAACATCAAGCGCCTGCTCGGCCGCACCGCACGCCTGACTTTCCATATGGTCGACCTCAATGCGAGCGTGCAGGACGCCATGGAGGGTCGCGTGCCGCCGGGCTCGGTCCTGCTCGAATCGACTGAGCGCGAGCGGGGCGGGCTCACTCACTATGTCGTGAAGCGCGAGGTGGACCTCAGCGGCGAGAACCTGACCGACGCCCAACCCTCGTTCCAGGACAACCAGCCGGTGGTCAGCTTCCGGCTCGACAACCAGGGTGCGCGCAAGTTCGGCCGGATCACCCAGGAGAACGTCGGCAAGCCGTTCGCGATCGTGCTGGACGACAAGGTGATCTCCGCCCCGAACATCCGCGAGCCGATCCTCGGCGGCTCCGGCGTGATCTCGGGCAGCTTCACCGTCCAGAGCGCCAACGAGCTGGCGGTGCTGCTGCGTGCCGGTGCTTTGCCGGCGCCGCTCAACGTGGTCGAGGAGCGCACGGTCGGCGCCGAGCTGGGTGCCGATTCGATCCGCGCCGGCACCATCGCCTGCGTCGTCGCCGCCGTCCTCGTGACCGCGCTGATGCTGGTCTATTATGGCGTGTTCGGCGGCATCGCCGACATCGCCCTCTACCTCAACGTGGCGCTGATCCTGGGCATCATGTCGATGCTGGGGGCCACCCTGACCCTGCCTGGCATCGCCGGCATCGTGCTGACGATCGGCCAGTCGGTCGATTCCAACGTCCTGATCTACGAGCGCATCCGCGAGGAGCGGCGGGCCGGGCGAACGCCGCTGTCGGCCATCAACACCGGCTTCGCCGAGGCGATGCGCACCATCGTCGACGCCAACCTGACCTCGCTGATCGCGGCTTTGGCCCTGTTCCAGTTCGGCTCCGGGCCGGTCAAGGGGTTCGCCGTCACGCTCGGGCTCGGCATCGTCACCAACATGTTCACCTCGGTCTATTTCAGCCGCTTCCTGGTCGGGATCTGGTACGATCGCACCAGGCCAGCCGCGCTGCCGCTCTGAGGCTCCCATGCGTCGCCCGCGTCTCGTTCCCGACGGCACCCAGGTCCCGTTCTTCCGCTACCGCTGGATCGCCTTCGCCTGGTCCCTGTTCGTCCTGGTCGCCACCATCATCCTGGTCGCCACCAGCGGCCTGAACTTCGGCATCGACTTCAAGGGCGGCGTGCTGCTCGAGGTGCGCACCCCCGGTCCCGCCGATCTCGCCACCATGCGCTCGACCCTGGGCGAGCTCGATCTGGGCGAGATCTCGCTGCAGACCGCCGGCGCCGACGACCAGGTGATGATCCGCGCCAAGGCACCCGAGGGCGACGAGACCGCGCAGCGGGCCGCCGTCGAGCAGATCAAGGGGGCGCTGGACGCCAAGCTCGGCGCCGGGCTGACCTACCAGCGGGCCGAGTTCGTCGGCCCGCGCGTCAGCCAGGAGCTGCTGGTCAACAGCATCTGGGCGGTGCTGATCTCGATGCTCGGCGTGCTGCTCTATCTCTGGTTCAGGTTCGAGTGGCAGTACGGCATCGGCGCCATCGCCTCGCTGATCCACGACGTCTCGGCGACCATCGGCATCTATGCCATCAGCGGGATCGAGTTCAACCTGACCAGCGTCGCCGCCGTGCTGACCATCGTCGGCTACTCGCTCAACGACACGGTGGTCATCTACGACCGGGTGCGCGAGAACCTGCGGCGCTACAAGTCCATGCCGCTGCCGGCGCTGCTCGACCGCAGCATCAACGAGACCCTGGCGCGGACCCTGATGACCTCGCTCACCACGCTCATCGCCCTGCTGCCCTTGTGGCTGTTCGGCGGCGACGTGATCCAGGGCTTCACGATCATCATGATCTGGGGCGTGCTGATCGGGACCTACTCGACGATCTACATCGCCACCCCGGTGCTCTACTACCTCAACCTGCGCACCGCCGCCGACAAGCCTCAGCCCGCCGCGGCGCAGCCGGCGGCGCGCTGAGAGCCGCGCATGGAGGGCCAGCGCCCGGCCCTGCCGCCCGGCCTCCAGCTGGTCCAGGCCTACCGCACCGGCGGCTTCACGATCGCGGGAGCCCGGCATGCCGGCTCGGTGCTGGTCCTGCCCGACCGGGTCCTGCCCTGGGCGGTGACCGACACCGACCAGCTGGACGAGGCGGCGCTGGCGCCCCTGCGGGCGGTTGAGCCGATGCCGGACATCCTGGTGGTCGGCTGCGGCGCGAAGTTCGTCATCCTGTCCCCGGCCCTGCGCCAGGCGGTGCGCGCCTGGGGGCCGGTAGTCGAGGCGATGGCCACCCCGGCCGCCTGCCGGACCTACAATGTCCTGCTTGCGGAGGGCCGACCGGTGGCGGCGGCCCTGATCGCGATAAAGGAATGATTTCAGCGGCTTAGAAGATTCCGCTGATGCTTCGCGTGAGCCCGGCCACCAGCTGCGGCTCGGCGTCGAGCCAGGACAGGTTGGCCTGGTTGGCGGTGCTGACCACCCGGGTCCGGTAGCGCTTGGCGTCCGTCGTGTCGCTGCTCGACTGGCTGATGCTGCCGGAGGTGCCCTGCTGCAGGTTGGCCTGCTCGCTCTGGCTGATCACGGTGCCG
>JAXMCJ010000067.1:0-15579 GCA_046349415.1 Geminicoccaceae bacterium
TCCGCCTCGGTCGCACGCTCGGCGGCAAGGCGCACCATGCCCGTCTCGAAGAAGACACGCGCGTCCTTGAGATGCTCGAGCGAGGTCGGGGAGGTCGACAGTAGGTGCCTGGCCGACAACGCTACCTGGTCGATCATGGTGCGGGCGGTCGGCGCCACGATCCGGGCGCGCTCGCCGTGGGTGATGGTCAGGAACCCCATGCGCTCGAGCGCCTGGAGCGCCTCGCGCACCGCGGGGCGGCCGACGCCGTAGAGCGTCATCAGATCGCGCTCGGACGGCAGGTGGTCGCCCGCGGCGAGCTCGCCGCGCGTGATTCGCGTCAGCAGGCGGTCGAGCACCTCGTGCGACAGCTTGCGCCGTCGGATGGGTTCGCTAGCAATCATCCGGTCGTGTCGGCCCGTTCCTTTAGGTATAATCATACGACCACCGACAGGGGGTGCAAGCGGTGACGCCGACGAGGCCGGAGGTTCCGCGCGTCGGCGACGGCCGGGTGGCCCAGCCGGGCGCGACGGTCGCCCGGGCCAAGCCGCACATGGCGGCCATGGGCATCACCCGCCTTGCCGACCTCACCGGCCTGGACCGGATCGGCGTGCCGGTGTTCGCCGCCGTGCGGCCCAATGCCCGGTCGGTCGCCACCAGCCAGGGCAAGGGCCTGACGCCCGATGCCGCGCGCGCCGCGGCGCTGATGGAAGCCGTCGAGAGCTGGCATGCCGAGCGGCCACCGGGTTGCCTGCGCTATGCTTCGGCCCGCGAGATGGCGACCTATCCGCTCGTCGATCTGGCCCGCTTGCCGCGCAGCGGAGGCCGGGCCTTCGATCCCGACCGCCCGATCCTCTGGGGCGAGGGCCTGAACCTCGGCAGCGGCGAGCCGCGCTGGCTGCCGTTCGAGCTCGTCCACACCGACTACCGCCTGCCGCAGCCGCCCGCCGCGGGCTGCTTTCCCGTCGGCAGCAACGGCCTGGGTGCCGGCAACAGCCGCGGCGAGGCGATCCGCCACGCGCTGCTCGAGCTGATCGAGCGCGATGCCCTGAGCCTCTGGCTGCAGCGGCCGGATCGCGGGCGGGGCTGGTGCAGGATCGCACCCGAATCGGACCCCGTCCTCAACGAGCTCGCGGGGCGGCTGGGTGAGGCCGGGTTCGACTTGGCCATCGTCGACATCACCAGCGACCTCGCGGTCCCGGCCTTCCTCGCCGTGCTGGCGGATCGCCGCGATCCCGCGGGCCACGCCGGCTTCGGCAGCGCCGCGCATCCCGCGGCAGGCGTCGCCGCCAGCAAGGCGCTGCTCGAGGCGGTGCAGGTCCGCACGAGCTACATCGCCGGCGCCCGGGACGATCTCGGGCCGGACGAGTTTGCGGCCGGCGGCCTGCGGGCGAAGGCGCGCTGGGCGGAGAAGACACTCCAGGAGCCGGTGGCCGGTCCACTGCGCCCGGACGCGGCCGCCGCCGCCCTGGCCGTCGACGAGCAGATCCCGTGGCTCCTGCATCGGCTCGCCGCGAACGGCATTCCCGAGGCGATCGCCGTCGATCTCGGCCGGCCGGAGATCGGGATTCCGGTCCTGCGCGTGGTCGTCCCCGGCCTCGAGGCGGCGGCGGATGAGCCCGGCTACGTCCCCGGCGCGCGCGCCCTGGCGGTGCGGAGCGGCCGGTGAAGGCCGTCGTCTTCGCGGGCCCCTCGGTGCCGGCCGACGAGATCCGGGCGCGGCTCGGGGCCGAGATACTGCCGCCGGCAGCGCTCGGCGACCTTTTGCGGGTAGCGCGCGCTGGCGCACGCATGGTGGTGCTGATCGACGGCGTCTTCGAGCGCGCGCTGCCGGTCTGGCACAAGGAGATCCTGTGGGCGCTTGGGCAGGGCGTCCACGTCTGGGGCGGTGCCAGCATGGGTGCCCTCCGCGCCGCCGAGCTGCACGCGTTCGGCATGCGCGGCGTCGGCCGCATCTTCGAGGGCTACCGCGACGGCACGCTCGAGGCGGACGACGAGGTGGCCGTGCTGCACGGGCCGACCGAGGCCGGCTTCGCGGCCGTCAGCGAGGCGCTCGTCAATGTCCGCGCCACGCTCGCGGCAGCCGAGGCGGCGGCCGTGCTGGATTGCGCGCAGGCCGAGGCGGCACTCGGCGCGGCCCGTGCCATCCACTATCGCGACCGCACCTGGGGGGCCGTGCTGGAGCGGCTCGGCCCGGCGGCGGCGCCCTTGCGGGCCTGGCTGCCGACGGGGCGCGTCGACCGCAAGCGGCTGGACGCCCTGGAGCTGCTGGAGGCGGCACAGGCATTCCTCGATCGCGATCCGCCCTCCTTCGCGGCCCAGTTCGCCTTCGCCTGGACCGACCCCTGGGACGTCCTGTTCCACGCGACGGCGCCGGCGGAGAGCGGCGTGCTCGACGAGCTGCGGCTGCGCGGCGATGTCGACGCCGTCCGCCGTGCCGGCCTGCTCCGGCAGCTCGCGCTCGCCGAGGCCGAGCGCTCCGGTCCCCTGGACAAGTCCGATCTCGCTCGTGCCGGCGACGCCTTGCGCGAGCGGCTGGGGCTCTGGCGCGGAGCCGATCTGGCGCGCTGGCTCGCCGGGGTCGATCTGGACGAGGCGGGCTTTGCCGCGCTGTGCCGCGAGGAGGCGGCGATCGCCGCGCTGCTCGGCCGCCGGCAAGGTGCTCTGGCTGCCGCGACGCTCGACGAACTGCGCGTGCGGGGCGACTATCCGACCTTGGCCGAGCGGGCGCGCCACAAGGCGGGCCGCCTGGCCGCAGCGGGGCTCGACGAAGCCGGCCCGCGCGAGGTCGAGGGCGATCTGGCGCCCGAGCTCGCCCGGCTGGCCGAGACCCTCGCGGCCCGGAGCGCGAGCGAGCCGGCAGGCCTCGCGCGGGCGCTCGGCTTCTCCGACCGGACCGATCTCGAGCGCGCGCTCTTGCGCGAGCTGCTTTATCTGCGCATCATCGCCGCCAACCGGAGCGGGCGCACCTAGACCCGTCGGTCGCTCAGCCCGCACGCACGAGCAAGGTGGAGCGGGTCAGGTCGGTGGTTCAGCGGCTTTCGTCGGCACGAGGCGGCACGCGCTTTCGAATCTTTCCGCAGGCGCCGTTCGGCGCGACCTACGGCAAGCCGATCGAGATCGAGCTTTCGCCGCCCGCGGGCTCGCTCGGCGAGGGGCCGCACGACGGCCGGATGTGCGTGATCCAGCCCGAGGGCAAGGACTGGTCCTACGGCGAGCTGATCCTGCGCGACGCGCCGCGGCGCGCGCCCCTGCCGCCGTGGCGCGGCCCGTGCGCCGCCCCGGCCCGCCCCGGCCCGGACGGCGGGTTCGCGCATCTGCAGCCCGAGGATCCCGCCTTCGACCAGGCCCACGCCTATGCCTGCGTGCGGCTCGCGCTCGACGTGTGGGAGGGCTATCTCGGCCGGGCCGTGCCCTGGCATTTCGGCCGGCACCTGCTCGAGATCGGGCTGCTCGGCCAGACCTACCACAATGGCGAGGTCGGCTGGGGCTGGCTCGAGCTGGGCTGGGATCTCAGCCCCGACCGCCCGCCCCACGCCTTCGCGCGCAACCTCGACGTCATCGCCCACGAGGTCGGCCACCTGATCGTCTACGGCACCGTCGGCGAGCCCGCACCCGACCGGATGGGCGCGGAATATGCCGGCTTCCAGGAATCCTTCGCCGACCTCGCGGCTCTGCTGGTGGCGGCCCACCTCGATCCGGTCGTCGACCAGGTCATGCAGGGCAGCCGCGGCAACCTGTACGGCGCCAACGAGCTCAACCGCCTGGGCGAGCTGTCCTCGACCACGCAGATCAGGATCGCGTCCAACGCCACCAGGATGTCGGAGTTCACGCTCGGCTGGGTCGACGAGCACGACCTGTCCGAGCCCTTGACCGGTGCGGTGTTCGACCTCCTGCTCGACATCTACCAGGCATACCTGGTCGAGCGTGGCCTGATCCCCCGCGCCCTGGCGGAGCTCGCCGACGAGCGCGCGCATCTGCGGGCGTTCGCGCCGATGATCCAGGCCGAGTACGACCGCTGGTATCCGCGGGCACCGCAGGAGTTCCGGAACGCGCTCTGCGACGCGCGCGATCTGCTCGGCGGCTGGCTGGCGCACATGCTTTCCCGGCTGCGGCCGGATCGCCTTACCTATGTTGCCGTGCGGGATGCGTTGCTCGATGCCGACAAGCTTGCCCGCGCCGGATTCGCGGCGCGGATACGGGCCTGCTTCTCGTGGCGCGGGATCGGCGCGGTTAGAGCTTGGCCCGTTCCTGGGCTCCAAACGTCTCGCGCGCGTAGGCATGGGCATCGGGTTGCATCGCTGTGCCAATCGCCAGATCGGCGGAGCGCAGCGAATTTCTCGGAAATCAGCTTGAGAGGAAGATGATCATGGTATCCAAAGGTGAAACTCTGCTCGCGGCGTCGTCGGTAAAATTATACGGTCGGCTCATAAAAGGGCTTACCATAAATCTCGACGACGCGCGGACCGAGCTAGGCGGAAATCAGTTTCTCCGCAATCAGCTGGATCAAGCAATAAACGCAAAATTCAAGCCAATGCTTGCACGTATCTATGGATATAGCTATCTCGGCCAATATACCAGCCTGAGCTGCGCTTCGATATTTCTGGTTCACGGCGATGGCGAGCTGGCCTCACCAAGAGCGGCGATCGTGCGCGGTGATGGCTCGCTGGGGATCGACGGGCCCGACGGGCGACCTGCGGACTCGGCAGGGCTCGCGACCGCTGCCTCGTCAACCGATCTTTCGGGTGTCGCCGCCAAGAATTGGGAGTTCTCCTCGGACATCCGCGTGTGGGAATATGACCGGGCAGATTTCTCTCTGCGGCTCGACGTGGACAGCGGCTCGCTGGAGCGAATTCTGCTGAACAAGCAGGCGGAAGGAGCCGAGATGCCGTACTTCCGAGGCCGCTACACGCGGTCGGGTGGTTCGGAAGAGTAGCGGAAAGTCGCTTGGTCTAGTCGAGCCCGGCCAAGCTCAATCCTTCCAGGTACTTCTCGAGCCAAGGGGAATCCGGATCGGGCGGCACTTGCCGCCAGTGCTGCAGCGAGAAGTTGGGATAGGCCGTTCGCACGGCCTGGGCATGGATGTGGGCGTGGGCGCTCTCCCCCAGGAGAGCGTACGACGCTGCGAGGAGGCGGTGGCCAGCGGTCAGGTCGCGCATCCTGAGCAAGGTTGCGACGACTTCGGCGTACTCGCCGAGCACGAAGAGCGCATCGGCGTAGTTGCAGAGATACCAGTCCGGATGACATGGGTTGAGGCGAATTGCGCGCTTCATCAGGTCGACCGCACTTGCGGCGTCGCCGATGGAACTCAACACATCGCTCATCTCTGCCAAGACATCTGCATCGTTCGGATTGAGCTCGGTGGCACGCTTGTAGGCGCCAAGCGCTTGTTGGTGCTGCTTTTGGAAGAAGCGGACATAGCCGAGCTCGGCAAAGCCGCGCGCGTCTAGATCGTCCTGCTCGACCGCCTTCATGGCCAGGGTGGCCGCATGCGCGAGGCCACTTTCGGACTGGTCCTCCCAACCGTGGCGCCACGCTTCACTGTAGGTACGAGACATTCCCACATAAACTCGAGCATAGATCGGATCCAACCCGGCGGCTTCCTCGAACAGTCGCCGGGCATGACTATTGGTCTCCTGGCGATATCGGAGCGTCAGATCTTGCCCTCGTAGTACGAGACCGTAAGCTGCGACTTCGGGCGCTCTGCTGGAAATGATGCGCCGTCGTTCGGCGGCATTCACATGGCTGGCGAGCCGAGCCGCCATCATGTCTGCGACCTCGTCCTGAAAGTCGAAGACATCCGCCAGCGTGCCGTCGAACCGGTCGGCCCAGAGCGTTCTGCCGGTCTCCGTCTCCACCAGCTGGGCGCTCACCCGCAGCCGCTCGCCGGAGCGGCGCAGGGAGCCTTCGGCGAGATAGCGAACCCCGAGCAGCTGCCCCAGCTCCGGCGGCTCCAACGCCAGCGTGCGGCATTGGAACGAGGAGTGGCGCGCGATGACCGAGAGGTCGCGAAACCGCGACAGTCGCTCGATGATGTCGGTGGTCACACCGTCGCAGAGCGTCTGGTCGGATTGCAGGTCGGAATGGTTCCGCAGCGGCAGGATCGCGATGGACGCGTCCTCGACGGCGCCGGAGGTCGTCTCTCCCGCGAGCCGCGTCAGATCGGCCTCGGGCAGCTCGCTCGCCCACTCGACGCGATGCACCCGCGTCGGCTCGAGATTCTTGAGCATCCGATCGCCGAGACTGACGCAACGATAGAGCGCGTGGTCCTCGAGTTCCGTCCGCACCGCGTCCGACACGCATACCCGGCCCGGCGGTGCGACCTCCTGAATCCGCTGCGCTACGATCAGCGTCTTGCCGTAGAGCCGCTCGCCGTCGCGATGGATCGGGCCCTGGTGAATCCCCATGCGGAAAGCGAATGGGCCGGTCTCGCCCTGCCAGGCGGCGGCGTTCGCCAGATCGCGCTGGATGGCGAGCGCGAAATTGACGGCGTCGTTGGCACTGGAGAAGGCTGCCAGCACGCCGTCGCCGGCCTCGTCCACGATGCGCCCGCCATAGTCGCCGACCAGGGCCTGGAACAGCGCGCGCGCGCGCCGGAGCCGCTCGTAGGTGCCCACCTCGTCGCGGCTGATCAGAACCGAATAGCCCTTCACGTCGGCGAACAGAATTGCCGCGTGCTCGATAGCTCCGGTCGTGCCCATTCACTCCCGACCGACGGCGCCCTTTACCGGGTTGATTTAGGCATCCCGGGTCGGGTCCGCCACTGTGCGCGCGCGTTCGGAGTGAATTGTTGCCGCAAAGGCGCGTGGCGAGCTCAGGCGTCGACGGACTCCCGCCACTCGCCCGCTGCCGTGCGACAGGCCGTCCCCTGTCGCGTGCCTGCCGCGGGCGCGGCGATCGTGACGAGGAAGGCGCGGCAGTAGCCGGCCGGGGTGCGATAGGTGCGCAGCGGCGTGACCGTGCCCACCGCACCGGTGGCCTCGACCCGCCAGGCCACCGCCTCGCCGCTCGGCGTGGTTTCCAGGACGTACTGCAGAACGGTGGCCGGCGCGGCATCGGTTTCGGCCGCCGCCGGCGGGCTGAGGGCGCTCGGCGAGGCGCAGCCCGTCGCCAGAGCCGCCACCCCCGCCAGAACCATCACCGCTCGGCTCATCGCCAGCCACCTTGGATCAGTGCCGCTTCCTCGGCGGGCGTCAGGTCGCCGCCGACCTGGACCGGGTCGCCGCCGTGCGGCTTGGTGGTCGTGACGCCGTGCTCCACCTCCGTCTCGAGGCCGCTCGGCGCCGGCGTCGCGGCACCGCCATGCGGCTTGGTCACGGCGACGCCGTGCTCGATCTCGACCTCGAGGCCGTTTGGCCCGACCACCACGCCGCGCGCCGGCCGCGTCGAGGCGTCCACCGCGCGGACATTGCCGATCGGCCCGGGATTGCGCTCGGCGTCCCCGCCATGCGGCTTGACCGTGACGGTGCGCACACCGTGCTCGATCTCGATCTCGACCTCCAGCACCCGACCACGATCGTCGACGAGCACCTGATCGCCGCGCAGCACGCTCTCCAGCTCGCGCTCGCTGAGATCCACCCGTGCCCGCGGCCGATCTGAGCCGCCGCTCTGGCCGTCTGATCTCTGGCTCGAGCTGGAGTCGTCGGAACCCGAGCCGCTGCCGGAGTGACTGCCGCTCGTGCCGGAGTGCGAGCCGCCGCTGTCGTCGCTGCCGTGCCCGGAGCCGGAACCGCCGCTGTCGTCGCTGCCGCCGCTGGAGCCACCGGACCCGCTTCCGGAGCCGGAGCCGTCCGAGCCAGAACCGCCGCTGCCGGAGCTGCCGCTGCCAGAGCCGCCACCCGAGCCAGACCCGTCGCTGCTGGAGCCACCACCCGAGCCCGAATCACCGCTGCCGGAGCCGCCACCGGAGTGCGACCCGCTGTCGTCGGAGCCGGAGCCGCCGTGGCTCGAATCGTCGCCGCCTCGCCCGGATCCGCCACCATCGTCGCTGCCCGAGCCGGAGCCCGAGTCGCCGCCGCCGCGGCCGCGGTCGGCCCAGGCGAGGCTCGGCTGCAGCCGCCACCACCCGTCGCTGTCGCGACCCAGACCCACCGGCGCGGCCGTAGCACCCAGCGCGAGCAGCCCGACGATCGCGGCATGGCCCGCCAGGGCCGCCCTCGAGACACAGATCCGCGGCATTGCCGTATCCCCTCGATCCGTCGCGGCGAAGACCATCGCCGCCTTGCCGGGAAAAACCGCGACGCCGACCCATCCTTCCACAGCAATCCCAACGAAATGTTTACGGCGTCATGGAAGGATCTTTCGAGGCTCGGTGTTGTCCGGCTGGCGGGTGAAAGGGCGTGTGCGGATGGGTGCGGCCGGCGACGAGCAGATCAGGGCGCAGATGGTGGCGCTGCTCCCGCGCCTCCACCGCTTCGCGCTCCTGCTGACCGGCTCGCGGGCGGATGCCGACGATCTGGTCCAGGCCACCTGCGAGCGGGCGATCACGCGGCTGGATTCGTGGATGCCGGGCACGGCGCTCGACCGCTGGCTGTTCAAGGTCGCCCACAACCTGCATCGCAATCTGCGCCGGGATCATGCGAACCGGCTGCGTCTGGTGCAGGCCCATGGCGAGACGCAGGAGTTCCTCGAGGACGGCGAGCGCCGTGCCGAGGCGTGGACGGAGCTGCAGGAGGTGCGCATGCGGGTGCTGGCCTTGCCCGACGAGCAGCGGGTGGCGCTGACGCTCGTGGCGATCGAGGGCTTGTCGTATCAGGAGGCAGCCGAGCTGCTCGACGTGCCGGTGGGCACGGTGACCAGCCGGCTCGCCCGGGCACGCGACGCGCTGCGACGGATAGCGCCGCAAGCGCGGCAGGCGGTGGAGGCGATGTGATGGACGAGGACCGCAGGGCGCTGCTGACGCGCGTGGCCGACGGCGAGGCGACGCCGGGCGAGCTGCGCGAGGCGGCCGCGTGGCACGATGATCCCGCCGCCGCGGCACTGCTCGCGGAGCTGGCCGGTGAGCGGGCGCTGTTGCGCGCGGCATTTCCCCTGGAGCGTGAGGGTCACGAAGCCGCGCACCGCACGATCGATGCCGGCTTTGCCGCCCGGCGGCGCCGGTGGCAGCGCAGCTGGTCGGGGCTGCCGATCGCGGCCTCGGTGGCGGCGGCCCTGGTCGTCGGTGGCGGTGCGATCTATCTCGCCGAGCGTCGCGCCGAGGACACCGCCGCGCGGATGATCGCCGCCTTCGCACAGGATCGCGCGATGAGTGCTGCCGCCTTCGCCGACGCGCTGGACCGGCAGGTTTCCGGGCACAGCGTCGCCTGGCACAATCCAGATACCGGCAGCGGCGGCTCGGTGACCCCGCTGCGCACCTTCCGCGCCGCCGACGGCCGCTACTGCCGAGAGTACGAGCAGCTGCTCGCCATGCCGGGCGGCAACGAGCGGCGCACCGGCGTCGCCTGTCGGGAGGCGCAGGGCTGGCGCGCGACGGTGGAGCGCCCCGACTCGGCGTGACCGCTCAGGCCGGCGCCGCCAGCGCCGTCTTCAGGTCGAAGGCTTCGTCGGCCGCCTGCTCGAGCGTGATCGCGGCGCCGCTGCCGAGCAGCTTGCGGCCCGCCATGTGATCCGCGGCGCGATTGATCGAATCGATCGCGAGCAGCCGTTCGCCGTTGAAGTAGAACACCGAGAAGCGACCGCTCGCCGGATCGCCGCGCAGCACCTGACGATCGTGCCCCGCCGAGATGCCCACCATCTGCAGCTTGACTTCGTACTGGTCGCTCCAGAACCAGGGCACCTCGTCGTAGGCGACGGGCCGGCCGAGCAGGGAGGCGGCGACCGCCTTGGCCTGGTCGACCGCGCTCTGCACCGATTCGAGCCGGATCGGGCCGCCCGCGAAGCGATTGGGATGGCTGGTGCACTCGCCGGCGGCGTAGATGGCCGGATCTGAGGTCCGGCCATGCTCGTCGACGACGATGCCGTTGGCGCAGACGAGACCGGCCGCCTGGGCCAGCTCGACATTGGGCAGCACGCCGATGCCGACGACGACCAGATCCGCCGCGTGCCGGCTGCCGTCCGCCATGACGACCTCGCGCACGCGGCCGTCGCGGCCCGCCAGCTCGGCGATGCGCGCGCCCAGCACCAGCTCGACGCCGCGCCCGCGATGCAGCTCGGCGTAGAATTCGGAGATGAGCGGCGCCACGACCCGACCCATCAGCCGCTCGGCTGCCTCCAGGACGGTCACCTCGAGGCCGAGCATGCGCAGGGCGGCCGCCACCTCGAGCCCGATGAATCCACCGCCGATGACCACCACGCGCCGGGCTGCTGCCGCCCGCCGCGCGAGCTCGCCCGAATGGTCGAGCGTGCGCAGGTAGAGGACCCCGTCGAGCTCGACACCGGGCACGGCCAGGGGCCGGACCCGCGTGCCGGTGGCGAGGACGAGCCGATCGTAGGGCTCGGCCGCGCCCGCCGCGTCGACGACCCGGCGCTCGCGGCGATCGATCGCCGCGACCGGCCGGCCGAGGTCGAGATCGATCGCCTGAGTGGCATAGAAGCTGGGCTGGCGAAACAACAACCGCTCCGGCTCCATCTTGCCGAGCAGCAGGCCCTTGGACAGAGGCGGGCGCTGATAGGGCGGGTGCGGCTCGGCGCCCAGCAGGCGGATCGGCCCGGCGAAACCCTCGCCGCGCAACGACGCCGCGACCTGGAAGCCGGCCTGACCGGCACCGACGATCACGATCGCGTCGCTCATCGCGCGATCTCGCTGGGTGGGCCGAGCCGGTCGGAGCGTTGTCGGGGCGTGGGCATGGCCCAGCTTAGCCGGCCCCAAACCGGAAGTCCCACCTTCCGACGGGAAAGCGGTGCCGCTCAGCCCGAGCGCAGGGCGTGGCCGGGCCGCGGGCCCGAACGAGCGACCATGCCCGAACGCCGCCAGATCCCGTTCGCACGGCGCTCCGGCCGCGAGGTCCGTCTGCCGCCGGGATCAGCCCTCGAGGTCGCGGGCCCGTCGCCGAGCAGCATCGCGCGCAAGGCCATGCGCGCCCGATGCACCCGGCTCTTCGCCGTGCCGATCTCGCAGCCGCAGATGGCGGCCGCGGCCTCGTAGGACAGGCCCCGCACCGTCACCAGCACCAGCATCTCCCGTTGGGAGCGCGGCAATCTGGCGAAGGCGTGCCGGAACGCGATCACCTCGAGGCGGTGCTCCTGCGGCGGCGCCACCCAGGCCAGGGCACCCAGATCGTCGGTGCTGACCTCGGCGGTGACGTAGCGGCGCGCGCGCAGGCTGCGGTGGCGGTTACGCAGGATCGTGAACAGCCACGCCTCGAGATTTGTCCCGGGCCGGTACTGGTGCTGCGCCTGCAGCGCGTTCACCATCGTGTCCTGGACCAGATCGTCGGCCAGTTGGCGCTCGCCACCGGTCAACGCCCGAGCGAACGCGCGCAGCGCCGGCACCAGCGCCGTCACCTCCTCGCGAAAGATCGCCATGGGCCAACTCCGCTCCCGACTTTGCGCAAGGCTAGCATGGGGGCGCCCGGAACGTACACGGCGAAAATCGTTATAGTAGCTTTACCGCTGGAGGATTTTGCCCTTGGCAGGACCACAGAAAGAAGGCCCCCGCGAAGGGGGGCCCAGGTGCACGAGGGAGAGGCAAGAGAAACGATGGACGATGGGGCCAGAACGCGGGGCGGGCCGCGCGGTTCCACCACCGGGTGCAGAGATCAGGCGGCCAGCCGCCGCTGCGCGAGGCGCCAGACCTTCTCCGGCGTCGCCGGCATGTCGACGTGATCGACCCCGAGCGGCGCCAGCGCATCGACGAGCGCGTTGATCACCGCCGCCGGCGAGCCCACCGAGCCCGCCTCGCCGCAGCCCTTCACGCCCATCGCGTTGTTCTTGCAGGGCACCTCGACGGTCGAGAAGTCGAAGGACGGCATGTTGTCGGCGCGCGGCATGGTATAGTCCATGAACGAGCCGGTCAGCAGCTGCCCGTTGTCGTCGTACACCGCCCCCTCGTGCAGGGCCTGGCCGATGCCCTGCACGATGCCGCCATGCACCTGGCCCTCCACCAGCATCGGGTTCAGCACGACGCCGAAATCGTCGACGATGTTGTAGTCGACGATGTCGATGATGCCGGTGTCCGGGTCGACCTCGACCTCGGCGATGTGACAGCCGTTGGGGAAGGTCCAGGCGCTGAGGTTGGTCGTGGCGGCGGCGTCGAGGCCGCCCTCCATGCCCATGGCCGGCGCCATCGCCCTGGCCTTGCCCGCCAGCTCCATGATGCCGATCGCCCGGTCGGTGCCGGCGACCCGGAACGTGCCGTCCTGGAACTGGATGTCGGCCGCCGCGGTCTCGAAATGCTGGGCCGAGAACGCCTTGCCGCGCTCGATCACCAGGTCCGAGGCATCGTTGATCGCCATGCCCTGCGCCGTCAGCGAGCGCGACCCGCCGGTGCCGCCGCCCGCCCGGATCCGGTCGGTGTCGCCCTGCACGATGCGGATCTTCTCGAACGGCACGTTGAGCCGGCTGTGCAGCACCTGGGAATAGGCGGTGTCGTGGCCCTGGCCGTTGGTCTGGGTGCCGACGAGCACGTTGACGAAGCCGTCGTCGGTGAACTCGATCGCCGCGTGCTCGGTCGGGTCGCCCATGGTCGATTCGATGTAGTAGCACATGCCGATGCCGCGCAGCCGGCCCTTGGCCTGCGACTTGGCCCGGCGCGCCGCCAGCCCGGTCCAGTCCGCCTTCTTCAGGCAGGTGTCCATCACCTTGGCGAACTCGCCGGTGTCGTAGAGCTCGCCCGCGGCGGTCTTGAACGGCATCTGCTCGGGCTTGATGAAGTTGCGGCGCCGCAGCTCGATCGGGTCGACCCCGAGCTGGTCGGCGGCGTAGTCCATCAGCCGCTCCATGCAGTAGATCGATTCCGGGCGGCCGGCGCCGCGATAGGCGTCGACCGGGCAGGTGTTGGTGAACACGCCCTTCACGCCGTAGCTCAGCACCTTCACGTCGTAGACGCCGGGCAGGACCTTCAGCGCCGCCCCGGTCGGGATGTAGGGGGCGAACTGATAGTAGTAGGCGCCCATGTTGGCGATCAGGTCGACCTTGAGGCCGACGATGCGCTGGTCGGCATCGAACCCGACCCGTGCGGTCGTGACGTGGTCGCGGCCCATCACGTCGGAGAGATAGCTCTCGCCGCGCTCGGCGGTCCACTTCACCGGCCGGTTCAGGGCACGGCAGGCATGGGCGGTGAGCGAGTATTCGGGATAGAAGAATGCCTTCATCCCGAAGCCGCCGCCGACGTCCGGCGTGATCACCCGGACCTGATCCGCCTCGAGGCCGAGATTCTGGGCCAGGATGTCGCGATGGCCCCAGCCGCCCTGGGTGCAGGTCTCGACCGTCAGCTTGCCGTCGGCCGCGTTCCAGACGCCGACGCAGGCGCGCGGCTCCATCGCGTTGCAGATCACCCGGTTGTTGATCAGCTCGAGCTCGACCACTTTGGCAGCCTTGGCGAGGGCTGCGTCGGTCGCGGCCTCGTCGCCAAAGTGCCAGTCGAAGGCGAGGTTGCCCGGGGCCTCGGGATGGACCTGGCCCGCACCCTTCGCCAGCGCCCCGGCGGTGTCCGCGACCGAGGGCAGGTCCTGGTACTCGATCTCGATCAGCTCGGCCGCGTCCTTGGCCTGCATCCTGGTCTCGGCGACCACGAAAGCCACCCGGTCGCCGACATAGTTCACCTCGTCCTTGCACAGGACCGGGTGGCGCGGGTCGGCGCGGTCGGTGCCGTCGCGGTTCTGCATCGGGATCAGGCAGGGGATCGAGGCGTCGTAGTCGGCGGCGGTGACCACCAGCAGCACGCCGGGTGCCGCCTTGGCCGCTGCCGTGTCGATGCGGGCGATCCTGGCGTGCGCGGTCGGCGACCGCAGCACATAGCCATAGGCCTGGCCGGGCTGGTTGATGTCGTCGGTGTAGCGGCCGTTGCCGGTGATGAACCGCTGATCCTCGACCCGCCGCACCGGCTGCCCGATTCCAAACCTGCTCATGCGATCCTCCCGGTCACGGCGCTTCGGCGCTCGTCGACGATTGACGCTGGCGTCGCATAGTAGTGCGCTCGGCGGGCGGGGCAAGACGGGCGACGGCGCAGCAGCCATGTGCGACCCGGGCGTTACCCTGCCGGTGCGGCGCGCGCCTCCTCGGCCTGCGCCGTGATCCGCCAGGCGGCCGAGCCCTTGGGGTCGCGCCAGAAGGCCAGCGTGGCGTACTTCTCGAACAAATCGGGCGGCAGGACCGTGCGGCGCGGCGTGAACTCGACCCGGGACTTGACGCTGTGCAGGCCGGGGGCGCCGAGCTGGGCGTCGAACTCGGGCTCGTCATACTCGACCTGCTCGAAATCGTGCTCGTGCCAGGGCTCGCCCAGGAACTGGTAGACCAGCCGCATCGTCTCGCGCGGCCGTTGGCACAGGATGTCGTACTCGACCAGCAGCAGCGAGCGCGAATGCTCGCCGTAATAGGCCTCCTTGAGCGCCGACCAGGCGAAGCCGACCACCCGGTCGCGGTGCGCCAGCGCGTCGACCCGGCTGTAGACCGTCTGCCGCTCCTCGGCCGTCGCGAACAGCTTGGTCGGCGAGAGCGGATTCTTGCGCACCAGCCGCTCGAAGCTGTCGAGCACCCAGGCGACGTCGCGCACGCAGCAGATCACCCTGGCCTCGGGGAACAGGCTGACCAGCAGCGGCAGCCGCGCGCACCAGGCGCGGTTGGTGTCGAACAGCACCTCGCGCCCGGCCTGCGGCCGGTAGTAGGCGCGCATCACCGCCCGCAGGATCTCGGCCTTGCGCTCCTCGTCGAGGAACACCGCGGTCTCGTTCTGCGGCCCCATGGCGTTGAGCAGCACCGTCACCAGCCCGGCCATCGGCCCGGACATCGCGGCATGGAAGCGCGGGTTCTGGCGCAGGATGCCGGCAAGCAGCGTGGAGCCCGAGCGCGGCAACCCGGAGATGAAGTGCAGCTTCGGCCCGACGACGTCCACCAACGGTGCGCTCCCCAGCAGGGCGGAGCGCCACCGCAGCGGCGCAGGCCGCTCCTGTCAACAGCGCGTGCGGGCGCTCACTGTTTCGGCTCCGGCGGCGGCATCTCGTCCGGCGCGGGAATCGGCACCGTGTCGGGACCCGGCGGGACGGTCAGCGGCTCGGCCGGGCCGCCTGGCAGCTCCACGGGCGGTGCGGGCGGCAGATCCGGCCCCGGTGTGGGCGGAATCTCGGGTCCTGGGATGGGCGGCTCGATCGGCAGCATGGCGGCACTCCGGAGTTCGACAGCCAACGGGCTCCGATGTACCGGGTTCCGTCAGCGCCTCGAGTACGCCGCCGCGCGACGGCCTTGCGGCTGAGCGCGCAATTTTATTACGACCCTGTAATGAACTGGGTCACTGATTGTCTTTCGCGGAATATCGCCTTTGACAATTTCGCCTTTCCTTAATTAACATTTTAGTAATTTCTGAGCTCGCTCGTCGGGGGCTACATAAATGAAAATGCGAAAAGCGACAAAACTTGGCCATTGCGCGGGCGCACATCGTCCGCGGATCGCCACACCGGGCGCGGTTCTGGCGGCCGATCTCGCCCGTCGCGTCAGTTTCGCCCTGCT
>JAXMCJ010000068.1:0-15294 GCA_046349415.1 Geminicoccaceae bacterium
CGTTGCTCTTGCCGACCGCCGTGGTCGGCAGCACCAGGACCGGAGTTTCTGCGGGCAGCAGGTCCATGGCCCGCCCGACGACGGCGTCGACGAGGCAGGTGTCCACGGCCACCGGCAGATGCGGGCCATGCTGCTCGATCGCGCCCACCGGCAGCACGGCGACCGTGTTCTCGCCGTCGAGCAGGCGAAACTCGGGGCTGGCGAGATCCTGCCACCAGCCCGGCAGCCGCAGCATCACTGATACCCTCCGGCGGGCGTTCCCTGGTAGAGCCGGACATGGCATGAGCAGCTTTGGCGGGCAAGGAAGGCACGGGGCACGCGATGACACTCAGGCACTTTTCCCCCTCCGGCGTGTGCCCGCCGTTCGGCCGTTACCATCACGCCGTCGAGGCGCGCGGCGTCGAGCGCCTGCTGGTGCTCGCCGGCCAGATCGGCAACCGGCCGGACGGCTCGCTTCCGGACGGGGCCGCGGCCCAGGCCGAGCAGGCTTTCGCCAACATCGACGCCTGCCTCGCGGCGGCCGGCTTCGACCGGTCGCAGGTGATCAGGCTGACCGTATTCCTGACCGAGGCGGAGTATCGGCAAGACTACATGCGGGTGCGCGATGCCTGGGTCGCCGAGCCGCCGCCGGCATCCACCCTGCTCGTCGTCAAGGCGCTGGCGCTGCCAGAGTGCAAGGTCGAGGTCGAAGCGCTCGCCGCCGCCTGACCATGCGGGTGCTCTATCTCTACTGTCATCCGGTGCCGGAGAGCTTTCACGGCTCGCTGCGCGCCGTCGTGCTGGCGGGCCTGGCCAGGGCCGGCCACGATGTCGACCTGTGCGACCTTTACGCCGAGGGCTTCGACCCGGTGCTGGGGCCCGTCGAGCGCCGCGGCTATCACGACCTGAGCACCAACCGGCGCGGGCTGGAGGGCTATGTCGAGCGACTGGGGCGCTGCGAGGCGCTGGTCGTGCAGTTCCCAACCTGGTGCTACGGCGCCCCAGCCATGCTGAAGGGCTTCCTCGACCGGCTGATCCTGCCCGGCGTGGCGTTCGACATGAGCGATCCAGCCAGGGTGCGGCCGCTGCTGCAGAACATCCGCAGCGTCGCGGGCGTGGTCACCTACGGCCGCTCGCGCCTCTCCGCGTGGCGCATGGGCGACCCGCCGCGCCGGCTGGTCACGCGCTACCTGCGCTGGTTCATCGCGCCATCGGCACCGGTCCGCTACCACGCCCTCTACGGCATGAACACGGCATCGGACGCGCGACGCAGCCGCTTTCTCGACGACGTCCAGACGCGGATGGAGCGCTTCTGATGCGCGTGCTGCTGGTGCTGGCGCACCCGGTGCGCGAGAGCTTCGCCCATGCGGTCCGCGACAGCGCCGTTCGCGGCCTCGAGCGTGCCGGCCACGAGGTGCGGGTCCTCGACCTGCATGCCATCGGCTTCGACCCGGTGATGGGTGCCGCGGAGCGCCGCGACTATCACACGCCGGGGCTGAACGAGCGGCCGGTCGGCGAGCATCTCGCCCATCTGCGCTGGGCCGAAGGGCTGGTCTTCGTCTACCCGACCTGGTGGTACAGCCTGCCGGCGATGCTCAAGGGCTGGATCGACCGGGTCTGGGTGCCGCACGCCACCTTCGAGCTGCCCGAGGGGCTGGCGCCGATCAAAGGTCGCCTGCGAAATATCAGGCTGGTGGGCGCCTTCTCGACCTACGGCTCGCCCTGGTGGTGGGTGCGGTTCGTGATCGGCGATCCGGGGCGGCGCATCCTGCTGCGCGGGGTCAAGCCCGTGTGCCATCCGCGCTGCCGCAGCTTCTGGCTCGGTCACTACCGGATGGACAGCTCCACGGCCGAGAGCCGCGCGCGCTTCCTCGCTCGGGTCGAGGCCCTGGCGGCGAGGCTCTAGCCGGATCGATCCGGGACAGCCATGGGGGGTCAATCCACCCGCCGCCCGTGCTCGAGCCTGACCACCAGCCCCATCCGGTCGATCAGGTCGCGATCGTGCGAGACGGCGATCAGGGTCCGGCCGCGTTCCGCCGCCGCGCCGACGAGCAGCTCGATCACCCGCGCGCTGTGCGCTGCGTCGAGACTGGCCGTGGGCTCGTCGGCCACCAGGATCGGCGGGTCGTGCAGCAGGGCGCGCGCAATCGCCACCCGCTGCTGCTCGCCGCGCGACAGCTCGGTGACATCCCGACGGGCGCCGGGCACCTCCACCTGAGCGAGCAGCGCGCGGGCCCGCGCCACCTGCTCCCCGGTGGGCCGGAGGGCCGTGAAGTAGCAAGGTGCCAGCACGTTCTCGAGCGGCGTCAGGCCGGGAACGAGATGGAAGTCCTGAAAGACGAACCCGACGTGCCGCCGCCGCCACGCGTCCCGGCGCGATTCGCTCAGCTGGTTGAGGATCACCTCCCCCCAGCGCACCTCGCCCCGATCCGGCGCCAGGATCCCGGTCAGCGCGTAGGCCAGCGTCGTCTTGCCCGATCCCGAGGGGCCGACCAGCGCCACCCGGGCGCCGGGCTCGAGCACGAGCTGGTCGAGATCGAGTGCCGGCGCGCCATGCGTCCGGAAGGCAATCCGCAGGCCGCTCGCGTCCAGGTGGCCGCTCTCAGATTCGTGCACACTTCCTGATTGCCATTTTGTCATCAAATCGTCACATCTCTCCGCTCGGATCGGCCACAGGTCCGGTATCTGAACTGGGAGGATCGATGAAGCTGCGAAGCCTCGGGCACAAAGGGATTCTAGCGGCAACCACCGCACTCGTCGCGCTGGCGGCATGGCCGGCGCAGGCCGACGATGCCAGGCTGACTCAGGGCGACGACCCCTACTTCAAGCAGGCGCAGGGGCAGATGCAGCGCATCCTGACCCAGCAGAAGAACACCAATCGGGCGAAGAACGTCATCCTGATCGTCGGCGACGGCATGGGCTTTTCGACCGTCACCGCGGCCCGGATCTTCGAGGGCCAGCAGCGCGGCGTCGACGGCGAGTCCAACATCCTGGCCTGGGAGGCCTTTCCCTACCTCGCGGCCTCGAAGACCTATTCGGCCGATGCGCAGATCACCGATTCGGCACCCAGCGCGGTCGCCATGACCACGGGTGTGAAGACCATCAACGATCTGATGGGCCTCGACCACACGGCGACGCTGGAAAGCTGCGAGGACCAGAAGACCAAGGCGGTGACGACCTTATGGGAGCTGGCCGAGACCATCGGCATGTCGACCGGCACGGTGACCACGGCGACCATGACCCATGCCACACCGGGAGCGACCTACTCGCACATCGCCAGCCGCGACTGGGAATCCGACGCCGCCATGACGCCCGAGGCGATCGAGCAGGGCTGCGCCGACATCGCCCGCCAGCTGGTCGAGATGAAGTATGGCGACGGCCTCGAGGTCGCGATGGGCGGCGGCCGGCAGAACTTCCTGCCGGCGACGATGGACGACCCCGAGGACGAGGGAAAGAAGGGCAAGCGCAAGGACGGCAAGGACCTGACCAAGGCCTGGCTCGACCGCTACGGCGACAAGGGCGCCTTCGTCTGGAACCTGGCCGAGTTTGACGCGATCGACCCGGCCAAGACCGATCACCTGCTCGGCCTGTTCGAGATGTCGCATATGGAGTACGACTACGATCGGCCGAAGGACAAGGGCGGCGAGCCTTCGCTCGCCCAGATGGCCGAGAAGGCGATCGACATCCTGGCGCGCAATCCCGAGGGGTTCGTGCTGATGATCGAGGGCGGCCGCGTCGATCATGGCAGCCACGCCGGCAACGCCTTCCGGACGCTCAGCGACGCGCGGGCGCTGAACGAGGCGGTCAAGGCCGTGCTGCGCAAGGTCGACCTGGACGAGACCCTGATCGTGGTCACGGGCGACCACAGCCACACGCTGACGATCGCCGGCTACGCCAAGCGCGGCAACCCGATCCTCGGCATCTCGATCGGCACCGACGGCAAGCCGATCCTGGGCACCGACGGCAAGCCCTACACGACGATCGGCTTCGCCAACGGGCCCGGCGGCTCGAAGGAGCCGCGCGAGCGGCCGACGCTCACCATGGAGCAGACGACCGACCCCGACTTCATCCAGCAGTCGCTGGTGCCGATGACCAGCGAGACCCACGGCGGCGAGGATTTGGGCATCTATGCGATCGGACCCTGGGCGCACCTGTTCCAGGGCACGGTCGAGGAGAACTACACCTTCCACGTGCTGAACTACGCGTCGCAGATCGGCGCGCGCGCCGCCCAGAAGACCCAGGCGCAGGCGCAGTAGGCTGCGCCGTCGATGGCCGGGCTCGATCGACGCACCATTCTCGGACTGATCGTGGCGGTAGGCGCTCCAGCCCGGCCGGGCGCCGCCGCCGCCGTCCGCATCCGCATCCGCATCCGCGACCTCTACGGTCGCGGTGCGGCGTTCTCGGACCAGGCGGTAGCACTCGACCAGCAGCGGGTGCAGATCCAGGGCTTCATGGCCCCGCCGCTGAAGGCGGACGTGGACTTCTTCGTGCTCACCAAGCTGCCCATGGCGGTGTGCCCGTTCTGCGACAGCGAGCTGGACTGGCCCAACGACATCGTGCTGGTGCGGCTGCGCGGGCGCCAGGACTGGGTCGATTTCAACCAGCCGATCCTGGTCACGGGCACGCTGGCGCTCGGGACCGAGATCGACACGGCCACCGGCTTCGTGAGCCGGGTCCGGCTCGTCGACGCCGTCTTCGAGCTGGCCTGACGGAGCGCAGCCTTGTTCAATCCATGGCCGCTGGTCTGGGCCGATCTCAGACGCACCCGTGCCGGCGCGCTCGCCACCGTGCTGCTGGTGGCCCTGGCGGTCGGACTCGGCGTCGCGGTGTCGGCGCAGGAGCGCGCGCTGCGCGAAGGTAGCGCCCGCGCCGCGGACGCGTTCGACCTCCTCATCGGCGCACGCGGCAGCGAGGCGCAGCTGGTCTTGAGCACCGTGTACCTGCAGCCTGCCGCCATCGAGCTGGTGCCCGCGCGGCTGCTGGTCGAGCTCGGCGCCAGCGCCGATGTCGCCTGGGCCGCGCCGATCGGCTTCGGCGACAACTGGCGGGGCCACCCGATCGTGGGGACTACCGCCGATTTCGTGACCCAGGGTGGCCGACGGGCGCCGGCCGAGGGCCGACTGTTCCAGCGGCTAGACGAGGTAGTCGTCGGCGCCGACGTTCCCCTGGCCCTCAGCGAGCGCTTCGCACCCGTCCACGGTCAAGTCGCCAGCGACGAGGAAGATGCGCACGGGCTCGGCTACGATGTGGTCGGCCGCCTGCCGCGCCAGGGCAACCCATGGGACAAGGCGATCCTGGCACCCATCGAGGCCGTGTGGTGGGTCCACGGCCTGCCGGTCGGCCACCTGCTCGACGAGGCGAAGGTCTGGCCGGCAGGCAGCGCCGGCGAGCCCGATCTCGCGGCCGTGCCGCTCGGCCCGCCCTGGCGGGAGGAGGAGCTGCCGGGGGTCCCGGCGATCGTCGTCAAGCCCGTCTCCTTCGCCGCCGCCTACGGGCTGCGCTCCGCCTACCGCTCCGCCGAGCGCGGCACGATGGCGGTGTTTCCGGCCGAGGTGCTGGTGCAGCTCTATGCGCGGCTGGGCGACGTTCGCGATCTCCTGGCGATCATCGCCCTGCTGACGCAGGTCCTGGTCATCGGCGCCGTCCTGTTGGCGGTGCTCGCCAGCCTCAGCCAGCGACGGCGGCTGATCGGCGTGATCCGCGCGCTCGGCGCCTCACGCGCCTTCGTCTTCGCCACGATCTGGCTCGATGTCGCCGTGACGCTGGTGGCCGGTGCGGTCGCGGGCGTCGCGGTGGGTTGGGTGGGTGCCTACGCCGTCTCGGCCCGGCTCGCGCAGCGCACCAGCATCGCCCTGCCGGTGGCGATCACCGGCGCCGAGCTCGAGCTCGTGGCGCTGGTCATCGTCATCGCCATGGCTCTCGCCGTCATTCCCGCGGGCTTGGCCTACCGCGCGCCGGTCGCCGCGGCGTTGCGGGCGTGAGCGAACCATTTTTCATGCCAACAATCCCCCAAGGAGCGACCCATGCGCTATGCCGTGCTGATCGAGAAGACCGAGACGGGCTACACGGCCCGGGTTCCCGACCTGGCGGGCTGCGCGGCGACCGCCGCCAGCCTCGCTGATGCGCGGAAGGAGATTCGCGACGCGCTGCGGCAACATCTGGCCAAGCTCGAACGGGACGGCCTGCCCGCGCCCGAGCCTTCGACCACGGTCGAGTATGTGGACGGCTGAGCTAGGCGGGCGTCAGCGCGCGCTGCAGGAACGCCGTCATCAATTCCAGGACCTCGTCCGCTGATTCCTGATGCGGCGCGTGGCCGACGCCGGGGATGAGCGCGGTTTCGGCCGGCCCGCCGACCGCGCGCGCGATGGCCTGGACCTGAGCGGGCGTGCCGTACTGGTCGGCCTCGCCCTGCAGCACGAGCACCGGGCAGGTCACGGTGGCCAGCTCCGCCTCGATGTTCCAGGCGCGGAAGTCCGGCGACAGCCAGCGATCGTGCCAGGCCCGGAACAGCCGATCGGTCCGCTCGCCGTGGTAGCGCGCGAGGCGTGTCGGAAGGTCGGTCTCGGCGTAGGCCCGGCCGGCCGCCCGGATGCCGGCGACGGTGAGATCCTCGACGAAGACGTGCGCCGCCTCGGTGACCACCGCCGCCGCTCGATCGGGAAAACGCGCGGCGTAGAGCAGGGCGATCGTCCCGCCGTCGCTGTGGCCGATCAAGATGGGCTCGGCCACGCCCGCCGCCTCGAGCACGGCCGGCACGAACAGCTCGGCCTCGTCGTGCAGGTAGCGGAGGTCGCGCGGGCGATCCAAGGGCTCCGACTGGCCGTGGCCCCAGCGGTCGTAGACCAGGCCGGGCAGGCGCAGGCGCTCGCACAGGCGGGTCGGGAAATCCCGCCACAGGGCGATCGAGCCCAGCCCCTCGTGCAGGAACACCAGGGTGGGGCGCGCCGGCGCGCCCTCCGGCTGCAGCTGCTGCATGGCGAGACTGCGGCCGGCAGCCTTGATCACTGTCCGGTTACGCTGCAAGGGTGCCCCTCTCAAGCGACGGCCGGTGTGTCGCGCGGTCAGGGATGGGAGTCAAAGCATGTCCGAGCTGTTCCGGCTCGACGGCCGGGTCGCGCTGGTGACCGGCGCCTCGCGCGGGCTCGGCTTCGCGATGGCGCAGGCGCTGGCCACCCATGGCGCGCAGGTGATCGTCAATGCGCGCGACCCCGCCGCGGTCGCCGAGGCTGCTCAGCGGCTCGGCGGCGAGGCGCTGGCGTTCGACGTCAGCGACGCCGCGGCGACGACGGCGGCCATGGGCGAGATCGAGCGCCGTCACGGCCGGCTCGACATCCTGGTCAACAATGCCGGCGTGCAGCACCGGGTGCCGGTCACCGAGTGGACCGACGCCGACTTCGAACGGGTCGTGGCGGTCAACCTCACCGCCTGCTTTCGGCTGGCGCGCGAGGCAGCGCGGCTGATGCTGCCGCGCCGCTCGGGCCGGATCATCTCCACCGGCTCGGTCGGGGCGCTCCTCGGCCGGCCGACCATCCACGGCTACATCGCCGCCAAGGCGGGGCTGCACGGGATCACGCGCTCGCTCGCGGCCGAGCTCGGGCCGCAGGGGATCACGGTCAACGCGCTCGCCCCCGGCTATTTCGCCACCGAGCTCAACACCGCCCTGGTCAACGACGAGGCGTTCTCCGCCTGGGTGTGCAAGCGCACGCCCTTGGGGCGCTGGGCCGAGCCCAGGGAGCTGGGCGGGGCGGTCGTGTTCCTGGCCTCCGATGCCGGCTCCTACGTCAACGGCCATGTACTGGCGGTCGACGGCGGGATCAGCGTGACGCTGTAGTCAGCCGCGGACGGCCCGGCACGGTCGGGTCGGCGCCCAGAACTCGGGCGGCTTGCGCCGCACCCAATCGACGAAGCGACGGATCTCGGGGTGGGCGCGGATCGCTTCCGGCGTGGAGTAGAGGACCGCGAGCTCACGCTCGCTCCAGAGCGTGTGGAGCTTGCGGTGGCAGATCCGATGGACGGCCGCGGAGTCGCGGCCACCCTCGGCGCGGGGCAGGAAATGATGCCGGTCGACGCTCGGGCCGGCGATCATCGGCCGGCCGCAGATCGGGCACGGGCCGAGCGCCGCGGCGGCCTCAGGAGAGGAAGCCGTGCGCGATCGCATCGGCGAGCTTGCCATAGTCGCCGTCGAAATGGTGCCCGCCCGGTGTGCGGACGATCTGCGCACCTTCCAGCTCCGGCAGCGTGCAGGCGCTGTCGGTCTCCTCGGCGCCGTAGAAGCACTGCACGATGGCCGCGGGCATGCGGGCGAGCTCCGGCGTGGTCGGCACGGAGCCCTCGTGCGCGTCGACGCCGAGCCAGCCGGTGACGTGGATCTCGAAATCGGCCGTCTGCGACAGTGCCAGCAGGGAGATCCGCGACAGTGCGGAGCGCTCGGCCTCGGGCAGGCGGTTGACCAGGAACGGCATCACATCGGCGCCGAACGAGTAGCCGATCAGGATCACCTGCTTGCGGTCCCACGCCTCGCGGTAGTGGGCGATGATCTGTGCCAGGTCCGCCGCGGCCGCCTCTGGTGAGCGCTCGGTCCAGAAGTAGCGCAGGCTGTCGACGCCGACGACCGGCACGCCCAGCTCCTGCAGTCGGCCGGCGATGTCCTTGTCGATGTCGCGCCAGCCGCCGTCGCCGGAATAGACGATCGCCATGGCCGGCCCGGCGGTCGAGGTCGGTAGCTCGATCAGCGGCAGTCCCGCCAGCGGCGAGGCGGACGAGTCGTCCAGCGCCGGTGCGAGCAGTGCCGCCAGGCGATCGTCGAGGCCGCCCTCGGGCGTCGGCACCAGGGCATCCTCAGCCCCGGCGGCGGCGGCGAACTCCTCCGCGGCCTGGGTGTCGTCCGGCGCGGGGCCGACGCGCCACCAGCCCGGCAGGGCGTGCGGCCCGTACTCGAAGCCGCCCCCTGCCACTGGGGTCACCGGCGCGCCGGCGCACAACGGCGCTCGGGTCATGATCCGGGTGGTGAAGCCGTCGCTCGCGGCACCGGCGAGCGTGGCGTCCGGCGACTGGGCCATGGCCACGTAGGCGACGGCGGCACCCATGCCCGTGCCGGCGACAATCGGGGTCAGATAACGGGCGCGGCCGCCCACCGCCTGGATGCGGCGGCTCGCCTCCTCGATGTCGCTGACCAGGTAGAGGCAGTCGCGCCCGAGCGCGTCCTGCCGCTGCAGGAACGGCGCCAGTGCCACCGGCGCCACGATCAGGCCCTCGCCCACCAGGCGGTCGACGGCGGTGGCGAGCTCGGCCGTCGGTCCTTCCAGGTCGCTGAACAGGAACACCAGACCGCGCGGCTCGCCGGCGGGCCTGTGCACCTCCAGCGGGCCGAGTGTCAGGCCGTCGATGGGAGGCTCGGCCGCCTGCACCGCCGTGATCGCGGTGAGCAGGCAGCCGAGCAGAAAAGCCAGTTGGCGAGCAATGTTCATGATTCTCGTCGTTGCGGCATCGGCCCGGCTGGCCCAATAAGTCGCCGGATTCGCCTGGGTTGGGAAGTCCCGGATGGTAACGAACGAGGCGGCGCTGCCGCGCACCGGGGCCGCGGCGGCACCCGAACGGTCATGGCGGAGCTTCGTCGTTCCGGCGATCACGCTCGCTTTGTTCCTGGCTGCGATCTGGGCCATCCACCACGAGCTCGAGGCCTACAGCTTCACCGAGATCACCGATGCGGTGGGTGCCCTGCCCGGCTCGCGCCTGGCGCTCGCCGTGCTCGCGGCGGCGCTGAGCTACGCGGTTCTCGCCCTCTACGATCCGCTGGCGCTGCATCATGTCGGTCGCCCGCTGCCGCTGCGCCAGGGGGCGCTCGCGGGTTTCATCGGCTACGCCTTCAGCCACGCGATGGGGCTGCCGCTGCTGACCGGCGGGGCGGTGCGCTTTCGCCTCTATTCGGGCTGGGGTCTCGCCGCACCCGAGATCGCCGGCGTGGTCGCATTCAACAGCCTGACCTTGTGGGTCGGCGTGGCGGCGATGCTCGCCCTGGGCGGGATCGTGGCGCCGGACCAGATGGCCGGGCTGCTCGGCCTGAGCCCCGGCGCGGCGCGGGCGGCCGGCATCGGGCTGACGCTCCTGCTGATCCTCTATGTCCTCGGCGGCCTCTACCTGCGCCGGCCGCTCGCTTGGCGCGACTGGTCGTTCGCCTGGCCGCAGCCGCGCGTGGCGGCGGCCCAGCTCGTGCTCGCCGCGGTCGACTGGTCGCTGGCGGCCATGACGCTGTGGCTGCTGCTGCCCCCGGTCGGGCTGGGCTTCTTCGCCTTCGCCGGCCTGTTCACCGCCGCGGCCATCGCCGGCGTGATCAGCCATGTGCCGGCCGGGCTCGGCGTGTTCGAGGCGGTTCTGCTGGTGGCCCTGCCCGAGGGCGCGCACGCGCCCGGCGTGGCCGCGGCACTGCTCGCCTATCGCCTGATCTACTATCTGCTGCCGCTGCTCACCGCCGCCATGCTGTTCGCGGTGTATCAGGCGCGTGCGGGCAGCAAGGTGCTGGCCGGCCGGATCGATATGGCGCGGCGCGGGGCCGAGCTGGTCCTGCCGAACCTGCTGGCGATCCTCGTGTTCATCGGCGGCGTGGTCCTGCTGGTCTCCGGCGCCACGCCCACCGTGCCGGGGCGGCTGGAATGGATCGTGCCGGTCGTGCCGCTGGTGCTGATCGAGCTGTCCCACTTCCTGGGCAGCCTCGCCGGCCTCGCCCTCTTGGCCCTGGCGCTCGGCCTGCGGCGCCGCCTGGATGCGGCTTGGTGGGCGGCCGCCGTCGTGCTCGCCGCCGGCATCCTGTTCTCGCTGGTCAAGGGTGCGGACTGGGAGGAGGCGCTCTACCTGGCGATCGTGCTGGCGGTGCTGCTGCCGTCCCGCCGCGCCTTCTACCGCCGCAGCGCCCTCCTGGCGCAGCGATTTTCCGCACCCTGGCTGATCGCGATCGTGGCGGTGCTGATCGGCACGACTTGGCTCGGCCTGTTCTGCTACCGGCATGTCGAGTACGGGCACGATCTGTGGTGGCAGTTCCTGGCCGAAGCCGACGCGCCGCGGTTCCTGCGTGCGACGGCGGGCGTGATGATCGCCGCGGCCCTCCTGGGCGGCATGCAGCTGCTCCACTTCGCGGCACCGGCCGACGCGCACCCCGCCCAAGGCGAGGCCGCGGAGGCGGAAGTCCGTGCCGCGCTGGTGACGGCGGACCGGCCGCCGTCCAATGCGGGGCTCGCCTTCCTCGGCGACAAGCGGTTCCTGTTCAGCGAGAGCGGGCGCAGCTTCATCATGTACGGCGTGCAGGGCCGGAGCTGGGTCGCCATGGGCGGCCCGGTCGGCATCCGGGCCGAGCGACTCGAGCTGCTCTGGCATTATCGCGAGCTGTGCGACGTCTGGGGCGGCCGCACCGTGTTCTACGAGGTCGGGCCCGACGACCTGCCCGACCTCGTCGAGCTCGGGCTGACCTTCCTCAAGCTGGGCGAGCAGGCGTTCGTACCCCTGGCCAGGTTCGGCCTCGAAGGCTCGGAGCGGTCGGGCCTGCGGCAGTCGCTGCGCCGGGCGGAGCGCGACGGCGCGGTGTTTGCGGTCGAGCCGCCGGAGCGGGTGGCGGCGCTGATGCCGGAGCTGCAGGCGGTGTCGGACGCCTGGCTCGGCGGCAAGTCGGCGCAGGAAAAGGGCTTCTCGCTCGGCCGGTTCGAGCCGGACTATCTGTGCCAGTTCCCGGTCGCGACGGTGCGGGCCGGCGGCGAGCTGGTCGCGTTCGCCAATCTGTGGGTCACTCCCGACCGCCACGAGCTGTCGGTCGACCTGATGCGCTTCCAGGGCCGCGCCGTGCGCGACGTGATGGACTATCTGTTCGTGCAGATGATGCTGTGGGGCAAGGCGGAAGGCTATGGCAGGTTCGACCTCGGCATGGCGCCGCTGGCCGGGCTGCAGGACCGCCAGCTGGCGCCCTTGTGGACCCGGGTGGGCGCGCTGCTCTTCACCCACGGCGAGCGGCTGTACAATTTCGAGGGGCTGCGCCGCTACAAGGAGAAGTTCCGGCCGGTCTGGGAGCCGCGCTATCTCGCGGCACCCGGCGGCCCGATGCTCGCGGCCGTGCTGGCGGACGTGGCCACGCTGGTCAGCGGTAGCGCGCTCGGGATCGTGCGCAAGTAGGTGCCGGTCGGACCGTCCGTGCGCTGTTGGCACGGGGGCGCTGTCGCACTAGATACAGGCGGGCTGTTGCGGAGAGTATCGATGGGTTTCACGAGCGCGTGGCACTGGATCATCGTCCTGCTGATCGTCGTCATCCTGTTCGGCGCGGGCAAGATCCCGCGGGTGATGGGCGACGTCGCCAAGGGCATCAAGAGCTTCAAGGCGGGCCTGAAGGACGAGGAGGCGACGCCGACCCCGGTCGTCACCACCACCAACAACGACCAGAAGGTCAGCTGAGCCCTGGCGGGCGGGCCTGTCCGGCCCGCCCGGGCGGGGTGTCACTTCTTCTGCAGATAGTCGACGACGTAGATCACCACGATCGCGCCCAGGACGGCGGCGATCAGGCCGCCGATCAGGCCGCTGGCGCCGAAGCCGATCACCCACAGCATCGCCCGGCCGACGATGCCGCCGACCAGCCCGAGCAGGACGTTGCCGATGATGGGGCTGCCGCCGATCTGCAGCGGCTGCGCCTTCATGATGTTGCCGGCGAGCCAGCCGGCGACGCCGGCGACGATCAGGCTGACGATCAGGCTCAACATGTCTCACTCCCCCGTGGTTGGCGCCGCGGCGGCCGGCGGCTCGGTTCCCGTCTCATAGCCGCATCGGCGCAATCCCTCCAACATGTGGGCGGGCGGCGGTGCCGTGGCGGCGACCGGCGGGCGCTGCTGGTAGAGCGGCAGGGCGATCGAGCGCGCGTGCAGGTGCAGCGGCGGCAGCGGCGCCGGGCCGCGCTCGCCGTAGATCGGGTCGCCCAGGATCGGGCAGCCGAGGGCGGCGCAATGCACGCGGATCTGGTGGGTGCGGCCGGTGCGCGGCCGGCATTCCAGCCAGCTCAGGCCCCCGGCCTCGCCCAGCACACGGTAGTCGGTGCGCGCGGGCTGGCCGGCCGGGTCGGTCTCCATCCACCAGCCGCGGACCTCCGAGCGCTTGCGCAAGGCGAGGTCGACCGTGCCGGCCGGGGCCGTCGGGCCGCCGCGCACCACCGCCCAGTAGACCTTCTCGACCAGGCCCTGTTGGAACAGCCGGCCGACCCGGGCCAGCGCCTTGCGGTGCCGCCCGAGCACGAGGCAGCCGCTGGTGTCGCGGTCGAGGCGGTGCGCCAGCGCCGGCGGCTGCGGCAGGCCGAAGCGCAGCGCCTCGAAATAGTGCTCGAGGTTGACGCCGCCGCCGGGGCCGGCATGGACCGGCACGCCGGCGGGCTTGTCGACGATCAGGATCAGGCCGTCGCGGTAGAGCAGCCGGTCGACCAGCCAGAGCGGCCGCGGCAGCGAGCGGGTGGGTACCGTGGCTCTCACGCCGCCTCGCCGCCCTTGGCGCCCCAGAACACGACCCAGGTGGCGAATTCGGCGTCGAACTCCTCGAAGCGGTGCTCTGCCCCGGCTTCGACGAAGATCACGTCGCCCGGGCCGAACGGCCGACGCTCGGCCCCTTTGACGAAGGTGCCGCGGCCGGAGATCACGATGTAGATCTCGTCCTGCTCGTGCGGCGACTGCGGGTCGCGGCCGCGCGGCGCATAGACGCCGACGCGCATGCTGCCGTGGCGGATCGGGTAGGCGACCCGCTTGCCGTCCGCCGTCTCCTCCAGGCTGGCCATGATCCGGTCCAGGGGCACCAGCCACTCCTGCATCGCGACCTCCCGCACACCCGCCCCGAATCTGGGCAGAGCCGGTGGCCCGCGCTAGTGAGACCGCGAACGTAAGAAGGATTTCGCATGATCGAACGGTCGATCGAGCGGGTGATCTTCGTCAGCCGCTGGCTGATGGCGCCGATCTATCTCGGCCTGGTCACCGTCTTGGGCGTGCTGGTGGTGAAGTTCCTCGAGGAGCTCTGGCATTTCGTCCCGCACGTGCTCGACCTGCGCGAGACCGACGTCATCCTGGTGACGCTCACCCTGCTCGACCTCAGCCTGGCCGCCAGCCTCGTGCTGATGATGATCTTCTCGGGTTACGAGAACTTCGTCTCCAAGATCGACACCGGCGACGCGGCCCGCCCGGATTGGATGGGCACCCTCGACTTCGGCGGCCTCAAGCTCAAGCTGGTGTCCTCGATCGTCGCGATCTCGGCCGTCGACCTGCTCAAGAGCTTCATGAACATCGGCCAGATCGGCAAGGAGGACCTGATGTGGAAGGTGATCACCCACCTCGTGTTCGTGGCCTCGGGCGTGCTGCTGGCGCTGATGGACCTGATCACCGCCAGGGCCAAGGAAGCGTACAAGAAATAGCCGCCCCTCAGTCGAGCTGGGGGGCTTGCGGCGTCAGCCAGCCGAGTTGCTGGCCGCTGTCCAGGGTGATCATCTGGCCGGTCATCGACGGGCTCGCCACGATGAAGCGCAGGGCGTTGGCGATCTGCTCGGGCGTGGTGGCGATCCGCAGCGGGGTGGCGCGCACCAGCTCGTCGAAGCGGGCGGGATCGCTGCCCGGCGCCGGCAGCACCGGGCCGGGGCCGATCGCGTTCACCCGCACCCGCGGCGCGAGCTCGCGCGCCAGCACCTGGGTCGCACCCCACAGGCCCATCCTGGCGACGCTGTAGGACAGGAAGTTCGGCGTCAGGTTGCCGATGCGCTGGTCGAGCAGGTTCACGATCAGGCCATGCCGGTCCTGGCCGAGCTGGGCGACGAAGCCCTGGCTGAGGACGATCGGCGCGCGCAGGTTGGTCTCGAGGTGCTTGTCCCAGGACGCGCGGTCGGCGGTGGCCAGCCGGTCGAGCACGAAGGTCGAGGCGTTGTTGACCAGGATCGCCAGAGGCCCGAGCGCATGGCGCGCCTCGTCGACGACCCGCGCCGCCTCGGCCTCGCGCGACAGATCCGCGATCACCACCGCGGCGCGGCGCCCGAGCGCCGCGACCTCGCGCGCGAGGTCGCGGGCCTCGCTCGCCGAGTCGCGGCAATGGATCGCCACGTCGAAGCCGTCGCGGGCCATGGCGCGCACCATCGCCGCCCCGAGCCGCCGCGCGCCACCGGTGACCAGCACTGCACCGCTCAGCTCCGTCATCCGCTCACGGCCTCCCCCCGCGCGAGCACCGAGCGGCGCCGCCAGCCGCCTCAGCCGGCGATGCTACGCGTCGAGCTGCCGCTCGGCGGCATCGAACGTGTCGCGCAGGGCCGTGTAGACGTCGGCGTGCCCA
>JAXMCJ010000069.1:0-13669 GCA_046349415.1 Geminicoccaceae bacterium
GGCCCAGATCGTTCAGCAGATTGACCCCCGCCTTGTGCTCCACCGCGGCGGTGTTGACGACCTTGCCGTAGGTCCGCGAGCGCGGGTCGGCGTCGATGATGGCGAGAAAGTCCGTGTTCAGTCGCTGATCGTCGTTCTGCTTGTCGGACGACCAGACCGCCAGATAGCTCGACCAGGCCTGCGCATGGGACGGCACGGCGATGGCGCTGGCCACAGCACCTGCCAGCGCGAGCAGGGCAGCCCGCGGCTCGGCATTGGGGAGCGACGACTTGCGCATGATCGACCCCTGATCGTTAGTTGATTAACGGCTTTTCCAGCTTGCGGAAGTGTATAATTAATCACGCCAAGTATCGCAAGGCTGCCGCATGGCGACGGCCGCGTTCTCGCCATTCGCTAGGGCGACTTCGCTTGGAGGGCCGTCCTGAACGTGGCGGCCAGCGCTGCCGGGGTGCTCGTCGCGGGTACCGGCACCGGCCGCGGGTCGCCCGGCCGCAGCACGAAGATCGGCGACAGGTGCGTCATCGCATAATCGGACGGATCGGCGCTGAACTGCACGCGCTCCACCTGGACCGCGAAGGCGGCGGTCGCGTCCTGCACCGCCGCGGGAGTGCCGGTCAGCCCGAGGAAGCCGGGGCCGAACGATTCCATGTAGAGCCGCAGATTTACGGGATCGACCCGTTCGGGATCGAGGTCCACGAACACCGGTTGGACCGATGCGGCCTGGGTCCCGAGCTCGTCCAGCGCGGCGGCGATATTGTCGAGTGCCACCGGGCAGGCGCGCAGGCAGGTGGTATAGCCGAAGTAGATCGCGAGGACCCGGTCGTGTGGAAAGCTCGCGAGCGAGTATTGCCGGCCGGCGCTGTCGACGAGACGGAAATCGGCCCTCCCCGAGGCCGTCGCACCTGCGCTCGCGAGCAGGGCGAGGGCCAGCCCCGCCGCACGCACGGCGCCGGGCATCAGTCCTCGCCCCAGCCGGTGTCGATGAATGCGACCGCGTGCGGCTTGGCGGCCCCGCTGCGCCCGTGGTTGGGCCAGTAGTAGGAGGTCGGGCGATCCATCGCGACGCAGGGATGGCCGGTCAGCTCGTCGCGGAAGGCGGTGTCGAGCACGAGGTCGCCATCGTGGGTCAGGCGCGCCATGCAGACGCGATCGTCTCCCGCCATCTGGGTGCCGGGCAGGTTGAACGGAGTGAGCTGCACGAAATAGTTGACGATCGCCACCCGCCGGCTCTCGTGGTCGAAGGCCAGGAAATGCGGCCCGCCGCGCGACGCGTAGTTGGCGCTGGAATTGAGATGGACGGCACCGGTGAGGCGCGGGCAGTCCGGCGCGCCGTTGTTGCGGGCGGTGATGCGCTGGATGATCCCGTCACGGTCGATCCGCACCGGCGGTGCCGAGCACTGGATGTCGCCGCCCGCCGCCAGCAGCTTGCGGATGTCCAGGACGATGACCCTGCGGGCATTCTCGGCCCCGTAGTCGCGGTTGAACAAGGGGTCGCCCGGCGACCAAGTGCCCTGGATCGGCTGGATGAGATAGCGATCGTCCGGGGTGACGGTGAACACGGCGGCGGCGGCACCCGGGCCGACCCGGTAGACCAGCCGGAACCGGGGATTGGGCACGGTTGCGTCCGGTGCGTACCAGATCGCACCGCCGCCCATGGTCGCCGCGAACACGCCCTTGTGGTTGCGCCGGTTCGTCAGGGCCACCGACATGACGCCTTCGGGCGCGTTGGTGGTAGCCAAGCGCTCGCGGCCCTTTCCGACCGGAAGCTGCGTGATTCCGGTGGGGCCCGCCTTCAGGTCCGACAACCTCCAGAATCGTACCGTGGTGCCCATGTCCTGGGTGCCGCTGTCGGCCGCGGCGGCGGTCGCGAGGCTGAGCGGATCGGCATAGTCCCCGGTGACGACCAGGTCGAGATCCGGGCGGATGGCGATGCCGTGCGGGTGGGCCAAAAGGCCGGTGTCGGTCTCGCCGCCGACGCTCGGCATGTAGCGCACCGGGCCGCCCGCGCGGGCGGCATGGTACTCGCCGACGACCGTCCCGTCCCGGCGCAGCTCGACCAGCCCGCCCGGGGTGGTGAGGTTCTTCGCCCCCATGTAGGTGGCGAGCAGATTGCCGTTGGGCAGGCTCGCGAAATCGTCGATGCCGGAGAAGTTGCGGACGTCGGCGGCGGAGGTGACCAGCGGGCAGGTGGGTATGCCGAGCGGGTCGGCGACGTCGCAGCGGAACACGTTGGCGCTGATCAGGCCGCCCAAATAAAGATAGCGGTGCCCACCGACGGCAATCGGCTCGTGCGACATGTGATGCGCTTCGTTGAGCGCGTTGGAAGGTATTCCCGAGGGCGGCAGGCCATACTTGGCGCCGAGCCCGAGAGCTTCGGTGAAGCCGAGGTCGTTCAGCAGGTTCCTGCCCGGCACCTGCTGCAGCGCCGCCGTGTTGACCACCTTGCCGTAGGTCGGCGAGCGCGGATCGGCGTCGATGAGCGCGAGGAAGTCCGTGATGCTGCGCCCGTCCTGCTGTTCCTTGTCGGACGACCAGACCGCCAGGTAGCTCGAGCCCGCGTGGGCGTTCCACGACACGGTCAGCATGCAGGCAAGCATGACTGCCGCATGACACCAAGCGCGCCAGCGCTCGGCAGCAAGTATTTCTGACATTTCTTCCCCGCGCCAGATTTGCGTGATGGTTGAGTGCACGCTTTTCAACTGTCGGTGAATATTGCCATACTGACGTTGGTTTGCAACGCAATTTTCCGCCATCGCGCCGGCTAAGCCGCATCGCCCGTGCCGAAATGGCCCCGCGGGCGGCGCGTCGCCGGCGGCCGGGCGACGCCGCCCATTTCCTTCGGCCCTTGTTGGCCCCTCGGTAGAAGCGTAACCTGCGGTGTGAAGAGGGCTGACCGCAATTCAGCCTGCTGCATAACGACAAGGGGGGAAAGATGGCCGGCGCGTCCGCCTCCGAGTTGCACAAGGGCCTGACCCAGCGGCATCTGACCATGATCGCGATCGGTGGGGTCATCGGCGCCGGCCTGTTCGTCGGCTCGGGCGTGGTGATCAACGATGTCGGCCCCGGCGCCTTCCTGACCTATGCCATCACCGGCGTCCTGATCGTCATGGTCATGCGGATGCTGGGCGAGATGGCGACGGCCAACCCCGCCACCGGCTCGTTCGCGGCCTATGCGAGGCAGGCGCTGGGCGACTGGGCCGGGTTCTCGGTGGCCTGGCTCTATTGGTACTTCTGGGTGATCGTGGTCGGCTTCGAGGCCGTGGCCGGTGCGGGCATCCTGCAGAAATGGCTGCCCGACGTCCCCTTATGGCTGATGTCGCTGGTGCTGCTGCTGATGATGACCGCGACCAATCTCTACTCGGTCAAGTCCTACGGCGAGTTCGAATACTGGTTCGCCAGCATCAAGGTGGCGGCGATCTGCGTCTTCCTGCTGCTGGGCTCGCTCTACGTGCTGGGCCTGTGGCCGGGCAAGGGCCTGGACTTCTCCAACCTCTACGCCCACGGCGGCTTCTTCCCCAACGGCACGGGCGCCGTCTTCTCCGGCATCGTGGTGGTGATCTTCTCCATGGTCGGGGCCGAGGTCGCGACCATCGCCGCTGCCGAATCCGCCGAGCCCGAGCGCGCCATCGCCCGGGCGGTCAACTCGGTCGTGGTCCGCATCTGCATCTTCTTCGTCGGCTCGATCTTCCTGCTCGCCTGCATTCTGCCCTGGGATTCCGAGGAGCTGGGCGGCTCGGCCTATGTCGCGGCCTTCGAGCGGATGGGCATCGGCTGGGCCGCCGACGTGATGAACGCGGTCGTGCTCAGCGCCGTCCTGTCCTGCCTGAACTCGGGCCTCTACACCGCCTCGCGCATGCTGTTCGTGCTCGCCGCCCGGCGCGAGGCGCCCACGCGGCTGCTCGAGACCAACAGTCGCGGCGTCCCGGTCGCCGCCATCCTGTCCTCCACCGCGATCGGCTATCTCTGCGTCATCGCGGCCTATGTCTCGCCCGACACGGTGTTCCTGTTTCTGCTCAATTCCTCGGGTGCCATCATCCTGTTCGTCTACCTGCTGATCGGCGTCTCGCAGCTGGTGATGCGCCCGACGATCCCGCCGCAGAAGCTGAAGGTGAAGATGTGGGGCTATCCCACCCTCACCATCCTGACGATCGTGGCGATGCTGGCCGTGCTGGTGTCGATGGGCGTGCGCGAGGACAGCCGCTCGCAGCTGTTCCTCAGCCTGCTCGCCCTGGGCGTCGTGCTCGCCGCCTACTGGTTCCAGGCCAAGCGCAGCGTCCCCGGCATCCCGCTGCCCGCAGCACCCGCCCCGGTCATGGCGCTGCACGCTGTCGGCACCGCGCTGGACGCGAGCCCGCTGCCGCTCTCGGCCTCGCGGGTCCTGGTGGTAGCCAACGAGACCGTCGCCGCCGATGAGCTCCTGGGCGAGCTGCGCCGGCTGAAGAACGAGCTTTCCGCCGAGTATTTCGTCTGCGTGCCGGCGCATCCTCTGCATACCGGCCAGGGTGCGGCCTGGTCGGCGGACGCGTCGGTGACAGCAGCCCAGCACCGCCTCGACGGCGTGCTGAAGATCCTGCGCGGCGAGGGGCTACATGCCGACGGCGCCTTGGGCGACTATCGCCCACTGCACGCCCTGGACGACGCGGTCAAGGACTTCGCCCCCGACCTGATCGTGATCTCGACCCACCCCGAGGAGCGCTCGGCCTGGCTGCGCCAGGACTTCGTCGAGCAGGCGCGGCGCAAATACACCGTGCCCGTCCGCCACATCATCTCTCGGGTACCGGTCGAGATCTTCGGCAGCTGAGGGGGCGACGCCCTACTTGACCGCGATCCAGATGGTCTTGGTCTGCAGATACTGGTCGATCGCCTCGGTGCCGTTGTCGCGGGCCAGCGAGCCCGAGCGCTTGTAGCCGCCGAACGGCGTCTTGACGTCGCCCTCGGAGAAGGCGTTGACGCTGACCGTGCCGCAGGGCAGGGCGCGGGCGAGCTTGATCGCCTTGTCGATGTCCTGGGTGAATACCGAGGCGTGCAGGCCGTAGTCGGTGTCCCTGGCGATCTCGATTGCCTGCTCCAGCCCGTCGACCGGCAGAATGCCCAGCACCGGGCCGAAGATCTCCTCGCGCGCGATGGTCATCTGCGGCGTCAGGTCGGCGAACACGGTGGGCTCGATGAAGGTGCCGGGTGCCAGGGTGCGGCTGCCGCCGTGCAGCAGCTTGGCCCCTTCGCCCTTGCCCTTCGCGATATAGCCCATCACCCGCTCCTGGTGCTCGGCGGTCACCATCGCCGGCAGGGTGGTCGCGGGGTCGAGCGGGTTGCCGAGCACGAACTGCTTGGCGCGCGCCACGACGCGCTCGGCGAACTCGCCGGCGATCTTGCGGTGGACGAGCTGGCGCATGTTGGCCGAGCAGTTCTGGCCGCCGTTCCAGAACGCGCTCATGGCGGCGTTCTCGATCGTCGCGTCGTCGAGCACGGCGTCGTCCATGACGATGAACGGCGACTTGCCGCCCATCTCCAGCCCGACGACCTTCATGTTGGATTCGCCGGCATAGCGCAGGAAATAGCCGCCGACCTCGGTCGAGCCGGTGAACGAAACCACGTCGATGTCCATGTGCCGGCCGATCGCTTGGCCGGTGGTCTCGCCCAGGCCCGGCACGACGTTGAGCACACCCGGCGGCACGCCGGCCTCGGCGGCCAGCGCCGCCAGCCGGATGGCGGTGAGCGGGGTCTGCTCGGCGGGCTTGACCAGGCAGGAGCAGCCGGCAGCCAGGGCCGGCGCCAGCTTCCAGGCCGCCATCAGCAGCGGGAAGTTCCAGGGCAGCACCAACCCGACCACACCCGCCGGCTCCTTGACGATCAACGCCAGTGCACTCTCGCCGGTCGGCGCCACCTTGCCGAAGCTCTTGTCGATCAGCTCGGCGTACCACTGGAAGAAGTTGGCGACCTCGTTGCCGATCTCGTGCAGGCAGTCGGTGATGGTCTTGCCGGAATCCAGGCTCTCCAGGACCGCCAGCTCCTCCTTGTGCTCGCGCACCAGGGCCGCGAGCCTGAGCAGCACCGCCTTGCGCTCCTCCGGTGCCGCCCGGCTCCAGGTGCCCGCCTCGAATGCGCCGCGCGCCGCCCGGACGGCCGCGTCCACGTCCTCGGCCACGCAGTGCGCCACCTCCGCGACCGGCTGGCCGGTGGCGGGGTTGATCGTGGTGAAGGTGCCGCCCGACCTCGCGTGGATGTACTCGCCCCCGATGAACGCCCGCGTCTCGGGCTTTACCGCGGCGGCGATGCTCTGCGCGCGCTCGAGGGTGATCGCGGACATGGCTGGGCTCCCGGGAGTTCTCGCTCGGGGCACAGCTTGCGGCCGCAGCCGTCACACTGGTTGACGCCCGGCGTCATATCCTTGACCTGTGCGGCCAGTGCCGCCGTCGGCTCAGCCCCAGATTCCCTTGAGCAGCTCGACCGAGTCGTCCGAGAGCTGGAGCGGCGGCAGCACCTGGCCGCCGGCCTTGAGCTTGTCGCCCGCTGGCCGGTCGCCCATCACCTTGTGCAGCGTCTGCGCCATCAGGTGCGAGTTGTGCGGCGCATGCCCGAGCGCGTGCACCAGCTCGTGCGCCGCCACCACCTCGTACATGCCCGGCCCGGCCTCCCGCTCGCCCTTCGGCGTGTTGATGGTGAGCTTGACCGGCAGCCGCACGTCGGCCTCGAGCAGCCTGCCGGCGCCGTCGGTCTGCGCGCTGGTCCGACCGTGCACCAGGCTGCCCTGGATGCCGGGATCGGTGGCCACGCTGATCACCGGGCCGGAGCCGTTCAGCGCCAGCGTCACCGCGATACCCTTGCGGCGGAACAGCTGGTTGAGGTCGCCCACCGCCTGCCTGCAGGCGGCCGTCCATTGCGGGCCGATGGCGCCCGGTTTCACGGCGATGGCGGTCATTTGCAGCTCCTTGGTCCGGTTCAGTCGCAGCGCGCCGGCATTCCTCACCCCATCGCCCGGCCGGAGCGGGACGACGAAGTGGCTGCCAGTGTCGCCAAGGCTACGGCCAGGGGAACGAACGATACCCAGAGGACCACGTCCCAGCCATAGGCAGTGAGCAGCCCGCCCGAAGAGAAGGAGCCCAGGACCATCGTTCCGAACACGAGGAAGTCGTTGAGCGACTGGACGCGCGTCCGCTCCTCGGGGCGATGGCAGTCCAGCACGAGTGTCGAGGCGCCGACGAAGCCGAAGTTCCAGCCGATGCCGAGCAGGATCAGGGTGAGCCAGAAATGCGCGACATCGACGCCCATGAGCCCGATCGCAATGGATATGGCGGTGAAGGCGAAGCCGGCCGTCACCACGCGGGGCGCGCCGAAGCGCGTGATCAGGCGGCCGGTGAAGAAGCTCGGCGCGTACATCGCGATGATGTGCCATTGCAGGCCGAGATTGGACGATTCCTGCGAGAGGCCGCACAGGCGCATGGCCAGGGGTGCCGCGGTCATGACGAAGTTCATCAGCGTGTAGGAAACGACCCCGCAGATCACGGCGGTGATGAAGCGAGGCTGACGCGCGATCACGCCGAGCGGGCGGCCGCCGGCGACCTCGGCTGCGGTCGGCGCCGGCACGCGGACGCCGAGCAGAACCAAGGCGGAGACGAGCGCGACGGCGGCCTGCGCCAGGTAGGTCGCCGCGAAGGTGTGAGGCTGCCAGAGGTCCATGGTGTGGGTGACGAGCTGCGGGCCGAGCACGCCGGCGAACACCCCGCCCGCCATCACGGCGGAGACGGCGCGCGGGCGGCGCTCCAGTGGAACGCAGTCGGCGGCGGCGAAGCGGAACGACAGGATCACGGCGGCATAGGCGCCGCCGAAGAAGGTCGCCGCACAGAACAGCCAGAACGAGCCCACCACGACCGCAATCGCGGCCAGCAGCCCGACCAGCACGCCGCACCCCGTGCCCGCCAGGAAGGCGGCGCGGCGGCCGTGGCGGCGGGCGATCGCCCCGGCCGGCAGGGTGCAGGCGGCCATCCCGACGACGAACAGGGAGATCGGCAGCGTCGCCAGCGTCCTGCTGGGGGCCAGCATGTTGCCGAGGATAGCGCCGGTCGCATAGACGACGCCCGCGTTCGCTCCGGCCAGCGCCTGAGCGACGGCGAGCCGCAGCACGTCGGCGTCGCCCGTTCGGATCTGTGTGTCGGCTCGCGCCATGGGACCCTCAGGCCGGCAGCTGGCTGCGCCAACGCGCGTCGCGCGGCGACGGGCGTCGATGCAGCCGGCGGTCGAGCAGGTCGCGGGCCTTCACCGTCTCGCCGCTGCGCATCAGGGCGAGGAGCAGCATGTCCTCGATCATCTCGCGCTGGGCGCCGCTGCCGCCGATGCGGACCACCTCGGCCGCGACCGGCTCCAGGATGCGCGCGCAGCCGGCATGGTCTTCCTCCGCGAAGGCCAGGGCCGCACGGCAGACGGCCGGCACCACCGGCCCGGCCGGCAGGCCACCGGCCTCGACCAGGGCGGTCAGCGCCGCCGCTCGCCACGTGGCCGCGGCCCCGTCGCCGATCGCGGCGGCGAGGATCGCCTTGTGAACGTCGGCGAAGGCGAAGCCCGGCTGCTCGAAGGCTCCATCGGCGTAGTTGGCTGCGGCCTGCCATAGGGTCGCTGGTACCGTGTGGCCATAGGCTTGCAGGCGCCAGAGGAAGGAGGCGGTGTCGCTGACCACGTTGACCGGCATGCCGGCCGAGACCGACGGCTGCACATGCTGGGCGTACAGCGCCAGGGCCCGCTCCGCATCGCCCCGCTCCAGCGCGCCGAGGGCGGCGTGCCAGGCGATATGGCCATGCAGGATGCCGGCGCGGTCGTAGCCGGGCAGCCAGTCCGCGACCAGCCGCTCCGCCTCCTCGCCGGCACCGGCCTCGTACATGGCGTGCGCCAGCGCATGCGCCGCGTTGGCGTTGCGCGGCCGCAGCTCGAAGCCGCGCTGGGTGAGGGATCGGCCGAGCGGCACGTCGCCGTTCTCGGTGTGGGCCCAGCCGCGATAGGTGAGGAACCACCAGTCGTCGGCATCCAGATGCCGGGCGTGCCGCTCGCACAGGTCCACGCGTGCCCGGTCGTGATCCGCCCTGCCGGAGAAGGCGAGGAGCCCGAAGGCGCCGAGCGGCAGCGCGAGGATCAGGACGTCCCGCGGCCAGAGCTCGGCATGCGCCAGCGCCCGCTCGAGCGCAGCAGGCTCGGCGCCGACGGCGAGCGCCAGCGTCTCGACGTGGCTCCGCTCCCGCTCGGTGCCGTGCCTGGCGACGATCTCCCGCGCTGCCGCGATCCGCTCGCGCGCCTTGCCCGGCTCGGCGCGGATGGCGTGCAGGCGGGCCCGCGCGGCATGAGCGAGGGCGAAGTCCGAATCGGCCGCCATCGCCTCGTCGAGGGCCTCGGCGGCGCCGGGCCAGGCGGAGAGCAACAGGTCGACCCCGTCGCGATAGCGCTCGGCCGCGCGATCGGACGTGGTCGAGAGCGGCAGGCCGCGGCGGTCGAGGCGGGGCATGACAGATCACTCGCTCGAGGCGGGCGCGCCGCGGCGCTCCCGCCGCCGTGAACCCACATCCGAGTTGACCGCCGCGGCGCGGCGGAATCAACTCCGGTCGGTCCCGTCCCCGGGAGATCGCCGTCATGCCGTTCGCCCCGCTCGCCCGCCCACAACCGCCACTGCGTGACGCGATCACCGCCCATTGGCGCGAGGACGAGCGGACCTGCGTCCTGCGGATGATCGACCAGGCGCGCATGCCGCCCGAGCAGGTGGCTGCCGTCCAGGCGCTCGCCCGCCGGCTGGTCGAGGCGGTGCGCGGCAAGCGTACCGGTGCGTCGGGGGTCGACGCGCTGATGCAGGAGTTCTCGCTCTCCTCGCAGGAGGGCATCGCCCTGATGTGCCTGGCCGAGGCGCTGCTGCGCGTGCCCGATGCCGCCACCGCCGACCGGCTGATCCGCGACAAGCTGGGCAAGGGCGACTGGCGCGCCCATCTCGGCCAGAGCCCGTCGCTGTTCGTCAACGCCGCCGCCTGGGGTCTGCTGATCACCGGCAAGCTGGTCTCCACCGCCAGCGAGAAGAGCCTGGGCACGGCACTCACCCGCCTGATCGCGCGCAGCGGCGAGCCGGTGATCCGCACCGCCGTCGACCTCGCCATGCGCCTCTTGGGCCGCCAGTTCGTCACCGGCGAGACCATCGAGGACGCGCTCAGGAGTGCCACCGCCCGCGAGGCGCGCGGCTACCGCTTCTCCTACGACATGCTGGGCGAGGCGGCGATGACCGCTGCCGACGCGCGGCGCTACCTCGACTCCTACGAGCACGCGATCCACGCCATCGGCAAGGCGTCGGCCGGCCGCGGGATCAAGGACGGCCCCGGCATCTCGGTCAAGCTCTCGGCCCTGCACCCGCGCTACGCCCGCGCGCAGCACGCGCGGGTCATGGCCGAGCTGCTGCCGCGGCTGAGATCGCTGCTGTTGCTGGCCAAGCGCTACGACATCGGCTGCAACATCGACGCCGAGGAAGCCGACCGGCTGGAGCTGTCGCTGGACCTGATCGAGGCCGTGGCGACCGACCCCGAGCTTGCCGGCTGGGGTGGCATCGGCGTGGTGGTGCAGGCCTACCAGAAGCGCTGCCCGTTCGTGCTCGACTGGCTGATCGACCTGGCCCGCCGCACCGACCGCCGCTTCATGGTTCGGCTGGTCAAGGGCGCCTATTGGGACAGCGAGATCAAGAAGGCCCAGGTCGACGGCCAGTCCGGCTACCCCGTCTACACCCGCAAGATCCACACTGACGTCGCCTATCTGGCGTGCGCGAAGAGGCTTCTGGCGGCCACCGACGCCATCTACCCGCAGTTCGCCACCCACAACGCCTACACGCTGGCGGCCGTCCACGAGCTGGGCCACGGGCTGGACTGGGAGTTCCAATGCCTGCACGGCATGGGCGAGACGCTCTACGACGAGGTGGTGGGACCGGAGAAGCTGGGCCGCCCCTGCCGCGTCTACGCCCCGGTCGGCACCCACGAGACGCTGCTCGCCTACCTCGTCCGCCGCCTGCTCGAGAACGGGGCCAACTCCTCCTTCGTCAACCGCCTGGTCGATCCCGCGGTCTCGGTCGACGAGCTGGCGGCCGACCAGGTGGCCCTGGCCGAGCGTCATGGCGGCACCCCTTATGGCCGCATCCCCCTGCCGCTGGACCTCTACGCGCCCGAGCGCGCCAACTCCAAGGGCATCGACCTCGCCAGCGAGCACGACCTGCGCTGGCTGGACGAGAGTCTGCCGCCCGGCCCCTGGACCGCGGCCCCCATGCTCGCCGGCCGGCCCTACGCGCCCGGCAACGGCGCCCCGGTGCGCAACCCGGCCGACCATGCCGACCAGGCCGGCACCGTGCGCCAGGCCACCACGGACGAGGTCGAGGCAGCGCTCGCTGCTGCCGCGGCCGCCGCCCCCGGCTGGGCCGCGACCGAGCCCACGGAGCGCGCCGCCTGCCTGGAGCGCACCGCCGACCTCATGGAGGCGGGCCTGTGCGAGCTGATGGCATTGGCGGTCCGCGAGGCCGGCAAGACCCTGCCCAACGCCGTGGGCGAGGTGCGGGAGGCGGTCGATTTCTGCCGCTACTACGCCGCCCGCATCCGCGCCGAGTTCGACAACCGCACCCACAAGGGCCTGGGGCCGGTGGTGTGCATAGCACCCTGGAACTTCCCGCTCGCCATCTTCACCGGCGAGGTCGCGGCAGCATTGGCCGCCGGCAACGCCGTGCTGGCCAAGCCCGCCGAGCAGACGCCGCTCATCGCGGCCGCCGCCGTGCGCCTGTTCCACCAGGCCGGCGTGCCGGCGGACGTGCTCCAGCTCCTGCCCGGCGACGGGGCTTCGGTGGGTGCTACCCTGGTGGCCGACCCGCGCGTGCAGGGCGTGGTATTCACCGGCTCGACCGAGGTGGCGCTGCTGATCAACCGCAAGCTCGCCGAGCGCGGCGGCGACACGGTGCTGATCGCCGAGACCGGCGGCCAGAACGCGATGATCGTCGACAGCACGGCGCTGACCGAGCAGGTGGTGGGCGACGTGCTTATCTCGGCCTTCGACAGCGCCGGCCAGCGCTGCTCGGCCCTGCGCGTGCTCTATCTGCAGGAGGACGTGGCCGAGCGCACCATCGAGATGCTCAAGGGTGCCATGGATGAGCTGGCCGTGGGCGACCCGTCCAGGCTCGCGACCGACGTCGGCCCGGTGATCGATGCCGAGGCCCAGGGCCAGCTCCTGGCCCATATCGAGCGGATGCGGGCGAATGCCGAGTGGCACCACCAGACGCCCGTCCCGGACGGTGCTGCCGGCACCTTCGTCCCGCCGACCATGCTGGAGATCGCCAGCCTCGCCGAGCTGCAGCGCGAGGTGTTCGGCCCGGTCCTCCACGTCCTGCGCTACCGCGAAGCCGACCTGCCGCAGGTGATCGATTCCATCAACGGCACCGGCTACGGCCTGACCCACGGCCTGCACACCCGCATCGACGAGAAGGTGTCCGAGGATCTGGCCGGCATCCGCGCCGGCAATCTCTACGTCAACCGCAACATCGTCGGTGCCGTGGTCGGCGTGCAGCCCTTCGGCGGCCACGGCCTCTCCGGCACCGGCCCCAAGGCGGGAGGCCCCCTCTACCTCCACCGCCTCTGCCGCAGCGACAGGTCGCCGGAGCTGCACGGCGAGCCCGTGCCCATCGCCTTCGACGCCCTGCGCGCCCTGGAGCAGGCGCTCCCCGAGCTCACGGACCTCCCGCCCGAGCAGGCCCGCCGCCTGCGCACCCGCCTGCGCCGCTACCGCGCCGAATCCCCGCTGGTGGTCAAGCTCCCGCTCCCCGGCCCCACCGGCGAGGACAATTCCCTGTGGTTCGAGCCCCGCGGCACGCTGGCCTGCCTCGCCCCCGCCCTCCAGCCGCTGCTCGAGCAGCTCGCCGCCGCCTTCGCCACCCACAACGCCGCGCTCGTCCCCGACGACGAGCTCGGCCGCCGCCTGGTCCGCACCATCGCCCACCCGTCGATTGCCTTCGCGGCCGATCCGGCGACGGCCGACATCGACGCGCTGCTGTTCACCGGCCCCCCCGACCAGGCCGACAGCCTGCGCCGCACGCTCGCCGCCCGCGACGGAGCCATTGTGCCTTTGATCGAGGATCGCCCGGACGGCAGCTACGACCTGACCCGGCTGGTGGTGGAGAAGGTGGCGAGCATCAACACGACGGCGGCGGGCGGAAATGCGAGCCTGATGAGCTTGGCGGCGGAGTAGCCGCGCCAGTTATTGACAGAAATGGCCTGCCGCTCATGTTCACTCCGGTGTAATCAGTCGCAGGCAAGCGCATGGCCGTCACCTCGTTGAACGTCTCGCTCCCCGACGGGCTCAAGGACTACGTCAAGGAGCGCGTCGCCGAGGGCGACTACAGCACGCCCAGTGATTTCGTCCGTAACCTGATCCGGTCGGACATGCGTCGCTGTGGGCGGCAGAAGCTCGAGCGGCTGCTGCTCGAAGGTTTGGCGTCCGGTGAGGCCGAGGAGGTGACGCCCGACTATCTTGCGGAGTTGCGACGGGAGGCCGAGGAGATCATCGCGGGCGGGCCTCCGGCGACCGAATGACCGCCCGACGGCTCGTTCAGCGCCCAAGGGGCGCGGCGGGACCTCCTGGCGATCGTGGCCTACATCGGGGAGCGCAACCCGAGCGCCGCCCGGGC
>JAXMCJ010000070.1:0-13082 GCA_046349415.1 Geminicoccaceae bacterium
TCCATCGCGAGCGGCCGGCAATACTGGACCAGATGATCCGGGCCGCGATAGCCGACCGTGTGGCCGAGATCGTGGTGGCGGTCGAGCACGGTCTGGATCAGGCTCGGCAGGTCCACCGGCTCGGACGGCTCGGCGACGGCGCGGCCGCGCAGATAGGCCAGGGCCGAGGCCAACAGCGTCTCCATCCGGACGAGATCGCGTTCGATCTCGTCTCGATCCGCGGAAGGTCGCAGCCCTTCCACCCGCAGGCGCAGCCGCGACAGCGGCGCACGCAGGTCGTGGCCGATCGCCGCCAGCATGCGGCTGCGCTCGGCGACGAGAAGGCTGATGCGCGCCTTGAGCCGGTTCACCGCCGCGGCGCAGCGGCGCACCTCGAGCGGCCCGGTCTCCGGCAGTGCCGCCCCGTCCTCGTCGGGCCGCAGGCCGTCGAGCGCCGCGGCAAAGCGATGCAACGGCCGCGCGAGACGGCGGCTGACCCACCACGAGGCCGCGACCAGCGCTGCGGCGAGCGGTGCCAGCAAGCGCAGCCAGAACCAGATGCTGCCCGGGACCGGCCCGAGCGGGGCCTCCGGCGTCACCGCCGCCTGCAGCCAGCGCCCGCCGGGCAGGCCGATCGCGACGGCGATCTCGCCGGCGGCCGGAATGGCCAGGACGTTCGTGCCCGGGCCGAGCTCGCGCCGGACCAGCTCGGCGAGGCCACCCGGCGGCCGGGTGTCCACGGTCTGCGGCGCCGCCGGCAGCGGCGTGAGGTGCAGCCGCCAAGCCGGCGGCAAGGTCGGCAGCGGTGCATCCGAGGTGCGCACCAGCTCCACGATGGCGGCGATGCGCACGGCGTCCAGGACCGGCGGCGGCACGGGCGGCGGCCCCGGCCGGAACAGCCACGCCACGACGAAGGTCAGCAAGTGCGCCAGCAGCACGGCCGCGATCATCACCAGGGCGATCTGGCTGCCGATCCGGCGCGGGCGGAGCGCCGCCACGCTCAAGGCAATCGCCGCACCGCGGGCTCGAACAGATAGCCGGCGGCGCGCACGGTGACGATCAACGCCGGCTGGCGGGGGTCGCGCTCGAGCTTGCGGCGAAGGCGGCTCACCAGCGTGTCGATGCTGCGGTCGAAGGGGGCGGCGTCCTGGCCGCGCGTCAGGTCCAGCAGCTGGTCGCGCGTCAGCAGGCGGTTGGGATTCTGGCAGAACACGAGCAGCAGGTCGAACTCGGCCGGGGTGAGGATCACGCGGACCCGCTCGGGGTCGCGCAGCTGCCGCGTCGCCGGGTCGAGGGTCCAGCGGCCGAAGGCGTAGGCTCCGGCCCCGGCCGGCGCGCCGAGCCGCGCGCGGCGCAGCAGCGCGTGGACGCGCGCCACCAGCTCGCGGCTGCCGCAGGGCTTGGTGACGTAGTCGTCCGCACCGAGCTCGAGGCCCAGCACGCGCTGGGCCTCCTCGCCGAGGCCGGTGAGCATCAGGATCGGCGTCGTGCACTCGCGGCGCAGGCGGCGGCAGATGGCGAGGCCATCCTCGCCCGGCAGCATGATGTCTAGCAGATAGAGGTCGATCGCATGGCCCTGGCGAAGCCGGTCCAGCTCCCGGCCGTCGCGGGCTTGGGACACGCGGCAGCCGCCCTGCCGCAGCACCTCGCCCAGCATCGCGGCGAGCTCGCGGTCGTCCTCGACCAGGAGCAGGTGCGGGGCCGCGGGCTCGGGCTCGCCCGCGGCCCAATGGGAGGCCGTCAGCGCCTCGACCATCGCACCCGCTCCGAAAAGCGCCCGTTGGGTCCGGACGGGCACGGCGTCATTGGATAGGCGCGTCCTGTGTCTGGATTTTGTCACCGTCGGCGCGGAGCTGTTTCGCCATGGTCAACCAGGGGGTGGTCGCAAAGCCGCGCCCGCGATAGAGGCGCACGGCGGGCGCATTGTCGGGGTCGACGACCAGGAACAGGGCGCTCAGGCCGAGCGCGCGGCCTTCCTCCTCGAGCCGGTCGAGCACGCGGCCGCCGATGCCGCGGCCACGCGCCTCGGGAACCAGATAGAGATCGTCGACGAACGCGTCCGCCCCGCCATATTCGATGCCGAAGCCGAGACAGAGCAGGGCATAGCCCACGCTGCGGCCGGCCTCGCGGACCAGCCACGCCTTGGCCAGCGGATGACCGCGCGCCACGAGGCCGAGCGCGGCCACGCCCGACTCGGTCAGGGGATGGCCGTCCTCCGCGTGGAAGGCGCGGGCGAGCCGCACCAGCTCCGCCTCGTCCGCCGCCGTCGCCGGGTCGAGCTCGACCGCATCCATGCCTGCCCCTCGCGCATCCGGGGCAGGTGCGCGACTACGGCGGGGCCGTCAAGCCGACGGATCGTGCCGGGCGGGGGCCACGCTCTCCCAGTTGTTGCCGGCGGCGAGCACGCAGGCCATGCCCTCCGGCGTGGTGCTGACGATGGTCCAGCTGCCCGTGTCGGCCGAGGTGAACACCTGCAGCAGGTTGCCGTTGGTCTGCAGGCCCAGCGAGATCGGCGCCTCCGCATACGACCCCTTCAGCTGGCCGACCACGTCGGCATAGCGGAAGCAGGGGATGGCGCGGGGCACCCCTTCCCCGGCGTGAGCGCCTGTGGCGAGCAGAACCAGGACCCCTCCGAGCAAGCCCGCACTGCGCATGGCACCACCTGCCTTTCCGTGGCCGGTCGTCGGCGACCGGTACCACCGAGCATGGCGCGACACGGTTAAGGCCCGCTTAACGCGGCGCCGGCACCGCCCTAGGGTGCCCGCGTCAAACCGAGGCGAGGGCCATGACTGACCGCGATCCGGCGACGCTGAGCGCCACCGAGCTTTTGCATCGTTACCGTCGCCGCGAGCTGTCGCCGGTGGAGGTGACCCGGGCCTGCCTCGACCGGATCGCGCGCTGGAACGACGGCGTGCACGCCTTCTGCCACGTCGACGGCGACACGGCGCTCGCGACAGCACGGGAGTCCGAGGCGCGCTGGCAGGCCGGCCGGCCGCTCGATCTGCTCGACGGTGTGCCGGCGACGATCAAGGACCTCGTCGTCACCCGCGGCTGGCGCACCCGCCGCGGCAGCCACACCACCGAGCACCTCCCACCCGCGGCCGAGGACGCGCCGGCGACGGCCCGGCTGCGCGAGGCGGGAGCCGTCCTGCTCGGCAGCACCACCACGCCCGAATTCGGCTGGAAGGGGGTCACCGACAACCCGCTCGGCCACGTCGCCCGCAACCCCTGGAACGTGACGCGCACGCCCGGCGGCTCGAGCGGCGGCGCAGGGGTCGCCGCGGCCCTCGGCATGGGTGCGCTGCATGTCGGCACCGACGGCGGCGGCTCGATCCGCATCCCGTCGAGCTTCTGTGGCATCGTCGGCCTCAAGCCGACGTTCGGCCGCGTCCCGGCCTGGCCGCTGTCGCCCTTCGGCACGGTGGCGCATCTCGGGCCGATGACCCGCACGGTCGCGGACGCGGCACTGATGCTGACCGTGATCAGCCGGCCCGACATCCGCGACTGGACCGCGCTGCCGCCCGACGGCCGCGACTACCGGATCGGGCTCGAGGGCGGCATCGCCGGATTGCGCATCGCGGCCAGCGCCACCTTCGGCTTCGTCGAGGTCCATCCCGAGGTCGCCGCGGGTTTCGAGGCGGCCCTGGCCGTGCTGGCCGACCTCGGGGCGCGGATCGAGCGGGTCGATCCTCCGATCGGGAATCCCGGCAGCATCTTCGCCCGCACCTGGTTTCCCGCGGCGGGTCGGATGCTGGAGAAGGTCCCGCCGAAGATGCGCGTCCGGCTCGACCCCGGCCTCGTCGCCATGGCCGAGCAGGGGACGAGCTACAGCCGGGCCGAGATCCAGGACGCCATCCTGGAGCGCGGCGAGCTGGGCGTCGCCATGCAGCGCTTCCTGACCGACTACGACCTGATCGCGACCCCGAGCACGGCGCTGCCGGCCTTCGCCGCCGGCGTCGAATCGCCCGACCCGGAGCGGCCCGGGCGCTGGAGCGAGTGGGCGAGCTTCAGCTATCCGTTCAACCTCAGCCAGCAGCCGGCGATCAGCGTTCCGGCCGGCTTCACCGCCGACGGGCTGCCGATCGGGCTGCAGCTCGCCGCAGCCAAGTATGCCGATGCGCTGGTGCTGCGGGCCGCCCGCGCCTTCGAATCCGCCTGCCCGCAGCCGATGCCCGAAGCACCGCGCGGGGCCGTGGTTTGACTTGCCCGCGGGCGCATGCTTCGGTGCCGCGAGCAGCGCCGCCAGGGCGCCATGACAATCCCTTGGGAGGGGATCATATGCGATCGTTCATCAGGGCCACCGTGCTCGGCGCGGTGTCGATATTGGCGTTGGGCGCCGCGGCGCAGGCCAAGACGCTGGTCTATTGCTCGGAAGGCAGCCCCGAGGGCTTCGCGCCGATGCTGTTCACCGCCGGCACCACCTTCGACGCCTCCTCGAAGCCGGTCTACAACCGGCTGGTGGAGTTCGAGCGCGGCGACACCAAGACCGTTCCCGGGCTCGCCGAGAGCTACACGGTCTCCGACGACGGCCTGACCTACACCTTCAAGCTGCGCGAGGGTGTGAAGTGGCACGGCAACAAGAACTTCACGCCGAGCCGTGACTTCAATGCCGACGACGTGGTCTTCACGTTCATGCGGCAGCTCGACCCGAACCATCCCTACAACAAGGTCTCGGGCGGCACTTACGAATACTTCGCCAGCATGGACATGGGCAATCTGCTGAAGTCGGTCGAGAAGGTCGACGACCATACCGTGAAGTTCACCCTGGCGGCGCCCCAGGCGCCGTTCATCGCCAACATCGCCATGGATTTCGCCTCGATCATGTCGGCCGAGTATGCCGACGCGATGCTGAAGGCGGGCACGCCGGAGAAGCTCGACCTCGAGCCGGTCGGCACCGGGCCGTTCACGCTGGTCGACTACCAGAAGGACGCGGTGATCCGCTACAAGGCCAATCCCGACTACTGGGCCGGCCCGGCCAAGATCGACAATCTGGTCTTCGCGATCACGCCCGACGCGTCGGTGCGCTACCAGAAGCTGAAGGCCGGCGAGTGCCAGGTGATGGCCTACCCGAACCCGGCCGACATCCCGGCGATGAAGGACGACCCCGCGGTCAACCTGATGAGCTCGGAAGGCCTCAACATCGGCTATCACGCCTACAACACCGAGAAGAAGCCGTTCGACGACCCGCGCGTCCGCAAGGCGCTCAACATGGCGGTGAACAAGCAGGCGATCATCGACGCGGTGTTCCAAGGTGCGGGCAAGGCCGCCAAGAACCCGATCCCGCCGACCATGTGGTCCTACAACGACGCGGTGCAGGACGACCCCTACGATCCCGAGGCCGCCAAGAAGCTGCTGGCCGAGGCCGGCGTCAGCAATCTCAAGACCAATATCTGGGCGATGCCAGTCCAGCGGCCCTACAACCCCAACGCCAAGCGCATGGCCGAGCTGATCCAGGCCGACTGGAAGGCCGTCGGCGTCGATGCCGAGATCGTCAGCTACGAATGGGGCGAGTATCTCAAGCGCTCCGCCGCCGGCGAGCACGAGACCGTGCTGCTCGGCTGGACCGGCGACAATGGCGACCCGGACAACTTCCTGTTCGCGCTCCTGAGCTGCGAGGCGGTGAAGGGCCAGAACAACCGGGCGCGCTGGTGCAACAAGGAGTTCAATGAGCTGATCACCAAGGCGCAGCGCTCGAGCGACCTCGCCGAGCGCACCAAGCTCTACGAGGAGGCGCAGGTCGTCTTCAAGCGCGAGGCGCCGTGGAACACCATCGCGCACTCGGTCGTGTACCAGCCGCTGGCCAAGAACGTCGTCGACTTCAAGATCGACCCGTTCGGCGCCCACATCTTCTACGGCGTCGACCTGGAAGGCTGATGGCCGAGACGGAGTACGACCGGCTGACCATCCGCAGCATCGAGGCGAAGCGGCGGCTGGACCAGGCCGAGGAGTACTACAACAACCCGGGGCGCGACGGTCCGCAGGCGCAGCCGCTGTGGCGGATGCGGCGGGACCGCGCGCTCAAGGAGTATCTGGCGATCGAGGCGGAGCGGAAGCGGGCCCCCGCCCCGCCGCCGCCCGATCCGGAGGATTTCGGCGGCGGCTGAACGCGCCGCGCAGGTGACGGGCGGGCTCCGGTCGGCTTTACGCGAAATTGGCCCTCCTCTATAGAGTGCCGCCGCGTGACGCCCCGGTGTCCGCCCTCCGCCGCCGAATTTCGCGAGCCTCCCTTGACCATCCTCGACCCCACCCGCGAGTCCCTGGTCCATCTCGCCCTGCCCAAGGGCCGGATGGAGGAGGGCGTGATGCGCCTGATGGCGGATGCCGGCATCCGCCTGACCTTCGACCGGCGCGGCTATCGCCCGTCGATCTCGCTCGAGGGCTTCGAGACCAAGATCCTCAAGCCGCAGAACATCGTCGAGATGCTGCATCTCGGCTCGCGCGACCTCGGCTTCGCCGGCGCCGACTGGGTGATGGAGAAGGGTGCGGAGCTGATCGAGCTGGTCGACACCGCCCTCGATCCGGTGCGGATCGTCGCCGCCGCCGGCCCCGACTTCCTGGAGAACGACCGGCCGACCAAGCCCGGCTTCGTCGTCGCCACCGAATATGAGCGCATCACCCAGGCCTGGCTGCAGCGGCGCGGCTTCGACGGCCGGGTCGTGCGCTCCTACGGTGCCACCGAGGTGTTCCCGCCCGAGGATGCCGACTGCATCGTCGACAACACCGCGACCGGTGCCACCCTCAAGGCCAACGGCCTCTTGATCTTCGACGAGCTGATGCGCTCCTCGACCCGGCTCTACGGTTGCCCGCGCTCGCTCGACGATGCCGGCAAGCGGGCGCGGATCGAGCACTTCGTCGTGCTGGTGCGCTCGGTGCTCGACGCCAGGAAGCGCGTGATGCTGGAGGTCAACGTGGCGGCTGACCGGCTCGAGGCGGTGGTGGCGGTGCTACCCTGCATGCGCGAGCCGACCATAGCACCTCTGCACCACGAGGCCGGCTTCGCGGTCAAGGCCGCCGTGCCGCGGGCCGACCTGCCGGCGCTGATCCGGGCGATCAAGGAGCGCGGCGGCACGGACATCGTGGTGTTCGGCATCGCCCAGATCGTGCCGTGAGCGAGACACCCCGCACCGCCCGGGTCGAGCGGCGCACCGCCGAGACCGAGATCACCCTGTCGCTCGACCTCGACGGCACCGGCCGGGCCGACGTGCAGACCGGCCTGGGCTTTCTCGACCACATGCTGACCGCACTCGCCAGGCACGGCCGCTTCGACCTCGAGCTCGACTGCGACGGCGATCTCGAGGTCGACGACCACCACACCGCCGAGGACTGCGCCCTGGCGCTGGGCGCGGCCTTCGACCAGGCGCTCGGTGAGCGGCGCGGCATCCGCCGCTTCGGCCACGCCCACGCCCCGCTTGACGAGGCGCTCGCCCGGGTCGTGGTCGACTTCTCGGGCCGGCCCTCGGCGCATGTCGAGCTGGGCTTCCGGCGCGAGCGGATCGGCGAGATCGCGACAGAGAACCTGACCCATGTCTTCGTCTCCCTGGCGACCGCGGCGCGCATGACGCTGCATGTCGACGTGCTCAAGGGCAGCAACGACCACCACCGCGCCGAGGCGGCGTTCAAGGCGCTGGCGCTGGCGCTGCGCGAGGCGGTGGCGCTCGACGGCTCGGGCGAGGTGCCCAGCACCAAGGGCGTGCTGTGACGCTCGTTCCGGCCGCGCTCCTACGCGGCCTGGCGGCACTCGGCCTCTGGCTCCTGCTCTACGGCGACGACCTCGCGGGCATGGCCGTGGGCATCACCGTTGCAGCGGCGGCGGCGTGGGTGAGCTTGCGCCTGCTGCCGCCCGCCTCGGCCCGCCTGCGCCCGCTGGCGCTAGGTGCGCTGGGCCTGCATTTCCTGTGGCAGTCCGTGGTCGCCGGCGTGGACGTGGCATGGCGCGCGCTCGATCCGCGCCTGCCGCTGCAGCCCGGCTACGTGACTTGCCGGCTCCGTCTGGCCCCGGGCCCGTGGCGGAGCGCGTTTCTGGCACTCGCGAGCCTGCTCCCGGGCTCGCTTCCCGCCGAGGTGGCGCCCGACGGCAGGGCACTGATTCATGGCCTCGATCTGCGCCAGCCGGTAGCCGAGGATATCGCCGCGGCCGAGGCGCGCTTCGCCGGCATCCGTCGCAGTGGCTGAGTTCCTGCTCGGCGCGGCCGCCTTCGTGCTGCTGACCGTGACCGCGGGGCTGCTCCGCCTGCTGCGCGGCCCGGGCGATGCCGACCGGATCATGGCGGCGCAACTCCTCGGCACCGGTGCGGTGGCGGTGCTGCTGCTGGTGGCGACCGCGCTGCGTGCCACGGCGGCGGTCGACGTGGCCTTGGTGCTGGCGCTGCTCGCGGCTTTCCTCGCCGCGGCGTTCGCCATCGACGGTGCCGCCAGGCGGTGAGCGCCGATCTGCTCACCGTCGCGCTGGTGCCTTTGGGGGCGCTGTTCTTCCTGGCCGGCACCGTCGGCCTGCTCCGCTTCCCCGACCCGATGAGCCGCCTGCACGCCCTGACCAAGGCCGACAATCTCGGCCTCGGCCTCATCGTCCTCGGCCTGCTGCCCCAGACCGAAAGCCTCGCCGCCGCCCTGCGGCTGATCGCCGTCTGGCTGCTCGTGCTGCTCGGCAGCGCCACCGCCGCACAGCTGATGGCCCGCATCGTCCGCCGGGCGGAGCCGGAGCGATGAGCGCCGGCCTGGTGCTCGACCTCGCCCTCCTCGCGACCATCCTGGCCGTCGCGGTTTGGACCCTGCTGGCCCGCACCGCCCTGGCCGCGGTGGTGGCCTTCGCCTCGTTCGGCCTGTTGCTCGCACTGGCCTGGGTCCGGCTCGATGCCGTGGACGTGGCGCTGACCGAGGCGCCGATCGGCGTGATCACTGCCGTGCTGCTGCTCGGCGCCGCCGCAAGGCTGCGCGACGCCGCCGCGCCGGCACCGCCGCCGCTGTCGTTGCGGATCGCCGTCGGCCTGCTGTGCGCCGCCATCACCGGCGCGCTCGCCACTGCGGTGCTCCTCCTGCCCGAGCCAGCGCCGTCGCTGGCGACCACCGCACAGGCCGGGCTGCCGGCCACCGGCCTCGGCAATCCGGTCACCGCGGTGCTGATGGCCTACCGCGCCCTCGACACGCTGATGGAGAAGCTGGTCCTGGTCGTCGGTCTGCTGGCCGTGTGGTCGCTGGCGCCCGACCGCCTCTGGGACGGCCGCCCGGCCGCCTACCCGGCGAGCGATCCGGACGGCCCGCTGGCCTTCCTCGCCCGCGTCCTGCCGCCGGTCGGCATCGTCGTCGGCGTCTACGTGTTCTGGGTCAGCGCCGACGAGCCGGGCGGCGCGTTCCAGGGCGGGGCGATCCTCGCCGCTATGCTGCTGCTCGCCATGATGGCCCGGCTGGTCGACCCGCCCCCTTTGGGCAGCCGCCCGCTCCGCCTGGCGCTGGTCGGCGGGGCGCTCGTGTTCTTCGCCGTCGGCCTCGGCGGCCTCGCCTTCGGCGACGGCTTCCTCGCCTACCCCGCCGCCTTCGCCAAGCCGCTGATCCTGTTGATCGAGGCGGCACTCATCGTCGCGATCGCACTCTCGCTCGCTTTGTTCGTCGCCGGCCCCGCGGAGCGGCCGCGCCGGTGACCACAGCCGACCTCTACGGGCTGGCCGGCTCCGCCCTGATCGGGCTCGGCCTCTACGGCCTGGTCGTCCAGTCCGGGTCGCTCCGCAAGCTCCTGGCGGTCAACCTCTTCGGCGCCGGCATCTTCCTGCTGTTCGGCGTGGTGGCGCGGCGCGGCGCCGTTTCCGGGCTCGGCGGCGATCCGGTGCCGCAGGCCATGGTGATCACCGGCATCGTCGTCGCGTTCGCGGCCACCGCCGTCGCGGTCGCCCTCCTGCTGAGGCTGGCGGCGGCCACGGGCAGCGACGCCCTGCCGACGGATCCCCCATGACCGGCGGCACCGGCGGCTGGCTGCTCGTCCTGGCGCTGGCGCTGCCTTCGGTCGCCGCCCTGATCGCCATCGGGCTCGGCGGCCGCTGGCCTGAGCGCATCGCCCTGGTCGTGATGCCGGTGGGCCTCGTCATCGCCCTCGCCATCACCACCGCCGTGCTGTGGTCCGGCGATGCCGTGACCTACGTCCTGGGCAGCTGGCTGCCCCCGCTCGGCATCGCCCTACGCGCCGACGGCCTGTCGGCGGCGATGCTGCTGACCTCAGCGGTGGTTCTCGCCGCCGTCACCCTGTTCGCGCGCGAGGACTTCTGCACGCCCGCCGGCGTCGCCGAGGCGCGGGCGCCGATGGCCTTCTGGACCCTGCTGCTCGCCCTCTGGGCGGCGCTCGATCTGGTCTTCCTGGCCGACGACCTGTTCAGCCTGTTCGTCGCCCTGGAGCTGCTCACCTTCGCCGCCGTGCCGCTGGTCTGCCTGGACGGCAGCCCGGGCACCATCGCCGCAGCGCTTCGCTACCTGCTGTTCGCGCTCCTGGGCTCGATGCTCTACCTGCTCGGCGCCGGCCTGATCTACGGCGCCCACGGCACGCTCGACATCGTCCTCCTGTCGAAGGCCATCGCCCCGACGCCCGCCATCCTGCTCGCCTGCTGTCTGATGACCGTCGGCCTGCTGGCCAAAGCGGCGCTGTTCCCGCTCCACCTGTGGCTGCCGCCCGCCCATGCCGGCGCCCCTGCCCCGGCCAGCGCCATCCTGTCCGCGCTGGTCGTCAAGGCGCCGCTGTTCCTGATCGTCCGGCTGTGGTTCGACGTCATGCCGGGCATTCCCGGCTTCGCGGCCGGCCAAGTCCTGGGCGTCCTGGGCGCCGCGGCGATCCTGTTCGGCGGCGTGCTCGCCCTGCGCCAGCAGCGGCTCAAGCTCCTGGTCGCCTACTCGACCGTGGCGCAGATCGGCTACCTATTCATCCTGTTCCCGCTGGTCCAGCTGGGCAGCCCCGCCGCCTGGGTCGGCGGCATCCTGCAGGTGGTCTCGCACGCCATCGCCAAGGCCGCCATGTTCCTCGCCGCCGGGCTGATCGCGCAGCGGCTCGGGCACGACCGCATCGGCGAGCTCGGCGGCATCGGCCGCGCCCTGCCGATGACCACCCTCGCCTTCGGCTTGGCCGGCCTGTCGCTGATGGGCCTGCCGCCCAGCGGCGGCTTCATCGCCAAATGGCTACTGCTCCAGACCTCGCTCCAGACCGGGCAATGGTGGTGGGCGCTGCCGCTGCTGCTGGGGGCGCTGCTCACCGGCGGCTACCTGCTGCGCGTGCTCGCCCCGTCGCTGGCCGGCGGCGGCACCATCACCGAGCCCGTGGCCCCCGTGACCCGCCGCCGCGAAGCCGTGGTGCTGGTGCTCGCCGCCGGCAGCGTGGCGCTGGGCCTCGTGCCGCTGGCCTCGTTCAATCTGGTGCAGGTCGGCCGGCTCGCCTTGCCTGCGGTCTTGGGGCCATGAGCGCGGCGCTGCCCGCCGCCCTGGCGCTGCCGCTCGCCCTGCTGCTGGCCTGCACCGACACCGCCATCCGCGCCCGGATGCTCGGCCTGCTCTGGCTCGCCCCCCTGCCGGCGCTGGCAGCGGCCTTCCTCGCCGCCGACGCGCCGCCGCTCGTGCTCGATTCGGCGCGCCATTTCACCCTGGCCCTCGACCGTCCCGGTGCCCTCCTGCTCGGGGTCGCGGCCCTGCTGTGGAGTGCCGCCGGCGCCTATGCCCGCACCTACCTCGCCGGCGATCCCAAAGCCGGGCGGTTCGCCGTCTGGTGGCTGCTGACCCTCACCGGCAGTCTCGCCGTGTTCTTCGCCCGCGACCTCGCCAGCTTCTATCTCGCCTTCGCGCTGGTCAGCCTCGCCGCCTACGGCCTCGTCGTCCACGACGGCACGCCCCGCGCCCGCCGGGCCGGCGTCATCTATCTGTTTCTCGCCGTGCTCGGCGAGATCGCCCTCCTCGCGGGCTTCGCCCTGCTCGCGGTGGAGAGCCCCGGCCCCACCCTGGCGATCGCCACCACTGTGGCCGATCTCGCGGCCTCGCCCCTGCGCACGCTCACCATCGCCATGCTGCTGCTCGGCTTCGGCCTCAAGGCCGGCCTCGTGCCGCTGCACGTCTGGCTGCCGGTGGCCCACCCCGCCGCACCCATGCCCGCCTCCGCCGTGCTCAGCGGCGCCATCATCAAGGCCGGCATCATCGGCCTCATCCGCTTCCTCCCCTACGACGCGCACCTCGCCGACTGGAGTGCGGTCATCGCCGGCATCGGCCTGCTCACCGCCTTCTATGGCGTGGCGGTCGGCATCACCCAGGACAATCCCAAGACCGTGCTGGCCTACTCCAGCGTCAGCCAGATGGGGCTGGTCGCCACGGCACTCGGCATGGGGCTGGTGGCCGGGCCTGCGGCGCTGCTGCCCGCCGCCTTCGCCGCCGCACACCATGTGCTGGCCAAGGGCGCCCTGTTCCTGGCCGTGGGCGTAGCCGCCTCCTCCGGCGCCCGCCGCCTCTGGCTGGTCCTGTTGCCCGCGGTCCTCCTGGCCCTGGGCTTCGGCGGCCTGCCGCTGACCGGCGGCGCGCTCGCCAAGCTCGCCGTCAAGCCGGCGCTCGGAGACGGCGCGGTCTACTCCCTCGCCACCCTCGCCGGTGCCGGCAGCACGCTGTTGATGCTCCATTTCTGCCGCCGGCTCGCGGCAGCCGGATCGCAGGCTCCGGCCGCCCCTCCCCTCGGTCTCGCCCTGCCCTGGCTGCTCCTGGCCGTGGCGGCGGTCGGCATACCCTGGGCCGTGTTCCTGCAGCTCGATCTGGGCACCACGGCGGAGGCGCTGGACCCGAAGGCGTTGTGGGGCGGCCTGTGGCCCGTGCTGCTCGGCATCGTGCTGGCGGCGGCGCTGCATCGCTGGGGCCGCCGCCTGCCGCGGCTGCCGGAAGGCGATCTCGTGGTCGTGGGCGAGGCGGCGGCGCGCGGCGCTGACCGCGCCGCCGCGGCGATCGAGCGCGCCGAGCGGAAGCTGCGGTCCTGGCCGGTTGCCGGTGCCACGCTCCTACTGCTTGTGGTAGCTCTGGGCGCGGCGCTGCTCCTGTGACGGACAACCGCCAGCACCGACAATGCCGGAAGCCGCAGCAGCGCTGATGCCGCACGAGACCGAGCT
>JAXMCJ010000071.1:0-12955 GCA_046349415.1 Geminicoccaceae bacterium
GCGGCTCGCCGCCTTTGACCAGGTACGGCCCGGCCTGCCCGACACCAAGGTGGGACCTTCACTCAGGAGCTCTACGACGAGGCCGCCAAGCGCGGCTGGACCGTCGTCAGCATGAAGAACGACTGGAAGCGGATCGTCGCGTTCGAGCCGTGACGGCTCAGGCGCGCCCGTTCAGGCGGCGGGCCGCTTCGCGGGCCACCGGGTCCAGCGCCGCCTCGTTCTCGGCCAGTGCCGCCCGCAGCTGGGCGCGCATGCGCGGGTCCCAGAAGCTCGCGATGTGCTCGGCGGTCGCTGCCGCCGGATTCGCCTCGGCCGCAAAGGCCGTGGCGATCTGGTTGGCCATGCGCAGGATGGCGCCGTGCGCGTCGGCGGTCGGATGGGCGTGGTCGGTCACGGCACGATGCGATCAGGGTGGGTGTAAACGGTGAACTGGTCGCCACGGGCGAAGGCGACCAAGCTCATGCCCGCCTCCTCGGCAAGCTCGATGGCCAGGCTGGTCGGACCCGAGATGGTCACCATCGTGGAGTAGCCCGCGGTCGCGGCCTTCTGCACCATCTCGGTGCTGCAGCGGCTGGTCAGCAAAACCAAGGTCTCGGCAGGATCGAGGCCGGCGCGCGCGGCGGCGCCGATCAGCTTGTCGAGCGCATTGTGCCGGCCGACATCCTCGCGGGCGAGCAGGATCTCGCCGCTCGGCGAGGCCAAGGCGGCGGCGTGGACCGCACCCGTCTGGCGATGCACGCTCTGCCAGGGCGGCAGATTGGCCATGGCAGCTCGAATCGCGCCGGCGCGCCATCGCATGACGTTCTCGACGCGCGGCAGCCGGCGCACGGCCTGCTCGAGGCTGATCACGCCGCACAAACCACAGGCGGTGCCGCCCGCCATGCTGCGGCGGCGCTGCTCGAGCGCGGCAGCGCGCTCAGCCGGAATGGCGATGCGGACCTCGAAGCCCAGCACCATGTCCAGGACCTCGACGGCGCCGATCTCGGCCAGTCCCGCGATGTTCTCGGCGAGCGTGAAGCCGGTGCCCATATCCTCGAGATCGGCCGGGCTCGCCATCATCACCGCGTGGCTGACCTCGTTGTAGACCAGCGCCACCGGGCATTCGGTCGCCACCGTCTCGACCAGGGCGAGCGGCGCGGAGGCGCCGTCGCTCCAACGGCTCGCCGGGCGGGTCGCGACCGGTCGCGGTGCCAGACGGCTCGGCGCCGAGCGCCGGCCGCGCGTCGCCGAGGTGCGCTGGGCGATCATTCGGCGGGTGCGGTCTCGATCCGGCGTGTCAGCTGCACGAGGCTTTCATAGTCCTCCTGCCACTGCGAGTACCGGTTGGTCAGCCGGACCTCGACCGCGGTCACCTTGTACTCCGGGCAGTTGGTGGCCCAATCGGAGTTGTCGGTGGTGATGACGTTGGTGCCGGTGAGCGGATGGTGGAAGGTCGTATAGACCACGCCCGGCGGGATGCGGTCGGAGATGCGCACCCGCAGCGTCGTCTCGCCGGCCCGACTCGCCAGCGCCACCCAGTCGCCGTCGCGGATGCCGCGGTTCTCGGCGTCGTGGGCGTGGATCTCCAGCACGTCCTCGTCGTGCCAGACCACGTTCTCGGTACGCCGGGTCTGCGCGCCGACATTGTACTGCGACAGGATGCGGCCCGTGGTCAGCAGGAGCGGGAAGCGGGGGCCGGTGCGCTCGTCGGTGGCGACATAGGGCGTCACCACGAACTTGCCCCGGCCGCGCACGAAGCCATCCTCGTGCATGATCGGCGTGCCTTCGGGCGCCTCGGCGTTGCACGGCCACTGGATCGAGCCCAGCTCGTCGAGCCGAGCGTAGCTCACCCCGGCGAAGGTCGGGGTCAGGCGCGCGATCTCGTCCATGATCTCGGACGGATCGCGGTAGGACATGGGGTAGCCCATGGCGGTGGCGAGCTCGGTCGCGACCTGCCACTCGTGCTTGCCGCACATGGGCGGGATCGCCATCCGCACCCGGCTGATGCGGCGCTCGGCGTTGGTGAAGGTGCCGTCCTTCTCCAGGAACGACGCGCCCGGCAGGAAGACGTGGGCGAAGTTGGCGGTCTCGTTCAGGAACAGGTCCTGGACGACGACGCACTCGAGCGCCTCCAAGGCCGCGGTCACGTGCTGGGTGTTGGGGTCGGACTGGGCGATGTCCTCGCCCTGCACGAACAGGCCCTTGAAGCTGCCTTCGACGGCCGCGTCGAACATGTTGGGGATGCGGAGACCCGGCTCGGCATCGATCGGCCTTCCCCAGGCCGCCTCGAACAGGGCGCGCGTCGCCTCCTCGCCGACGTGGCGATAGCCCGACAGCTCGTGCGGGAACGAGCCCATGTCGCACGAGCCCTGGACGTTGTTCTGGCCGCGCAGCGGATTCACGCCGACGCCGCGCCGGCCGATGTTGCCGGTCGCCATGGCGAGGTTCGCCATCGCCATGACCGTGGTGGAGCCCTGGCTGTGCTCGGTCACGCCCAGGCCGTAATAGATCGCGGCGCGCCCGCCCGTGGCATAGAGCCGGGCCGCGGCACGGATCTCCGCCGCAGGCACGCCGGTCACTGCCTCGACGGTCTCGGGCGAGTTCTCGGGCAGAGCGACGAAGGCACGCCACGCGGCGAAATCTGCGGGCTCGCAGCGCTCCGCGACGAACGCCTCGTCGATCAGCCCTTCGGTCGCAATGACGTGGGCCAGCGCATTGACCAGCGCCACGTTGGTGCCCGGACGGAGCTGCAGGTGATGGCTGGCCTGAACGTGCGGGGTGCGGACCAGGTCGATCCGGCGCGGGTCGGCCACGATCAGCTTCGCACCCTCGCGCAGCCGCCGCTTCATGCGCGAGGCGAACACGGGGTGGCCATCGGTCGGGTTGGCGCCGATCACCAGGACGACGTCGGTGTCGTCGACCGAGTCGAAGTCCTGCGTCCCGGCGGAAGTGCCGAAGGTGGTCTTGAGGCCGTAGCCGGTGGGCGAATGGCAGACCCGGGCGCAGGTGTCGACATTGTTGTTGCCGAAGGCGGCACGGATCAGCTTCTGGACGACGTAGACCTCCTCGTTGGTGCAGCGCGAGGAGGTGATGCCGCCGATCGAGCCCTGGCCATACTTCGCCTGGATCCGCATGAACTCGCTGGCGGCGTGGCCGATCGCCTCCTCCCAGGACACCACACGCCAGGGCTCCTGGATCGAGGCGCGGACCATCGGCTTGGTGACGCGGTCCTTGTGCGTGGCGTAGCCCCAGGCGAAGCGGCCCTTGACGCAGGAATGGCCGTGGTTGGCCTGCCCGTCCTCATGCGGCGTCATGCGCACGATGCGGTTGCCCTGCAGCTCGGCCTCGAACGAGCAGCCGACGCCGCAATAGGCGCAGGTGGTGACCACGCTGCGGTCGGGCTGGCCATGCGCCACGACGCTCTTCTCGATCAGGGTCGCGGTCGGGCAGGCTTGGACGCAGGCGCCGCAGGAGACGCATTCCGAGTCCAGGAAGCTTTCGTCCATGCCCGGCGAGACGTGGCTGTCGAAGCCGCGCGCGCCGATGGTCAGCGCGAAGGTGCCCTGCACCTCCTCACAGGCGCGCACGCAGCGCGAGCAGACGATGCATTTGGACGGGTCGAAGGCGAAGTAGGGGTTGGAGAGATCCTTGCCCTGGCTGATGTGGTTCGCCCCGTCATAGCCGTAGCGGACCTCGCGCAGGCCCACGGCACCCGCCATGTCCTGCAGCTCGCAATCGCCGTTGGCCGAGCAGGTCAGGCAGTCCAGCGGGTGATCGGAGATGTAGAGCTCCATCACGCCGCGGCGCAGCTTGGCCAGCCGGTCGTTCTGGGTGGTGACCTTCATCCCCGGCTCGACGGGGGTGGTGCAGGAGGCGGGGGTGCCGCGCCGGCCCTGGATCTCGACCACGCACAGCCGGCAGGAGCCGAACGGCTCCAGGCTCTCGGTGGCGCACAGCTTGGGCACGGCGATACCGGCCTCGGCGGCGGCGCGCATCAGCGAGGTCCCGGCCGGCACCGTGACCGGCTTGCCGTCGATCTCCAGCGTGACCAGCGTCTCAGCCTTGCGGGCCGGGGTGCCGTGGTCGCGAATGTCGGCGGTAGCCATTACGATAACTCCTGCGTTCGCCACGGGGTGACGCCTCGAACGGTCATTCCGCGGCGATCCTCGTCGTGTCGACGCCGGGCCGCCGCCCGCCGTCGAAGTCCTCGGGAAAATGGTCGATGGCGGAGAGCACCGGCATCGGCGTCAGGCCGCCCAGCGCGCACAGCGAGCCGTCGCGCAAGACCTCGGCGAGATCGCGCACCAGCTCCAGATTGGCGTCGACCGCCTGGCCGCGGCGGATCTTGGCGATGGTCTCCGCCCCCCGCGTCGAGCCGATCCGGCAGGGTGTGCACTTGCCGCAGCTCTCGATGGCGCAGAACTCGAACGCGAACTCGGCCTGGGCCGCCATGTCGACCGTGTCGTCGAACACGACCACGCCGCCATGGCCGATCATGCCGTCGTGCTTGATAAACTCCTCGTAGTCGAGCGGCACGTCCAACAGGCTCGCGGGCCAGTAGGCGCCCAGCGGGCCGCCGACCTGGATTGCCCGGATCGGCCGACCGGTGGCGGTGCCGCCGCCGAAGCCCTCGACCAGATCGCGCAAGGTGAGGCCGAAGGCGCGCTCGACCAAGCCGCCATGGCGGACGTTGCCGGCGAGCTGGAACGGCAGCGTGCCGCGCGAGCGGCCCATGCCGAAGTCGCGGTAGAACTCGCCGCCCTCGGCCAGGATCACCGGCACGCTCGCCAGCGAGATCATGTTGTTGATGACCGTGGGCCGGCCGAACAGGCCGCTGATCGCCGGCAGCGGCGGCTTGAAGCGGACCTGACCGCGGCGCCCTTCCAGGCTCTCCAGGAGCGAGGTCTCCTCGCCGCAGATATAGGCCCCCGCGCCCAGCCGGATCTCCAGCTCGAAGGCGCGCCCGCTGCCGAGCAGGTCCGGGCCGAGCAGCCCGTGCTCTCGGGCGATCTCGACCGCGCGCAGCATGGCGTGGAAGGCGTGCGGATATTCGGAGCGGATGTAGACGAAACCCTTGGCGGCGCCGACCGCCACGCCGGCGATCGCCATGCCCTCGATCAGGACGAACGGGTCGCCCTCCATGAGCATGCGGTCGGCGAACGTGCCGCTGTCGCCCTCGTCGGCGTTGCAGACGATGTATTTCCGGTCGGCCTGGGCCGCGGCCACGGTGCGCCACTTGATCCCGGTCGGGAAGCCGGCGCCGCCGCGGCCGCGCAGACCCGAGGTCACCACCTCCTCGACCACCGCCGCCGGATCCATGGCCAGCGCCCGCCGCAGGCCCTTGATACCGCCATGCGCCTCGTAGTCGGCGAGCGAGAACGGGTCGGTGATGCCGCAGCGGGCAAAGGTCAGTCGCTGCTGGCCCTTCAGGTACGGCAGCTCCTCGATCGGCCCGAGAGCGAGCCGGTGCGCGGCGGCATGATCCCGAGCCGCGTCGGCGAGGCCGGCGTCGAACAGAGCCGGCACGTCCTCGGGCGACACAGGGCCAAAACCCAGTCGGCCGCCGTCGGTCGCGATCTCGAGCAACGGCTCCAGCCAGAACAGGCCCCGGCTGCCGTTGCGGACCAGCTCGACGGGCATCGAACGCCGCTGCGACTCCGCCATCACGGCCGCAGCCACGGCCTCGGCCCCGACCGACAGCGCCGCGGCGTCGCGGGGCACGAAGATGCGAAGTGGCGTGCTCATCCGCCGATCCCGGCCAGCATGGCCTGCATCCGGTCCTGCGTCAGGCGCCCGATCAGATTGCCGTCGACCAGGGCCGCAGGTGAGAGCGCGCAGTTGCCGAGGCAATAAACGGGCTCGAGCGTGATCCGGCCATCGGGGGTAGTGTCGCCGATGGCGATGCCGAGTGCCGCCTCGAGATCGGCGACGAGCTGCCGGCTGCCCATGGATTGGCAGGCCTCGGCCCGACAGACCTTGATCACATGACGGCCGGCCGGTGCCCGGCGAAAGTCGTGATAGAATGAAACGACGCCATGGACCTCGGCGCGCGAGAGATTGAGCGCGTCGGCGATCACCGGCACCGTCGCCTCGTCGACATGGCCGAACCGGTCGTTCAACGCGTGCAGGATGGGCAGCAGTGGCCCCTCCAGCTCGGCGAACTCGGCTACGATCGCGCGGACGGCAATCTCATCGGCCGCCTCTGGAGGCCGGTTCGCCGTCTGATCGGGCCGCTGCCCCGACCGGCTGCCTGCTCCAGCCATTCGCTTCGCCTCACGTCCCGACAATTCTCATCCGCAACCATGGCCGCCAGATCATCAACTCTTTGCCGGCGCAGGGGCTGCAATTCCTCGGATCTTCTATGGACCGAGGCCGCCTCGTTTGTCCAACGAGTGTTTTTGATCCCGCAATCGTCGAACTCTATGGCGACGATGGATGCGCGGGGCTACGGGTCGAGCTCGACGTCCCAATAGAGGTAGTCGCGCCAGGACCCGTGCAGGTAGTTCGGCGGGAAGGTACGGCCATTGAGCCGCAGCTGGTGCGCTGTCGGCACCGCGGGTCTGGCAATCGGCTGCATGCCGCACTCCTGCGGCAGGCGGTTGCCCTTGCGCAGATTGCAGCGCGTGCAGGCGGTCACGATGTTCGACCAGCTCGTCTTGCCGCCGCGCGACTTCGGCACGACGTGGTCGAAGGTCAGCTCCTGCGTCGCATGGGGGCGGCGGCAGTACTGGCAGGCGAACCGGTCGCGCAGGAAGACGTTGAACCGCGTGAAGGGCGGCCGTCGGTCCTGCGGGATATATTGCTTCAGCGCCACGACGCTCGGCAGGCGCAGCTCCAGGCCCGGCGAGCGAATGACGTGATCGTAATGACTGACCACCGCCACCCGGTCGAGAAAGATCGCCTTGACGGTGTCCTGCCAGCCCCAAAGAGAAAGCGGGTAGTAGGACAAGGGCTGATAGTCGGCGTTCAGGACCAGGGCAGGGTATGCAGACAGCGCTACCATCGCACCCGGCCCCCGCGTCAGGAGCCGGGACTTAGTAGATCGAGACGCTCGCTGGCTGGCATTGCGTTCTCCCGCGGCGCACGGCCGAAAGTTCCCTTCGCGAGGATGAGCTATCCCAATCCCATGACGGTTTCAAGGCACTGACAGGGTATGCAGGAGCGCCCATTGGCGCGGCGACCGATGTGCGCCATCTGGGTCCCATGAACCACGCGAGCACGCCTCCCGGCACCGCGCTGGGCCGCCGACGGCTTCTGGCCGCGCTGGCCGGGCTTGCGCTCGGGCAGCGGCCCAGGCCCGCATCCACGCAGGAATCCGGCATGCTGCCCTGGCACCATCTGCCCGACGGGACTTTCCGCAATCCGCCGGGTAGCCCCGAGCGCGGCGGCACGCCGGCGGAGTGGCGCTCCTTCATGTGGCGCCGACTGGTGGATCCGCCTGCCGCACCCACCCTACCCGAAAGCCACGTCCTGCCGGCCCATGCCGCCTTGGCGCAACTGGCGGCGGCAGAGGGTCACGACAGCATCACCTGGCTGGGTCATGCGAGCTTTCTGATCCGGCTCGGCGGCAGGACGCTGCTGACCGATCCCTACCTCACCGAGCGGGCCTCGCCCTTCGCCTGGTTCGGCCCGAAGCGGCTGGCCGGCCCCTCGCTGACCGCCGGGCAGCTCCCGCCCGTCGACATCTTGCTGCTTTCGCACAATCACTACGACCATCTCGACCTGCGAGCGCTGGCTGAGCTGCCTCACTCCAGCTCGCTTCGCGCCGTCATGCCGCTGCGGGTTTCCCGCTACCTGCCGAGCGACCGTTACGCGGCGACGATCGAGCTCGACTGGCTGCAGCAGGCGGAGGTCGCTGGCGTCCGGATCACCGCCCTGCCCGCCATCCATTTCAGCAAGCGCGGCCTGTTCGACCGCAATGCCAGCCTGTGGTGCGGCTTTCTGCTCGAGGCGGGCGGCCGCACGGTGCTGTTCACGGGCGACACCGCCTATGGCCCGGTGTTCGCCGAGATCGCCACAAAGGTGGCGCCGCCCGACATCGCGCTGGTGCCGATCGGTGCCTACGCGCCGCGCAGCCTGATGCGAGGCTCGCACTGCACGCCCGAGGAAGGCGTGCAGATCGGCCGCGAGCTCGGGGCGCGGCGCCTGTGCGGCATGCATTGGGGCACCATCCAGCTCACCGACGAGCCGGTGTTCGAGCCGCCGGAGCGGTTCAGGGCCGCAGCCCGCGCGGCAGGCTATGGCGAGCGGGATGCGTGGGCGCTGGCGATCGGTGAAACCCGGGCACTTTAGCGCATCGCGCGCGATTGGCGGTTTATCCGGCGGCATCGGGCCTCATTCGAGGCTAGATTCCCGGGCGGCAAGTGCGCGGGAGTAGCCGGGATGCTGGTGGTCGACGGCGAGACGGTGCATCGCCTCTGCGCCTGGCCCGACCTCGTCGCCGCATTGCGCCATGCCCACCGCGGCCCACGCCCCTTGGCCACCCGCGCCGCGGTCGAGGCCGAGCTGCGGGGCGTCAAGCAGACTTATTTCAACCTGCCCGCCTTCCTGCCCGGCGTGGCGATGGGCACCAAGATCGCGACCATCCTGCCGGACAACCCGGCCCGGCATCCGGGCGTGCCGGCGATCCAGGCGCTCTACGCGCTGTTCGACGGCGATGACGGCCGGCCGGCCGCGGTGATCGACGGCACCTCGCTGACCTACCGCAAGACGGCGGCGGACTCGGCCCTGGGGGCGCAGCTCCTGAGCCGAGCGGACGCGGTGGTGCTGGCGATGGTCGGTGCGGGCGGCTTGGCCCCGTACCTGGCGCGGGCCCATCTGGCGGTTCGCCCGGCATTGCGGCGGGTTTTGGTCTGGAACCGGAACCCCGAGCGCGCCGAAGCGATGGCGGCCGGGCTGCGTGCCGAGGGCGTCGATGCCCAGGCGGTCGCGGACGTGGACGCGGCCGTGCGCGAGGCCGACATCGTGTCCTGCTCCACGGCCACGACCGCGCCGGTCGTCAAGGGCTCCCTGCTCAAGCCAGGCGCGCATCTCGATCTGGTCGGCGGCTATACGCCGGCGATGCGGGAGTGTGACGACGAGGCGGTACGGCGTGCACGGCTGTTCGTCGACGAGGCCAGCCTCAATCTCGAGCTCTGCGGTGATCTGATCGATCCGATCGACCGGGGCGTAGTCCCTCGCGGCAAGGTCGAGGGCGATCTCTACGATCTCTGCCGCGAGGGCTGGCGGCTGGAGCGCCGCGCCGACGACATCACCCTGTTCAAGAACGGCGGCGGCGGGCATCTCGATCTCTTCACCGCGCTCTACATTCGCGACCGGCTGCGAGAGGAGGCGACCCGTGACTGAATCTTTTCCGCACCTCTTCCAGCCGCTGACGCTCCGGCACAAGACGCTGCGCAACCGCATCGTGTTCGGTGCGCACACCGCCAACATGGCGGAGGACGGCCTGCCCGGCGCCCGCCACTTCGGCTACTATCGCGAGCGGGCGCTCGGCGGGGCGGCGATGATCGTGGTCGAGCCGGTGCCGGTGCATGCGACCGCCGTGCTGACGCGCGGCAACTTCCGCCCCTCCAGCGACGACGTCATCCCCGGCTTTCGCGCGATCACCGAGGCGGTGAAGTCGGAAGGGGCGGTGATCGTCCAGCAACTCTACCATGTCGGCCAGCACGGCGACTTCGACAACTCGTTCCGGCCGGGCTGGTCGCCATCGGGCCTGCCCTCCTTCCACGATTCCGACGGCAGCCACCGGATGAGCGAGGCCGAGATCGAGGAGGTGATCGACGGCTTCGTCCAGGGTGCACGACGGGCGAAGGCCGCGGGCTTCGACGGTGTGGAGCTGTTCGCCGCCTATCACGCCTTGATCGACCAGTTCTGGACGCCTTCCTCCAACCGCCGCGACGATCGCTGGGGCGGCAGCCTGGAGAACCGGGTGCGCTTCGGCGCCGAGATCATGCGACGCATCCGGGCGGTGGCCGGCGAGGACTTCATCCTCGGCCTCGCAGTGAATCTGCATCCCGAGATCGAGGCCTCGCTGTCGATCGAACAGATGCAGGAGATCGTCGCCTGGTACGACGCCCGCGCCCTGGCGGACTACGTCACCTGCGGCACGGGCAGCTATTTCGACTTCACCGGCATCATCCCCACCGTGTTCTTCGCCGACAAGCTCGGCGCCCCCTATGCCGAGGCCCTGAAGGCAGTCGCCCGGCACATGAAGGTGCAGGCCGAGAGCCACATCCGTACGCCCGAGAACGCGGACTATGTCGTCGCCTCCGGTCAGGCCGACATGGTCTCGATCGTCCGCGGCCAGATCGCCGACCCGCATCTCGCCAACAAGGCGCGGGCGGGCCGCGCCGACGACGTCCGGCCCTGCCTGTCCTGCAACCAGATGTGCTGGGGCCGTCGGTCGCGGGACTACTGGATCTCCTGCCTGATCAACCCGTCCGCCGGGCGCGAGTGGGAATGGGGCGGCGACCGGTTCGAGCCGGCGGCACGGCCGAAGCGCGTCCTGGTGGTCGGGGGTGGGCCGGCGGGCCTGGAGGCCGCCCGGGTCGCGGCCGAGCGCGGGCACCAGGTGACGCTGGTCGAGGCGGCCGACCGGCTCGGTGGCCAGTTCCGGCTGGCCGGCATGCAGCCGCGGCGCGGCCAGATCCTGGACTATCTCGACTGGCAGGAGCGCCAGCTCGCGCGGATGCAGGTGGCCGTCCGGCTCAACACGCCGCTCGCCGCCGACGAGGTGCGCGACTTCGGAGCCGACGTCGTGATCCTGGCTACCGGCTCGCAGCCCACGGGCGAGGGCTATCAGCGCGCCCTGCCGCACCTCGACCGGCTGCCCGGCATCGAGCGGGGCAATGTCTGCTCGGCCGAGGCGGTGATGGCGCGTGAGGCCCGGCCCGGACGGCGGGTAGTGCTGCTCGACGAGGGGGCGAACTGGAAGGGTGCGGGCACCGCGCTCGCGCTGGCCGAGGCCGGCCACCAGCTGACCATCGTCACGCCCGCCGGCATGGTCGCCAAGGAGGTCGAGCGGACGGCGGCCGACCTGCCGATCCGCAAGCGCCTGCGCGAGCTGGGCGCGCGCTTCGTCACCGACGCGGCGGTCCGGGAGTGGCGCGGCGACGCGGCCCTGGTGACCCAGTTCGCCGGCCCCGACGAGGAGATCGCCGCCGATACGCTGGTGATCGCCGCCTGCAACCGCCCCGAGGACGAGATCGCCGGAGCGCTAGCCGGCTCCGGGCTCGACATCCGCTCGGTCGGCGACAGCGTCGCGGCACGCACCGCGGTGATGGCGATCTACGAGGGGCGCGTGACCGGCATGGCGATCTAGACCGGCTCCGGCACGGCCACCAGCCGCGAGGGGCGCAGAAGGTTGCTTCGCTCGAGCAGCGGATGGGCGATCGCCGCCACATGGGCTTCGATCCGCTTCAGCTCCCGCACGATGTCGAGATGCAATGCGCCGGTTTCCGACACAGCGCGGCCGGCGTGCACTGGTGCCAGCTGCGCCGCCATGGCCGTGCGCTCGAACTCCCGGAAGCGCTCCTTCTGCTCGACCAGCCGGCGGGCGGCGGCGAGATCCTCGCCCATCAGCACGGCAGTGGCGAGCCGCAGCTGGGCAAGCACGTGGGCGTGCATCGCCTCGGCTTCGGCCAGCTCCCAGTCGTTGAGCCGCTGATGGCGCCGGATGCGCTTGGCCGCGAGATCGAGCAGGCCCTTGTCGACGACGTCGCCGGCATGCTCGAGGTTGAGGGCGGCGACCAGCAGCCAGCCGATGCGGCGCCGATCCTCCTCGGTCGTGCCGCCGGCGACGGACAGCTCGCTGAGGAACTGCTTCACCTCGCGCTGCAGCCGGTCGAGGACATCGTCCATGGCGCGCAGGCGCACCGCCAGGGCGAGATCGTCGCGCGTGAGCAGCTCGCCCGCCCCTCGCAGCATGGTCTCGACCACGTCCGCCATCCGCAGCGTCTCGCGTGACGCCGCCGTCAGCGCCACAGCCGGCAGCGCCAGGGAGGCGCGGTCGAGAAATTGCGGTGCGGCCGGATCGTCCGGGCGCGGTCGGTCGGGCAGCGCACGCGCCAGCAACCGGGCGAACGCGGGCAGGGGGACGATGAACAACGCGGCGAGCACGACGTTGAAGCCCAGATGGAACAGCACCACCCCGGTGCCGGCGCTCGTTCCGAAGTCCGCCACGAGGTGGGCCAGCTCGGCCAGGAAGGGCAGGGCGGCAAGGCATCCCGTCACGCGGTTGATCAGGTTGCCGACGGGCAGCCGCAGGGCGGCGCGCTCGCCGCCGAGCGCATCCACCAGCGGATTCAACGCACTGCCGAGATTGGCGCCCAGCACCATCGCCAGAGCGGGCTCGGGCGCCAGCAGCCCCGCCTGCGCCAGGGTCGCGATCACCAGGATCGTGGCGATGCTGGAATGCAGGAGCCAGGTCACCGCCGCCGCTGTCGTCAGTACGATCAGCGGCTCGCCCGTCAGCAGGGCGATCGTTTCTCTCGCCCGCGCGTCGAGATGGTCGAGGGCGAAGGTGCCGACCAGCAGGTGCAAGGCGAGAAGCATCATGCCGAGGCCGAGCCCGGCGCGCCCGAGGTTGCGCGCGCGGGGGCTGGTCGCCGAGCGGAACAGCACCAAGCCCGCCAGGAGCAGGATCGGGAACAGGAGCGAGACGTCGAACGCCAGCACCGAGGTTACCAGCGCCGTGCCGACATTCGCACCCAGCATCACGGCCAGGCCCGGCACCGGCGCGATCGCGCCGCTTGCCGACAGCGAGCCCGCGATCAGCGCCGTCGCCGTGCTGCTCTGCAGAACCAGGGTAGCGAGGAGACCGGCAGCGAGCGCGGTCAGGCGATGCCTGAGGGCGCGGCGGAGGAAGTGACGCAGGTCGGCGCCAAAGGCACGTTGGACGCCGCTGCTGACCATGTGCAGGCCCCACAGCAGGAGCGCGACCTCGCCGAGGATGTCGATGATGGCGTGCGTGACCGGC
>JAXMCJ010000072.1:0-12740 GCA_046349415.1 Geminicoccaceae bacterium
CAAGCAGGCCATGGCGGCCAAGCCCTCCTGCATCGTGATCATGGGCCATCCGGGCAACGAGGCCTTCATGGACCTGGTCAAGCAGGCCTTCGACCAGGGCATCGAGGTCACCCACGGCAACGCACCGCTGTCCGAGATCCAGGCCGCCTTCGGCCCCAAGGGCTTCGGCTATGCCGGCGTCGATCTCTACCAGGGCGGCACCCTCACCGCCGAACGGATGATCGACGCGGGCCAGCTCAAGTCCGGCGACGAGGCCATGGTCTATGGCGTGTTCAGCCAGGCCGAGCGCGGCCAGTCGGAAAAGGGTCTCGCCGACACGCTGGAGAAGGCCGGGCTCAAGGTCGACCGGCTGGAGATCACCCAGGAGGCCAACAGCGACGCGTCGCTGGCCGTGCCCGTGCTCGCCGCCTACGTCCAGTCGCACCCGGCGCTCAAGGCCATCGGCACCCAGCATGGCGGCATCACCAGCGTCTTGGCCGACGTCCTGAAGAAGGCCGGCAAGAAGCCCGGCGAGATTACCGTTGGCGGCATCGACCTCGCACCCGCCACCATCGACGGCCTGCAGTCCGGCTACGTCAACGTGACCCTGGACCAGCTCCTCTACCTGCAGGGCTTCATGCCGGTGCTGCAGTGCGTGCTGACCAAGGCCTACAAGATGCCCGGCCTGTCCTTGAACACCGGTGCCGGCGTGGTCACGCCGAAGTCCATCGGCGAGCTGATTCCGCTGATCGAGGCGGGGATCAGGTAGGCTGCAGCGAGGGGCCGGGGATCGACCGGCCCCCACCGCTTGGCGTGCCTTCTGCGTTCATTCGTGGAAGGCTCGATAGTAGCCGTGGAAGTCGATGACGATCATCGACAGGCTATCGAGGTTGAGACCCGGGTTGAACTGCTCGGCGACGGACAGCCGCCATTTCCCGAACGGCCCGATCGGCGCATACTGCGCTTGCAGCGGCGGCTCCGCCTTGTCGTCGATGCTCAGATTCAGATTGCCGTCCTCCAGGGCGGGCTTGCTGCCTTTGAGCGAGCCGGGGGTGAGCCCACCCTGGTCGGCATCGTACCGCAGATTGGTCGCATCGTAGACGAAGGTGATCGGTACCGGGTCATGGCGCACATAGGCCGCCGTGCCGGTGCCGCCGACGTCATCGTCGACAGGCGGATAGGGCAGGTCGAGCGGGGTGCGGAAGCGCTCCTGGCCGAGATGGGTGAGCTCGACATAGTGCCGGTTGCCGGGCACGCGCATGCCGACCATCCAGACCCGCACCTTGCGCAGGCGCACGTTGCTCATGTTGAAGAAGGGGTTGGGCAGACGGTCGGCGCCCAGAGGCGGGGCCTCGAAAGCCGAGATCACCGTGCGCGTCGGGGCGAAATCGGCGGGGGGTGCCGCCGAGGATTGCGTGGCGGGCAGAATCTCCAGATCCGCCGACTCGTAGAGCAGATCGTCGAAGATCCGACCGTGAACGTCCCGCCGCAGCACGACCACCCGCCCGAAGGACGAGTTGTCCTCCGGAAACTCCTTCGGTCGTGATCCGCCGTCGTCCACGCTCTTGCGCAGCGACCGCTTGATGTCCTGCCAGGCACCCTGGAGCTGCTTGGCCTTGATGCCCTCGGGGCTGCGGCCGAGGATGGCGTGGAAGCCGCCATTGGGCGCCAGCGCCCAGAGCGCGTAGGCGCGATAGGCCAGATACAGATCGGCGATCGCTTCGGCCTTCGCCCGCTCGTACAGCCCGGAGACGAACGCGGCCATGGCGGGCAGCGTCGGCTGCGCCGCGATCGTGAGCCGGCCGGCGACGACGTTCTTGTGCTCGTCCAACCGGTTCAGCTCGGCGGCGAGGTCGACCCTGGTGCGCAGCAGCATGTTGTACCGGTCGACATATCGGTTGCGCGTGGTCACGGCATCGATGTAGCGATCCAGGTCCTTGAGCAGCGGAACGTCCTTCGCGACCTTCTTGAAGTCGCTGCACAGCTCCTTGAACTTGCCCAGCTGGACCAAGAGGCGCTTGGATTGATCGTCGGCGATGAAGCCGCTCTCCAACCGCGTGAGTTCGGAGCGCAGGTCGAGGCTCTCCTCCACCACCGAGATCCGCTTGAGGAGCAGCTCTCGTTTGACCGGCTCGCCAAAGTCGTTGAGGACATTGGTCGCAGCCTCGTTGATGATCGTGCCGAGCTGGCTGCCGGCCATCGCCGCGGCGCTGGCGCCGCCGCCGGCCTTGGTGAAGGCGCTGAGGGAATGGACCGGCTCGCTCAGGCTGACGAAGGAGAGCTGGCTCAGGCAGTTGAACAGCGTCTCGATGCTCAGGCCGAATGACGAGCGCACGTTTGCGGCGAAGTCCTTCAACGCGCCTTGCAGATCCGTGCGTCGGACCTTCAGCTCAGCCCTTAGCTTCTCGATCTTGCTTTCCACCTCGTCGGATTCCGCGCGGGCGCGGTCCGCCTTGCTCTGGATGAAGCTCACCTGCCCCGAATAGTTGGTGATGGCGTTCTGCAGGTCCGCCAGCGCGTCCTTCTCCGCGCGGAGAGCCGCAAAGTAGCTGAAGTGGTATTTCTCGATCTCGACCAGATCTGCCAGCGAGTCGGCAACCCAGCCGGCATAGGTGTCGAATGTCATTCCCGGAGCGAACGCCGGGGTCTTGCCGAAGCTGTCGAGGCCGTGCGTGTGGTTCTCCAGGAGCGGCAGAGCCGAGGCCGCCAGGAGCGTCGCCAGCTTCCGGTCCTCGAGGGAGCGTTGCCCCTTTGCCAGGGCGTTCAGCAGCGCACAGGCCCAGCCCAGCCGCTCGCGAATCTCGCTCCAAGTGTCGCGGTAGCCGACCAGCGACCTGATTTCGTCGATGATCGACTGCGCGTTGGTGGCCAGCCTGCCGGACAGCTGGGCGGCCCAGTCGAACCAACGCAGCCCGACGCCCACCAACTGCCGGTTGGTCATGCCCTGAAGCTGCTCGCCTGCCACCCCTGCATGCTTGTGGTTCTCGACGATCAGGGTGTTGCGCTGATCCTCGCAGCTCGTCCGCGCCAGCTCGTCCTTGCCGCGGATCGCCGCTGCGAGCAGGAATGCCGCGACTGCCCCACGGCCGGCCAGATCCTCGTCGCTCAGCGACTCCAGCTCCTCGGCCGCATCGCTGCTGAGTGATCCCATGCGTTCGATGAGGGCCGCCCGATCCTCGCCGGCAAGCCCGGTGGTGCCGGTTGCGGCACTCCAGTCGCCCACGAGGAGCACGCCCGGCAGGACGGCGAAGCGCTGTTTCAGCAGCGCCAGCGCGTCGCCTTGCGACGCGTCGCTCTCGGCCCAATCGAACGCCTTGCGCCCCTGCCGGTCGAAGATCCTGACCAGCAGCCGCGCGCCCACCATGGCCAGGACGAACAGATCGCGGCTTCCGGCGTCGGGAAGCTGCGAGGGCTCCGATACCGCCATCAGGCGCAGCCGGTAGTCGGGAGGCGGGGTGACGAGATAGTCGGCGCGCGCAGCCTCGAACACCATCTGGAGCTGAGCCACGCTCGTCAAGCTGGCGAGCGCCGCCCGTGCCACCTCCACCGTCTCGAGCGAATACGTCCCCTGCTCTCCCGGATGCGGGTCGCCGTCGTGCCCGTCCTCGCCTCTGCCGCCGGGCTCCCCGTTGGGTGCCGCATCGATGACGTTATCGTAGTTGCGGAACGCCGGCCGGAAGCGCAGGCCGCGCCCGCCGCGACCCGGCTCCCCCGCATCGCCGCCGTGCCCGGCCTTGCCGGGCCGGCTGACGCCGCCGGCGACGCTGCACGCGACCGCCGGCGGCCCGGCGATGCAATGCACCGTGATGGTGCCGCCGCGCCCTCCCTTGCCGCCATCGCCGCCCCTACCGCCGCGACCGCCACGACCGCCATTGCCGCCGGGTGTCGGCCCGGAGTAGGATATGCCTGCCGTCCGGACGACGGCGTCGAAGCCCGGCCCGCCATTGCCGCCCGCGGCACCGTCCTGGCCCGGCTGGCCGGGCTCGCCGGCACCGCCATCGGCCGAGAGCTTCAGCACGCCCCCGGCGGCGAGTTCCATGCGTTCGCAGCAGATGAAGATGCTGCCGCCATCCCCTCGGCGCTCGATGACCTTGCCATCGCTGATGACACCTTCGCGGCTTGCCCCGCTCTTGCCGTCGCGCCCATTCATCTCCTTGGCGTGGTCTGCGGCCGACCAACCTGGCCCACCCGACTTCCTGGTTCTGCCGCCACCAGGGCCGACGACCGTGTCGTTGTAGCCGGGCGCTCCGGCTTCGCCCTTGTCGAGCTGCGGCCCCTCTCTCGGCGCTGGCCTCGACTGCAGCATGTTCTCGGGCGGGGGCAGCCCGTCGACGGCTACGGCCGGTGGGCCTGCCTCCGCCCTGGCTCGCAACACCCGTGTGAAGATGACGACGTCGCGGCCCGGAAAGGCCAGGCCCCCGGAGATGGTCAGATCGTAGGCGACGATTTTCACCGTCGCCGTGCTGGGCAGGAACAGATACCCGTTGGCGACCGCTTCCTCCTCATTCTGTGTCACGACCAGGGAGAGCGCAGTCTCTACCGCGAGATTGGAGACGATCGGCTCGCCGGCGATCGGGCTCTCGCGCAGTGTTCGCTGGATATTGTAGAGCGGGTTGATAAGTGCGGTATTCATCATTGCGTCCCCGCCACCACCTGCATTGCTGGCCTCGAACCTGAGCCGGGAACGATCTATAGCCCGACGTTCAACGCCAACCCGAGCCGGACCTGCATCTGTCGAGCCACCGTGTCGATGGTATCGAGCATGTTCTCGCGGGCGACGGGGAACTCGAGAGTACCGCTGACGGCCGGTCCGACCAGACCGGCCGCTGCGACTGCTCGCTTTCGCAGGTCATGCAGATCGATGGCGAGCAGGGAGACACTCTTTTTCAGCGCGTCCAGACCGGCTGGCGTATCGAGATTGTAGGGATCGTTCATGGTCTCATCGAACTTCGACAGCGCGTTCTTAATCGGGTCTTGGATGTTCGGGTCGAAGAAGGCTTTGTACGAGGCATCGTCGACGCCTGCTTTACGCATAGCTTTCTTCACCCCGTCGATCTCGTCTCGCCAAAATTTCGCAAGCTTCTGGAAGCCTGCCTTGCCACGCTGCGCGACGGCCGACACGTTGCTCGGGGGAGCCCGATCCGGGATCTCGAGGATTCGATTGTAGAGACCTTGGATGGTGACCTCGCCGAACCGCGACTGGATCTGCGCCGAGATCCGCTCCCCGAGCGCCATCAGCAAGGCGAGCCCGGTGACGGCGGAGAAGGCGACGCCGTCGGTCAGGGCCGAGCTCGGCGCGCACCCCATCGCCATCGCCTTCAGCGCATCCGAGCACGCCTTGCCCTTGGCAAGAACCTCGTCCCTGGGCGGATTGTCCCAGCTGTGAACCATCCCGTCCCAGGCGCGCAGGGCCTCGAGCAGCTTGTCCCCGGACTCCCGGAAATACCGGTATCCGTCGTCGCTGGCCCAGCTCGGCGACGGTATCGGCTCCTTGAGCTTGGTGGCCACCGCCAGCTGGGTGGCGTTCACGAATGCTTCGAGTACCGCGCTCAGGTCGCCGGCGTCTCGCGCCACGCGTAGCCGCGCATCGCCCAGCACCTGCTGGAAGCCCGGCGCATCCGGCTTGATGCCGTGCTGGAGCAGCGAGTCCAGCATGATCTCGAGCGGCCCCCGAGCGACCGAGCGTCGCGGCGCCAGGAAGGACTCGTCGAGGCTCGGCGGCCGGACCGCGATGTCGTTGCAGAGCGTGGTCAGCGCGCCGTCCTTGACGACCGGTAGCCTGATTTTCGCTTCCGCCGCGGCGATGCGGCTGAAGCTTGCCTGCTCGCTGTCGGCGAGGCGGTAGGTCTCAGCGCTCACCGAGCGGGCCTCCCGGCGCCAGCCGTCGAACGTGCCCTGATTGCTGCTGCTCGACGAGCCGGCATTGCGGGCCAGGCTCGCATAGACGTCGAGGCCGCCCCGTCTTTCGCTCCGCCAGCGCTCCGCAGCCTCGCCCTCCTCGAGCGCGGCCTTGCTGGCCGCGTGGTAGAGGCGCCAATCCTCGGGGCTTTTCGGCTTTTCCAGATGCTCGTTCGGCATCGGACGTTCCCCGCTTTGTTGGTTCTGGTCTTGTCGCCAACGTAGCTGGGCAGATTGCGCCAATGAACAGCGTGCGTCAACTCGACGATGAACTGGTGCGCCACCGGCCTTCGAGGCGCTGACGTCGGCAATGACGACTGGTGCAGCAGTCGCAGTCTACGTGGAATCGGGCCCAGGCGCGGATCCCATCAGACCCGCAGAAGAACCTCCAACCTGTCCCGATTGGCCGGCTCGAACGGGTTGAGGAGGCGGATGCCGTCCAGCTCCGCCCCGTCCTGCATGTCCTCGCTGAGCAGCAGGGAGGCACCACCACGAGCGGACGCCTTGAGGATCAAGGCGTCCCAGAACTGCAGCCCGTGACGTTGGACGAGGCCGCTTGCCGCGATCATGAGCTCCAGATCGGTCGCGATGGGCGTCAATACCCGCCGCAGCCGCTGACTGCGCTGTGTCGCTCGGTCGAGCCACTCGGGTCGCCGCCGGCGGACCACCCACAGGAACTCGCCAATAGCCTGAACGGCAACAACACCAACGGCGGAGACCCGGGCGATGGTCTCGTTCGCCACCCGCCCCTTGTCGCTGTCAGGCTCGAGGAAGCCATAGACGAGAACGTTCGCGTCCAACGCCGGCCGGATCATTCAGGCATTGGGCCGTACTTGTCCTCTTCGGTGATTCTGCCGACGCGATAGCCGTCACCGCGCCAGCTGCGCAAATCGTCCATCAACTCCTCGTGCGCCGCACGCCACTCCGGATCGTCGCGCCGATCGGCGGGTTGCGGCGCCACCTTGGCCACGGCGCGGCCGTTCTTGGTGATGATCACGGTCTCGCCGCGCTCGACCTCGGCGATCAGCCGCGAGAAATTCTGATTGGCCTCGCGCACCGACATCTCGCGCATCGTCACCATCCGAGCTATGTAGAACGTTGCAACATTAACGGGCGGCGGCGCCCGAGACAACCTCGAGGGAGGACCACGTCATGACAGGCTTTGCCCATCTCGACGCAGCCGACGTCGCAGCCTTCGAGCGCGACGGCTACCTGATCAAGCGCGGCCTGCTTTCCACAGACGAGATCGCCCTCTGCAACCGGGTGATCGAGACCGACCCCGCCATTCGCGGCAGCCGCCTCAAGCTCGCCGACGCCCAGGGCGGCTCGACCGAGCTGGCCTTGTGGAATCACCCCGGCGAGGACGTCTTCGGCATGATCGCCCGCTGCGAGCGGGTCGCCGGTGGGGCCGCGAAGCTGCTCGGCGGCGAGGTCTACCATTACCACAGCAAGCTGACGATGAAGCGGCCGGGTGGCGGCGGGCGGTGGGAGTGGCACCAGGACTACGGCTACTGGTACCAGAACGGCTGCCTGTACCCCGACATGCTCTCGGTCGCAGTGGCGCTCGAGCCCTCCACACGCGAGAACGGCTGCATGCAGCTGCTCGCCGGCAGCCACAAGCTCGGCCGGCTCGAGCATGGCCGCGTCGCCGGCCAGACCGGCGCCGACCCGGAGCGGGTCGAGCGGGCGCTGGAGCGGCTGGATCTGGTCCATTGCGAGATGGCGCCGGGCGACGCCCTGTTCTTCCACGCCAACACGCTGCACTGCTCTGCGGCCAACCTGTCCGACCGGAGCCGCAACCTGCTGATCTGCTGCTACAACGCGGCCACGAACAACCCCTATAAGGACCATCATCATCCCCGCTACACGCCGCTGGCCGTGGTCTCGGACGCGGCGGTGCTCGCTGCCGGTGCGCAGGTCGCCGATCCCGCCGCCCGCTGGTTCCTGGAGGAGGGCAAGGACGCAACCACGGACACGCGCAAGGCCGGTTAGCCCGCCGCATGGCCGCGAATTCACGGCGGCACGCGCCTGTCGCTCATTTCCCGTGCGTATCGTGCGCCGTGCCCGCTGTGGGCATGGGAGTGTTGGTGATGCGCAACGGCCTTCTCGTCGCGTCCGCGGCCGCCGCAGTCATGCTGTTTGCCGCAGCCCCGAGCCATGCCGCGAACACGCAGCAGGACAAGATGTCGGCCTGCAATGCGCAAGCCGCGTCGCAGAAGCTGAGCGGTGACGCCCGCAAGTCCTTCATGAGCGGCTGCCTCTCGGGCAATGCCGGCAAGTCGGCGAGCACCGCCAAGAATTCGAACTGCACGGCCCAGGCCGACGCGAAGAAACTCTCCGGTGCTGCCAGGACGTCGTTCGTCAACAAGTGCGCTGCGGGTTGATCACAGGGGGGCGGACCGCCGGATAGCCTCTGGCGGCCGATCACGCTCCGTTAACCGCTTGGCCCGATACTCGCCGGCATGGATACCCTGCCGGTCCTGATCGCCTTCGTGACCCTGCCCGCCCTGCCGTTCGCCTATGCGATCGCGCAGCTACGCTGCCTGCAGCATTGGCGCGGCGGGTGGCAGGTGGCCGCCATGTTGCCCATGCTCGGTTGGGCAGGATGGATCGCGATCTTCTGCCGCGATGTCGCCGCGGACCCGACGTCGCACAACCTGTTTCCGTTCGAGATCGCCATCGGCGCCATCCTCGCGCTCGCCTATCTCGGCCTGCTCGCCATCCTGCGCTGCGTGCCATCGGTGCCGATCAACAAGTAACGCTGCCTCCGGACACCACAGCTGACGATGCGACTGCCCGTCCAAGGGACGGCAAATCAAACTATTGATGCATTATAGTATGTCTTACTAATTGGCAAGATTCTACTCTGACAATTGGAATAGATGTCCCGACTGTAACGTCTACGTCATGCAATCTCACACTTATCGTGAGCAAAAGACCGGGGAGAACTCTGTGTCTCAGCATCCAATGAGCACGGCTTCGTTGGCTTCGTTGCATATGCATTCAAGACGGTCGCCACTGCTGATTCTGCTGACTGCGAGCGCGGCCTTCGCGGCGATCTCCACGGGAGCGCCCGCCGTTCATGCCGCCTCGTCCAAGGGCTGCGCCGGAGGCGGCTTCAGCGTCGTCGGGGCCGGCAACACGCTGAGCGGCGCCGGACGCTTCACGATCCCCTTCGGCAACCTGCAGGCGCCGTTCCTGGTCAAAGGCAAGTATGTCGAGTTTACGGTGGTGCCAGCCAGCTTCGCCGTGCGGAACTACACCTTCACCGGGGCCGCCAATCCGCTCGACCAGACCGGCGGCGTCCGGACGGTCCTGTTCGCCGGCAAGACGCCCGACCATGCCGGCCTGATCTTGAGCTCCAACGCCGGCGTCGAGCTCAAGGACACCGACATCGAGCTCTCACGGACCGGTCCGGGGCTGAGCATGAAGCTGCAGGCCAAGGACTGCGCCAATGGCGGCATCTTCCAGATGGAGGTGGAGCGCAGCGACGGGCAGCGCACGCGCTTCACGCACGTCCTCGGCCCGAACATGTTCTACTTCGACAATCCCAACTTCCGCGCCCGTGAAGGCGATTCCCTGCCGTATGTGACCGCCAAGGTGAGCACCACGGTCGTGGTCGGCCCGCGGACCAACATCGCCAACGACGTGTCGTCCCGACTGGTCGCGCGCGACAGCCCGCAGGTGGCGACCGAGGTGCTGCAGCCGCAATGCGCGACCCCGATCAGGAAGCGCGACGGCACCGTCGCCACGGTGCAGCGCTGCGGCAACTTCTCGGTGTGGGACGTGGCCAGCGGCGGGCGGATGGGCGGGGTCACCGGCGAGGACGCGACCGAGGTCGCCCCGCCCGCCTCGGCCTGCACCAGCAAATGCCAGGCGCAGAACCAGGTCCGCGGCGGTGCCGTGGTGCTGGGCTTCCCGTTCCCCGTCCCGGCGGCCAGCCGATTGCCGACCGCGGCCGCGCCATGATGCGCTAGCGTAGGGCTCTATGCGGCGAGCTGCGCCAGCTCGCCCATGAGCTTGCGCGCCGTCCGCAGGCGCTCGACCGGGCTCTTGGTCTCGCGCAGGACCACCACCTTGTGGTCCGGCCGGACCTTCATCTGCCCCTTGCTGTCGGCGATCAGGCGGACGAGCCGCTCCGGCCGGGCGAACTTGTTGTCCCGGAACGCCAGCACGATGCCCTTGGGGCCGGCGTCGAGCTTGGCGACGTTGGCCTTGCGGCAGAGCTGCTTGATCGCCACCAGCTGCAGGAGCTGCTCGGTCTCGGGCGGCAGCTTGCCGAAGCGGTCGATCAGCTCGGCGGCGAAGCCCTCGAGCTCCTCGGGCGTCGCCAGGCCCGCCAGGCGGCGATACATCGCCAGCCGCAGGTCCAGATCGCCGATATAGCTCTCGGGCATCAGGGCCGCGGCGTCGATGGTGATCTGCGGCGTCCAGTCGGTGGTCTCGGCGACCGGCTCCCGGGCGGCGCGGGCGCGCAGCTCGGCCACCGCCTCCTCGAGCATGTGGTTGTAGAGCTCGAAGCCGACCTCCTTGATCTGGCCCGACTGCTCGTCGCCCAAGAGGTTGCCGGCACCGCGGATGTCGAGATCGTGGCTGGCGAGCTGAAAGCCGGCGCCCAACCCCTCCAGCGACTGGATCACCGACAGCCGCCGCTCGGCGGTCTCGGCCAGCGCCTTGCTCGCCGGCACGGTGAAGTAGGCGTAGCCGCGCACCTTCGACCGGCCGACGCGGCCGCGCAGCTGGTAGAGCTGGGCGAGGCCGAACTGGTCGGCGCGATGCACGATCAGCGTGTTGGCGGTCGGGATGTCGAGGCCGCTCTCGATGATGTTGGTGGCGAGCAGCACGTCGAGCCTTCGGTCGTAGAACTCGCCCATCACCCGATCGAGATCGGCCGCCGGCATCTGGCCGTTGGCGACCGCCACCTTGAGCTCCGGCACCAGCCGCTGCAGGTCGTCCTTGAGCTTGCCCTGGTCCGCGATCCGCGGGCAGACGAAGAAGGACTGGCCGCCGCGCCAGTGCTCGCGCATCAGCGCCTCGCGGATCACCACCGGGTCCGCCGGCATGACGAAGGTCCGCACCGCCAGCCGGTCGACCGGCGGGGTGGCGATCAGCGACAGGTCCTTCATCCCGCCCAGCGCCATGTGCAGCGTGCGCGGGATCGGCGTCGCGGTCATGGTCAGGACGTGGACCTCGGCACGGAGCTGCTTGAGCTTCTCCTTGTGCGCGACGCCGAAATGCTGCTCCTCGTCGACGATGACGAGCCCCAGATTCTTGAAGCTCACGCCCTTGCCCAAGAGGGCATGGGTGCCGACCACGATGTCGACCTGCCCCTCGGCCAGAGCCTTCTTGACCTCCGCCGCCTCCTTCGCCGAGACGAAGCGCGACAGCGAGGCGACGCGCACCGGCAGGCCCTCGAAGCGCTGGGCGAAGACGCGGTAGTGCTGCCGCACCAGGAGCGTGGTGGGAGCGAGCAGCGCCACCTGCTTGCCGGCCAGGGCGGCGACGAAGGCCGCACGCAGGGCCACCTCGGTCTTGCCGAAGCCCACGTCGCCGCACAGCAGCCGGTCCATCGGCCGGCCGGACGCCATGTCGGTGAGCACGGCCTCGATCGCCGCCAGCTGGTCCTCGGTCTCCTCGTAGGGGAAGCGGGCGGCGAACTCCTCGTAGACCCCGTGCGGCAGGTCGAGCACCGTGCCCTTGCGCGTGGCGCGCTCGGCCGCGACCTTGATCAGCTCGCCGGCCAGCTCGCGGATCCGCTCCTTGACCTTGGCCTTGCGCGACTGCCAGCCCACCCCGCCCAGCTTGTCGAGCGTCGCCTCCTGCTCGGCATGGCCGTAGCGCGACAGCACGTCGAGATTCTCGACCGGCACGAACAGCTTGTCGCCGCCCTGGTAGACCAGCTTCAGGCAGTCGTGCGGCGCACCGGCGATCTCCAGCGTCTCCAGGCCCTCGAACCGGCCGATGCCGTGCTCGGCATGGACGACGAGATCGCCCTCCGACAGCGCCGCGATGTCCTGGACGAAGCGGTCGGCCGCCTTGCGGCTGCGCCTGGCGGCGGCGGTGAGCCGGTCGCCCAGGAGATCGCGCTCGCCGATGAGGTGCATCGCCGGCGCGACGAAGCCCCGCTCCAGCGGCAGCACCGCGATCGCGGCGCCGCCGACCTGCGGCACCTCGGCCCACTGCTCGACCCGGGTCAGCCGGTCGAAGCCGTGATCGGCCAGCACCTGGCGCAGCCGCTCCAGCGTGCCCTCGCTCGAGGCGGCGAGCAGCGGCCGCTCGCCTTCGCTCACCAGCGCGTCGAGATGCGCCACGATGGCGTCGAACAGGTTCTTCGACCGGTCCGCCCGCTCGGCCGCGAAGTCGCGCGCCGGCCGGCCGCGCAGGTCCAGCACCTTGTCGATGCCGGCGGGCGGCCGCGGCGGCGGCCCGTAGGCCGAGAGCTCGAGCCGCGTCCGGCCGGCGATCTCGCGCTCGAAGCCGCCCTCGTCGAGATAGAGCAGCTCGGGCGGCAGCGGCCGGTACGGCGCCGCGCCGAAGCTGGTGCCCGGCGGCGGCGGCTGCACCCGCGCCTCGTAATGCTCGCCGATCAGGGCGGCGCGCGCCTTGATCGCGTCGCGCGCGAGATGATCGAGCGCCACCTCGGCGCGGGGATCGAGATAGTGCGTCACCGGCACCAGCGCCGGATGGAACAGCGGCAGCCAGTGCTCCATGCCCGGGAAGGCCCGGCCGGCCTCGACCGCCTCCAGCAGCGGATCGCCGGTGACGGCGCCGAACCGGCTGAGATAGGCCGCCTTGAACGAATCGGCGGCCTCGCTGTCGAGCAGCACCTCGCTCACCGGCAGCAGCTCGACCGCGTCGACCTT
>JAXMCJ010000073.1:0-11513 GCA_046349415.1 Geminicoccaceae bacterium
GCCTCGATCGCCAAGGTGCCGATGGGCGAGGTCGTGAAGGAGATGGTGCCCTTCTACGCCGTGGCCCTGCTCGTGCTCATCCTGATGAGCTACTTCCCGATCTTCATCATCCACTGAGGGAGGCAGCGGTCATGAGCGGCATGAGGATCGGTTTCGTCGGCCTGGGTGCCATGGGCGCGCCGATGGCGCGCAACCTCCTGGCCAAGAGCTTCGCGGTGCGCGGCTTCGACACCCGCATGGCGGCCATGGACGAGCTGGTGACGGCGGGCGGGGAGCGGGCGGCCGACGCCGCGGCGGTGGCGGAGAATGCCGACGCCCTGGTGCTGATGGTGGTCAACGCCGCCCAGGCCGCCGCCGTGCTGTTCGACGGCGGCGCCCTCGACCGGTTGCCCGAAGGGGCCTGCGTGGTGCTGATGGCGACCTGCCCGCCGGGCACGGTGGCGGCCCTGGCCGAGCGGGTCGAGGCCGCCGGGCGGCGCTTCGTCGACGCCCCGGTCTCTGGCGGCGTGGTCGGCGCCCGCGGCGGCACGCTCACCATCATGGCCGCCTGCCCCAAGCCCGTCTTCGACGGCATCAGGCCGGTCCTCGCCGCCATGGGCGACAAGGTGTTCCTCGTCGGCGAGCGGGCCGGGCAGGGGGCCACCGTCAAGACGGTCAACCAGCTCCTGTGCGGCGTGCACATCGCCGTGGTCGCCGAGGCCTTCGCGCTCGCCGAGAAGGTAGGCGTCGAGCTCGGGGTGATCCTCGAGATCATGAGCGGCTCGGCTGCCTCGAGCTGGATGCTCAAGGACCGCGGCCCGCGCATGCTCGAGGCCGAGCCCGAGGTCACCAGTGCCGTCGACATCTTCGTCAAGGATCTCGGCATCGTGCTGGAGGCCGGGCGCGAGGCCAAGGCGGCGCTGCCGCTGGCGGCCGTGGCGCACCAGCTGTTCCTCGCCACCTCCGGCCGCGGCGAGGGTGCCGCCGACGACAGCCAGGTGATCCGCACCTACGCCCTGATGAACGGCACCCGGCGCGCCTGACGCCCGGCTGCAGCCAAGAGCAGAAAGAGACCCGTATGCCCTCCGCCGACCTCGGCCGCATGGCCAACGCCATCCGGTTCCTGTCGATCGACGCGATCGAACGCGCCGGCGAGGGGCATCCGGGCACGCCCCTGGGTGCGGCCGACACCGTGACCGCCCTGTTCGCCCGCCACCTCAAGTTCAACCCCGCCGACCCGCTCTGGTTCGACCGCGACCGCTTCGTCCTGTCGAACGGCCACGGCTCGATGCTGATCTACGCGCTGCTGCATCTGACCGGCTACGCCAAGATGGGCATCGAGGAGCTGAAGCGGTTCCGCGAGCTCGGCTCGCACTGCGAGGGCCATCCCGAGCTCGACCCTGCCGCCGGCATCGAGGTCACCACCGGGCCTTTGGGCCAGGGCATCGCCAACGCCGTCGGCATGGCTGTGGCCGAGGCCTATCTCAACAGCCGCTTCGGGCCCGAGATCGTCGATCACCGCACCTACGCCCTGGTCGGCGACGGCTGCCTGCAGGAGGGCGTCGGCCAGGAGGTGATCTCGCTCGCCGGCCATCTGCGCCTGGGCAAGCTCACCTTCCTCTGGGACGACAACCGGATGACCGACGACGGGGTGATCGGCTTCGCCCTGTCCGACGACATGCCGGCCCGGTTCCGCCTGAGCGGCTGGCACGTCCAGGAGGTCGACGGCCACGACGCCGAGGCGGTGAGCGCCGCCCTGCTGCTGGCCGAGCGCGACCCGCGGCCGTCGCTGATCGCCTGCACCACCGTCATCGGCCGCGGCCTGCCGGGGGTCGAGGGTACCCGGGCCGCCCACAGCGGCAAGCTGGAGCGCCCGCTCACCGACGCCGCGCGCGCCCATCTGGATTGGCCGCACCCCGCCTTCGCGGTGCCCGAGGATCTGGCCGCGGCCTGGCATGCGGCCGGCACGCGCAGCCGGCCGGCCTACGAGGCCTGGCAGGAGCGGGTGCGGGCGCTGCCATCGGAGCGCCGCCGCGAGCTCGACCGGCTGCGCGAGGGCCGTCTGCCCGAGGGCTGGGAAGAGACGCTGCACGAGTTCGCGCGTAAGGCCGCCGGCGAGCCGCGCGCCGAATACGGCATCAAGCTCTCCGGCGACCTCGTCGACCTGCTCGCCGACGTGATCCCGGAGCTGCTGTCCGGCGCTCCCGACCTCGAGGGCGCCACCCAGCACAAGCGGCGGCTGGCGCCGTTCACCGCCGCCGACCATGGCGGGCGCTATTTGCATTACGGCATCCGCGAGCACGCCATGGGCTCGATGCTCAACGGCATGGCCGCGCATGGCGGCATCGTGCCGGTGGGCGTCACCTATCTCGTCTTCTCCGACTATCTGCGCCCGACCCTGCGTCTCGCGGCGATGATGGGCCTGCCGGTCCAGTTCGTGTTCAGCCACGATTCGATCGGCATCGGCCGCAACGGCCCGACCCACCAGCCGGTCGAGTATCTGGCGAGCCTGCGCGCGATCCCCAACATGCTGGTGCTGCGCCCGGCCGATGCGGTGGAGGCCGCCGAGTGCTGGGAGCTGGCCCTGGCCAACCGCACCGGACCCTCCTCCCTGATCTTCGCCCGCCAGCCGCTGCAGCCGGTCCGCCGCGAGGCCTGGACGGCCAACCGCTCGGCCCGCGGCGCCTACGTCGCGGCGGAAGCCGAGGGCGGCAGCCGGGTCGCGACCCTGCTCGCCACCGGCTCCGAGGTGGCGCTGGCGCTGCGCGCGCGTGAGCTGCTGCAGCGCCAGGGCGTGCCCACCGCCGTGGTCTCGATGCCGTCCTTCGAGCTGTTCGAGCGGCAGGACGAGGCCTGGCGCCGCGAGGTGCTGGGGCCGGGCACCGTCCGGGTCGCGGTCGAAGCCGCGGTGCGCCTCGGCTGGGACCGCTACCTCGGCGCCGAGGGCGGCTTCGTCGGCATGAGCGGCTTCGGCGCCTCCGGCCCGGAGGACGAGCTGTTCGTCCATTTCGGCATCACGCCGGAGCGGGTGGCGGAGGAGGTCCGCCGCCGGCTCTGAGACTTCCGCAAGTTCACCAAACCTGATCGGGGAGAAGCGATCATGCGTCTGAGGAAAACCGTCTCGGCCTTTGCCTTCCTGCTCGGCACCGCCCTCGCGACGACCGCGGTGGCGCAGGAGGTCCAGCTCACCCTCGGCCACGGCACGGCGCTGGGCAATCCGCGCGACGAGGGCGCCAAGCACTTCGCCGCCTGCGCGGCGGAGAAGAGCGGCAACCGGATCGCCGTCCAGGTCGCCGGCAGCGCCCAGCTCGGCGACGACGCGGCGATGATCACCGGCCTGCGCACCGGCTCGATCGACATGTCCTTGAACTCGCAGGGGCCGATGGCCGCCGTGGTGCCCGAGATCGCGGCGCTGGGCCTGCCCTACCTGTTCGATTCGCCCGAGCATGCCTGGAAGGTGGTCGACGGGCCGATCGGCGAGGAGCTGGCCAAGCTCGCCGACGCCAAGGGCATGATCCTTTTGGGCTTCATGGACAACGGCATCCGCCAGACCTCCAACACCAAGCACCCGATCGAGAAGCCGGCCGACCTCGTGGGCCTGAAGATCCGCACGCCGTCGGATCCGATCACGGTCGCGATCTTCGAGGCGCTGGGTGCGAACACGCAGCAGATCAAGTTCTCCGAGCTCTACATCGCCCTGCAGCAAGGCGTGGTCGACGGGCAGGAGAACCCATTGATGAACATCTACTTCGCCAAGCTGCAGGAGGTGCAACCCTACATCTCGCTCACCGGCCACAAATACGAGACCACGCCCTTCCTGTTCTCCAAGAAGAAGTGGGAACAGCTGAGTGCCGATGATCAGGGCATCGTCCGCGGCTGTGCCAAGGACGCCATCGACTTCCAGCGCAAGCTCGCCACGGAGACCGAGGCGCGCCTGCTCAAGGAGATGCCGGCGCAGGGGGTGAAGATCAACGAGGTCGACCGCGGCCCCTTCCGCGAGGCGACCCAGCCCGTGATCGACCAGGCCTATGGCAGCCCGATCGGCGACTTCGCCAGGCGCGTGGTCGAGGCCGCGAAGAAGGCCAGCTGAGCAACCTGCGGCGCGGCGCCCGCCACGGTGCCGCGCCGTCTCATCCGATCGTTCGCGACGAGGTTTCCATGAATCTGTCCAGCATCCTGGCCGAGCGCGCCGCCGCCGGCCGCCCCGTCCGCATGGGCCTGATCGGCGCCGGCAAGTTCGGCTCGATGATCCTGTCCCAGGCGCAGTACATCGAGGGCCTGCACGTGGTTGGCGTCGTCGATCTCGATGTCGCCAAGGCCAGGGCGTCGTTGGCCCGCGTCGGCTGGCCCGCCGAGCGCTTTGCCGCCGCCTCGCTCGACGCGGCGGTGCGCGAGGGCACCACCTGCGTGCTCGACGACGCCGCGGCCCTCGCCCGCTGCGGCGAGGTCGAGTGCATCGTCGAGGCCACCGGGCATCCGATCGCCGGCGTGCGCCACGCCCTCCAGGCGATCGAGCACGGCAAGCACACGGTCATGGTCAACGTCGAGGCCGACGTGCTGTGCGGGCCGGTGCTCGCCGCCCGCGCCCGCGCCGCCGGGCTGGTCTACAGCATGGCCTATGGCGACCAGCCGGCGCTGATCTGCGAGCTGGTCGACTGGGTGCGCGCCTGCGGCTTCGAGCTGGTCAGCGCCGGCAAGGGCATGAACTTCGAGCCGCGCTACCGCTACTCGACGCCGGACACGGTCTGGGGCTTCTTCGGCTGGACCGAGGAGGAGGTCGCCAAGGGCGACTTCAATCCCAAGATGTACAACTCATTCACCGACGGGACCAAGGCCGCGATCGAGATGGTCGCCGTCGCCAACGGCACCGGCCTCGACTGCCCCGACGACGGCCTCGCCTTCCCGCCGGCGGGCGTGCACGACCTCGCCCACGTCTTCAAGCCCGCGGCCGACGGCGGCAGGCTCGCCCGCGCCGGCCTGGTCGACATCGCCGCCAGCCAGGAGCCGGACGGCCGCGAGGTGCTCAACAACATCCGTTACGGCGTGTTCGTCACCTTCAAGGCGCCGAACGAGTACACGCGCGATTGCTTCAAGCAGTATGGCCTCTTGACCGACAAGTCCGGCTGGTACGGCTCGCTGTGGCGCCCGTTCCACCTGATCGGACTCGAGGCCAGCGTCAGCGTGCTCTCGGCCGTGCTGCGCGGCGAGCCCACCGGCACCGCCAAGGAGTTCCGCGCCGACGCCGCGGCCGCCGCCAAGCGCGACCTGCAGCCGGGCGAGATGCTCGACGGCGAGGGCGGCTACCTCGTCTGGGCCAAGGCGATCCCGGCCCAGGTCAGCCGGGCCGCCCGCGCCCTGCCGATCGGCCTCGCCCAGCATGTCCGCCTCAAGCGCCCGGTCGCCCGCGACGCCGTGGTGTCGCTCGACGACGTCGAGCCGCTGGCCGAGCAGGACATCGTTGCCCTGCGCGCCGGGATGGCCTGACAGGCTCTACACCGTCCGCGCAGACGCGAGCTCGGAATGACCAAAGTCCGAGCTCGCGTAGCGATAGAGCACGAGTCGGATCGCAGCAGGTGCGGATCCAGATGGGTGATATCCCACAGATTGGGTGATGTGCCCCACCCAACTCCCCTGTCTCGACGCGCATCAGCGCCGCCTGCCCGGCCTTTGCTTGCCGAATGTCTGGCCGAAACGCATGGCATGAACGCTGCAGTGGGCTTGCGCGACCATGGAAATCACTGGTGCGCGGAGACGACCATCATGGGCGGTAAGCTGATTGCAACATTGGCCGGCGTGATCGCTTTCGGCACAATGTTGCCAAGCTTGGCAGAGGAACAGGCCAGTGGGATCGTGGCGGTGCGCGAGCTGACCATGAAGGCCAATGGCGATCACATGGCCGCCATCAAGGCCATCCTGACCGAACAGCCGCAGCTCGTGAAGCGGGTGGCATGGCACGCCGTGGCGCTCGGCGAATCGGCCGAATACACAGCGGAGCTGTTCCCGCCGGGCAGCGACCAACCACCGACGGCAGCACTGCCGGCGGTGTGGAGCGATCAGAAGGGCTTCGCGGCGGCAGCGGAAAAGGCCGAGGATCTTGCGCACGAGCTGGCCAGCGCGGCCGAAACCGGTGACGTCGCCGCGACGCTCGCTGCCTTCGCCGCGCTCGGCAAGGAGGGCTGCGGCGGTTGTCACAATACCTATCGCAAAAAGCCGCAGGGCTGATGGCAACGGCCGCCTACCCCTTTCGCAGCGCCGCACACCACGGTGATCTGAACCCTGCCGGCGGCAAACGAACGCCCTTCCCGTTGCTGCGCTGGTTCGCGCTGCTCAGTGCGGCGGCGGTCCTGTTCGTCCTGATCACCGGCACGCTCTTCCTCAATCGCTTCGTCGAACGCGTCAGTCTTCTGCAGAGTGCGGACGGGCTCACCGGGCTGATCAACAGCATCGTCGAGGTCGAGCAGGCCGATCGGTTCTTTCTCCGTAACGGTAAGGAGCAATCGAACGAATTCCACAACTTCCTCATCCATCTCGGCAGATTACCCGGAGTGATGCGCGCCAACGTCTACGACCGCGATGGCCTGGTGCTCTGGTCGTCCGATCCGGGGCTGATCGGGCAACACTTTCCGGACAATGACGAACTGAACGCCGCCCTTGCCGGCACCAGCGTGGTATCGGCCGGGAGCGTCGGCGAGGATGACGACAAGGCTGAGCATGTGGACCTCGCCGAACCGGGCAAAGGCTTCGTCGAGAACTACCTGCCCGTCTGGTCCGCGGCGGCGGGCCCGCGGGAGGTCGTCGGCGCGATCGAGGTGTACCGCCGGCCGGTCCAATTGCTCGCGGCGATCGAACAGACCCAGATGCAGATCTGGTGGGGTGCGATTGCCGTCACCTTGCTGCTCTATGCCGCCTTGTGCGGGATCGTGGCCCGCGCCGCCCGTGTCATGCGCCTGCAGCAGATGGCCCTGGTCGCGGCCGAGAAGCTTGCGCTGGCAGGCGAGATGGCCTCGGCCGTAGCGCACGGCCTGCGCAATCCCCTGGCATCGATCCGCTCCACGGCCGAGCTCGGTCTGGAAACCGACGATCGGCGCGAAGTGCAGGGCCTGCTGGCCGAGGTCGTTGCCCAGTCCGATCGGCTCGAAGGCTGGATCAGGCAGTTCCTGACCATGGCCCGGTCCGGATCCCCGACCCAGACGCCGACGGATGCACGGGCCGTGATTGCCGACTGTGCCAGGCAGTTTGAGCCCACGCTCGCACGTCGCGGCATGCGGCTCGAGCTGGCATTGCCGGATGATCTGCCGAGGATATCTCTCTGCCCGATCATCCTGCGCCAGATCCTCAACTCCGTTCTGGCTAATGCCATCGAGGCGATGGCGCATGGCGGGCGGCTCTCGATCGGTGCCGCCGCCGTTGGTCACAGCGTTGCCGTCCAGGTCGGCGACACCGGCATCGGCATGTCGGCCGGCGAGCTCGAGACGGCGCTGGAGCCGTTCGCTACCACCAAATCGCAAGGGCTGGGCCTCGGGCTGCCGCTGGCACGCGAGACCCTCGAACGTCATGGCGGCTCCCTGCATATCGAGAGCCAGCCCGGAACCGGCACCACGGTCCACATCGTGCTTCCTGCCGTAGAGCATGGCGCATGACTTGTGCCGTGCTTGTGGTCGACGATGAGATCACCCTCGCCCGCAACATCCAGAGCTACCTTGCGCGACATGGTTACGAGGCCCGCCGCGCCAGCTCGGGAGCGGAGGCCCTATCCGTCCTCGAGCAGTTCGCGCCGGCGGTGATCCTGCTCGACCTGCGCCTGCCCGATGCGGATGGTATCGAGCTGCTGCCCCGAGTGAGGGAGCTGGCCCCGGCGTCTCGAACCGTGATCATGACCGGCTACGCCAGCTTTGCCACGGCGGTGCTCGCGATCAAGGCGGGCGCCAACGACTATCTCGCCAAGCCTGTCGTCCTTGGCGAGCTGCGTGGCCTGATCGAGCGGGTGCGCTGCGCGCCCGGAAACGGCGATGGTAGCGGCCCGGAAGAAAGTGTGAGTGGCCTTGCCGCCATTCTGGGCGAGGCCCCCACCATTGTCGAACTGCGCGAACGCATCCGACGTCTGCTCGCCCTGGAGCGTCGTTCCGAGCATACCGCACCGGTCGTCCTGGTGATCGGCGAGACCGGGGCGGGCAAGGAGCTGGTCGCCCGCGCCCTGCATCTCGACAGCGCTCGGGCGCACGCGCCCTTCATCGAGCTCAACTGCACCATGATGCCGGAGCACCTGGTCGAGGACCAGCTGTTTGGCCACGAACGCGGCGCCTTCACCGACGCGCGTGAGCCACGTGCCGGCCTGATCGAGGCTGCGGACGGCGGCACGCTGTTCCTGGACGAGATCGGCGACCTCGGGCTGGCCGCTCAGGCCAAGCTGCTCAAGTTTCTCGAGGACCGGCGCGTGCGCCGGCTTGGTGCGGTCAAGGAGCGCAGCGTCGACGTCAGGGTCGTCGCCGCCACCCATCAGCCGCTCGAACAGCTGGTCCGTGCCGGGCAGTTCCGCGCCGATCTCTATTACCGCCTGCGGGTCGTGGAGTTGCGGGTACCGCCATTGCGCGAGCGAAGCCCGGATATCCTGCCGCTTGCGCGAACCTTCCTCGCCGAGGGCGCACGACGCTGGCGCCGGGCTGGGCTGCATCTCACGCCTGCAGCGGAGACGGCCCTGACCGCACACTCCTGGCCTGGCAACGTTCGTGAGCTCAAGAATGTGGTCGAGCAGGCCGTGGTGCTGGGTGTCGGTGAGGCGATCGAGCCCACCCATCTGGCTTTGTCGCAGTTGGATGGCAGTCCCGATGCCGAGCGGGATCAGGGATTCCGCCTGCCCGACCAGGGCATGCAGATCGTCGATCTCGAGCGTGACATGCTGAGCCAAGCCCTCGTCCGCTCGGCCTGGAACGTCAGCGCGGCGGCGCGCCTGTTGGGGCTCAGCCGAGACACCGTCCGCTACCGGATGCAGAAACACGGCCTGCTGCGCCAGTTCTAGGCGCGCAGAAGGCTCTGTGCCGGCGGCATCGGACCTTCTGACGGTGGGCATGGCTCGGCCCACCCCGATCGAGGTGGGCCGGCACATGGCCTGCGGTCGCCTCAGGTGTGATGCGGGCCGTCGTCATGGCCGCCACGACCCTTCCCGCCCTTGCCTCGCCGGCCACCGCGATCGTCACCCGGAGGATCGTCGGCGCCATTCTTCGCCATGACCAACGGGCTTGATCCAGGCGCGGTCAAGGAGGTGTGCTGCGGACCGTCGTCGTGACCACCGCGGCCCTTTCCGCCCTTGCCTCGCCGGCCACCGCGATCATCGCCCGGAGGATCGTCGGCGCCGTGCTTCGCGAGCACGATGCCGCCAATGCTGGATATACTCGTCATGCCGACGCTGTCGTGGCCGGTTGCCGACCAGGCCGGAGCGATTGCGCCAGCACCGAGGGCAAGGCTCGCGGCAAACAGGCTGCAATGCAGTTTAGACCATCCCATAATGGGCCTCCAGTGATGGGAGTTGCTTCGAGCATCCTCATTGCAGAAGCTGTGCCACGTTCTTGAAAATGGAGAATATGCCCTATTATCAATCTATTGGCTTGGTTCCTCGCCCGGATGTGCTTTAGCACAACGCCGAGTTGGGTCGATTGGCCCACCAATGTGGGGGACTTGCCCCGGTGCCGCACGGTCTGGGAGCCGTCGGCCGAGGGCTCCAGAGTGAGGCTTCGGCTCACTACTCCCGCGATTCACGCTCCGCGCGCAAGCAGCCCTCTGGCCTCCGCCACATCCGGCATGCCCGCCCCCTCGATGATCCGGGCCAGGATCGGTGCCATGAGGTCCCGCGCCTCGCCGCGATCACCGCGCGCCGCCCACAGGCGCGCCAGCGAGGTGGCAGCCCGCAGCTCCCACCATCCCGCTTCCTGGCGCCGGGCCACCGCGAGCGCGTGCCGGAAGCAAGCTTCCGCTGCAGCGTGGTCCGGCTGCGGCAGCCGCAGCTCGCCCTGCAGCCGGTGCAGCTCGGCTTCCGCGACGCGGGCCTCGGTCCGCTCGACATGGGCCAGCGCCTCGCCCAGCAGCGCATCGGCCTCGGCGGTGTTCCCCGCCCGGCCCTGCGCCTCGGCGAGCAGCCCCAGCATGTAGGCGACATAGGCCCGCGCATCCGCGGCGCGGTAGGCATCGAGGCCGGCCCGCAGCAGGGCGATGCCGGCCTGCTGGTTTCCCACCTGGCTCAGCAGCCAGCCGCGAAAGACTGCAGCTGCCGCCGCCCAGAAGGCGAAGCCGCGCTCTGCGGCGACGGCCTGCAACGCCGTCGCGTGCCGCTCGAGATCGTCCGCGTCGCGGCACAGCTGGGCGAGCACGCACCGGCAGAACAGGGCCAGGGCCAGCGTATGGTGGTGCCCCGTCTCGCGCGCGCCCGCCAGCGAGCGATCCGAGTGGCTCCGCGCCTGATCGGGATGGCCGAGCAGCAGCATGGTAATGGAGAGATAGCCCTGGCCCGTCAGCCAGGGGTCGTAGGGATAGGGGAAGTCCGGGGCCTCGGCAGTGGAGCGGCCCAAGGCCAGCAGCTCGCCGAGGCTGTCCCGGCTGACGGCGAGATCGCCGCGCAGCAGTGCGGTGGTGCCGAGCGTGCGGCAGCCGAGGATTCTGGCGGGATCGCCGCGCCCTTGCTCCGCCAGGCCCAGCAGCTCGGTCGCGACTTCCTGGGCCGCGTCCAGCTCGTCGCGGACATTGTGCGACGCCCACAGCCCGAACAGCACCTGGGTCAGGGGCCGCCGCTCGCCCAGCAGCGCGCACAGCTCCCTGGCGCGCGCGTAGGCGGCGGCAGGCTCGGTGGCGGCGGGGCCTCTGGCCCCGACCAGGGCGGCGCCGTAGGCGATCTGCACGTCGAGCTCGCGACGCTGCCGCGGCGGGCCGGGCGGCAGCTGGTCCAGCATCGCGATCCCCGAGGCGAGCTGCGCCACCGCCTCCTTGATGGCGGACTGCCCGAGCGCCCGCATCCCTGCCCGGAGGCGATAGGCGGTGGCCTTCTCGGCGTCTCCCGCCTCCGACCAATGATGGGCCAACATCTCGGGCTGGCTGGCCGCCAGATGCGGGAAGCGCTCCTCTGCCAGCGTGGCGGTGCGGGCATGAAGCTGGTGGCGCCGCGCCCGGACCAAGCCGGCATAGGCGGCGTCGCGGACCAGGGCGTGCTTGAACGAGTAGCCGGCGCCGGGCATGTCGGCCCGGCGGAAGATCAGGCCCGCGGCGACCAACCGCTCCAGGGCGTCGCGCAGCTCGTTCTCCCGCAGGTCGGCGACCCCCGCCAGCAGATCGTGATCGAACTCGCGCCCGATGACCGCTGCCACCTGAGCCACGGCTTTGACGGGCGCCAGTCGGTCGAGCCGCGCCGTCAGCGAATCGTGCAGGGTCTCCGGGATGGCCAGAGCCTCGAGCTCGCCGGCTTCGAGGAGCATCCTGGTCAGCTCCTCGACAAACAGCGGCACCCCGTCGGTCCGGGCCAGGATCTGCTCCCGCACCGCGGGCGGCACTGG
>JAXMCJ010000074.1:0-10740 GCA_046349415.1 Geminicoccaceae bacterium
CGCAACGGGCCGTTATCGGCCGACATTGCCATCCGGCGGCAAGCGTGCCCGGTTCGAGGACCAGTTGGCAACGTAATTCGTAACAGTCCGATCATTGGGGCGTAGTAATTGATGACAACATATGCATCATAAAGAGATTATCTGTGGTCAAGCATCATCTTTTGATTGCGACGATATACTCAAATACGCATCACCTCACCGCACTGGGAAGAGCGTCTTCTGCACCAATGGCCTGCCGGCCGCCAAAATTGCCTTTGAAGCGACGGCCACTGGGGACGGCGGCAAGGTTCTCCTGCGAGACAGGCGACGGGCAAGCGGCTTTGACGGGGCGGGAAGGGACACCTAACCTCCCTTCGGCCGACAACCAGCAGCCCGGCGGACCAAGCTTGCCCGACGAGTTCCGGCCACAGGCCATCGCGGCCGCCCCATCGGCGGCGCCGAGCGCGACATCGCGCGGCGCCGATGCCCGTCGCGCGCTGGTCGGCGTCTGGTCGTACTGGCGGGCCGAACGGGCGCAGTGGCGGGACCCGGGGGCGCTGCGGGCCTGGCAAGCGCGGCGGCTCCGCGTGCTGGTCCGGCACGCCTGCGCCACGGTGCCCTTCTATCGCCGGCTCTACGCGCAGGAGCGGGTCGACCCGGCCGCGATCCGTTCGCTCGCCGACCTCGCGCACCTGCCGGTGATCACCAAGGCGCAGCTGCAGGCGGAGCGCGAGGACGACCTGCTCAGCGAGACGCGGCGCAAGGAGGCGCTGGTCACGGCGATCACCAGCGGCTCGGCCGGCCGCCCTTTCCGCACCTGGCGCGACCTCGGCCTCGAGGAGCGGCGCGCCGGCTATCTGCTGCGGGCGCTGGCGACCGCCGGCTACCGGCTCGGCGACCGCCTGCTGATGGTAGTCGAGAGCGGCGAGCGGCCCGGCACCGGCTGGACCCGCTGGCGCAAGCTCACCTTCCACGACCGGCCGGACTTCGTGCTGGCCGAGATCGACCGGCTGCGCCCGAAGGTGCTCTACGGCTATGTCTCGGCGCTGCGCCAGGTGGCCCGCCTCGCCCGTGAGCGGGGCCACGCGGTGCATCGGCCCAGCTCAGTCGTGACCGTGTCGGAGACGCTCGACCCGGACACGCGCCAGGAACTCGCCACCACCTTCGGCGCCCCGGTGTTCGACATCTACGGCAGCATCGAGATGGGCGTGATCGCCTGGGAGTGCGGCGCCCGGCCCGGCTTCCACCTGGCCGAGGACTCCATGATCGCGGAGACCCTGCCGGCGGTCGGCGGCGGCGCGCGGCTCGTGCTCACCAACCTGCACAACATGGCGATGCCCTTGATCCGCTACGACCAGGGCGACCTGACCGAGCTCGACGATGCCGCCTGCCCATGCGGCCGGCGGTTCCGCCGGCTGACCGCGGTGCAGGGCCGGGTGATGGACGCGATCCTGCGGCCCGACGGCAGCCAGGTCTCGCCGTTCCAGGTCACGACCGCCGTGCGCGGCGCCCCGGGCGTGCGCCGCTTCCAGATCGTCCAGGAGCGGCCCGGCGCCCTGACGGCGCGGATCGAGAGCGCCGCCCCGCTCACCGCCCCGACGATCGCCGGCATCGAGGCGGCGCTGCGCCAGGCGCTCGGCCCTGGCACCGCGGTGAGCTGCGAGCAGGTGGCGAGCCTTGAGCCGCCGCCGGGCGTCAAGTTCCGCCTGATCGAGAGCCGCATTCCCCGGGCCGGGCGCCCCTGAGGCGCTGCGGGTCAGCCGGCGACCTTGCGCAGCATCGGCCCCAGTGGCGCACCGGCGAACAGGTGGACGTGCAGGTGCGGTACCTCCTGGTGGGCGGCGGCACCGGTGTTGGCGAGCATCCGGTAGCCGCCAGCCTCCAGCCCCAGCTCGCGGGCGACCTGGCCGACCGCGCGGAAGAAGCCCGTGATCTCGGCGTCGCTGGCACCGGCGGTGAAGTCGGCCAGCGAGACGTAGGCACCCCTGGGGATCACCAGGACATGCACGGGCGCCAGCGGGTTGATGTCGTGGAAGGCCAGCGCCCACTCGTCCTCGTAGGCCTTCCGGCACGGGATCTCGCCGCGCAGGATGCGGGCGAACACGTTCTGCGGATCGTAGGCCATGACGTCCTCCGGGCGCTGCGGCGCGGTTGAAGCGGCCGGCGCGCCGCCTTGTCAAGCCGGGGCCGGGCTGCCAAACAGCCGGCTCCGCCAGCCGGGGATGCCCATGTCGCTCGCCGTCGCGATCCAGATGGACCCGCTCGAGAGCGTCGACATCGACGCCGACAGCACTTTTGCCCTCGCGCTCGAGGCGCAGGGCCGCGGCCACGGGCTCTATCACTATCTGCCGCGCCAGCTCAGCTACCGGCAGGGTCGCATTGTCGCCAGCGCCCGCCCGTTCCGGCTGCGCCGCGAGCGCGGCCGCCATGTCGAGTTCGGTGCCGCCGAGACCATCGACCTCGCCACCATGGACGTGGTGCTGCTGCGCCAGGACCCGCCGTTCAACTTGGCCTACATCTCGACCACCCATCTGCTCGACCGCATCCACCCCACCACCCTCGTGGTCAACGACCCGCACAGCGTCCGCAACGCGCCCGAGAAGCTGTTCGTCACCCAGTTCGCCGAGCTGATGCCGCCGACGCTGATCACCAACGAGCTCGAGGAGATCAGGGCGTTCCGGCGCGAGCACCGCGACATCATCGTCAAGCCGATCTACGGCAATGGCGGGGCCGGCGTGTTCCACCTCAAGCCGGAAGACACCAATCTCGGCTCCCTGGTCGAGCTGTTCCGCACCTTCCTCAACGAGCCCTTGATGGTGCAGCGCTACGTCCCGGAGATCCGCCAGGGCGACAAGCGGATCATCCTGGTCGACGGCAAGCCGGCCGGTGCCCTCAACCGGGTCCCGGCGGCGGAGGAGACGCGCGCCAACCTCCACGTCGGCGGCCGGGCCGAGAAGACCACGCTCAGCAAGCGCGACCTCGAGATCTGCGAGATGATCGGCCCGACCCTGCACGAGCGCGGCCTGATCTTCGTCGGTATCGACGTGATCGGCGACTGGCTGACGGAGATCAACGTCACCTCGCCCACCGGCCTGCAGGAGATCGGCCGCTTCGACGGCAGCAACCTCGCCGGCCAGATCTGGGACGCGATCGAGGCCCGCATCAACCGCCGCCGCGACCACGCCCTGCCGACCTGAGGGCGTTGCAACCGCGGCCCGGGCCGTTCCCCGCGGGGTCGATGGGCAAGACGATCTCGTCGTGAACGCCGAGGCTGCGGGCCAAGGCCCGCAAGGTCGCGAGACAGGGTGAGACGTTCTGCTTCCCAGACCGCAATGATGAGCGGCCCGATCGAACTGCCCCGTCAGAGAAGGTTCCTGGGTCCCACAGGAAGACCGCAATCTGCTGCCCGACTCGTGATCAGCTCGCCTCCTCCTCGTACCCCACCAGGGCCAGGGCCCTGGCCTTGATCCCCAGCCCTGCCGCCGCGTGTGCCAGGGCTTCCTCGCGGCCGTGGGTGATCCACACCTCGGGCGCGCCCGTCTCGCGCATGGTGGCCAGCAGCTCGTCCCAGTCGGCGTGGTCGGAGATGACCAGGGGCAGCTCGACGCCGCGCTGCTTGGCGCGCTGCTTCACGCGCATCCAGCCCGAGGCCATGCAGACGACCGGGTCGGGCAGGCGGCGGGCCCAGCGGTCGGCGATGGCCCCGGGCGGGGCGAGGACGATCTGGCCCATCAGCTCCTGGCGCGCCTCGCCCTTCGCACCGGCGGTGGCGGGGCGCAGCTCGCCGAGGTCGATGCCGAAGGAGCGGTAGAGGTCGCACAGGGACATCAGGGCGCCGTGCAGGAAGATCGGCCGGTCCCAGCCGGCCTGGCGCAGGAGTGCGATCAGGCGCTGGGCTTTGCCGAGCGCGTAGGCGCCGACGACGTGGCAGCGCTCGGGGAAGGTCGCTACCGAGTGCAGGAGCGTCGCGATCTCGGCCGCGGGCTCGGGGTGGCGGAACACCGGCAGGCCGAAGGTGGCTTCGGTGATGAACAGGTCGCAGGCGACGGCGGTGAAGGGGGCGCAGGTCGGGTCGGGCTGGCGCTTGTAGTCTCCGGAATAGACCGCCCGACAGCCCCGATGCTCGATCACCACCTGGGCCGAGCCCAGCACGTGGCCGGCGGGGGCGAGCCAGACCGTGGTGTCGCCGAGTGCCACGGCTTCGCCATAGGCCAGCGGCTCGGGCCGCCGCGCCATGCCCTCGCCGAGGCGCGCCGCCATGATCGCCAGGGTCTCGGGCGTGGCCAGCGCCCGGTCGTGGCCGGCACGGGCATGGTCGGAATGGCCGTGGCTGACCACGGCCACGGGCACCGGCCGGAGCGGGTCGACGTGGAACTCGCCGGGGCGGCAATAGAGGCCCTCGGGCCGGACCTCGAGCCAGGTCTGGGGATGGGGCGGGGTCATCGGTGCCGAAATGCCCTGGACAAGGGCGATGGATTCGGCGTGCTGTCGCTTGTTGGAAAGACGAGGTCGGACATGCGGGCTCGGGTAGTCGGTTGCAGCGGCGACTTGTGGGTCAAGTTACCTCAAGAGATGGCCGCGCGCCTGGGCGTTGGCGAGGGATCGTGGGTCGAGCTTGCCGAAAAGCGGGGACGGCTCGCGATCTCACCACCGCTCCGGCGCTACGAGTTGGACGAGCTGCTGGCCGGCATGACCCCGCAAGCCATGCACGAGGCGTTCGAGTGGGGTCCGGATCTGGGCCGCGAACGTATCGACGAATGATCCCGGCTCAGCTCGCCGGCCGATGCTTCATGCGCCGGGCGAAGCCCAGCCCCAGCAGCAGAAGCAGCGGGGCCACGGCGAGGAACAGGACCATGGTGCCGGGGCCGTCGACCACCAGGCCGCCGAGCCAAGCGCCGAGGCCCTGGCCGATGAAGGCGCAGCTGCCGAAGCTGGCGACGGCCTGGCCGCGCGCCGCGGCGCTGAGCTGGGTGGCGACGGTGACCAGGGTCGTGTGCAGCATGTAGAAGCCCAGGCCCAGCAGGGCCACCGCAGCGGCGGCGAGCCAGGGTGCGGGCGCCAAGGCCAGAGCCAGATAGCCCAGGGCCAGCAGCATGCCGCCGGTGCGGGCGAGGCCGCGCTCGCCCAGCCGGCGCATCAGGGCCCGGGCGGTCAGCACGTAGAGCAGGCCGCCCAGCCCGAAGGCACCCAGGATCAGGCCGACCAGCCCGAAACCGAGGCCGAAGGTCGTGTGCAGGGCGAGCCCGGCATAGGCGAAGGCGCCGAAGAACAGGATGCTCTCGGCCAGCACGGTGAGCAGCACCAGGCGCGGCCAGGGGCGGCGGGCGAAGCGCAGATAGCCCAGCACGAGCTCCCGCTGCGGGGTGGGCTCGCGCAGGACAGGAGGGGGCATGGAGGCCGCGCGCAGCTCGAGCCAGAGTAGGATCGCGGCCAGCAGGAACAGTGCCGCCAGCACCAGGAACACGGCTCGCCAGCCGAGATGGCCGCCGATGCCGCCGCCGATGAGCTGGCCGCCGATCAGGCCGGAGATCTGGCCGGTGTAGAGGTGCCCCAGCGTGGCCTGCCGCCGTTCGTACGGCACATGATCGCCGATGAACGCCACCGACAGCGAGATGATGGCCGAGGCAGTGACGCCGCTCAGCAACCGCGCCGCCGCGAGCATGGCCAGGGAGTGCGCCGCCGCCACGGCAGCCGTGGTCACGGCGGACAGGAGGCAGGCAAGCGCCACGACGCGGTACTTGCCGAACCGGTCGCCCACCGGCCCCCAGGCCAGCTGGCAGAAGCCGTAGGCCAGGGTGAAGGCGGCGACGGTCAGGCCCACCGTGCCGGGTGTGGCCCCGAGCTCGGCCGCGATCGCCGGCAGCAGGGGGTCGGTCGCCCGCAGGGTCGAGGCCGAAACGAAGCTCGCGAAGGCGAGCAGTGCTACCGCCCGCGCCGGCAGAGCGGCGGTCACGGTCTCGGCCGATGGGCTAGGCGATGGGCGAAGGCGAGGCTGAGGAGGAGGAGCAGCGGGGCGACGGCGAGGAACAGGGGCGTCGTGCCGGGGCCGTCGACGACGTAGCCGGCGAGCCAGGCGCCGACGCCCTGGCCGGTGAAGAAGCAGCTGGCGAAGGTCGAGACGGCGAGCCCGCGCGCCTCGGGCGCCATCTGGGTGGCGTTGGTCTGCAGCGTGGCGTGCAGCATGTAGAAGCCGAGGCCGAGCAGGCCGATGGCGAGCGCCGCGAGCCAGGGCGTGGGGGCGAACGGCAAAGCGAGGAAGCCCAGCGCCAGGAGACAGCCGCCGCCACGGGCGAGGCCGCGCTCGCCGAGGCGCGCAAGCAACGCCCGGGCGTTGAGGGCGTAGACCACGCCGCCAAGGCCGAAGGCGCCGAGGACCACGCCCACCATGGTGTAGCTGAGCCCGTAGGCGGCGTGCAGCGCCACGCCGACATAGGCCAGCGCGCCGAAGAACAGGAAGCCCTCGGCGAAGACGGTGAGCAGCACCGTGCGCGGCCACGGCCGGCCGACCAGGCGCAGATAGGCCAGGCCCAGCTCGGCGGGGCGGGCGGGCCGGCTGAGGACGGGCGGCGGCAGCCTGCCGGAGCGCAGCTCGCGCCACAGCAGCAGGCCGGCCAGCAGGAACATGGCCGAGAGGACGAAGAACACGGCGCGCCAGCCGAAGCGGTCGCCGACGATGCCGCCGATCATCTGGCCGCCGATCAGGCCCATGATCTGGCCGGCGATGAAGCGGGCGAGCGTCGCCTGGCGCTGCTCATAGGCGACGTGGTCGCCGATGAACGCCATCGACAGGGGGATCAGGGCCGCCGCGGTGACGCCGCTGAGCAGGCGCAGGGCGGCGAGTGCGGGGAGCGAATGGGCGAGTGCGGCGGCGCCGGCGGTGCCGGCCGAGAGCAGGCAGGCCAGCGTGATCACCCGGTACTTGCCGAACCGGTCGCCGACCGGCCCCCAGAACAGCTGGCAGACGCCGTAGGCCAGGGTGAAGGCGGTGACGGTGAGCCCGACCGCCCCCGGCGTGGTCGCGAACTCGCCGGCCACCGCCGGCACCAGCGGGTCCATCGCCCGCAACGTGGCGGCAGAGACGAAGCCCGCCATCGCCAGTAGGGCGACCGCCTTGGCGGGCAGGGACGCGGACGGGGTGGCGACCTCCCCCGACACTAGCCGCGCGGGCCCTCGAGGTGGCCCGGCACCGGCGCGCTGCCTGTGCCGAGATCCCAGAGCAGTCCGGTCATGAGCTGCAGGCCCTCGCGGAGGATCGAGACCAGAGCATGCTCGTCGGGCGCGTGCTGGCCGCAAGCGCCGTAGGAGTGAGGCACCCAGAGGGTGGGCATGCCCAGGATCTCGGCGAAGACGTCGTTGGGTAGCGAGCCGCCCACATTGGGCAGGACGGCCGGGCGCCGGCCGAGCGTATGCGCCATGGACGCCGCGGCCCATTCGACCAGGGGATGGTCGGGCAACATGCGCGTCGCCGGAAAGCCGCATGGCTGTGCCTGCTCGATGTCGATCATGCCGAAGCCGTGGCGATCGAGGTGCTCGCGGAGCCCCGCAAGTATGCGCTCCGGGTCGGTTCCGACGACGTGCCGCAACTGGCACCACGCGACCGCCCGCGGCGGAATGGCGTTCACCGGCTGGTCGGGCGTGCCGGCGGTCAGCGCCAGGATCTCGAAGCTGTTCCAGGCGAAGACCCGCTCCGCCGGGCTCAGTCCGGGCTCGCCCCAGCGCGAATCGATCGCCGGGCCGTCGGGACCCGGGTCGATGTCGATCCCGGCGAGCGCGGTGCGAACCGAAAGGGGAATGCCCGGCGGCCGCCATGCCTCGACCCGGATCTCGCCGTGGCTCCCGGTGAGGCACGAGAGAGCGTGGGCGAGGGCGATCGCCGGGTTCGCGAGCAGCCCGCCCCAGTTGCCCGAGTGGTGGCCCCCAGCGCGAAGCCTTGCCACCAGCTCGAAGTTGGTCGCCCCGCGCGCGCCCATGAACAGTGTCGGCCGGCCGGGCTCGAGCCGCGGGCCATCCGAGGCGATCAGCAGGTCTGCCGCCAGCAGCTCCTTCTGCGCCCGGGCGAATTCGCGCAAGCCCGGCGAGCCGACCTCCTCGCCGGTCTCGATCAGGATCTTGAGGTTGAATCCGAGCCGGCCGTCGCGCTCGGCGAGCACTGCGCGCAACGCCGCAAGAATGACGCTGTGCTGGCCCTTGTTGTCGGCCGTGCCGCGACCATAGAGCCGATCGCCCTCGCGGACCAAGCGCCATGGGGCCAGGCCCTCGCGCCACCGCCCCTCCTGGCCGTGCACGACGTCGCCGTGGCCGTAGACCAAGAGGGTCGGCAGGTCGGGCGCTTCGATGCGCTGGCCGACGAGAAGTGGCGGATCGCCGGCAGGATTGCGATGGATCTGCCATCCGCCACCGAGCCGCTGGATGGCGGGTCCGATCTCCTCGCCAAGGTATTGCTCCAGCTCTGCGCGCCGTTCGGGGTTCTGACTCTCGCTCGGGATGGCGACGCGCCGCGCGAGGTCGGCCTGAAATTCCCCCTGGTCGAGATGGTCGAGCGCGCGGCGGATCGCGCCGACGCGCGTCATGCCTGCCGCCGCTTCGACCGCTCGACCATCGATCAGCGCAGCGCCTTGTAGTGGTCGATCAGGCCGTTGGTGGAGCTGTCGTGGCTGGTCACCGGCGCGTCGCCCTCGAGCTCGGGCAGGATGGCGTTGGCGAGCTGCTTGCCGAGCTCGACGCCCCACTGGTCGAAGCTGTTGATGTTCCAGACCACGCCCTGGACGAAGATCTTGTGCTCGTAGAGGGCGATCAGCGAGCCCAGGCGGTGCGGCGTCAGCTCCTGGTAGAGGATCGAGCTGGTCGGCCGGTTGCCGGTGAACGCCTTGTAGGGGACGAGCTGCTCCAAGGCCTCGCCCTTCAGGCCCTGTTTTGCCAGCTCGGCGCGCGCCTCGGCCTCGGTCTTGCCGAAGGCCAGCGCCTCGGTCTGGGCGAAGAAGTTGGCGAGCAGCTTCTCCTGGTGGTCGCCCAAGGGCGTGAGGTTGCGGGCGGCGGCCAGGAAATCGCAGGGGATCAACTTCGTGCCCTGGTGGATCAGCTGGTAGAAGGCGTGCTGGCCGTTGGTGCCGGGCTCGCCCCAGATGATCGGGCCGGTCTGGTAGTCGACGGCGTGGCCCGCCCGGTCGACCCCCTTGCCATTGCTCTCCATGTCGCCCTGCTGGAAGTAGGCGGCGAAGCGGGCGAGGTTCTGGTCGTAGGGCAGGATGGCCTGGCTCTGGGCGCCCATGAAGTTGTTGTACCAGACGCCCAGCATGCCCAGCACCACGGGCAGGTTCTCGGCGAGCGGGGCGGTGCGGAAATGCTCGTCCATGGCGAAGGCGCCGCCGAGCAGCTCCTCGAAGCGCTGCATGCCGACATGGAGCGCTATCGGCAGGCCGATCGCCGACCAGAGCGAATAGCGGCCGCCGACCCAGTCCCAGAAGCCGAACATGTTGGCGGGATCGATGCCGAATTTCGTCACCTCGGCCTTGTTGGTCGAGACGGCGACGAAATGGCGGGCCACGGCCGCCCGGTCGCCGCCGAGCTTGGCCAAGAGCCAGGCGCGCGCCGAATTGGCGTTGGTCATGGTCTCCTGGGTGGTGAAGGTCTTCGATGCGACGATGAACAGGGTGCGCTCGGGGTCGAGCCCCGCCAGCACCTGCGCCAGATGCGCGCTGTCGACGTTGGAGACGAAGTGGCCGCGAAAACCTCTGGTGGCGTAGGGGGCGAGGGCGGTGCAGACCATCAGCGGGCCGAGGTCCGAGCCGCCGATGCCGATGTTGACCACGTCGGTGATGCGCTGGCCGGTGTGGCCGCGCCAGGCGCCGCTGCGCACCTCCTCGACGAACGCGCCGATGCGGCCGAGCACGCCCGTCACGTCGGGCATGACGTCCCTGCCGTCGACCAGGATCGGCCGGCCGGAGCGGTTGCGCAGGGCGACGTGGAGCACGGCGCGGTGCTCGGTGTGGTTGATCTTTTGCCCCTCGAACATCATCGCCCGCCAGTTCTCGACGTCGGCGGCGTGGGCGAGGTCGAGCAGCAGCCGCATGGTTTCGGCGTCGACCAGATGCTTGCTGTAGTCGAGCAGCAGGTCCTCGAAGCGCAGCGAGAGCTTGGCGAAGCGCTGCGGGTCGGCGGCGAACAGCGCGCGCAGGCTGGCGCCACGCATCGTCTCGGCGTGGGCGACGAGGGCCTGCCAGGCCGGGGAGGAGGTCAGGGCCGACATGGGCGATCTCCGCATTGGCCTACCGGTTCGGGCGGGTGGCAGGCGTGCCCGATTGCACTAGCATCGCCGCACGCTGGTAGAACGCAGGGTCGGGGAGTCAAGGCATGGGCGAGGTGCGCCTCCAGGACTGGGTCGGCCGGACCCGGGAGGTGACCGACACGCTCCACCCCATGCCGGTGCGCGGCTTCGCGGCGACGCTCGACCGGCCCCTGCCGGCCCGGCCCGGCGACCCGCTGCCCGAGCTGTGGCATTGGCTCTATTTCCTGCCGACGGCACCGCAATCGGAACTCGGCCCGGACGGGCATCCCAGGCGGGGCGGGTTCCTGCCGCCGGTCGAGCTCGACCGGCGTATGTGGGCCGGCGGGCGGCTGAGCTTCCACGCGCCGCTGCGGATCGGCGACAAGATCCGGCAACGCTCGGAAATCGTCAAGGTCGCCGAGAAGGAGGGCCGGGCCGGGCGGATGGTGTTCGTCACCGTGCGGCACGCGACCAGCTCCGAGCGCGGGCTCGCGGTC
>JAXMCJ010000075.1:0-9357 GCA_046349415.1 Geminicoccaceae bacterium
CGTCCGGCCCCCACTCAATCGGGCCAGCGCCGCGAGCAGGAAGGGAGTAGCGTCCTTGCCCGCCACGCCGCGGGCATTGGCCTCGGTTGACGCGCTATTGATCCACGATTCGAGGTCGGCGTGCGTCAGCGCGAGGTCGGCCGGCGGCGGATTGGCGACGACGATGCCGGCGGGCCAGTCGAGCTCCGCCTGGGTGCGGACCATGGCAGCGAGTTCCGCGAGCCCGGCGACGCTCGGCACGGGCAGTCCGCTGTCGCTGGCGTAGAACGCCGGGAACCGGTCGCAGCGGTAGCCGACCACCGGCACGGCGAGCGTTTCCAGGACCTCGAGCGTCCGCGGCAGATCGAGGATGATCTTGGCCCCACTGCACACCACGGCGACCCCGGTGCGGGCGAGCTCCTGGAGATCAGCCGAGACGTCGAGACTGCTTTCGCCGCCGCGGTGGACCCCACCTATGCCGCCGGTGGCCATGACCCGGATATCGGCCGCTGCGGCAATGCGGATCGTCCCGGCGACCGTGGTGGCGCCCAGGGCGCCACGTGCGAGGACGAGCGCGAAGTCGCGCGGCGAGCACTTGACCACGCCGTCGGCAGCCGCCAGACGCTCCAGCGTCGGCGGGTCGAGACCAACCCGAATGGCCCCATCGACGATGGCGATGGTGGCCGGCACGGCGCCGGCCTCACGGACCGCGATCTCCACCGCCCGGCCAAGTTCGAGATTGCGCGGACGCGGCAGGCCGTGACAGATCAACGTCGATTCGAGCGCCACCACCGGCGCGCCGGCGGCCAGGGCGCGCGCCACCTCGAGGTCGATGCAAAGCTTCATGGCCGTTTCCCGCTGCCGTTGCCGGGCGTCGTTCTACCTCCATCGGAACCACGGATGCACAAGCAACTCGATCATCATTCCGCTCTGATCCACACCATGGTCCTGGTCTCCGCCTCCGAGGGGCGGATGTCCGACCGCGAGCTGCAGACCATGGGCCGGCTGGTGCGCGACCTGCCCGTGTTCCGCGATTTCGATCCGGAACGGATCGTCGAGGTCGGCAACGCCTGCGCCGACCTGCTGACCCGCGACGACGGCCTGGACGTGGCGCTCGACCAGATCCACGGTGCCTTGCCGGCACCATTGCGCGAGACCGCCTACGCGCTCGCCTGCGAGGTTGCCGCGGCCGACGGCCGGCCGGCCGAGGCGGAGCTGCAGATGCTCGAGCTGCTGCGCCATCGCCTCAATGTCGACAGGCTGGTCGCCGCCGGCATCGAGCGCGGCATTCGGGCCAGGCACCGCACGCTCTAGGCTGCGCTCCATGCGTGCCGACGGCGTCCTGCTGCCGCCCGCCGCCATGGCGGAGGTGGACCGCGCGGCGATCGCCGGCGGCCGACCCGGGCCGTGGCTGATGGAGAATGCCGGCCGCGCGGTCGCTCGCGCGATCATGGCCCGCTACGGCGCGCGCAGGGCGCTGGTGCTGTGCGGGCCCGGCAACAATGGCGGCGACGGCTGGGTCGCGGCGCGGCTGCTGCGCCGCGCCGGCTGGCCGGTGCGTGCCGCGACGCTGGTTCCGATCGATGCGCTGAAAGGCGATGCCGCCGGTGCCGCCGCCCGCTGGCGGGGACCGGTCGAGGCTCTGACGACCGACAGCCTCGACGGCGCCGACCTCATCGTCGACGCACTGTTCGGTGCCGGCCTCGCCAGGCCGCTGGAGGGGACGGCGCTCGCCGTCGTCGAAGCTTTGACGGCTCACCCAGCACCGCTGATCGCCGTCGACGTGCCGTCGGGCCTGGACGGCGCCACCGGCGACGTCCAGGGCGCTGCGCCCCAGGCCGAGATCACCGTGACCTTCTGCCGGCTCAAGCCCGGGCACCTGCTGCTGCCGGGTCGACAGCTGTGCGGCCGGACGGTGCTCGCCGACATCGGCATCTCGGACGAGGTGGTGGCTACCCACGCCCAGGGCCTGAGCGCCAATGGCCCCGGACTGTGGCGGGCGCTGCTGCCCGAGCGCTCCGCCACCAGCCACAAATATCGCTTCGGCCACGCTCTGGTCGTCGGTGGCTCGGTCGCGACGACCGGGGCAGCACGGCTCGCCGCCGACGCGGCGCTGCGGATCGGGGCCGGCCTCGTCAGCATCGCCTGCCGCCCCGGCGCGCTCACCACCTACGCGTCGCAGCTGACGACGGTGATGACCAAGCCGGTGGCGGATGGGCCCGCACTTGCCGCGCTCCTGGCGGATCCGCGCTTTCGTGCGGCGCTGCTCGGCCCCGGCGCCGGGGTGGGCGAGGCCACGCGCGAGGCGGTCCGTGCCGTGCTCGCGAGCGGCCGACCCGCGGTCCTCGACGCCGACGCGCTCACCAGCTTCGCGGAGGATCGGGAGGCGCTGCTGGATGCCTTGCGCGCGGATGTCGTGCTGACGCCGCACGACGGCGAGTTCGCCCGGCTGTTCGACGATGCCGGCGACCGGCTCAGCCGGGCGCAGGCGGCGAGCCGGCGCTGCGGTGCGGTGGTCCTGCTCAAGGGTGCGGATACGGTGGTCGCCGCACCCGACGGGCGCGCGGCGATCCAGCCAGACGCTCCGCCCTGGCTCGCCACGGCGGGCACCGGGGATGTGCTGGCAGGCTTGATCGTGGGCCTGCTCGCCCAGGGCGTGCCGGCGTTCGAGGCTGCTGCTGCGGGGGTCTGGCTGCACGCGGCCGCTGCCCGCGGCGCCGGGTCGGGGCTGATCGCGGAGGAGCTCGCGCGCCACGTGGCAACGGCTCTGGCGCAGGCGAGAACCGCCGGCTGAATTTGCCACGGGGCGGCGTGCCGTATAGACGATCCGGAGCCGGCGGCGCGCAGGCCGAACCGGCAGATTGAGGCAGCCGCGCGAACGGACTGGCGATTGCTCGACGACCCGGACCTGCGTCTGCTCCTGGATCTCGCTCCTTCGCCGTTGCTGCTGCTGCAGCGCGTGGACCGCAGCCGTCCGGCGCCGACGATCCGGCTCGTCAACCGCGCGCTGTTCCAGCTGGTCGGCCCCGGTGCCGAGACGTTGGCGAACCGCAGCCTGCGCAGCCTCGCCGCCCTGTTGGAGCCGGATGCCGAGTTCGTGGCGATGCTCGCCGCGGCCGCGCGGGGCGAGCCGTTCTCGGGCTCGATCAGGCTGCGTAACGACGCCGGCTCAGCATCCCTGACGGCCCACGGTGCGCCACTCGCGAGCCGCGAGGGCTACTACACGCTCTGGCTCTCCCCGCGCGCACCTCCTGTCGGGCGGGCGGCACCCTCCGGTCAGGGCGAGACCTTCCGGCTGCTGGCCGGGCTGAGCGGCGACTGCTTCTATGAGCTGGCGGTGGAGGTCGATTGCAGCCTGCGGTTGGTCTGGGCGGATTCGCGGCTGGCCGAGATCACCGGCTACGACCCCGACGAGCTGCGCGCCATGGGCGGGTTCTTCGCCCTCGTCGCCGATCAGGATCGGGCCGAATTGCAGCGACGCAACCAGCGGCTGCTGGTCAACCAGCCGGGTCCGGTGCGCTATCGCCTGCGGCACCGGGACGGCGAGCTGCGCTGGGTCTTGGACCATGCCAGGGCCGTGCGCCGGGCCGAGGATGCCGCCGTCGGCGGCGTGGTCGGCACCCTGACCGGGCTGTCACCGGGCACACCGGTCGAGCTGCCCCGCGCCGCGCTCGAGCGCGAGGCCGCCCTGCTCGCCGACACCATGGCCGCGTGCCTGGCCGTCGTCGATCCCGCCGGGCGTGTCCTTTGGGCCGGCGACGGCTCGCGGCAGCCGGTTGGTCGGCGTCTGCACGAGCTGGTCGGCGAGAGCCTCGGTTCCGATCTGCCGCCTCATCTGCGAGATCTGTGGCTGGACTGGATCGGCGAGGCGGCGGCGGTGCGCCAGCCCCTACGCTGCCGCCTCGGCTGGCCCGACGGCGAAAAGGAGCTGTCGCTCGAGGCCCTGCTGGTTCCGCTGAGCGAGCTGCAGGTCCAGATCGCCCTCTGGCCGGCTGTCGTACCGCGGATGGAAATGGCGGCTGCGCGCCCTCTGCTCGAGGCACTGCCGGCGCCGATGCTGCTCGCGGGCGCGGATGGGCAGATCGTCGAGGTGAACAGCGCCTTCGAGCGGCTGATCGGCGCCACCCGCGCCGAGGTGATCGGTCGCCCGGTCGCCGAGCGACTCGCGGTGGGCGGCGGTCGCGACGCCCTGGCGACGGCGTTCGACGCCTTGGTCCAAGGTCGGGAGCGGGAGGCTCGTCTCGCTCTGCCGATCGCGGCCCGGGGCGGCGAGCGCCAGCTCGACCTGCGGCTCGTCGGACTGGCGGCGGAAGCGGGCGTGCTGATCGAGGCCAACCGGGTCGAGGATCGGGCACAATCTCCGCCGAGCAGCAGCGAGAGCTGGCTGGCCGCGGTGATGAGCAACGTGACCGACGGGATCATCCTGCTCGACCGGGAAGGCACGGTCACCTGGCTGTCGCGCTCGGCCGAGGCGATCCTCGACTATCCGCGTGATGCGGCGATCGGGGCGCATATCGACGTGATCCTGCCGCTCGGCGGCAGCCGCGCCGACCGGCTGCTCGACCGCGTGCAGCGCATGACCGAAGGGCCGGCCGAGCTGGCGCTGCGGCGGCGGTCGGGGGAGATCGTACCGGTCGAGGTCGAGGCCAGCATCGCCGAGCTGCGCGAGCGCCGCATGGTGGTCCTGGTCCTGCGCGACCTGACCGGGCGGCAGCAGACCGAGGAGACCTTGCGCAGCCTCGCCTACCACGACGCGCTGACCGGCCTGCCCAATCGCCTGCTCTTCCATGACCGCCTCGCCCAAGCGATCGAGCGGGCGCGCCGCGCGCGCCAGCTGCTGACCGTGATGCTGATCGACCTCGACCGGTTCAAGCTGATCAACGACTCCCTGGGCCTGGTCATCGGCGACCAGCTGATCAAGGGCGTCGCCGACCGGCTGGTCCAGGTCCTGCGCAAGAGTGACACGGTGGGCCGGCTCGGCGGCGACGAGTTCATGGTCCTGCTGCTCGGCACCAACGGTGCGGAGGCGGCGGCGCGCGTGGCGCAGAAGCTCTTGGAGGTGCTGCGGCCGCCGCTGCAGATCGAGGGTCACGAGCTCACCACCAGCGCCAGCATGGGCATCGCCCTGTTCCCGCACGACGGCGACGATGCCGACGCCTTGATCAAGAACGCCGCCAACGCCCTCGGCCGCGCCAAGGAGCAGGGGCGTAACCACTACCAGTTCTATACCGAGGACATGAACGCCAAGGCGTTCGAGCGGCTGATGCTGGAGAGCGGGCTGCGCAAGGCACTGGAGCAGGGCGAGCTGGTGCTCCACTACCAGCCGAAGGTCAGCCTCGCCGACGGTGCCGTCACCGGGGTGGAGGCCCTGCTGCGCTGGGTGCACCCCGATTTCGGTGTCGTGCCGCCGGCGGAGTTCATCCCGCTCGCCGAGGAAACCGGGCTCATCGTGCCGATCGGCGCCTGGGTGCTGCGCACGGCCTGTGCCCAGGTGCATGCTTGGCATCGCGCCGGCCATGCCGGGCTCGATCTCGCCGTCAATATTTCCGCGCGCCAGTTCCAGGAGCGCAGCTTCGTGCCGAGCGTTGCGGCGGCGCTGGCCGAGACCGGCTTTCCGGCGGAGCGGATCGAGCTCGAGCTGACCGAGAGCGTCATCATGCGCGATGCGCTCGACGTGGCGCAGCGCCTGCGCGAGCTCACCGCCCTGGGCATCCGCCTCGCGGTCGACGATTTCGGCACCGGCTACTCCTCGCTCGGTTATCTGCGCAGCTTTCCCATCCACGCGCTCAAGATCGACCGCTCGTTCGTGCGCGACATCGACCGCGACCCGAGCAGCGCGGCACTGGCGCAGGCGATCATCGCCATGGCGGCGAGCCTCGAGCTGCAGGTCGTCGCAGAGGGCGTCGAGACGCGGGCGCAGCTCGAGCAGCTGCACGGTTTCGGCTGTCGGGAGCTGCAGGGCTACATCTTCAGCAAGCCGCTGCCACCGGAGGAGCTTCTGGCGCTGCTGGACGAGGGCCGACGTCTTCCGCTGCCCGCCCACTGAGACCGCGTGCCGACCATGGGGTCGCGATACTCGGTGCTGGTCATGGATGCGGGGCTGTCGGCGACGCTGGCCGTCATGCGCGCCTTGCGGGCGGACGGCGCCGCGGTCCACCTGGCCATGGCACGAGGCGCCGTCGGTGCGGCGCGGTATGCGCGCGGCTGCGCCGGGCTGCTCATGCACGGGTCGCTCGAAGCGCCCGAGGCGCTCGCCACGGATGTGCTCGACTACGCCCGCCGCCGACGCATCGATGTCGTCCTGCCGCTCACCGATGCCGCTACCGCCACGCTCGACCGCATCCGATCCCTGCTCGACGGCCAGGTGGCGCTCGCCATTCCCCCGCCGGAGGCGATCGCGGCCACCATGGACAAGGGCCGCACCCTGGCGATGGCCCGCGATGCGCCGGGTACCTTCGACGTGCCGGCGACGATCGAGCCCGAAAGGCCGGACGACGTCGACCCAAATCTGGTCGCGTCATGGCCGGTCCTGGTCAAGCCGCGCGATGCGGACGGCGCGCGCGGCATCCAGCTCGTTGCGCGGCCCGACGAGCTGAGGCCGGTCTATGCCGCGGTCCATCGCCAGTTCCCGCGGCCGTTGGTGCAAAGCCGGATCGACTATGTGCCCGGCGCCAAGGCGCAGCTGTACTATCTGTTCGACCGATCGGGCGTCCTGCGCGCGCGCTTCATGCAGCGCGTGCTGCGCGAGGCCGCCTCGATCGTCGGCCCCGAGGGCACCCGTCGACGCGGCGGCATCTCGCTGCTCTGGGAATCCGCGTTCGACGCCGATCTGCTCGAGCGGGGCGCCCGGCTGCTGGCCAGCGCGAACTGGCGGGGCACCGGCTTCGTCGAGGTGGTGCGCGACAGCCGCGACGGCCGTCATCTGCTGTTGGAGATCAATCCGCGACTGTCCGGCTCGATTCATTTGTGCCTGGCCTGCGGCCCGAACCTCGCCGCCGGGTGCTGTCGCGTGGCGCTCGGGCTGCCGGTCCAGCTCGCGGATGGCTGGCCGACCGGCCGCCGCGCCAGGCGCGATCCGTTCCACATGATCTCCAACCGTGCCTGGCTGCCGCTGCTCGATCCGCGCAACCTGCCGCCCTATCGCCTCCTCGGCGAGCCCATGGCGTTCGCGGCCGCCTGTGCCGGCAGGCTGCGCACCAGATTCCAGCGACCGGATCAGCCCTGAACCTTCGCGCCGGCCGCGGCGCTGCCCGGATGGCAGCGGCCGAGCGAGCCCTCGGCACAGATGGTCTGGCCGTCCGTCCAGCGGGCACCCGAGAAGTCGGCGTGCAGGAAGTCGGCGCCGTCGAGCACGGCGTCGGTCAGGTCGACGCCGCGCAGATTGGCCTGGAACAGCCGTGCCGCGCGCAGGTTGGCGCCGACCAGCTTGGCATCCGACAGGTCGGCGCTGGTGAGGTCGGCCTGGACGAGGTCCGCGCCGGACAGGTCCGCCTTGACGAGCGAGGCCGAGACGAACTTGGCCCGGCGCCCCTGGATGCGCGAGAGGTTGGCGCCGTCCAGGTCGGAGCGCTTGAACGAGGCGTCGCGCAGGTCGCCCCCGCTCAGGTCCGCAGCGGTGAGATCCATGCCGTCGAGCAGGCAGCGCCGCCAGCCGACCCCCGGCGCGCCGACGTCCGTACAGGCCGCCTGCGCTTCCACGGCCAGCAGGGCGAGGGCGAGCACGGCGAGAAGTCGCAAGCGGATCGCCTGGCTCGACATCGACCGCTCATTCCTTTCCGAACAGCGTAGCGAAGCTGCGTTGTAGCGCTGCGTCCAGATCGGCGAGCTCCGCGCGCACGCCCAGCGCCGCCAGCGAGGTGACACCATATTCGCTGATGCCACAGGGCACGATGCCCTGGAAGTGGCTCAGATCCGGTTGCAGGTTGAGCGCCAGCCCGTGATAGCTGACCCAACGGCGGACGCGCACGCCGATGGCGCCGATCTTGGCCTCGCCCTCCGGCCGCGTCACCCAGATGCCGATGCGCCCCGCGCGGCGCTCGCCGGTGACGCCGAACTCAGCCAAGGTGCGGATGGCCAGCTCCTCGAGATCATGCACGTAGCGTCGGATGTCGCCGCCGCGGCGCTTGAGGTCGAGCATCAGGTAGACGATACGCTGACCCGGGCCATGATAGGTGTAGCGACCGCCACGCCCGGCGGGGAAGACCGGGAATCGGCCGGCGTCGAGCAGCTCCTCGGGGGCTGCGCTGGTCCCGGCCGTATAGAGCGGCGGATGCTCGAGCAGCCAGACCAGCTCCGGCGCACCGCGGTCGCGGATGGCGCCGACCCGCTCCTCCATGACGCCCAGGGCCTCGGGATAGGGAACCAGCCCCGGGCTCGTAAGCCACTCCACGCCGGGCGCAGTCTCTTGCACGGCCCATCCTTATCTGGTAGCTCGCCCGGGCTCGTGAGACGAGCCGTGTGCAGCGCCAGATAATGCGGTCGTGGCGGAATTGGTAGACGCGCCAGGTTGAGGGCCTGGTGGCCGAAAGGCCGTGGAAGTTCGAGTCTTCTCGACCGCACCAAGGCGCCCAGGGTAAATAGGCACAGTATATCAAAGTGTTAAGGCCAACTTGGTTCAGCGCTAATCTTGCGCACTTCGCGTTTGGCACCGTTCTGGCAACGACGTGACCGAATAGGTTGGCGCGGCAGGGGACCTTCCTACGCACGCCTCCGGCAGCGTTGGCGGTGCTCGCGATGGTTCCGCCCGGAGGCAATTGGTGCACCGCGGAGTGAGACCACCGCTCCGACCCCGATCAAGATCCTCTCCGTCGTAGTGGATCACCCGCATGCGAAGGCCGGCTTCAGGCGCCAGCGATGCTTGACGCCCTCCGCCCCTTCCTTCGGCCCATAGCTCGCTACTCTCGCCGCAGGTTTCGGCTTGGGCCGTGCCGCTCCCGGGCCTCCCCCGGCTCGAATTCCAGCGCCAGCGCGATCGCACTTTCGGCTGATGCGCTTTGTGCCGCCTCGATCGCCCCATCTTCTTGAAGTGATCCGCTCCGTCCATCGCCAGCGCTCTCTCGTATGGGCTACCCTGGCGGCCGATCGTCATCTCAAACGCCTCCCTTGCCACCTTCTCGCGGTCCACGAGCTCGGCCTCGAGCCTTCCCGCCTTCCCGAGCCGCCGATACATCTTCGGCGCCCGGTCCCGCATCGCCTGCTTGATCATCCGCTTCAACTCGGTCGGGCCCGGCATGCGCATCGGCGGTCTCCTGGGTGGAATCGCATGATGAGGCAGATCCCGACCCCACGCACCCGGAGCTCGCGACCGGCCCCCCGCGTCACATCACCATTGTCGAATCCTGTCGGGACATGTCGCGACGGTCGGGACAGACAGCATCG
>JAXMCJ010000076.1:0-8398 GCA_046349415.1 Geminicoccaceae bacterium
CGACCCGCTCAAGCAGTGGAAGCTGTCGCCCGTCGACATGGAGAGCCAGCAGCGCTGGGAGGACTACACCAAGGCCAAGCAGGACATGTTCTTCTACACGTCCACCGCCGAGGCACCGTGGGTGATCGTCAAGTCGGACGACAAGAAGCGGGCGCGCCTGAACGCCATCCGCCATTTCCTTGCCGCGTTCGACTACCCGGACAAGCGCAGCGATCTGCTGCGCACGGACGAGCGGATCGTGCGCACGGTCGAGCAGGAGCTGCACATCGAGGACTGAGCGGGGCTCAGCGCTGGTCGAGCCGGATCACCAGCGGCTTGCGGTCGCGGATGGCGAGCGCGATGCGGCCCGACTTCAAGGCCAGGGCGTCCTCGCCGAAGATCTCGCGGCGCCAGCCGTGCATGGCGGGCACATCGGCGGCGTCGTCCACGGCGATCGCCTCGAGATCGGCGGTGTTGGCGAGCAGCCGCTGGGCGACGCCGGATTCCTCGCTGCGGTATTTGAGCAGGACCCGCAGCAGATCGACGGTCGGGCCGATGCCGCGGGGGAGCACGACCTGCTCCGGCACGGCGGGCAAAGCACCCTTGGGCAGCGCCATGGCGCCGCGGACGGCGGCCACGACCCCGGCCACGCTTTCGCGGTCGAGATTGACGCGATCGAGCGCGCGCAGCTCCTCGACTGACTGCGGCCGATTGGCGGCGACCTCCATCAGCAGGTCGTCGCGCAGGATGCGGGCGCGCGGCAGGTCGCGGCGCTGCGCCTCGCGCTCGCGCCAAGCGGCGAGCGCCTGGACGATCGCGATGAAGCGCGCGTCGCGGGTGCGCATCTTGAGCCGCCGCCAGGCATCCTCCGGCGGCTGGGCGTAGAGTGCCGGGTCGAGCAGCTCGGCCAGCTCCTCCTCTACCCAGCTCATGCGGCCGGCCTTCTCGATCCGCTCGGCGAGCTTGGCGTAGATCACCCGCAAATGGGTGACGTCGCCCAGGGCGTAGCGGATCTGCGCCTCCGACAGCGGCCGCCGCCCCCAGTCGGTGAAGCGCGAGCTCTTGTCGAGATGGGTGCCCGCCAGCTTGCTCACCAGCGTGTCGTAGGCCACCTCCTCGCCGAAGCCGCAGACCATGGCGGCGACCTGGGTATCGAAGAACGGCGCCGGCAGGCGGCCGAGATTGTGGAAGATCTCCAGGTCCTGGCGCGCCGCGTGCATCACCTTGAGCACGCCGGGATCGGCGAGCAGCGCCAGCAGCGGCGCCAGGTCGAGGCCGGGCGCGAGCGGGTCGATGGCCACCGCCTCGGCGTCTCCGGCGACCTGCACCAGGCAGAGCTTCGGGTAATAGGTGCGGTCGCGCATGAACTCGGTGTCGATGGTGACGAAGCGCTCGCCGTGCATCCGCCGGCAGAAGGCGGCGAGGCTGTCGTTGTCGGTGATCAGGCTCATGGCGTGGGCAACGGCTCCGCGCCGGCACCTCGCTTGACTCGACCGGGGCACTCGTGCCCTGTGCGCGCCGGCTCGGCCGGGCGCCCGGGCGGTTGGTCAGCGGCGGGAACCAGCATGCATCCTTATCGTACGCATCGCTGCGGCGATCTGCGTCGGAACGACGTCGGCAGCGAGGCGCGGCTCAGCGGCTGGGTACACCGGAAGCGCGACCACGGCCAGCTGCTCTTCATCGACCTGCGCGACCATGCCGGAATCGCGCAGCTCGTGTTCCAGCCGGGCACCGAGCCGTTCGCGGTGGCCGAGGCCGCCCGGCTCGAGAGCGTACTCACGGTCACCGGCAAGGTGGTGGCCCGCACGCCCGAGACCGTGAACCCTTCCTTGCCCACCGGCGAGGTGGAGCTGGTGGTCGCCGACTGCGCCATCGAGTCAGCCGCCGAGACGCTGCCGCTGCAGGTGAATGCCGAGCGCGACTATCCCGAGGAAACCCGGCTCAAATACCGCTTCCTCGATCTGCGCCGCGAGAAGATGCAGCGCAACATCGTGCTGCGCTCGCAGATCATCGCCAGCATCCGCCGCCGCATGATCGAGCAGGGATTCACGGAGTACCAGACGCCGATCCTGACGGCATCCTCGCCCGAGGGCGCGCGCGACTTCCTGGTCCCCTCGCGCCTGCATCCAGGCAAGTTCTACGCCCTGCCGCAGGCGCCGCAGCAATACAAGCAGCTCTACATGATCTCCGGCTTCGACCGCTATTTCCAGATCGCCCCCTGCTTCCGCGACGAGGACGCCCGCGCCGACCGCAGCCCGGGCGAGTTCTACCAGCTCGACATCGAGATGAGCTTCGCCACCCAGGAGGACGTGTTCGCGGCGGTCGAGCCGGTGATGCACGGCCTGTTCTGCGAGTTCTCCGACTGGGAGGTGACGCCCACGCCCTTCCCGCGCATCACCTTCGCCGACGCCATGCTGCGCTACGGCAGCGACAAGCCCGACCTGCGCAATCCGATTCAGATCGCCGACGTCACCGGGGCCTTCCGCGGCTCGGGCTTCAAGGTGTTCGCGGGTGCCATCCAGAAGGGTGCGGTGGTGCGCGCCGTGCCGGCACCGGGTGCCGTCGGCCGGCCGCGCAGCTTCTTCGATCAGATGGTCGCGTTCGCCCAGAGCCTGGGCGCGCCGGGCCTGGGCTGGGTGACGCTGGGCGAGGGCGAGGCCAAGGGGCCAATCGCGAAGTTCCTCGACGCCGACCGGCTGGCGGCGGTCCGGGCGGCGGCCGGTCTGGAGGACGGCGACGCGGTGTTCTTCGTCTGCGACAAGGCCGAGCCCGCCGCCAAGCTCGCCGGCCAGGTGCGCACCCGGGTCGGCGAGGAACTCGGCCAGATCTTGCAGGGCTGCTACCGTTTCTGCTGGATCGTCGACTTCCCGATGTACGAATGGGACGAGGAGGCCAAGGCCGTGGCCTTCTCGCACAACCCGTTCTCGATGCCGCAGGGCGGCATGGAGGCGCTGGAAACCAAGGATCCGCTGACGATCCTCGCCTACCAGTACGACATCGTCTGCAATGGGATCGAGCTCAGCTCGGGCGCCATCCGGAACCACCGGCCCGACATCATGGCCAAGGCGTTCGCGCTTGCCGGCTACGGGCCGGAGGTGCTCGAGCAGCGCTTCGGCGGCATGTTCCGCGCTCTGCATTTCGGCGCGCCGCCGCACGGTGGGATCGCACCCGGCGTCGACCGGATCGTCATGTTGCTGGCGGACACCCCCAATCTGCGCGAGGTGACCGCATTTCCCTTGTCGCAGCGGGCGGAGGAGCTGCTGCTCGGCGCGCCGGGGCCGGTGGGCGAGAAGCAGCTGAAGGAGCTGAACATCCAGCTGTCGCTGACGGCGCGCGAGCGGCTGCGGGACGACGCGGCCGCTCGCGACGGCCGCGAGGGAGAGGGCTGAGGGCGAGCCTTACGGCTAGCTGGCCTGGCGCTGGGTCTCGGCCATGATCGCGCGCAGATCCTCGGAGGCGCGCTCCAGGAACACCAGGATGCGCGCGTCGCCATAGTCGTAGAACACGTCGCCGGGATCGGTCACGGTCTGGGAGCGAAACCGCGTCACCGCCATGTCGAGCACGGCCTGGATCCCGTCGAGCGACCGGGAGGGCGTGGTCAGGAGCAGGTTCTCGAGCTCCTCGATCTGCTGGTCGAGATTCTCGAGCTCATGGTCGATGTCGTCGAGGCCCGCCTGCTTCTCGGCCTCGGACAGATCGCTCATCAGCGTCCGGATCTCGTCGGCGGTCAGGCCGACCAGCTGCAGCGGGGCCAGCGCCCATTCTGGCAGGTTGCCGCGCAGCCGCTCCTGACGGTCGACGAGCGCGTCGCGCCGACGGCGCACCTCGGCGATCCTGCGGATCAGCAACGTCGTGTTGGCGATGACCGTCATTCTTCCTCTCCGTCCGCGATCGCCATCCCCTCGGTGTCGTCAGGACCGCCCTTGGTCAACGCTGGGGCAGCCACGAGCCGACAAACCGACTATTGCTGTGGCAGTAATCCAGAGCAGCTACTGCTGTCAACAGCCTAATACTGCCGTCAACTCGTGCTGATCTTTGCTAAAAGAAAGATACAATTTTATGCAAAACGTATTACTTCGAATCTCGCTAAAATTTTACGCAATTTGCCGCAACCGTCATCGGTTGCAGGCGCGGCCGGCGGCAGTATGCTATTCGCGGTCGCCGATGCTGACGCTGGGTGGGTGTATGGGTCTCGAGCGAACTCCGACGGGAAGCCTGACCCACCGGTTGCGCAACTATCTGCTCGCGGGCATCGTCGTCTCGGCGCCGATCACCATCACGCTGTTCATCGTCTGGCAGGTCCTCGGCTACGTCGACCGGACGGTGACCCCCTTCATCCCCACGCGCTACAATCCCGAGACCTACCTGCCGTTCGGCATTCCCGGCGTCGGCCTCGTCATCATGCTGGGGCTGCTGATCCTGATCGGCTGGGCCGCAGCCGGCATGGTCGGCGTCACGATCATGCGGACCGGCGAGCAGCTGCTCGACCGGACGCCGATCGTCCGAGGCATCTACTCGACCCTGAAGCAGCTGTTCGAGACCGCACTCTCGCAATCCTCGCGCTCGTTCCGCGAGGTGGTGCTGATCGAGTATCCGCGACCGGGGATCTGGTCGGTCGGCTTCGTGACCGGCGAGCCCTCCGCCGACATCGCGCGCGCGCATCCCGACGAGCTGGTCAGCGTCTTCGTGCCGACCACGCCCATCCCGGCCTACGGGTTCCTCATGTACCTGCCGCGCAAGGACGCCAGGGCGCTCGACATGACCGTCGAGGAGGGCATGAAGCTGGTGATCTCCGGCGGCATCGTGGTCCCGCCGGCGCGCCCGCCAGCCGCGGTCGCCTCAGCCCGCGGCCAGAAGGCGGACCGCGTCGTGGCGCTCGAAGAGGTGCAGCAATAGCCGAAGCGGCTCGCTGTCCGCCATGCGGAGCGAGGGGTCGCGGCCGAGCGCCCGGTCCGCCAGCTCGCGCGCCACGGGCAGAAGATCGGCGTGCTGGGCCAGATCGGCGAACCTGAAGGCCGGCAAGCCGCTCTGGCGCAGGCCGAGAACCTCACCCGGGCCGCGGAGGCGAAGATCCTCCTCGGCGATCCGGAAGCCGTCCTCGCTGCCGCGCAGGATGGCAAGGCGCGCGCTGGCGGCCCGCCCGAGCGGCCCCTGATAGAGCAGGAGACACGAGGAGGGCCGACCGCCACGGCCGACGCGGCCGCGCAGCTGGTGCAGCTGGGCCAAGCCGTAGCGCTCGGCATGCTCGATCACCATGATGCTCGCCTCGGGCACGTCGACGCCGACCTCGACCACCGTGGTGGCGACGAGCAGCCGGGTGGCGCCGTCGGCGAACGCCGCGAGCGCCGCGGCCTTGGCCGGGCCGGCGAGACGGCCATGGGCGAGGCCGACCCGGTCGCCGAAACGCTCGGCGAGCTCGCGGTGCCGGTCCACCGCCGCCGCGACCGGGTTCTCCTCGCCGGCTTCGATTGCCGGGCAGATCCAGTAGATCCGCTCGCCGCCGTCCAGCGCGCGCCCGAGTGCGTCCAGCACCTCGTCGAGACGGTCGGCGGGCATGACGCGGGTGGCAATCGGGCGACGTCCGGGGGGCTTGGTGCGCAGCTGGGAGACCGGCAGATCGCCGTAGGACGCGAGGACGAGGCTGCGCGGGATCGGGGTGGCGGTCATCAGCAGCACGTCGACGGCGCGGCCCTTGACCACGAGGTCGAGCCGCTGGCCGACGCCGAAGCGGTGCTGCTCGTCGATCACGACGAGACCGAGGTCTTGGAAGGCGACCCCTTCCTCCAGCAGCGCATGGGTTCCGACCGCGATCGCGGTGGAACCGTCGGCGAGGTCGGCGAGCACCGCCCGGCGTCGTGCCGCCGCTTCGCGCCCGACCAGCAGCGCCACCCGCAGCCCGAACGGGCCCAGCAGCCGCTCCAGGGTCGCGGCATGCTGGCGGGCCAGGATCTCGGTCGGCGCCATCACCGCCGCCTGGGTGCCGGCCTCGATCGCCTGCAGCATGGCGGCCGCGGCGACGATGGTCTTGCCGCTGCCGACATCGCCCTGCAGCAGGCGCAGCATGGCGGTCGGGCGGTCCAGGTCGGCGGCGATCTCGGCGATCGCGTCGCGCTGGCAAGGGGTCAGCGCGAAGGGCAGGGCGACAGGCAGCCGCGCTGTCAGGCGGCCGTCGCCGCGCAGTGATCGGCCGGGCCGCCCTTCGCGGTCACGCCGCATCAGGCCGAGTGCCAGCTGGCTGGCGAGCAGCTCGTCGCAGGCCAGCCGCCGGCGCGCCGGGCAGCCCGGCTCCAGGCCCTCGGGCGCGAGCGGGCGGTGGGCGAGGCGGGCGGCTTGGTCCCAGGACGGCCAGCCGCGCTGGGCGACAAGGCCTCCCGGCAGCCACTCCGGCAGCGCCGGCAGGCGATCGAGCAGCGCGCCGAGAAGCCGGCGCAGCCGGCGCTGGCCCAGGCCCTGGACCAAGGGATAGAGCGGAATGGCGCCGGCGTCGGCGAGTTCGCCGTCGAGCGGCTCGGGGTGCGCGATCTGCCAGCGCGCGCCGTAGCGGCCGAGGCGCCCGTGCAGCAGCACATTGCCGCCGATCGGATAACGCGCGGTGAGCTGAGGCCCGCGTGCGCCGAAGAACACGAGCTCGACCGGCTCGGCCCCGGCGCGGGCGTGGATGCGGTGCGGCGCGCGGCCGCCGCGCGGCGGAGTCTCATGGTGCTCGACCTCGACCGCGAGCGTCACCATCTCTCCCTCGTCGGCTGCGGTCAGGCTCATCCGCGGGGTGGGATCGATGCCGCCGCTCGGCAGATGGGCCAGGAGTTCGATCCCCCGGGGATCGGGCCGGCCGAGCAGGCGCGCCGCCGCCGCGGCCACGGCCGGACCCACGCCCGGCAGCGTGGTCAGCGGCGCGAACAACGGGTGGAGCAGGGGCGGCCGGAGGTCGGTCATGCGCGGCTTGGCCAAGGCGGGGCTTTCGGCTAGATCGCGTGTCCCGGACGGAGACGGCTGCGTGACGGCGGACTGAGGAGGTCCCATGGACGAGACTCGGGAGCTGCGGCGCAAGCGGCTCGTGCATCGTAGCCGCTATCGGGGCGTCAAGGAGAGCGATCTCCTGTTCGGCCAGTTCGCCGCTCGTCACCTGGACGAGCTCGACGACCTGCAGCTGGACCGCTACGAGGCCTTGCTCGACGAGCCGGACCAGGATCTGCTCGCCTGGGTCTATGGCCGCGTAGCCGTGCCGGAGCGGCATCGCAACGACGTGTTCGAGCGGCTGCGCACCTTCGAGCCGCAACCGTGACCATGCTCGACGCCGACGAGGTGGCCGCCGAGCCGGAGCCGGCGGGCGCGCCGGACAGCGCCGCGCCGCGGGCGCTGCTGGTGGCCCATGCCCCCGAGGGGCTGGAGGCCGTGTGGCTCGCCGCCCGCCTGCGCCGCACCGGGACCGACATTCTCCACATCGCGCGCGATGGCGGGCGGATCCGCAGCCTCGCGGCGATGGTCCGGTTCATGGCGCCCGAGGTCGAGATCCTGGAGCTGCCGGCCTGGGACTGCCTGCCCTACGATCGGATCTCGCCCAGTGCCGGCGTCATGGCCGAGCGCCTGCGCACGCTCGCCCGCCTCGCCGAGGGCGGCCGTCGCGGGCCGCGGCTGGTCCTGGCCACCGCCAATGCGATCCTGCAGAAGGTGCCGCCACCGGAACGGGTGCGCGCGGCCCACTTCCGCGCCAAATCGGGCGGCCGCGTCGATCGCGATGCGCTGCTCGGCTATCTCGAGCGCAACGGCTACCATCGCACCAGTGCCGTGGTCGAAGCCGGCGACTACGCCGTCCGTGGCGGCCTGCTCGACGTCTTCCCCAGCGGTGCCGCCCAGCCGGTGCGGCTCGACTTCTTCGGCTCGACGTTGGAATCAATCCGCGCCTTCGACCCGATCAGCCAGCGCACGCAGGGCAAGGTCGACGCGGTCGAGCTGCTGCCGGTGAGCGAGGTGCTGCTCGACACCGCGGCCGCCGATTCGTTCAAGGCGGCCTATCTCAGCCGGTTCGGCGCCGTCACCGGCGATCCGCTGCTGGAGGCGGTCGAGGCCGGCCGGGCCTTCCCGGGCATGGAGCACTGGCTGCCGCTCTTCCATCCGGCGCTCGTGCCGGTGACGCACTATCTCGATCCCCGCGCCGAGGTGGCGCTCGATCATCTCGCGCGTGACGCGATCAAGGCGCGCGCCGCCCTGATCGGCGAGCATTACGAGGCGCGGGTGCAACCGCCGCCGCCGGGCACCAGCTTCGGCGCCGCGCCGTACCGGCCATTGCCGCCGGAGCTGCTCTATCTCGACGAGGGCGGCTTCGAGCGCGAGCTCGCCGGCCGGACGCAGCTGGAATTCTCGGCCTACGGCCCACCGCCGCGGCCGCCCGCCGGCATCGACAAGGTGCTGGACCTGCGCG
>JAXMCJ010000077.1:0-7381 GCA_046349415.1 Geminicoccaceae bacterium
CGGCGCTCCGGCGGCCGTAGTCGTCGCCACCGCCTCGCCCTGCGCCACCAGCTTCGCCGTCGCCGTCAGCAGCCCCGAGCGCTGCAGCTGCCAGCTGAGCTGGTCGAGAACGCAGCCCGAGTACATCGCATACCGCGGCACCTCGGGCATCGCCGTCTCGATCGACATCGACGGCAGCGTCCAGCCCCCCGAGCGGAACTCGTGCGTCCAGGGGCCGGTGCCGCTCGTGGTCGGCGCGCCGAAGGCCGCCTTCAGCCAGAAGCCGAAGGCCTCGGCGTCGATCGGCACGACCACGTCGCCGTCGGCGGTCACCGCGTCCTTAATCGGCGCCACCGGGTCGCGGCCGTAGCCGAGGAGCTCGGAGCTGATCAGCGGCTGCTCGGAGCCGAGCGAGGTGCTGGCGAACGGCACTCGGGTGTAGCCGCTCGCCGGCGCCGAACCGTAGACCGTCTCGAACGCGAGCGCCATCTGCGCCCGCGCGCCTTGAGCGCGTGCCATATGCCTGTCCTTGCTGTTGATTTAACCGAGCGGCGTCAGCGGTTTACCGTGGCGGCTGCTGGTGCTTGCCTGTCGTGGTGCGATTGCCCACACTCCCCGCCGGGATTGTGGGGTGGGGCATGTTCAATCGCATCTGGTCGGCGCTGCGGGCGCGCCGGGCCGCCATGCTCGAGGCCGAGGCGCTGGTCTACCGGTTCGGCTCGCGCGGCCTCGAGATGGCGCAGACCTTTTCGTGCGACCAGTCGGTCTCCGAGGAGCGGCGCGAGCACTACCGGCGCGTCGCTCGCATTGCCGAGCGTCGCCACCTCGCCATCAAGGGCCTCGACATTGCCACCCAGTACTACGAGATGGCGCGGTGGCAGCGCCGCCGCGGCAACCTCATCGGTGGAGGAATTGGGCGATATGAGGCCCATCCCCTTCGAGCGCCGCCGCCGGCGGTACGCCCGCGGCCTCCGCCCGCACAACATCGGGACGGCCGTCGCCATCGTCGCGCTCGCCGCCTGCGCAGGCTACGCGAACCTGCCCGGCGACACCGCCGGAGCCGCGGCCGACGGCGCGGGAACCTTCACCGGCCGCCTGACGCGGGTGGTCGATGGCGACACCTTCTGGATCAGCTCCGCCAGCGAACGCATCCGGGTGGTAAGCGTCCGGCCTGACCGCTATTGGGTCCAGCGCCAAGGGAGGAGTTCGTCGACCCTGGTGATCTTGTAGTCCGGGATCCGTGCCAGCGTGTCAGCGAGCCAGGCTTGGGGATCGACACAATTTAGCTTCGCCGTTTCGATCAGTGTGTAGGCGATCGCGGCGGTCTTCCCGCCTGCCTCCGAGCCGACGAAGAGATAGTTCTTCCGGCCGAGAGCGATGGCGCGCATTCCGCGCTCGGCGATATTGTTATCGAGCTCGAGGATGCCCTGGGCGAGGTAGGGGCGCATCGGGCCCATCCGCGCCAAGGTGTAGCGGATCGCGGCGGCGAGCGGCGATTTGCCGGAGACGCGGAGCAACTGCTGGGCGAGCCAGGCTTCGAGGTCATCGAACACGGGGGCGGCCTTGGCCTCGCGGAGCTCCACGCGGCGCTCGGGCGGAGAGCCGCGCGCCTCCTTCTCGACGGCATAGAGCTGGGCGATGCGCCGGATGGCCTCCTCGGCGATCGGCGAGCCCTGCGACCGATGGATATCGACGAACTTGCGCCGGACATGGGCCATGCAGGCGACTTCGCGGATGGCGCCGGACCGGTAGAGTTCGTCGAACCCGGCATAGCCGTCGGCATGCATCCATCCGCGGAAGCGGGCGAGATGATCCTTCGGATGCTGACCCTTCCGGTCGCCCGAGAAGCGATACCACGCGGCCGGCGGCGCGGTGCCGCTCCAGGGTCGCTCGTCGCGCGCGTAAACCCAAAGCCTCGCGGTCTGGGTTTTGCCTGTGCCAGGGGCGAGCATCCGGACGGGCGTGTCATCGGCGAAGATCGCTTCCGCCGCCAGCACATGCCGGCCGATGGCGGCGGCCAGGGGCTCGAGCAGCGCGGTGGACTTGCCCACCCAGTCCGCGAGCGTGGAGCGGTCAATGTCGAGCCCGTCGCGTTCGAAGATCTGAGACTGGCGATAGAGGGGAAGATGGTCGGCGTATTTGCTGACCAATACATGGGCGAGCAGGCCAGGCCCCGGACGACCGCGCTCGATCGGGCGGGTCGGCAGAGGGGCTTGGAGGAAGCACTCACAGCTGGAACAGGTCAGCCGGGGGCGAACGATCCGGTTCACGATGAAGCGGCCCGGAACGTACTCGAGTTCCTCGGTCACATCCTCGCCGATCCGGCGCAGCTTGCCACCACATCCGGCGCAGGCGTCGGCAGTGGGGCTGATCTCCACTTCCATCCGCGGGACATGGTCCGGGATCGGCTGGCGCTTCGGCTGACCCTTCTCCTCGACCTCCGGCAGACGCAGTCGGACGGTCATCGCCGCCGCCGCGATCTCGCTGGTTTCCAGTGCCAGCTGGAGCTGCTCGGCTGTTTCCGATGAGGCGCCGAACCGGGAGGCCTTGTGGCCTGCGAGCTGATGCCGGAGCTTCTCTATCAGAATCGCCTGCGCCTTCACCTCGGCCAGGAGCCGCGCCGTGAAGGCGCGCAACTCCTCGGGGTCTTCAGGCAATGGGGCGATCTCATCGAGCATGATCGAGTTTATCCCACGGGATTCACTATGGGAATCCTCGCATGATCTCGACCGCCGATTATCCCGCCGCCTCGGGCTGCCAGGTCCGGCGCGGCATGCGCCAATCGATGCCTTCGAGCAGCATCGCAAGTTGCGCCGGCGTCAGCGACACCTTGCCCTCCTTCGCCGAAGGCCAAACGAACTTTCCCCGCTCCAGCCGCTTCATGAACAGGCAGGCGCCCTGGCCGTCCCACCAGATCACCTTCACCAGGTCGCCGCGCCGCCCGCGGAACACGAAGAGATGCCCGGTGAACGGGTCCTGTTGGAGCGTCGCCTCGGCCTGGGCCGCGAGCGCGGTGAAGCCGCGACGCATGTCCGTGACCCCTGCCGCGAGCCAGACCCGCGTGGTGGCCGGGACCGGGATCACCCGGACAGGCCCCGGATCAACCGGGCCAATGCTTCGGGATCGTAGCCGCCATTGATCCGCATCCGGTGGCCACCAACGAGCTCGATCTCGATCGTGCCCACCGGGTCACCAGCATCGACCGGCGCGCGGGCATCGTCTCGAGCCGAGCGCTCCACGATCTCGACGGGCAGGAAGCGGAGATCCTCCGTCGGCCCGGCGTCAGGATCCGGCGTGAACCTCGGATCACGCAGCCATTTGAAGATGACATTCGCGTTCAACGCATATCGCCGTGCCACATGCGCGACGGAGACACCCGGCGCCGTCGTCTGCAGGCAGATCGATCGCTTCTCCTCGACCGTCCAAAGCCGCTTCGTCCGACGCGTCATAACCTGATCCATAGTGTCCGCTATCCTCAGCGGACGCTATCCGACGCTCCCAGCGCTCGGCAGTGCGGTCACCCCGGACGCTTACTCCGGGTGTGGGGGCTCGATGCCCCCGAGGTCGACATGCCCGGCGGGTCGCAGGCGACGGCCGCGCTCACCGCGCTGATCTCGGGCCAGCAGCTCAGCTGTCACCAGCGCGACATCGACCGCTACGGCCGGATCGTCGGGCAGTGCTTCCTGCCGGATGGACGGGACATCACCGCGGTCATGATCGAGAGCGGCACGGCGCAAGAGTTCTGCCGCTACTCAGGCAACCACTACCGGACCTGCTGAGGCCTCAGGCGAGCGGATCGGCGCTTGCGTAGTGCAGCACGACCGGGATCACCGCGGCCTTTAGTGTCGCCGCGCCGTCGACAGCGAGGTCGACCGGGCGCGGCGCCTCCGCCTCGACCCAGTCACAGAGACCGCCGAGGGTACGGTCGGCGGAGAGCAAGGTGCCGACGCCGGCGGCCAAGCTGTCGAAGGCGGCGTCCCGACCGCTGCCCGCCTGCACGACCGCCTCGACCTCGGCGCGGTGCTGGTAGTGGTAGCGGAGCGGCGAGAGGGTCACCGCGGGCTCGCCGGGGTCGCCGTCGCGGAGGATCAGTAGGCCGGCGGACGGCACACGCTCGGGCAGGACCTCGCCGCGCAGCACGGGTGCCGGCTGGGTCTGCAGCACTGTGTGCAACGCCTGCAGGATGGTTTCGCGGGTTGTGGGCATGGTGGCTCGGCGGGTTCTAGTCTACGGGACTTCCGGAGTCGGCACCTTGCTGCTGTTCGAGTTCTCGCGGCGAGCATCTTCATAGCGTGCCTTCTCCCAAGGGGCTGACGCCAGAGACCAGGTCCTCTTCAACCCCGCCGAGAGACCCGTCGTACTCACGGGTGAGCGTGTTCCACACATATGATGGATCTACCCCGCTCGTGCTCGACAGCGCTGCATTCTCCAGCCGCTCAAATTGATCGAACTGAGGCGTGGCCATCAGCGCGTTCATCCTTCCAGAAGAATAGAGGAGATACGCCGAGACGGCTTCCGCTGCCCGTGCAAGCCCTTTAATCGCCGTGCCGATCTTCGCCCTGTTCACTCCATAGCCAGCAATAGCCCGCCGCGACGCGAGCGAACCGGCGTGTGCAAGATACTTGTGGCTCCAGTTGGCAACGTCCTTCGCGCCGCAGTCCGAGATCCACTGTTCGACCGTGTCGATCAGCTTTGCCGGCACCTGGTCGTCGCGCTTCCTCCGGTCGGGAGTGATACCGCTCAAACGGTCGAACTGCTCATGCGCCCGTTGAGCTGAGTCAAATGCGCCGGGTCCGGTGGTATCAAGCCACATCACGCCGGCGCCGCGGGTCCGTAAGTGCTCCTCCTTCACCGCCGCGTAGTCGTACGGCAAGCCGTCGAACGCGACATAGTTCTCACGTGTTAGGAGGTTGCGATGGCTGCGTATGTCCTGCAGGAGCTTAGAGAGGGAGAGGACTCCCTTGGACGTATCGGTGAGCCGACGGATGGCAAGCACCTGCATGGCCACATGTCCATAGAGAACGGCCTCGACAATCAGGGGGTTGTTTAGGGCGCTATCGCTGTCAGCATCCGCGATCGCTGCAACCGTATTGAACGCAACCTCATTCCAGACCATCTGCGTGAGGACTTGCCAGATGGCGTGGTGCTTGTCGTCCTCCAACCAATTGACCCATTCGGTGCGCTTGACCCGGTATTTCTCGAGCCGCGCCTTGTCTAAGACGTCGCAATCCGCAATTGAGTATTCGTAGCTGCTCATGTCTCCTCCCTGAGACCGGGTTAGGCGGCGTGATTACAACGCGGAACAGCCCGTCGCCACGGCACACGTTCCAACCGTCCGTGGATGTCGCCGCGAATGCCCATTTCCCGCCCATCACAGCCGCGGTGCGGAGGTCAGCTTCTTACGTACTGCAGCCGCCTTTCGAATGCGTCCTTCCACCCAGTTCGTCACGATCAGCCCCGGTACCGCATCGTGCGCCCGCTCCGCGTCCCGCGCCAGGTCGAGCCTCTTCGGCAGTTTCACCTGCGGCACCAGCAAGAAGATCGGCGCGGTAGCAAGGCCCCGGCCGGTTTTCGAGCGTGACGCCACTGCCTGGCCCTTGGAGTTCAGCCGCCCCTCGGCCACCAGCAGGCTCGGGCCAACCCGATGGTAGACGAACCGCAACCGCAGCCCGGTCTTCCGCTCCCATGCCGCCGGGGTAATCCTCCGGCCACCGAGCGCCTTGCCCGCCGCCGGCGTCGGGATCGCCAGCCAGAGCCCGTTCCTCGATCGGATCAGCGGCCCGGCGTCGTGAGCGCCGACGATCACCGGCGCCTTCGACCAGACCACCGCCGCCGCGTTCAGGCTCTCCCCGGCCTTCGGGAAGACCTCCGACCGGATCGAGTTGGCGAGCCGCGCCCCGAGCCCGGCGCCGACGATCTGCCCGCGCCACGCGAGCTTCAACGCGCTCGGTTCCCGCCTCGCGCATCGCAGCCGACACTGCGCGCTCGCCGGCGGCGACCTCCGCCTTCATCATCGCGACGAGGTCGGGCCGGATGTCGAGCTTGAGCTTCAATCGGGCCTCACGTCGAGCGTCCAGACCAGCCGCTCGCGATCCCGCACCGGCTCGCCCTGCACTATATATTCGGTGTCGTCGATCGCGAGGCGGTCGCCCGGCCGGGGCGCGGCCACCTCGCTGACCCGCACGTCGAACCGGGTCGTCTCCGACCAAAGCCGCGCCTCGCCGAACTCGGCGATCGCGTCGGCGCGGCGGGCGATGACGCGGACGGGGAACGGGTCCCCGTCGGCCGGCTCGTAGACCGCCGCGCGGCCGAGGTTCGGATCGGCGAAGAGCGCGTCGACCGCGGCGGCGAAGGCGGTCACGTCCGCCGCGCCGAGCGCAGCACCTGCGGCCGGGTGCAGATCGGAAGCGGGTTGCTCTCGATCTCCAGCCGCACCCACTCGTCGCGCTCGCGGTCCGGGATCGCCCGGGCGTAGAGCGGCAGGCCGAGGGTGTTGACCGTCTCGAAGGTATCGGCCGGGGCATAGTAAATCTCGAAGAGCCCGTCGACGCCCTCGGGATAGAAGAACGCCTTGTCGGCCGGCACCCCGAAGGCGGCGTTGCCGCGGTAGCGCCGGAAGCTGATGCCGCCGAAGCTGACTTCGTCGGCGACCCGGCTGCGGAGATCGGCGGCGGCCGCGGTGTTGAGGTAGGTCTCCCGCACCTCCTTGTGGGCGACGAGGTCGGCGAAGAAGGCCGAGCCGCATTCGGCGCGGAGCTGCACCGCACCCGTGGCGAGCCCGCCCATGCTGGCCTCGACGTCCTCGATCAGCGCCTGGCAGCGCTTGCGCAGCGCGCCCGAGGCCGGCGAGGCGTTGTCGAGGTCGAAGTCGACCTCGGTCGCCGGGGTGATGGCGAACTCGGTGAAGTAGTTCACCACCGTCGCGCCGTCCTTCGGGTCCTTCACCACCCCCTGGATGCCGTTCAGCAGGTGGTACTCGAAGGTCGCCTCGGCGTCAGTGCGCAGCCGCCTGAGGCGCCGGGCGACCTCCACCTGCACCTGCTGCGCCTCGCTCTCGGAGCCGAAGGCGCGGATGCCCTGGATCTCCGAGGCCCAGATCACGTCCTGCTTCTTGAACTGGCGACAGACGAAGGCGCGCACGTCGCGGCGCTCCGAGACCTGCTGGTCATACGCTGAGCCGCGCTCGGAGAACGGGATCAGCGAAAGCGTACCGTCGCGGCTCTCGATGACGACGGTGCGCGAACGCACGCCGCGGTCGCCGAAGAGACCGGAGCCCGAGAGCGTCGCCGGCTTGAAGGGGATGTTCTCCAGAGCCCGGGTGAGCTCGATGATCGAGAAGGCGTCGCCCTCGAAGATGTCCATGCTGGCCATTTCGGCGTCTCCTTAGCGGACCAGGATGCCC
>JAXMCJ010000078.1:0-5440 GCA_046349415.1 Geminicoccaceae bacterium
CGGCCGCTTCGCCTCGCGCAGCGCCTCGGCGAAGCCGATCTCGCCGCGCACCAGCGCCGCCAGCGTCTCCGGCCCGGCGCCCAGCTCCTCGACCGGATAGGTCAGCGGATGGACGGCACCGATCCGGCCGATCCGGAAGCCGCCGGCGCGCCAGCGCTTGCGCAGGCGCGCGTTCAGCACCGGCGCCTCGAGCCGCGGGTTGGTGCCGATCAGCAGGCAGGCGTCGGCCTGGTCGATGCCGGCGATGCTCGAGTTGAACAGATAGCCGGCGCGGCGCGAGGCATCGAGCGCCGCCCCGTCCTGGCGGCAGTCGACGTGCGGCGTGCCCAGCCGCTCCGCCAGGTCGCGCACCAGGACCATGGTCTCGCAGTCGACCAGATCGCCGACGATGAACGCCAACTTGCGGGGATCGGCACCCTCCAGGCGCGCGCGGACCGCGGCAAAGGCCTCGTTCCAGCCGGTGGGCCGCAGCTTGCCTTCGGCCTTGACCATCGGCGTGTCGAGCCGGCGCCGCTTCAGCCCGTCATAGGCGAAGCGCGCCTTGTCCGAGATCCACTCCTCGTTCACGCCCTCGTTGAGGCGCGGCAGGATGCGCATCACCTCGCTGCCACGGGCGTCGACGCGGATGTTGCAGCCCATGGCGTCGCTGACGTCGACGGACTCGGTCTTGCGCAGCTCCCAGGTCCGGGCGCGGTACTCGTAGGGCTTGGAGTTCAGCGCCCCGACCGGGCACAGGTCGATCACGTTGCCCGAGATCTCCGAGCCCAGGGCGTGCTCGACCCAGGTGGTGATCTCCATGTGCTCGCCGCGATGGACGGCCCCCAGCTCCTCGACCCCCGCCACCTCGGTGAAGAAGCGGATGCAGCGCGTGCAGTGGATGCAGCGCGTCATGTGGGTCGAGATCAGCGGCCCGAGATACTTGTCCGCGACCGGCCGCTTGTTCTCGGCGAAGCGCGAATGGTCCGGGCCGTAGAACAGCGTGAGGTCCTGCAGATCGCACTCGCCGCCCTGGTCGCAGATCGGGCAGTCGAGCGGGTGGTTGATCAGCAGGAGCTCGAGCACGCCCTTGCGCGCCTTGTGCACGGCCGGCGTGTCGGTCTTGACCACCATGCCCTCGGCCACCGGCAGCGCGCAGGAGGCCTGCGGCTTGGGCATCTTCTCGACCTCGACCAGGCACATGCGGCAATTGCCGGCGATGTTCAGCCGCGGGTGGAAGCAGAACACCGGCACCTCGCGCCCGGCCGCCTCGCACGCCTGCAGCACGGTCGAGCCCGGCGGGACCTCCACCTCCTGGCCGTCGATGGTCAGCTTGGGCATGCCGTTTCCCCAGCAGCTACGTGCCGCGCCATCAGGCCGCCCGCCGCGTCTCTTGCGTGTATTCGTGGATGCGGCGCTCGATCTCGGGCCGGAAGTGGCGGATCAGGCCCTGGACCGGCCAGGCGGCAGCGTCGCCGAGCGCGCAGATGGTGTGCCCCTCGATCTCCTTGGTGACGTCCAGCAGCAGGTCGATCTCCTCGATCCTGGCGCGGCCCTCGGCCATGCGCATCATCATCCGCCACAGCCAGCCGGTGCCCTCGCGGCACGGCGTGCACTGGCCGCAGGACTCGTGCATGTAGAACTTGGACAGGCGGGCGATCGCGCGGACCACGTCGGTCGACTTGTCCATGACGATCACGCCGGCGGTGCCGAGGCCGCTCTGCACCTCGCGCAGGCTGTCGAAGTCCATCCGTACCGTGTCGCAGATCGACTTGGGCAGCAGCGGCACCGACGAACCGCCGGGAATGACCGCGAGCAGATTGTCCCAGCCGCCGCGCACGCCGCCGCAATGCGTCTCGATCAGCGAGCGCAGGGGGATCCCCATCTCGTCCTCGACCACGCAGGGCCGCTCGACGTGGCCAGAGATGCAGTAGATCTTGGTGCCGGTGTTGTTGGCCCGGCCGAGGCCGGCGAACCAGGCGGCACCGCGGCGCAGGATGGTCGGTGCCACGGCGATGGTCTCGACATTGTTGACCGTGGTCGGCCGGCCGTAGAGGCCGACCATCGCCGGGAAGGGCGGCTTCAGGCGCGGCTGGCCCTTCTTGCCCTCCAGGCTCTCGATCAGCGCCGTCTCCTCGCCGCAGATGTAGGCGCCGGCGCCGCGGTGCAGATAGAGGTCGTAATCGTAGCCCGAGCCGCAGGCGTCCTTGCCGAGCAGGCCGGCGTCGTACGCCTCCTGGATCGCCGCGGCCAGGACCTCGGCCTCGCGGATGAACTCGCCGCGGATGTAGATGTAGCCGGCCGTGCAGCCCATGGCGGCACCGGCGATCAGGCAGCCCTCGACCAGCTTGTGCGGGTCGTGGCGCATGATCTCCCGGTCCTTGCAGGTGCCGGGCTCGGATTCGTCGGCGTTGACCACGAGATATTGCGGCCCGGTCGGCTGCTTGGGCATGAACGACCATTTGAGGCCGGTCGGGAAGCCGGCGCCGCCGCGGCCGCGCAGGCCGCTGTCCTTCATCTGCTGGACCAGCGCGTCACGGCCCAGCAGGATCAGGTCCTTGGTGCCGTCCCAGTCGCCGCGCTTGCGGGCCGCGTCCAGACCCCAGGACTGCTCGCCGTAGAGATTGGTGAAGATGCGGTCGCGATCCTGCAGCATGCCCGCTCAGCCATCCGCGTCCAGGAGGGTCGTCTTGCCGCCGAGCGGCATCGAGGCGGTGCGCCCGTTCTGCGGCCCGGGCGCGGGCTTCTCGCCGCGCATCAGCGCCTCCAGCACCCGCTTGGTGCCGGCATAGTCGATGTCCTCGTAGAAGTCGTCGTCGATCCACAAGACCGGCGCGTTCGAGCAGGCCCCCAGGCACTCGAACTCGCGCAGGAAGAAGCGCCCGTCCGGCGTCGACTCGCCGATGCCGACGCCCAGCGTCTCCTTGCAGGCGCGCACCACGTCGTCCGAGCCGCACAGCCAGCAGGGCGTGGTCGTGCACACCCGGACCTGGGTGCGGCCCACCGGCACGGTGTTGTACATGTCGTAGAAGGTGGCGACCTCGTAGACGCGGATCCTCGGCACGCCGAGCAGGCCGGCGATGCAGTCGAGTGCCGCCTGCGGCAGCCAGCCGCCATGCTGCGCCTGCGCCAGGTGCAGGAGCGGCAGGACGGCACTCTGCCGCCCGCCGGCCGGGTAGCGGGCGAGGATGCGGTCCGCCTCGGCCCGGTTCGCCTCGGTGAACTCGAAGACGGTCACCTCGGGCGCCATCTCGCCCACGACCTGCGGCTTGCCGGCGGGCGCGCTCAACGGTCGATCTCCCCGAACACGATGTCGATCGAGCCGATGATCGCCGGCACGTCGGCGAGCGTGTGGCCCTTGATCATGAAGTCGAACGCCTCGAGGTGGACGAAGCCCGGCGAGCGGATCTTGCAGCGCCAGGGCTTGTTGGTGCCGTCGGCGACCAGATAGACGCCGAACTCGCCCTTGGCACTCTCGATCGCGGCGTAGACCTCGCCGGCCGGCACGTGCACGCCCTCGGTGTAGAGCTTGAAGTGGTGGATCAGCGCCTCCATCGAGCGCTTCATCTCGGCGCGCGGCGGCGGCGTCACCTTCTGGTCGACCACCCGCACCGGCCCCTCGGGCATCTGCTCCAGGCACTGCCGCATGATCTTCAAGGATTCGCGCATCTCGGCCATGCGCACGAGATAGCGGTCCCAGCAGTCGCCGTTCTTGCCGACCGGGATGTCGAACTCGAGCCGGTCGTAGACCTCGTAGGGCTGCGCCTTGCGCAAGTCCCACGGCAGGCCGGAGGCGCGGATGCAGGGGCCGGTGAAGCCCCAGGCCAGCGCGTCCTCGGTGCTCACCACGCCGATGTCGACCGTGCGCTGCTTGAAGATCCGGTTCTCGGTCAGGAGGTTGTCGACGTCGTCCAGGCGCGGGCCGAACTGCTCGATCCAGGCGGCGATCCGCTCCTCCAGCCCATCCGGCAGGTCGCGGTTGACGCCGCCGAAGCGGTAGTAGTTGGCGTGCATCCGCTGGCCCGAGGCGGCCTCGTAGAACTCCATCAGCTTCTCGCGCTCCTCGAACATCCAGAGCAGCGGCGTCATGGCGCCGACGTCGAGCGCGAAGGTGGTGACGTTGAGCAGATGGTTGAGGATGCGGGTGATCTCGTCGAACAGCACGCGGATGTACTGGGCGCGCAGCGGCACCTCGGTGCCGAGCAGCTTCTCGACCGCCAGCACGTAGCTGTGCTCCTGCATCAGCATCGAGCAGTAGTCGAGCCGGTCGAAATAGGGGATCGACTGCAAATAGGGCCGCACCTCGATGAACTTCTCGGTGCCGCGGTGCAGCAGGCCGATATGCGGGTCGGCCCGGTCGACCACCTCGCCGTCCATCTCCAGCAGCAGGCGCAGCACACCGTGGGCCGCCGGATGCTGCGGCCCGAAATTGATGGTGTAGTTGCGCATCTCGATCTCGGGCATCGCTCTTTCCCGTCCCGGCCCGAGCCTAGTTCGTCGCCTTCTCGTCGCCCGGCAGGAGCCCGCCGGCGCCCTCCCACGGCGACAGGAAGTCCCAGCTGCGGAAGTCCTGGCGCAGCTTCACCGGCTCGTAGACGACGCGCTTCTGCGCCTCGTCGTAGCGCATCTCGACATAGCCGGTCATCGGGAAGTCCTTGCGCAGCGGATGGCCCTCGAAGCCGTAGTCGGTGAGCAGCCGGCGCAGGTCGGGATGGCCGCTGAACAGGATCCCGTACATGTCCCAGGCCTCGCGCTCGAACCAGTCCGCGGTCGGGAACACCGCGCGCACCGACGGCACCGGCGTCGCCTCGTCGGTCTCGACCTTGATCCGCAGCCGCCGGTTGTGGCGCACCGACAGCAGGTGATAGGCGACGTCGAAGCGCCGCTCGCGCGCCGGGTAGTCGACCCCGCACAGGTCGACCAGCTCCTTGAACAGCAGGGACGGCTCGTCGCGCAGGAAGGTCAGCACGCGGGCGATCTCGCGCCCCTCGACGACGTAGCCGAGCTCGCCGAAGGCGATGGTGCGCGAGACGATCACCTCGCCGAGCACCGGCTCGACCAGCCCCGCCAGCTCCTCGAGCGCGGCCGGCGTCTCGGTCCAGATGTGGCCGCTCATCTTCCCTCCCCGCCCGTCCCGCTAGCGGACGATGGTGCCGGTGCGCTGGATCTTCTTCTGCAGGAGCAGGATGCCGTAGACCAGGGCCTCGGCACTGGGCGGGCAGCCGGGCACGTAGACGTCGACCGGCACGATCCGGTCGCAGCCGCGGACCACCGAGTAGCTGAAATGATAGTAGCCGCCGCCGTTGGCGCAGCTGCCCATCGACAGCACGTAGCGCGGCTCGGCCATCTGGTCGTAGACCTTGCGGAAGGCCGGCGCCATCTTGTTGCACAGCGTGCCGGCGACGATCATCACGTCCGACTGGCGCGGGCTGGGGCGGAAGACCAGGCCGAACCGGTCGAGATC
>JAXMCJ010000079.1:0-5375 GCA_046349415.1 Geminicoccaceae bacterium
GCCGACACCGGCGTCGCCGCTCCGCCGCAGGAGCAGGCGTTGCGCCTGGGCAGCTTGGCGATGGCGGCCGGGCTGGATGGAGTGGTGTGCTCGCCGCTCGAGATCGCGCCGCTGCGCCGCGCCCTGGGGCCCGGCCCGAGGATCGTCGTGCCCGGCATCCGCCCGGCGCAGAGCGGCGACGACCAGAAGCGGGTGCTGGCGCCGGCGGACGCTCTGGCGGCCGGGGCCGACGTTCTCGTCATCGGCCGCCCCATCACGCGGGCGCCGGCACCGGCCGCGGCTGCGGCCGCCATTTGGCACGGGCTGCGGCCCGCCGCATGACATGGCGACCCAGGTCAAGATCTGCGGGCTGACCGAGGCCGAGCATGTCGAGCAGGCCGGCCGGTTCGGTGCCGCCTATCTCGGCTTCGTCTTCTATCCGCCGTCGCCGCGGGCCGTCGATCCGGCGCGCGCCAGGGAGCTCGCCGCGGCGTCCCCGGCCTCGGCCGCGACCGTAGGTCTCCTCGTCGATGCGTCCGACCACGAGATCGAGACCATCCTGTCGGCGGTGCCGCTGGATGTCCTGCAGCTGCACGGCTACGAAACCGCCGAGCGGGTCGCCGAGATCGGGCTACGTTTCGGCTGCCGGACCATCAAGGCGCTGCGCATCGAGGCTGCCGACGACCTGGCCAACCTGACCGAGCACGCCGATGCCGCCGACATGATCCTGTTCGATGCCAAGCCCCCGCGCGACGCGGCCTGGCCGGGTGGGCACGGCCTGCCCTTCGACTGGCGGCTCCTGGAAGGCCGGACGCCGCGACCGCCCTGGCTGCTCGCCGGTGGTCTGACCGCCGCCAATGCCGGAGCGGCGGTGACGCTGACCCGGGCGCCGATCCTCGACGTCTCCTCCGGCGTCGAGAGCCGGCCGGGGGTCAAGGATCTCGGCAAGCTCGAGGCGTTTTTCGCGGCCGTGGCCCGCGCCGATGAGGATTCCGTTCGATGAGCATGCCCAACAGCCTGCGCAACGGCCCGGACGAGCATGGCCGCTTCGGCCTCCATGGCGGCCGCTTCGTCGCCGAGACGCTGATGCCGCTGATCCTGGAGCTGGAGCAGGCCTACGAGGCTGCCAAGCTCGACCCGGCCTTCGCGGCCGAGTTGCAGGCGTGGTTCAAGGACTATGTCGGCCGGCCATCGCCGCTCTATCTCGCCGAGCGGCTCACCCAGCATCTCGGGGGCGCCAGGATCTACTTCAAGCGCGACGAGCTGAACCATACCGGCGCGCACAAGATCAACAACGTGCTGGGCCAGATGATGCTCGCCCGCCGCATGGGCAAGCCGCGGATCATCGCCGAGACCGGCGCCGGCCAGCATGGTGTGGCGACCGCCACGGTGGCGGCACGCTTCGGCCTCGAATGCGTCGTCTACATGGGCGAGCGCGACATCGAGCGCCAGCAACCCAACGTGTTCCGCATGAAGCTGCTGGGCGCCGAGGTGCGCCCCGTGAGCTCCGGCTCGCGCACGCTCAAGGACGCGCTCAACGAGGCCCTGCGCGACTGGGTCAGCAACCCGCTCGACACCTTCTACGTCATCGGCACGGTGGCCGGCCCGCACCCCTATCCGGCGATGGTGCGCGACTTTCAGTCCATCATCGGCAAGGAGGCCAGGGAGCAGATCCTGGAGAAGGAGGGCCGCCTGCCCGACGCGCTGGTCGCGGCCGTGGGCGGCGGCTCGAATGCGATGGGGCTGTTCCACCCGTTCCTGGACGACCGTGAGGTCCGCATCGTCGCCGTCGAGGCCGCGGGCCATGGCATCGCCTCGGGCGAGCACGCCGCCGCCATGCTCGCCGGCCGGCCCGGCATCCTGCACGGCCAGCGCTCCTACCTGCTGCAGGACGAGGACGGGCAGGTGATCGAGCCGCACTCGATCTCGGCCGGGCTCGACTATCCAGGCATCGGGCCGGAGCTGTCCTGGCTCAAGGATCTGGGGCGGATCGAGGTCGAGGCGATCACTGACGACGAGGCACTGGCGGCGTTCTCGCTCTGCTCGCGGCTGGAGGGCATCCTGCCGGCGCTCGAGCCCAGCCACGCCATCGGTCAGGTGGTCAAGCTGGCGCCGACCATGAGCCGTGACCAGATCATCGTCATGAATCTGTGTGGCCGGGGCGACAAGGACGTGTTCACGATCGGCAAGCGTATGGGATTCGAGCTGTGAGCGGGCGGATCGACGCCCGTTTCGCCGCGTTGCGCGCCGAGGGGCGGGCAGGGCTGGTCACCTTCCTCACCGCCGGCGATCCCGACTTCGCCACGTCCGGTACGCTGCTGGCCGGGTTGCCCGAGGCCGGGGCCGACCTGATCGAGATCGGCATGCCGTTCACCGATCCCATGGCCGACGGCCCCTCGATCCAGGCCGCGAGCGTGCGCGCACTGGCTGCTGGGGCGCGGATGACGAGGACACTCGACCTGGTCCGGCAGGTCCGCACCCGCGACGGCGAGATCCCGATCATCCTCATGGGCTACTACAATCCCATCTACGCCTACGGCAACCAGCGCTTCCTCGCCGACGCCAAGGCGGCGGGTGCCGATGGGCTGATCGTGGTCGACTTGCCGCCCGAGGAGGATGCGGAGCTGTGCCTGCCGGCGCGCGCCGCCGGGCTCGACTTCATCCGCCTCGCCACCCCGACCACCGACGACCATCGCCTGCCGGCCGTGCTCGAGAACAGCTCGGGCTTCATCTATTATGTCTCGGTGACCGGGATCACCGGCCAGAAGGCTGCCGTCGCCGAGCGGGTGGCGCCGGAGGTCGCGCGGATCAAGCGCCACACCCGTCTGCCGGTGGCGGTGGGGTTCGGCATCCGCGAGCCGGCGCATGCCGCTGAGATCGCGCGCATCGCCGATGCCGCGGTGGTGGGCTCGGCCCTGGTCGATCTGCTGGCAGCCAATCTCGATGGCGAGGGTAGGGCCACGCCACCGCTCGTGCCGGCGGTGCACGGCCGGGTCCGAGCCTTGGCCGAAGCGGTGCGGGGAGCACGCGCATGAGCTGGCTCACCGACTATGTCCGACCCAAGATCCGCGCCCTCTACACGCGCGAGAAGCCCGAGGTCCCGGAGAATCTCTGGCAGCAATGCCCATCCTGCGAGCGGATGATCTTCCACCGCGACCTGGAGGCCAACCAGCGTGTCTGCCCGCATTGCGACCATCATATGCGGGTCGGCCCGGAATACCGCTTCGCCGCCCTGTTCGACGAGGATAGCTGGCAGACGCTGGAGCTGCCCAAGAGCCCGCCCGATCCCCTGCGCTTCCGCGACCAGAAGAAATATGCCGACCGGCTGCGCGAGGCGCAGGCCAAGACCAGGGCCGGCGACGCGCTCGAGGCGGCGCTGGGCAGGATCGGCGGCTTGCCGGCCGTGATCGCGGTCATGAACTTCGAGTTCATGGGCGGCTCGATGGGCACCAGCCTGGGCGAGGGCTTCGTCGCCGCCGCGCGGCATGCGGTCGCCAACGATGCCGCCTTCGTCGTGGTCACCGCCTCGGGCGGGGCGCGGATGCAGGAGGGTGCCCTGTCGCTGATGCAGATGGCGCGCACCACCGTCGCGGTCGAGGAGGTCAAGGAGGCGGGTCTGCCCTACCTCGTCATCCTGACCGACCCGACGACGGGTGGGGTGACCGCGTCCTTCGCGATGATCGGCGACGTCCATCTCGCCGAGCCGGGGGCGATGATCGGCTTCGCCGGCGCCCGGGTCATCGAGCAGACCATCCGCGAGAAGCTGCCCGAGGGCTTCCAGCGCGCCGAGTATCTGCTGGCGCACGGCATGGTCGACCAGGTCGTCCACCGCTTCCGGCTGCGCGAGACCCTGGCGCGGCTGCTCGACCTGCTGCAGCGGCCAGATCGGGCGACCGATGCGCGGGTGATTCGTGAGGTGCCGCCGAGCCAGGTCGCGGCGCCCTCGGCCATGCCGGAGGTGTTCGCGGAGGCCGGCCATGCCGAGCCTCGCCAGTGACCTGATCCTCGCCCGGCTCCACGCGCTCCATCCCAAGAGCATCGACCTCTCGCTCGGGCGGGTCGAGCGGCTGCTCGCCGCGCTCGATCATCCCGAACGGCACCTGCCGCCGATCGTCCACATCGCCGGCACCAACGGCAAGGGCAGCACGCTGGCCATGCTCGCGGCGATGCTGGCTGCCGCCGGCTGCCGGGTCGATCGCTACATTTCGCCGCACCTCGTGCGCTTCAACGAGCGCATCCTGCTCGACGGCGAGCCGATCGCGGAAGACCGTCTGGCAGACTGTTTGGCGCGCTGCGAGGCCGCCAATGCCGGCGTGCCGATCACCTTCTTCGAGATCACCACCGCTGCGGCCTTCCTGGCCTTCGCCGAGAGCCGGGCCGACTGGGTGCTCCTGGAGACCGGCCTCGGCGGCCGGCTCGACGCCACCAATGTCGTCGCCGCGCCGCGGCTCTGCCTGATCGCGCCGGTGTCGATGGATCACGAGAGCTATCTCGGCGACCGGCTGGCCAGCATTGCGTTCGAGAAGGCGGGAATCCTCAAGCCCGGCACGCCGGCGGTGATCGGCCCGCAGGAGCCTGACGCCCTGGCGGTGATCGAGGCGCGGGCCGCCGAGGTCGGGGCGCCGCTCGTGCTGCATGGCCGGGACTGGGCGGCCCGGGCCTCCGCCGCCGGGATGCGGCTGGAGGTGGCTGGCCGCAGCCTCGACCTGCCGCGCCCGGCGCTCGCCGGCGCGCACCAGATCGGCAATGCCGGGCTTGCCGCCGTGGCGGCGCTGCAGCTCGCCGTGCCGGGCCTCGACGCGGCGGCGATCGCGCGAGGCCTGGTGCGGGCGCGGTGGCCGGCCCGGCTGCAGCGGCTGGTGTCCGGCCCGGCGGTGGCGGCCGCACCCGCGGGGGTGACCCTGTGGCTCGACGGCGGGCACAATCCGGCCGCCGGCGAGGTGCTGGCCGCGAGCCTGCCCGCCCTCTTGCGTGGCCGCCGGCTCCACCTCGTGGTCGGCATGCTGTCGACCAAGGATCTCGGCCGCTTTCTCACCCCGCTGCTGCCCCTGGCCGCCGGCCTATGGTTCGTGCCGGTGCCGGGCGAGCCGCTCGGGCGCGATCCCGAGGCCTCGGCCGGGTTGGCGCGCGGGCTCGGCGCCGCAGCGCGGGTCGCCGGCTCGCCGGCCGCGGCCGTGGCGGCGATCGCCGCCGGCGAGACAGCGCCCTTCGACGTGCTGATCTGCGGCTCGCTCTACCTCGCCGGCGAGGTGCTGCGCGAGCATGGCTGAGATTCTCGCTGATTGGCCCTTGCGCCGATCCTGGCTGCCCTCTACATAGCGGTTCGTCGCCGCCTGGCCGGTGGGTTGGGCGGAGGGGTTTTGTTGTCTTTGGCGGGACCCTGTGTTCTTTGACAT
>JAXMCJ010000080.1:0-5092 GCA_046349415.1 Geminicoccaceae bacterium
CGTTGATCACCAGGAGCAGGTCGCCGTGGGTCTGGAGATGGATGTTCCAGGTGTCGGGCGGGGCGGCGAAGTAGCCGGCGGGCCTGGGGTTTTTCGGGTCGCGCACGTCGACGATGCTGAAGCCCTTGGAGAACATGTGGCCGGTATAGGCGTAGCCGTCATGCACCATGAGCTGGACGCCGTCGGGCTTGCCGCCCTGGTCGCTGTGGCCGATCAGGCGCATCCGGTGGGCGTAGTCGGGGGTCGGCAGGTCCGCCATGAGCGGTATCTCCGTTCGCTGCTGCGGCGGGGGAGGCCGCTGGCCGCCTCCCCCCGGGATCGGGCGCTAGTTGACCTTCCAGATCTTCTTGTAGGCGTCGCGGTAGCCGTTGTCGGGGTCGTAGATGTTCTTGTCGCCGCCATCGAAGGCGATGTTGTCCTGGACCACCAGATGCACCGGCGCGAAGTAGCCCGACGGCTGCTCGCCGGCGAAGGCGCGGTTCAGCTCGTCGACCAGCTGCCAGCCCTGCATGGTGAGCGGCTCGGGCACGGTCGCCACTTGGTACTGGCCGGTGCGGATGCGCTGGTAGGCCGATTCGCTGCCGTCGCCGCCCGAGATGTTCATGGGCGGCCCCTCGGGCGCCTTGCCGGCGGCGGTGAGCGACGGGCCCATGAAGTCGTAGTAGAGATCGTTGATGCCGAGCGAGTAGGTCCACTGGTCGCCATAGCGCTGCAAGAGCGAGGTGGTGAGCTGCGGCATGCGATTGGCGACGTCGGCAAGCGGCGTGTCCTCGACCGAGAGCACCTTGCATTCGGCGCACTTCTTGATCGTCGCCGCCATGCCGTCCGACTTCTTGATCGCGATGGCATAGGCGCTGTCGGTGAACACGACCACGCCCGCCTTGCCGTCCGACTGAGCCACGGCATACATCGCCGACACCTCGGCCACCTTGTCGGGGTCGGTGGTGACGTTGAAGAACACCGGCGTGCCGGCGACCGGGCCGGGCGTCGGGCCGCCGTGCCAGGCCACCATCTTGATGCCCTGCTTGTCGGCCTCCTCGACGCTGGTCATGTTCTGGGCGAGGTCGAAGCCGGCATTGATGATGCCGTCGGGCTTCAGCGCGATCGCCTGGCTCATGGCCGAGGTGACACCGGCCACCGTCCCCTGCCCGTCGATGACGCGCGTGGTCCAGCCCAGCGCCTTGGCCGCCTCGACGGAGCCGTTGGCGACGCCGGTGTGCCCACCATTGCGCAGGTCGCCCGCCACGATCACCACGCTCTTGCCGGGCATGCCGGCGGGGCCGGTGGTGGGGCCGTCCCAGGTGCCGGATTTCGCGGTCGCGGCCTTCACCGTGGCCTTGGCCTGGTCGAGGAACGCATCGGCGCGGGCGGCGGAGGTACCCACCGCGAGCGCCAGCAGACTGCACAGCAGCAGGCCGGAAGTGGCTCGCATCGTTCAACCCTCCCTTGGGATGGCGGCCGGCTGGCCGCCTTGTTGTGTCGTGACGGACGGTTGCACCCTGACCACGGGGCGGCCGCGGCGTCGGCCGGTCCAGCCGGCAAAGCCGATGGCGATCAAGAGGGTGACGCCGTTGAACATGGGCTCGACCCAGAAGGCGCCGCCGAACTGCTGGATGCCCGAGATGCCGACGGCCAGGATCACCACGCCGACGATGGTGCCCCAGACATTGACCCGGCCGGGCTTGATCGTGGTCGAGCCGAGGAACGCGCCGACCAGCGCCGGCAGCAGGAAGTCGAGGCCGACGCTGGCCTGCCCGATCCGCAGCCGTGCCGCCAGCACCACGCCGGCGACGGCGGTGATGGCACCCGACGCCATGAACGCGCCGATGACGTAGCGGCGGGTCGGGATGCCGTTCAGCTCGGCGGCGCGCGGGTTGGCGCCGATGGCGTAGAGATAGCGGCCGATCGGCAGGTACTCGGTGACGATCCAGAGCAGCAGCGCGATCACCAGCACGTAGAAGGCGGTGATCGGCATGCCCAGGATGCTGCCGCTGTTCACCAGGAAGAAGGAGGGCGGCAGGTTGCCGATCATCTGCCGGCCGCCGGTGTACCACAAGGCCACGGCGTAGATCACGGTGCCGGTGCCGAGCGTGGCGATGAAGCTGTCGATCCGGGCGATCTCGACCAGCATGCCGTTGAACCAGCCGAAGGCGGCGCCGGCCAGGATCACCAGCACCACGGCCACCGGCCAGGGCAGGCCGGCATGGATCTGCAGCGTGATCGCCAGGATGTGCCAGAGCACGATGCCGTAGCCGACCGTGAGGTCGATCTTGCCGGTCATCATCGGGATCATGGCGGCGAGCGACAGCAGTGCGATCAGCGACTTGTCGCTCAGGATCGAGCGCAGGTTGAGTAGGGTCGGGAAGGTCTGCGGCAGCAGCAGCGAGAACAGCAGGATCAGCAGCGCGGTCAGGATGACCAGCCCGTAGACCGGGACCAGCCGGGCGATCTTCTGGCCGAGCGAGGCCTCGCGCAGCTCGCTGCGGGTCGGCTCCAGCGCGGTCGAGCGGATTGAGCTCATGCGGGCGCGGCCGCGGCGTGCGCTCCGGCGGAAGCGGCGTGAAGGATGGCGCCGATCGAGAGCTGCTCCGGGCCCAGCTCGTCCACGACCTCGCCGCGGCTGAACACCAGCGCCCGGTGGCAGATGTTGGCCACCTCCTCGAAGTCGGTGGCGATCACCAGGATGGCCAGGCCCCGCTCCAGCGCCGCGTTGAGCAGAGCGTAGATCTCGGCCTTCGCACCCACGTCCACCCCGGCCGTGGGCTCCTCCAAGATCAGCAGGCGCTCGGCGATCTCGAGCCAGCGGGCGATCACCACCTTCTGCTGGTTGCCGCCCGAGAGCGTCTCGGCCGGCCGCGCCGGATCGCTCGGTCGCACGCCGAACCGACCGCACAATACCCGGGCCTGGCGCAGCTCGACGGCCGGTCGCTGCCAGTCGCGTGCCCGCCTGCCGTTGGCGGCAGGGTTGAGGAACAGGTTCTCGCGCACGCTGAGCGACATGGCGAGGCTCTCGGCGGTGCGGTCGCCGGCCACCAGCCCGATGCCGGCGCGCATGGCGGCGCTCGGGCAGCTCAGGTCCGGAGAATCGCCGCCGAGGGCCACCGTGCCGGCATCGATCTCGGCCAGCCCGAACAGCGCCCGGCCCACCTGCTCCTGCCCGGCGCCGCGCAGGCCCACCAGCCCCAGCATCTCGCCCGCGCGCAGGCTCAGCGAGATCGGGCCGACGCCGCCGATCCGCAGCTCGTGCAGCACGAGCATCTCGGCCCGCCCGGCCGTCTCCGAGCGCACGAACACCTGCTCGGGCGGCCGGCCGACGATCATGGTCACCAGCTCCCCGGGCGTCGTCTCCGCCACCGGCTTGCGCCCGACCAGCCGCCCGTCGCGCAGCACCGCCACCTCGTCCGCCACCTCGAACACCTCGTCCAGGCGGTGCGAGACATAGATCATGCCGACATCGCGCCCGCGCAGCCGGCGCAGCACGGCCACCAGCCGCGCCACCTCGTCGCCGGGCAGGCTGGCGGTGGGCTCGTCGAGCACGATGATCTCGGCCTCGACCGCGAGCGCCCGGGCGATGGCGACCAGCGATTTCTCGGTCCGGGTCAGGCTCGCCACCCGCGCGTCCGGATCGATGGCGCCGCCCACGGCCGCCAGCGCGTCCCTGGCGCGCCGCCCGGCCTGCCACCAGTCGATCAGGCCCAGTGCCCGCGGGTAGCCCAGGCCCATGGCCATGTTCTCGGTGACCGTCATCCAATCGATCAGGCCGAGGTCCTGATGGATGAAGGCGATGGTCTGCCGCTCGCCGGCGACGGCGGGACGATGCTGGTAGTGCTGGCCGTGCACCAGGATCTCGCCCTCGTCAGGCGTGTGGATGCCGGCCAGCAGCTTGATCAGGGTCGACTTGCCGGCGCCGTTCTCCCCCAGCAGCGCCAGGATCTCGCCGGCATGCAGATCGAGGCTGACACGGTCGACGGCCACTGTGCCGCCGAAGCGCTTGGACACGCCCGCGAACCGCAGCAGCGGCGCATCGGTCACCGGCGACGGACTCCCCGCCCCGCGCCACCTGCCATCGGCTCGCCCCCCAATCTTGTCGGGCGACCTTGCCCCGCGACGGCTTGGCTGGCAAGTCGCGCCATCGGCGCCGATCGGAGGACAAGATGAGCGACAGCCTGCAGCAGCAACGGATCGATCTTGCCTGCGCGCTGCGCTGGGCAGCACGGTTGGGCCTGCACGAGGGCGTGTGCAACCACTTCTCGCTGGCGGTGGCGGGCGAGGACGGGGTCGCGCGCGGCGACCGGTTCCTGATCAACCCCTATGGCTGGCACTGGTCGGAGATCACCGCCTCCTCGCTGGTGCTGTGCGACGCGGCAGGCAACGTTCTGGAAGGGGAGAACACGGTCGAGCCCACGGCCTTCTTCATCCACAGCCGGGTGCACCTGAAGGCGCCGCAGGCCACCTGCGTCATGCACACCCACATGCCCTACGCCACGGCCCTGACGCTGCGCCGGGACGGCAGGCTCGCCATGTGCGAGCAGAACGCCCTCATGTTCTATGGCCGCCTCGCCTACGACGACGAGTATGGCGGCCTGGCGCTCGACGGCTCGGAGGGAGACCGCATCGCCGCCAGCCTCGGCAATGCCAGTGCCCTCATGCTGGCCAGCCACGGCATCATCGTCACTGGCCGCAATGTCGCCGAAGCCTTCGCCGACCTCTACTATCTCGAGCGCGCCGCCCAGGCGCAGATTCTCGCGGTCTCGGGCGGCCATGAGCTGCGCGCCATTCCGGAGGAGGTGCAGCGCCAGACCGCGCAGCAGCACATGCAGGAATATGAGGGCCTGACGCAGCGCCTGTTCGGCGCCTACCGCCGCATCCTGGACAAGGAGGAGCCGGGCTACCGCGCCTGACGCGCGGGCTCGGCGCCGTGCCCGCTGACTTCGGCGCCGGCATCGGGCGGCAGGCGAAGATAGATCAGCATGGACAGGGCGGCGCAGACGCCGACCGCCAGGAAGGCCGGCACGAAGTCCGTCGCCTGCAGGGCGCCGCCGCCGCGCGCGGCCATGGTCAGGTGGAGCAGGATCGCGCCCGTCGCCACGCC
>JAXMCJ010000081.1:0-5018 GCA_046349415.1 Geminicoccaceae bacterium
TCGCATCGCCGACGATCAGATCGCCATGGCGATCGAGGGAAGCTGGCGGACTTATTCCGTGACGCTCGCCTGGTCCGCTCAGGACGAATCGCTCCGCCTGATCTGTGCCTTCGACATGGCCCCGCCCGCCAAGCGGCTGACCGCGCTCTACAAGTCGATGGCGCTCGCCAACGACAAATGCTGGTCGGGCGCCTTCACGCTCTGGCCGGACCAGAAGATGATGGCCTATCGCTACAGCCTCAATCTGGCGGGCGGCGCGTCGGCGAGTTCGGCGCAGATCAACGACATGGTCCGCGACGCGGTGATGGCGGCGGAGCGCTTCTATCCCGCGTTTCAGCTGGTGGCCTGGGGCAATGAGACGCCGGAGAAGGCCCTTGGCATCGCGATGACCGAGGCTTACGGTCGGGCCTGACGCCGGCCCCCTTCGCGCCCAAGGGGCCGAAGGGGGAGCATCATGGACCTTTCCGACATCGCCGCTCGCGGCCTGGTGTTGCTGGGTTGCGGCAAGATGGGCTCGGCTCTGCTCGAAGGCTGGCTGGCTGGCGGCGTTCCTCCATCCGCGTTCACCGTTCTCGAGCCGCGGCCCGGTCCCCGGCTCGAGGCCTTGGCCGACCAGGGGCTGCGGCTGAACCAACCGCTGCCGTCGGCGCCGGCGGTGGCGGTGCTGGCGGTCAAGCCGCAGATGATGGGCGAGGCCCTGCCCGCCTTGGCCGCGCTCGCCGGCGGTTCGGTTCTCTTTCTCTCCATCGCCGCCGGCACACCGATCGCCGCCTTTGAGGCCGCGCTCGGGGCCGGCACGCCGATCGTGCGCGCGATGCCGAACACGCCGGCCGCGATCGGCCGCGGCATCACTGCCCTTGTCGGCAACGCCCATGTCGACGAAGCCGGGCTGGCGCTCGCCGAGGCGCTGATGCAGGCGGTGGGTCAGACCCTGCGGCTCGACGATGAAGACGCGATGGACGCGGTGACCGCCGTGTCGGGATCCGGCCCGGCCTATGTCTTCCTGCTGATCGAGGCGCTGGCAGCCGCAGGCGTTGCGCAAGGCCTGTCGGAAAACGTGTCGATGCGGCTGGCGCGTGCTACAGTCGCAGGGGCTGGGCAACTGGCCGAATCTGGCCCGGACAGCCCGGCCGACCTTAGGGTCAATGTGACCAGCCCTGGCGGGACCACCGCCGCGGCGCTCGCGGTGCTGATGGACCCGCAGGACGGCTTGCCGTCGCTGATCGAACGGGGCGTCGCCGCCGCTGCCGACCGGAGCCGGGCCTTGCACACCTAACTTTGCTGCAGTGCAGCAAAGAGGCTTGACTTCCATGCTGCACTGCAACATAGTCTGGTCATAGGGAACCAGAACCAAGCGAGGAGAGCCCAAATGTTCGACCCCAAGACCTTCGCCTTCGACCCGGAGAAGCTGACCGACTTCTTCAAGCAGAATGACTTCACCAAGCAGTTCGCCAGCCTGAAGCTGCCCGGCTTCGACGCCGAGGCGGTGGTCAGCGCCCAGAAGAAGAACATGGAAGCGCTGGTCGAGGCCAACAAGGCGGCGGCCGCTGGCTATCAGGATCTGTTCAAGAAGCAGGTCGCGATCTTCGAGGAGACCGTGGCCGAGGCGCAGAAGCATCTGAAGAGCCTCGACACCACCAAGCTCGACGCCGACACTGCCAAGGCCCAGGCCGAGCTGGCCAAGGCCGCCTTCGAGAAGGCGCTGGCGAACATGCAGGCGCTCGCCGAGTCGGCCCAGAAGGCCAATGCCGACGCCTACGAGATCGTGGCCGCGCGGATCAAGGAAAGCCTCGCCGAGCTGCGCGAGCTGGCTGCCAAGGCGACCGCCAAGGCCTGATCGCTCTTCCACGCGATTCTTTCGGAAAACCGCTTGCCCCTGCCCGGGCAGGCGGTTTTTCTGTGTCCTGACACCGGAATCGGCAGCGCGACTCGCCTGCAAGTCCCGGTTAACCTCTATGGAGATCAGGTTAACGGGATTCTCTTTTTCAAGCTATTACAATACGTTATCGGGATTCGTACGCGTGCGACTCGGGCACGCGGCGGGCGGAGGCCGGTGCGAAGGACAGGGGGGCGGATAGTGGACCAGATCGGCTTCGAGGATTTTCAGAAGGTGGATATCCGACTCGGCCAGGTGTTGCGCGCCGAACCTTTCCCCGAAGCGCGCAAGCCGGCGATCAAGCTCTGGATCGATTTCGGACCCGAGCTTGGCACCCGCAAGTCCTCGGCCCAGCTGACCGCCCACTATTCCCCCGACGACCTGGCCGGCCGCCGGGTCCTGGCGGTGGTGAACTTTCCGCCGCGCCAGATCGGGCCGTTCCGGTCCGAGGTGCTGGTCCTTGGCCTGGCCGACGAATCGGGCGGTGTGGTCCTGATCGCGCCCGACCGCGACGCTCCCCTCGGCAGCCGGCTCCACTGATGCCCGCCCGGATCATCGTCACCCGCAAGCTCCCCGAGCCGGTCGAGGCGCGCCTGCGCGAGCATTTCACCGTCGCGCTCAATCACGACGACGCCCCCTTCGGACCCGGTCGGCTGGCCAGCGGGTTCCGCGCCGCCGACGGAATGCTCTGCGCGGTCAGCGACCAGATCACCGCCTCCCTGCTGGCCGCGCCGGATCGGCGCCTGGCGATCCTGGCCAATTTCGGGGTCGGCGTGAACAATATCGACCTCGAGGCGGCCCGCGCCGCCGGGGTCGTGGTGACCAACACGCCGGGCGTGCTGACCGACGCGACAGCCGACCTGGCGATGGCCCTCATCCTCGCGGCGACACGGAGGATGACGGAAAGCGAGACCTTGCTGCGGCGGGGCGGCTGGGACGGGTTCCGGCCGACCGCGATGCTCGGGATGGGATTGCAGGGCAAGCGGCTTGGCATCGTCGGGATGGGCCGGATCGGGCAAGCGACGGCACGGCGCGCCGCGCTCGGCTTCGGCATGGAGATCCTCTATTTCAACCGCTCGCCGGTCGGCCCCTTCGATTTCCCCGCCGAGGCCCGGACAAGCATCGAGGCGGTGATGACCGAGGCCGACGTCGTATCGCTGCATATCCCGGGCGGCGGCGAGAATCGCGGGCGGATCGGGGCCGAGGCGCTGGCGGCGATGAAGCCCACGGCCTATCTGGTGAACACCGCGCGGGGCGACCTGATCGACGAGCCGGCCCTGATCGCGGCCCTGCGCGAAGGGCGAATCGCCGGCGCCGGGCTCGATGTCTTCGCCGAAGAGCCGAAGGTTCCGGCGGGGCTGATCGCGCTACCCAATGTCACGCTGCTGCCGCATATCGGCAGCGCGACCCTGGAGACGCGGACCGCGATGGGCATGCTCGCGGTCGACAACCTGATCGCCTATTTCGAAGGAACGCCGCTGCCGTCGCGGGTCTTCTGACCGCGGCTGCGGCCTCCCCAGCGACACGCGCCGGGGAGGCTGGGCCGGGTCAGCGGGGCCAGCCGTCGCGGACGGCGGACTGGCGCTCCAGCATCCAGCCCGGATATTCCGCCGGCAGGGCACTCGCGGCGCCCAACTCGGCGAGATCGTCGGGCGAGAGCCGGACCTCGGCGGCGGCGATGTTGTCGGACAGTTGCTCGGGGCGGTTCGCGCCGATGATCACGCTGGTCACCACCGGCTGATGCAGCAGCCAGGCCAGCGCCACGCGGGCGACGCTGACGTTCTGCCGCTCCGCGACCCCGCGCAGGGCGGCAAGGACGGCGGGCAGGCGGCCGCGCTCGACCGGCGGGAAGTCGAAATTCGCCCGACGGCCGTCGGCGGCGGCCCCGTCACCGTCATACTTGCCCGAGAGCAGGCCGCCCGCCAGCGGGCTCCAGACCATCAGCCCGACGCCCTCGGAGGCCAGCATCGGCACGATCTCCCGCTCGAGGTCGCGGCCGGCGATGGTGTAGTAGGCCTGCAGCGAGGCGACCCGGGCGAAACCGCGCCGTTCGGCGATGCCCTGGGCCTTGGCGATCCGCCAGGCGGCCCAGTTCGAGACGCCGGCATAGCGGACCAGCCCCTCGCGGACCAGCGAATCGAGCGCGTCCATGGTTTCCTCGACCGGGGTGACCGGATCGGTGCCGTGGATCTGGTAGAGATCGATATGGTCCACCCCGAGCCGCTTCAGGCTCGCCTTGACCCCGGAGAGAATATGCTGGCGCGAGGCGCCCGCGCCGTTCGGGCCGGCACCGGTCCGCCCGAACACCTTGGTCGCGATCACGACCTCGTCGCGCGGCACGCCCAGCGCCCTGAGCGCCGCCCCAGTGATCTCTTCGGACCGCCCCTCGGAATAGACGTCGGCGGTGTCGATGAAGTTGATCCCGGCATCGAGCGCCGTCCGGATCAACGCCTGGGCTTCGTCCTGGCCGAGCGCGCCGATCTTGCTCCAGAGCTCGCCGCGGCCGCCGAAGGTCATGGTGCCGAGGCAGAGCTCGGAGACGAGCAGACCGGTGCGGCCGAGGGGTTTGTACTGCATGGCTTGGTTCCTTTTGCCCTGCGGCCGGGCTTGCGGCCGTCTGCTGCCAAGATGCGCATGGGCGGGCCAAGGTGATAGAAGGATGCGCGCCGGGTCTTGCCCGATCCGCTCAATCCTCCATCTATCGGGCAAAGGAGATCGTCGATGACCCCGATCGAGGAGTTGCGCGCCCGCGTCGCTGCCGCCTGCCCGGAGGGGCACCGGGCGACATCCATTCCGCGGCTCGGGCTGATGCGAAGCGACGCGCCGACCGTGTTCGGACCGGGCTTCTATCAGCCGGTGGTATGCTTCGCCGCCCAGGGTCGCAAGCAGATCTCGGTCGCCGGGAGGGACTATGCCTATGATTCCGAGCATTATCTGGCGGTCGCGCTCGACTTGCCGGTGATGGCCCGCATCACCGAGGCCAGTCCCGAAGCGCCCTATCTGGTGATCCGGTTGAGCCTCGATCCGGGTCTGCTCGCCGGCCTGATGCTCGACATGCCGGGCGCGGCGGGTATGCGCAGTCCGGGCCTCGGGATCGGGCGGATGGAGCCCGAGTTGCTCGACGCGGTGCTGCGGATGGTGC
>JAXMCJ010000082.1:0-4699 GCA_046349415.1 Geminicoccaceae bacterium
TGAAGGCCGCCTGGGCCTGGATCTGGCCGTTGAGCTGGGCGAGGAGCGTGGTCTGGTCGAGGCCGAGGGGCGCGAGCTGGTCCATGTTGGGGGCGTAGGCGGTAAGGCCCGCGGCGAGTTCGCCGCGATTGACCGCGACATTGCGGGCGAGCTCGATCGAGACGATGGCGATGCCGACCGAGGAGCCGATATTGCGCACCAGGCTGAAGAGGGCGGCTGCGTCGGGGCGGAAACGCGTCTCGAGCGTGGCGAAGGCGATGGTGGAGAGCGGGACGAAGACGAGGCCGAGCCCGAGCCCCTGGACGATGCCCGAGACGAGCAGGGGCTGGCTGTCCATGCCGATCGAGAATTGCGTCATCTGCCAGAGCGAGAGCGCGGTGAGCGCGAGGCCGCCGAGGATCAGGAGCCGGGCATCGACCTTGTTCACCAGGCGGCCGACCAGCAGCATCGAGATCATCGTGCCGACCCCGCGGGGCGCGAGCACGAGGCCGGTCGTCACCACGGGATAGCCCATCACGCCTTCGAGCATCGGCGGCAGCAGCGCGAGGCCGGCGAGCAGGATCATCCCGACCATGAAGATCATGGCGAGGGCCATCACGAAGTTGGCGTCGCGGAAGATGTGGGGGTCGATGAAGGGATGCGCCCGTCCGGTGATATGGAGCACGAAGGCCCAGAGGCCGGTGGCGGCGAGCCCGACCTCGATCCAGCTCTCGGGGGAGGCGAACCAGTCGATCTGTTCACCACGGTCGAGGAACAGCTGGAAGGCGCCGATGGCGAGCGCGAGCATGGCGAAGCCGAAGAAGTCGAAGCCGCGGGGGCGGGGGGTGGAGCGCGGCAGGAAGGCCAGCATGCCGCCGAGGGCGAGCAGGCCGACCGGCAGGTTGACATAGAAGACATAGCGCCAGCCGAAGCTGTCGGTCAGCCAGCCGCCGAGCGAGGGCCCGACGATCGGGCCGACCATGATGCCGGCGCCCCAGATCGCCATGGCGCGGCCATGTTCCTCGCGGCTGTTGATGTTGAGGAGCACGGTCTGGCTGAGCGGCACCAGCGCCGCGCCGCCCAGGCCCTGCAGGGTGCGGAACGCCACCATCTGGCCGAGGCTGGTCGCGAGCCCGCAGGCCATCGAGGTGACGATGAAGCCCGCGACCGAGGCGATGAAGACCTGGCGCAGCCCGCAGCGGTCGGAGAGCCAGCCGGTGAGCGGCGTCATGATCGCGGCGGCGACGATATAGGAGGTGAGGACCCAGGTGATCTGGTCCTGGGCGGCGCCGAGGCTGCCCTGCATCGAGGGCAGCGCGACATTGGCGATCGTGGTGTCGAGCGCCTGCATGATGGTCGCGAGCATGATCGAGACGGTGATCAGGCCCTTGTGCGGGACCGCGGCCGGCGCCGCGGCCGCCGGGCTCATGGCGCGGCGGCGGCCGTTCCGCCTTCGAGGCCGAGCGCCGCCGCGATCGGCCGGGGCAGGCCGCGGGCATGGCCGGTATCGACCGAGACCGCGCTGCTCATGCCGGTGCGCAGGGGCGGCAGGGCCTGGTCGGGATCGAGCCGGATGCGGACCGGCACGCGCTGCACCACCTTGACCCAGTTGCCGCTGGCATTCTGCGCCGGCAGGAGCGCGAATTCCGAGCCGGTGCCGGCGCCGATCGAGGCCACCGCGCCCTTGAGCGGCTGGCCGGGATAGGCGTCGAGGGTGAGCGCGACCGGCTGGCCGACGCGCATATGCTGGAGGTCGGTTTCCTTGAAATTCGCCTCGATCCAGGTGTCGGCGGTGGCGACGAGGCTGAGGACCGCGGTCGCGGGCGTGGCATATTGCCCGGGCTGCAGGCGGCCGGTCTGGCTGATCACGCCGTCGCCGGGCGCGGTGACGACGGTATGGGAGAGGTCGAGCTCGGCGGCATGGAGCGCGGCAAGCGCCTCGAGCACATCGGGATGCTGGTCGGTCGGGATGTCGGGATTGCCGGCGAGGGCCGCCCTGGCCGAGACGACCCCGCTGTCGGCCGAGGCGACGGCGCCGCGCGCCTGCTGCAGCTTGAGCGCGCTGTCGTCGGCGGCCGACTGGCTGACCACGCCGGTCCTGAGCAGCGAGCGCTGGCGCTCGTCCTGCGTCTCGGCGGTGGCGAGCGCGTCGCGCGCGGTGGCGGCCTCGGAGACGGCCTGCTGATAGGCGGCCTTCAGCTTCTCGACCCCGAGCCGGGCCTCCTCGAGCCGCGCCCGATCGGCCTCGAGCGCGGTGCGATAGGCAGCGTCGTCGAGGGTGAAGAGCTGCTGGCCCTTGGTGACCGGCTGGTTCTCGGTCACGGCGACCGTCGCGATCGCGCCGCTGATCTGGGGAACGATGCTGATCCGGTCCTGCTTCACATAGGCATCCTCGGTGCCGACATAGCGCCCGCCGGTCACCCAGGCATAGGAGCCGCCGACGAGCAGCATGACGGGCAGGGCCACGATCAGCAGGCGCCGCCCGCTCAGCCAGCGGCGCGCCGGCCGGGCCGGCGGCTCCAGGGCGGCGAGGGCGGCGTCAAACTTGCTCTGGACGTTCATGCGGTCTTCCTCTCGGGCGCGGCACCCTCGTCGGCGAGATTGGCGATGATGGTCGCGAGCGCGGAATGCAGCACCTGCCGTTCCTCGGGCGACAGGCCGGCCTGGACCTGCTCATAGAGCTCGGCGGCGCGCGCGCGCATCGGCGCGAGCAGCGCCCGGCTGCGCTCGGTGCTGTAGAGCCGGCGCGCCCGGCGATCGTCCGGGTCGGGCAGGCGCTGCACCAGGCCCGCCGCCTCCATCCGGTCGATATGGCGCGAGAGCGTCATCGGCTCGATATCGAGATAGGCGGCGAGCGCGGCCTGCCCGATCCCTTCGTGCCGCGTGAGCTTGGCGACGATATGGAGCTGGGCCGAGGTCATCGGCAGGTCGCGGCTTTCCTGCTCGAACCGGCGGCGCAGCAAGCGCGCGGCATCCGAGAGCAGCAGGCCGAGACTCGGGGGGGACTGGTTTGGCATGGCCAACATATAATATGTCGGCTTATAATAAGCAAGGAGGCTAGGCCGGCGTCCGGCACGAGCCGCCGCGCTCCCGCCCCCGCCGGCGCGCGTGGCGTGGAACGGCCGGCGGGAAAGCGCGGTTTGCCTCAGAAATTGCCCTTGGAAAGCGCGCCCGCCAGATGGTCGGCCTGTCGGATCGCCAGCGCGACGATGGTCAGGGTCGGGTTCTCGGCCGCCCCCGTGGTGAACTGGCTGCCGTCCGAGACGAAAAGATTTGGCACGTCATGGGCCTGCCCCCACTTGTTCACCACCCCGTCGCGGGGCTTTTCCGACATCCGGTTGGTCCCGAGATTGTGGGTCGAGGGATAGGGCGGGGTCGGCATCACCCGGGTGGCGCCCACCGCGCGATAGAGCTCGGCCGCCTTGCCATAGGCATAGTCGCGCATCGCGACATCGTTCGGATGGTCGTCGAAATGCACGTTCGGCACCGGAAGGCCGTTCTTGTCCTTCACGTCATGGTTCAGGGTGACGCGGTTGGTCTCCTGCGGCATGTCCTCGCCGACGATCCAGAGCCCGGCCATGTTCTGGTAGGAATCGAGCGCCGAGGCGAATTCGCGGCCCCAGGCGCCGGGATCGAGGAAGGCGGCGAGGAAGGGCAGGCCGAGCGACAGGGTCTCGAGCTCGAAACCGCCGACGAAGCCGCGCGACGGATCGTTGCGGCGCTCGTCGCCGACATAGCCGGCCATCACCGTGCCGCGCCACATCCGCACCGGCTTGTCGAAGATCGCATAGGTCGAGCCTGTGGTGTGGCGCATGTAGTTGCGGCCGACCTGGCCCGAGGCATTGGCGAGCCCGTCGGGGAACATCGAGGAGGCGGAATTGAGCAGGAGCCGCGGGCTCTCGATCGTGTTGCAGGCGACGCAGACCACGCGCGCCTTCTGCCGCTGCTGCTTGCCGTCGGCATCGACATAGACGACGCCGGTCGCCCGGCCCTTGGCGTCATGCTCGATCTGGAGCGCGAAGCTGCGGTCGCGCACCTCGAGATTGCCGGTATCCTCGCCGCGGGGGATGTCGGTATAGGCGGCCGACCATTTCGCCCCCCATTTGCAGCCCTGGAAACAGAAGCCGGTCTGCTGGCAGGACACGCGCTCGTCATAGTCGGCGCTGTTGATCCCCATATGGCCGGTATTGACGTCCTGATAGCCGATCGCCTTGGCGCCGGCCTCGAAGACCTTGAAATTGTTGTTGCCGGGCAGACCGGCGCGGCCGCCGGTGCGGGTGACGCCGAGCTTGGCCTCGGCCTTGTCGTACCAGGGCGCCATCTCGGCGCTGTCGAGCGGCCAGTCGAGCAGGTTGGCGCCCGGCACATCGCCATAGGTGGTATGGGCCTTCCATTCATGGTCCTGGAAGCGGAGGCTCGCGCCCGCCCAGTGGATCGAGGTGCCGCCCACCGCCTTGACGATCCAGGTCGGCAGGTTCGGAAAGTCCTTCGCGACCCGCCAGTTGCCGGACGTCGTGCGCATATCGGTCCAGGCGAGCTGCTGGAAGCTCGGCCATTCGTCGTTGATATAGTCCTCGGGCAGGTAGCGGCCGCCGGCCTCGATGGCCACCACCTTGACGCCTTTCTGCGCCAGCTCGTTGGCCAGCACGCCGCCGCCGGCGCCGGAACCGACGATCACCACCACGCTGTCGTCGTTGAGATCGAATTTCGCGACCATGGC
>JAXMCJ010000083.1:0-4589 GCA_046349415.1 Geminicoccaceae bacterium
CCGCCCGCAGCGTGACCATGACCGCGTCGACGTCGCCGATCTCCTCGATGCAGGGGTCGATCAGGTTCGCCCCCATCGCCTGCACCTCGACGATGTCGCCGGCGAGATAGCGCGCCATGTCGAAATCGTGGATCGTCATGTCGCGGAAGATCCCGCCCGACACCTTGAGATAGTCGATGGAGGCGGGCGCCGGGTCGCGGCTGGTGATGATCACCTGCTCCAGCCTGCCGATCTCGCCGGCCCGGAGCCGATCGCGCAGCGCCTTGAACGACGGGTCGAAGCGGCGGTTGAATCCGACCATCACGACCTGGTCGAGCGTGCCGATCTCGGCCCAGCAGGCGTCGACCCTGGCGATGTCGAGATCGATCGGCTTCTCGCACAGCACCGCCTTGCCGGCCTTCGCCGCGCGGGTCAGCAGCTCGACATGGGTATCGGTCGACGACGCGATGAGAACGGCTTGGACGGCCGGGTCGTCGAGGACCGCCTCGACCGATCCCGCCGGCTTCGCGCCGAGCTCGGCCGCGACCGAGCCCGCCGCCGCGGCGACGACGTCGTAGACGGCCACCAGCTCGGCGCGCGGGTGGGCGGCGATGTTGCGGGCGTGCATCCGGCCGATGCGGCCGCAGCCCAGGACGGCGAAGTTGAGCATCAGTCTGTTCCCGATGGTACGGTGAAGGCCTCGCGAAAGCGGGTCAGGGCCAGCTCGTCGTCGCCCGAGGCGAAGGCCTCGAGGCCGATCGTGCCGCGATAGCCGATGGCGGCGAGCGCGCGGGCGATGGCGGGATAGTTGATCTCGCCGGTGCCCGGCTCGCAGCGCCCGGGCACGTCGGCGACCTGGATCTCGCCGATCCAGGATGCGGCGCGCCGCACCAGCTCGATCAGGTTCCCCTCGCCGATCTGCGCATGGTAGAGGTCGAGCATCAGCCGCAGATGTGGGTGGTCGACCGCCTGGACCAGGGCGAGGCAGTCGGCGGCCCGGCCGAACGGCACGCCGGGATGGTCGACCTCGGCGTTGAGATTCTCCAGCACGAACGTCACGCCATGGTGTCCGCCGAGCTCGGCGAGCCGGGCGAGCGTGTCGCGCGCCTTCAGCCACATGGCGCCGGTCACGAGGTGGATCGGCCTCACCGGCAGGCCGCGGCCGTCGAGCCCGGTGCCGTGCAGGTTGAGGCGTGGGATGCCCAGCCGCTTCGCGACCGGGATCGACCGGGCTGCCGTGCGCAGCAGCTCGTCGGCCCCGTCCGGATCGATCAGGTCGCCGGTGACGTAGCCGGTCATCGAGGAGAAGGTGACGCCGGTCCGCTCCAACGCACCGATGTCGTGCCTGGTCCAGTCCCAGATCTCGACCTGAAAGCCGAGCCCGGCGATCCGTCGGATGCGGGCTTCGATCGGCAGCTCGCGGAACAGCATCTCCGCGCATGCGGCGAGGGTGAACATCGGTCTCTCCCGGAAGGCCGCGAGCTAGTGGGGCTTGAGCGCCTCGGCCATGGCGTGCTCGGCGGCGGCCGCGGCTTCCAGCTTGGAATGCCCGCCCGAGGCCTTGGCCTGGTCGGCGCGGCTGAACTCGTCGAGCTCGGCCGAGAGCTCCTCCAGCTCCTTGCCGCCGGCCATCATGTTGAGCAGCTCCTCGCGGCTGATGCTGGTCTTGGTGTGGGTGCCCAGCGTCTTGCCGCGATTGAGCACGGTGAACTTGTCGCCCACCGCCCAGGCATGGTGGACATTGTGGGTGATGAAGATCACGCCGAGGCCGCGCGCCCGCGCCTGCGCCACATATTTGAGCACGACCGAGGCCTGCTTGACGCCGAGGGCGGAGGTCGGCTCGTCGAGGATCAGCACCTTGGCGCCGAAATAGACCGCGCGCGCGATCGCCACGCATTGGCGCTCGCCGCCCGAGAGCGTGCCCACGGCCTGGGTCGGGTCGCGGACGTCGATCCCGATCTTCTTCATCTCCTCGCGCGCGACCCGGTTGGCGGTCTCCACGTCGAAGCGGCGCGCCGGGCCGGAGCCCTTGGTGCACTCCCGCCCCATGAAGAAGTTCCGCGTGATGCTCATGAGCGGGATCATCGCCAGGTCCTGGAACACGGTGGCGATGCCGCGGTCGAGCGCGTCGCGCGGACTGCTCAGCTGGACGGGCTGGCCCTCGATCACGATCTGCCCGGCGCTCGGCTGGTGCACGCCGGACAGGGTCTTGATCAGCGTCGACTTGCCGGCGCCGTTGTCGCCGAGCAGGCAGTGGACCTCGCCCGGCAGCACGGCCATCGACACGCCCGAGAGCGCGATCACCGAGCCGAACTGCTTGCTGATGTTCTGGACGTCGATCAGCGGTGCGGTGGCCATCTCAACGCCCTCCCGTGACCTTCTTGCGGATGTAGCTGTTGAACAGCACGGCGATCAGCAGCATGGCGCCCAGGAACACCTTGAACCAGTCGGTGTTGACGCCGGTGTAGAAGATGCCCTGCTGCACCGTGCCGAACAGCAGCGCCCCGAAGGCGGCACCCACGGCCGAGCCGTAGCCGCCGGTGAGCAGGCAGCCGCCGATCACCGCCGCGATGATCGCCTCGAACTCCTTCTGCGTGCCGCGCAGCACGTCGGCCGAGCCCGCACCCAGCGTCTGCACGCAGGCGAACAAAGCGGCGGCCATGGCGGCGCACATGAACAGGCCGATCTTCACCTTGGCCACCGGCACGCCGACATTGCGCGCCGCGTTGGGGTCGCCGCCGGAGGCGAAGATCCAGTTGCCGACGCGGGTGCGCAGCAGGACCCAGGTGGCAATGGCGGCGAGCGCCACCCACCACAGCACCGACATCGGGATGCCCTGGACCTGCGGCGTGCCGTCGGTGCGGGCGGCGATCCAACCGTTGCTGGCGAGCCAGGCGAACACCGGATAGCCGATGCTGCCCGCGAACAGCGGGGCGAGCCAGTCCTGCTCGACCAAGGGCTTGAGCCCCGAGATCTGCGTGCGGCCGGTGATCAGCCGGGTGAAGCCGATGGTCAGGCCGCGCAGGACGAACAATCCCGCCAGGGTGACGATGAACGAGGGCAGGCCGGTGCGCACCACCACCATGCCGTTGATCCAGCCGACCGCGGCGGCGACCGCGAAGGCCAGGATGATGCACAGCCACAAGGGCCAGCCCCAGATCACGGCCGGGATCGCCAGGACGACGCCGGCGGCGCCGATCATCGAGCCCACGGACAGGTCGAACTCGCCGCCGATCATCAGGAGCGCCGCCGCCACGGCGATGATGCCGAGCTGGGCGGACACCTCGAGGAAGGTGACGATGCCCAGGGCCGAGAACATGCCGGTGCCGCGCGCGGCGACCGCGAAGAACAGGAAGACGAGGATGGTCCCGGCCACGGCACCCAGCTCCGGGCGCGTCATCAGTCTGCGGAGAAGCGGGGTCTCGGCCAGCCGCTCGTCGCGAGCCGACGCCGTGCTGACGGCCATGTCCTTGCTCCCTGATGCGGTGCGCTCCCCGGCAGGCCTTGCGCCGCCGGGGAGGCGAGGGGCGGGCTAGCGGATGCCCTTGGCGGAGAGGTCGATCACCTGCGCCGCGGTGTCCTTGGTCACGAAGCCGGGGCCGGTCATCACCGTGCCGGCCGGCATCACGCCGTACTTGTGATAGAGGTTGAGCAGCTCGATCGGCAGGTAGCCTTGCAGGAACTGCTGCTGGTCGATCGCGAACAGCATCTTGCCGTCGCGGATCGCCTCCAGCACGCTCGGCGACAGGTCGAAGGTGCCGAACTTCACCTTGTCCAGCATGTCGAGCTGCTCGAGCGCCGCCAGCGTCGGCTCCGAGGCCACCGGGCCCAGCGCCAGCACGCCGTTGATGTCCGGATTGGCAGCGAACTGCGCCTTGACCGCACTCTGGGTCTCGGTCGGGTCCATGCTCACCGCGACCACCTTGACTTCGCCGCCGAGCCCCTTGGCGAAGCCCTCGCAGCGCAGGTCGAGTGCTACGTTGCCGACCTCCTGGTTGACGCAGATCGCCTTGGTGACGCCGGCCTCCTTCATCTTCTTGCCGCCGCCCTCGCCGGCCTCGAACTCGGTCTGGCCGACATGCACCAGGATGCCGAGCTGCTCGCGGACGTCGGAGCCCGAGTTCATCGAGATCACCGGAATGCCCGAGGCGACGGCGTTCTTGATCGAATCGCCGAGTGCCGCGGCGTCGGGAACGGAGACCACGAGCCCGTCCGGCTTGCTGGCGACCGCGGCGTCGATCAGCTGCGCCATCTCGACCATGTCGAAGGTGGCAGGCGCGCGGTACTCGACCGTGGCGCCGGTCACATTCTGCGCCTCGTCGACGCCGTTCTTCACCACCGACCAGAACGGGTCGGATGCCTGGCCGTGCACCACGACCACGAAGCGCGGCGCGCCTTGCGCCATAGCCGCGGACGCCATCCCCAGGGTCAACGCCGCCGTTGCGGCGATGGAGGCAAATCGCTTGAGCATTCCAGTCCTCCCTCGTGCGGCCCCAAAGCCGTCGATATGACGATCCATCATCAAAAGCCTCCCTCGATGCCTTCCCGAACCTTCGCCGGGATCGGCGCGAAAATCGTTGCTCTCAGCCGGCGAGCAGCCAGCGGTGGGC
>JAXMCJ010000084.1:0-4488 GCA_046349415.1 Geminicoccaceae bacterium
TTCGATGCGGATCATCATCCGGTCGCTGTCGTCGTGTCGAAGACGCGCCTCCGGCACGATGCCGGCGATCCTGAGGCCCGTGACCTCCGACACCCGCAGTCCGGCCGTGTAGGCGGTGGTCAGCGCGGCGCGCGCCTTCAAACTCGGCACGGCCTCGATGAACCGCACCACCTCGTCGGCGCTCGGCACCACCGACAGCCGCCGCGGCTCACGGGCGTAGGCGATCCGCTCGGGGATCTCCGCCATCGTAAGCATCCGGCGTAGGCCATGGGGCATCAGGGTTTTTGCACGTTGGCCATGATGCGCTCGATCACGTCGGGCTTGCATTGTTGGTCGATCAGGAACCGACGGATGCCGCCGTTCCAGGTTCGGACATCTGCGAGGAACTCCTGCAAGCTTTCGATGCCGCGATCCGTGAAGGTGCTGATGCCTTCCTCGGTCCCGTCGTGGACATGGATCATCTCGCCGTAGTCGATGTTGTCCGAGTTGCTGGCGACCTCCCGGAGCAGCTCGAGGTTCTCGCCGATCAGCGTCGCGACGTGATCGATCGTGTAGACATGGGTCGTGCGGGCCATCAGGCTGCCTCCCGCCGGGCCGTCGGGCCAGGCTCCCAGTTCCAAGGCAGCAGATCGGGCAACCGCGAGACGGGCATGTTCGGCATGCGCGCCAGGACGTCGGCGAGCCAGGCCTGCGGATCGATGTCGTTGAGCTTGGCGGTGACGATCAGGGAATACATGAAGGCCGCACGGTCGCCGCCCCGCTCGGAGCCGGCGAAGAGCCAGCTCTTTCTGCCGAGGGCCGCCCCACGCAGGCTGCGCTCGGCGGCGTTGTTGGTGAGGCAGATGCGCCCGTCGTCGAGGAAGCGGGTGAAGGCCGTCCAGCGGCCCTCCTTCTCGAACATGTAGTTGATCGCCTTGACGACGGGATTGTGCTTCGACATGCCCGCCCGCTCGGCGAGAAGCCAGCCGTGCAGGTCGTCGACGAGGGGACGCGACAGCCGTTGCCGGGCTTCCAGCCGCGCCTCGGCGGTCAGGCCGCCCAGGCCGCGCTCGACGTCGAAGAGAGCATCGACGCGCTTGACGGCCTCCAGCGCGACCGGGGAGATCTCCTGGGCGGATTTGCCCTTGCGGACGTTGCCGGCGATGTCGGCCAGCTCGAAGAACTTGCGCCGGGCATGGCTCCAGCACAGCGCGCTGGTCACCGGACCCGGAGCGCGGTCGGTCCGGTAGAGGTCGTTGTAGCCGCCATAGGCGTCGGCCTGCAGGATGCCTTGCCACCCGCCGAGATGCCGGTTGGGATGGGTCTTCTCCCGGTCGCGCGAGAAGAAGAACAGCGCGGCGGGCGGCGCGCCGCCGGCGAAGGGGCGATCGTCCCGGACGTAGGTCCAGAGCCGCGCGGCAAGCGTGCCGCCCCGGGCGAGCAGCGGCACGGTGGTGTCGTCGCCGTGCAGGCGGTCGGCCGCCCGCACATGCTGCGCGATCAGGGCATGGAGCGGCTCCAGCGCGACGGTGGCATGGCCGACGAGATCGGCCAGGGTGGACAGGCTGAGCGCGACGCCCTCGCGCGCGAAGCGCTCGCCGAGCCGGTTCAGCGGCTGGTGCTGGCCGAACTTCTCGAAGGCCACCATCGCGATGAGGCTGGGACCGGCCCAGCCGCGCGGGATGGCGTGGAACGGCGCCGGTGGCTGGCTGATCTTCTCGCAGTCCCGGCAGGTGAACTTCTCGCGCACCGTCTGGATCACCTTCCACTGACGGGGGACCACCTCGAGCGTCTCGGTGATGTCCTCGCCCATCTTCACGATCCGGGACGAGCCGCAGCAGGTGCAGCTGGTGGGGGTCGCGACGACCACGCGCTCGCGCGGCAGATGTTCGGGGAACGGCTTGCGCGCCGGCTTGCGCCGCTCGAAGGCGCGGACCGGCGCCGGCTGCGCCATCGCCTCCGCCCGAAGCGCATCTTCCGTGGCCGCGGCCTCGAGTTCCTCGAGCTGGAGTTCCAGCTGCTCGATCAGCCGGGCGCGGCGTTCGGAGCGCTGACCGAACTGCTCGCGCCGCAACTTGGCGAGCTCGAGCTTGAGGTGCGAGATCATCGCTTCGGAGGCCGACACCACCGCCTGCGCCTGGGCCAGCTCGGCCTTGGCGGCCGCCAGCTCGGCGCGAAGTCGGGCGATTTCGGCGGCGTCCTCGGACATGGCCGAGGCTACCATGCCGAACGGCCAAAGCCGAGCAGAAACAGAAGGATGCGGGCGATCAGCCCGCCTTTGCCGGCCGCTGCGTCCAGCGCGGATTGCGCCAGTCGATCCCCTCCAGCAGATAGCCCAGCTGCGCCGCCGAGATCTGCACCGCCGTCCCGCCCTGGCTCACCGGCCAGATGAACTTGCCCGCCTCCAGCCGCTTGGCGTAGAGCGACATGCCCACCCCGTCGTGCCAGAGGAGCTTCACCAGCTCGCCTCGACGGCCACGAAAGCAAAAGACCTCCCCGCCGTGCGGATCGCGGCCGAGCCCTTCCTGCACCTTCAGCGCCAGGCTGTTCATGCCGCAGCGCATGTCCGTCACCCCGCCCGCGATCCAGACCTTCACACCTGCCGGAAACGCGATCATGCACTCTCCAGCACCGGCAGCAGGCGCGCCAGAGCCGCGGGATCGACCGCCGCCGAGACAATAACCCGCCGCCCGTTCCCCAGCACGATCTCGATCTTCGCCTCCCGACCCGATGCATCGGGAGAGGCAAGACGCGGCGCAGGCGGGGCCTCCGCCGTCAGCGCCAGCGCTGTGAACATCGGCCCGCCCGCACCCAGCTGCCCGGCGCGGTAGTCCCCACGCCACCGCGTCAGAAGCGACCGCGAAATCCCGTGACGCCGCGCCGTCGCCGACCCCTGACGATGGCCGCGCAGGCTCTCCTCGACAATCCGCACCTTCTCGTCGTCCGTCCAGGCCCGACGACGCCACGCGTCCCCAACCGCCAGAAGCTCAAAATCGGAGACGACCTTTGCCCATGCCATAAGGCATGCTCTTACCCCCGGCACCCGCGATCAGTCAGACGGCCGCCCCCGGAGGGATACACTCGGCCCGGCGACACCGAACGTCCGCTCTCCGCCCCTTACCACCTAATTGAAGCGCGAAGGCTGCCCGGACGCCGAAGGCCTCGGCGGCGGCGCCGGTCAGCATGGGCGCGAGGAGCGTGACCAGCTGGAAAACAAGTGCGATCGAGGCGACGTTCTGGCTCGCCGGCCGGTCCCCGAGCCGCGCCGCCCCCGAGATCATCAGCGGATACGCGACCCCGACGCCCAGACCGGCGACCGCGAAGCCGCCGATGGCGAGCCAGGGGCCGCTGGCAGCGACCACCAGACCGAGGCCGAGCAGGCCGAGCGCCAGCGACCAGCGGGCATAGCGGACCGGACCGAAGTATTCGATCCAGCGGTCGGACAGCAGGCGGCCCGCGGCCATGGTCAGCACCAGCGCCGGAACGGCGAGCGATTCCATCAGCGCGGAGACGTGGAAGACATCCCGCATGTAGATCGTTGCCCAGACCCGCGATGCGCCTTCCAGAAGAAAGGCACCCAGTCCGAAGGCGAAGAGCGAGAGGATCGCCGGGGTCGGCCAGGCGATGCGGCGGGTCGGGGCGCCGCTGACGGGGCGAGGCGGACACTCGGCCATCGGTGCCACTACGACCAGCGTGGCCAGCCAGTAGGCGGGAACCAGTCCCCAGAGATGCAGGGTGGGATCGATGCCGGCGCCTCGGATCAACCCGGCGAGCATGGAGGCGGCGAAGAATACAATGCTCCAGCTGCCGTGGCATCGGTTCATCAGGCGGGCGCCGGTCAGCGCCTCGACCCGGTCGGCCTCGACGTTGATGGCGATGTTGCCGAGCGAGGAGGATGACCCGACTGCCGCCAGAAGTGCGAACATCGTCAGCGGGTGCGTCAGGGTGCCCACGCCGGCGGCCGCGAGCGGCATCAGGAGATAGGAAAGCAGGATCAGCCGCCGGGTGCCGAGGGTTTCAATAAGGCGCGGGGCGAAGGGGAAGATCGCCAGTGCCCCGACCGGGGCGCCCATGAGCACGAGGCCGAGATGGGCATCATTGAGGCCGGCGATCAGCTGAAGATCCGGCATGCGCATGTTCATCGTCGCGAGGACGACGCCGTGCATCGCGAAGACGGCCACGATGCGACGGCGCAGCGCGGTGGTGGTCGGCTCGTTCGATATGGCGGCGTGGTCGGCCATCCGCGGTTCCGATCTGCAAACGTTCGTTGGCGCCGCGGCGGTCGCTAGGGTCTGTTGAGATTCAGGATTCCCAGATTGCGGTTGTTCTGATTCAAGCTCCCAAAAGGGAGCAGTAGATGACGAGGACGATCCTGACGGACGCGCAGTGGGCTCTGGTCGCGCCGCATTGTCTGGGGAAGGCAACGGACCCCGGTCGAACCGGCAGCGATGCGCGGGTGTTCGTCGAGGGGGTGCTCTGGATCGCGCGGACCGGCAGCCCCTGGCGCGA
>JAXMCJ010000085.1:0-4267 GCA_046349415.1 Geminicoccaceae bacterium
ATTGCTGCTCGAGCTGCCGCACCTCGGCCTGCAGCTCCCCGACTGCCGCCACGGCGATGGCGATCCGGTCCGGTGCCAGGGCCTCGAGGACGGTGCCGGCGACGAAGTCGTCAACGGGCAAGGCGCGCACCTCCTGGCAGAGCGGGCCCGTGCCATGGTTGCGGTCGGCGCGGCAGCAATAGACCGGGTAGTCGCCGCTCGGGCCGGTGTAGCGCAGGCTCATCCGGCGGCCGCAGCGACCGCACACGGCGATCCCCTGCAGGAGCGCGCAGCCTCGTCGCGGCGCCCCGGGATGGCCCGCCGCGTATCGGCTGGCATTGTCCGCCAAGCGCTGCTGGTTGGCCATGAACTCCACCCAGGGAATATAGCCGGGATAGGTCCCCGGCAGGCAGACCTCCCACGCGCTCACCGCAACCTTCGTCGTGGCGGAGCGCTTCCCGCACCGCCGCCGAGCCGGGTCCGGCCGCCGACGGCCGTAGACGTAGGCTCCGGCATAGGCGGGGTTCCGCAGGATGTGGTGGACGCGTGCGGTATTCGCCTCGCGCCAGACCAGCTCGTGCGGCGCCGGTCCGAGCAACGGTCGCACCGGCAGCGGCAGATGGTGCGCACGCAGATAGCGCATGACGCCCCGTGCGCTCCCGAGCTCGGCGAACTTGGCAAAGACCAGCTGCAGCCGGGCCTGGACCTCCTCGTCGGGGTGGCGGATCACCGCGTCCGAGCGGGCATAGGCAAGGCCGGCCGGCAACGGGACGCGCAGCTCGCCGCGCGCTGCCTTCTGCCATTCCCCCTGATGCAGGCGCAGGCGGATCTGGTGCAGCTCCGCCTCGCTCATGATCCCCGACAGGCCGAGCAGCAGCCGGTCATGATAGACGCCCGGGTCGTAGAGGCGCTCGCCATCGGCAAGAATCACCCCGAAGAGCGAGCACAGCTCGAGCAGCTGGTGCCAGTCGCGGTTGTTGCGCGCCAGCCGCGAGGCATCGAGGCTGAGCACCAGGCCGGCATTGCCGAGCCCGATCTCGGCGATCAGCCGCTGGAAGCCATGCCGCTCGGCGCTCGCCGTGCCGGACTTGCCGAGATCCTCGTCGATGACGTGCACCCGCTCGCGCGGCCAACCGAGCCCGACGGCACGGTCGACCAGCCGATACTGCAGCTCGGTGCTCTCTTGATGCTGGCGCACCTGGGCGACGGAGGACTGGCGCACGTAGATGTAGGCGAGCTTGGCACGATGCGCGGCCGTGAGCCGCTCCTCAACGCCGCTCGCGGCGCTCAGCACGGCGGCTCCCCGTCGCCGGGTTGCCGCCCGGCAGCAGCCGACGCAGCAGCTCGGCGAGAAGCTGCGCGACCTGCGCTTGGGTTGCAGCCGGCAGGGCCGGCCACGGCCGAGTTGACAGCAGCATCGCCGCGCGAGGCGGGCGTGGCAATGGACGTTGAGCGGTCAGCATGGGGCGTCTCCTCCACGACGAGCGCGGCGAGGCCGGCGGCGACATGGCGGGCAAGCGGGAGCAGTGTCCGCGCGCTGATGCGAGGTGCCTCCCGATCCACCTTCGGCTTGGTGTCCACCGGGCAGGCCAGATCGGTGGCCAACCGGGGAATGGACCGTCGTCGCCCGTCCGCCAGCTCCACGACAACATAGCCTGGGCCGCGCGCGGAACGGATGGGGATCAGCGGCAATCGTTGACCGCAGAGCGGGTGACGCCGCGCCGTCACCGTCACATGAGATATCAGCCCATCAACAATAGGGGCAGCGTGCGATGCTCGGGGACCAGGCGATGACCCTGGCCGCGGTCGACCGCCTCGTTCATCACGCGATCATCTTCGAGATGAATGTCGAGAGCTATCGCCGTCGCACGGCGCTGGCGCGCAAGCGAGGTCCCGGTCGCCCGCCCTTCCGCGCGGCCATCTGAACGGCATCCTGATTGTCGCGCAGCGACGATCAACATAACACTTGCATTCTTGTCGCAGAACGACAATCATCACCCGGTCACGACTGCAAAAATACCTTCCTGATTGTCGCACCCATCCAATCTAGATTGTCGCGCTATAGCCAAGGGCTGTGTGGCGGCCCGACGACGGAGGACAGCGCCCGGATCAAGGCACTGATGTCAATCGGCGTCGGAATGGGACCCTGGATCGGCATAGAATAGGGGCCCTCTGACGGTTGGGTTGCCGTGCGCCACCACCCTGCTCGGCGCGGAGCCGGAGGCGGAGCGGCGACCAGGGTGGTGAGGTGGGCCTTGGGGTCAGGCGCGGTTCTTGAAGCGCCAGCTCTCGTTGCCGGTTTCGACGATGTCGCAGTGGTGGGTGAGGCGGTCGAGGAGCGCCGTGGTCATCTTGGCATCGCCGGCGAACACGCTGGGCCACTCGCCGAAGGCGAGGTTGGTGGTGACGATGACCGAGGTCTGCTCGTAGAGCCGGCTGATGAGGTGGAACAGGAGCTGGCCGCCGGACTGAGCGAAGGGCAGATAGCCGAGCTCGTCGAGAACGATGAAGTCCATGCGCGCGAGATAGTCGGCCATCCGTCCCTGCCTGCCTGCCTGCCGGCGCGGCCCTCGGCCTCGAGCCTGTTGACCAGGTCGACGACGTTGAAGAAGCGGGCGATGGCGATCGCCAGGTGGGTCTTGCCCGTGCCGGTGCCACCAACCAGGACGACGTTGCGCTCATGGGCAAGGAATTCGCCGCCGACGAGCTCGCGCACCAGGTTCTCGTTGATCGGGGTGCCGTCGAAGACGAACTCGTTGCCGTCCTTGGCCAGGGGCAATCTGGCAATCGTCATCTGGTACTTGATCGAGCGCGCTTGCTTCTCCGCGATCTCAGCCTGAAGCAGGTCGCCGACAATCGTCTGCGGTTCGTGCGAGCGCTTGACGGCAACCTTGATGGTCTCGTCGTAGGCGGCCCGCATGCCGAAGAGCTTCAGCTCGCCCATGGTGGCGAGGATCTGCTGGCGTTCCATCACACGATTCTCCTCAGGCTATCGTAGCGGGCGCAGTCGGCAGCCGGCTCGTGGCGGAGTCGAAGGGCATCAGGCGTGATGACGCTGATCGTGGCCGTGGCTTCGCGCCGCCGGGCGAGGATGTTGAGAATCACGTCGGCGGCGTGGACGCCTTCGCGCAGCGCATCCTGGCAGACGGCCTCGACCGCCGGCAGCCCGTCGCTGAGCACGGCGGTGAGGATATTGACCATCTGCCGGTCATCGGCATCGGCGAGCTTGCGGCGGACCCGCTCCAGGCCGGTTGGCAGCACCCAATCCTTGAACGGAGCGCCATTCCTCAGCGCGCCTGGCTTGCGCGCCAGCACCGGCACATAGTGCCACGGATCGTAGACCGTCCGGTCGCGGCCGAACGAGCGCCGGTGCTCGCCGACCAGCCGACCTTCCTGGTGCAGCTCGATCCGATCGGCCCTGTCAGCTGCGCTGACATCTCTCCGAGGGATCGCTGCGCGATAGGCACGGATCTCCACCGGCCGGCCGACGGCATGGGCGGCCACCGAATAGCGGTTGTTGTCGAAGCGCACGAGGCAGGTCCTCGAGAGCCAGGCAGGAGATCGACTATGGCCGGCCCGGTGTGGCCGGCTACGTCTTCGGCGCCCTGCAGCCAGCGACCGGGGCAGCGTTCACCCTGACCTATGAGCGCCGCACGACGGTCAACTGGGTCGACTTCCTGGGTGCGGTCGAGGCTTGGATCGATCCCGCGGTCGAGCGGGTCTATGCGGTGCTCGACAACCTCAACATTCACCGCGCGCCCGATGTCCTGCTGTTCAACCTGCTGCATCCGCGCTGGGAGTTCGTGTTCCAACCCAAGTATGCCGCCTACCTCAACCTGATCGAGCCCTGGTGGAAGGTGCTGCGCTCGCTGGCGCTCAAAGCTCACCGCTTCGAGGCCTGGGGCGAGATCGAGGAGGCGGTCAAGCGAGCCACGGCCTGCTGGAACGCGCACCGCCATCCGTTCGTCTGGGGCCGTCGGCTACGCCATCGGCAGCCCCGCCGCCTCGGCATCGCCGCCGTCCCAAATTTCACTCTGATTTAGCGGATGAACCACTAAGTGTTTAGTCCCGGCATGTCCTGGCTTGGCTGGCGAAGGAACAGCTCCGGCTTTTCGGCGCTGATGGCTTTGAGCGCCTCGAGGGGCGTTTTGAAGCGAAGCGCCTTGAGCTGCTTTGCGTAGTTGTACGCGAGCAGCCAGTCCCGAACGTGGCGTCTCAGGTCGTCGATTGAAGCGTAATGGAAGGCGCGGACGGTCGCGTCCTTGATCGTGCGGACCATCCGCTCGGC
>JAXMCJ010000086.1:0-4107 GCA_046349415.1 Geminicoccaceae bacterium
GTCACCGGCACCATGATCGTGACCACCTGCCTCGCCTTCATCGTGATCTGGAAGGCCTGGCACTGGCCGCTGCCGCTGGCGGCCCTGTTCATCCTGCCCTTCCTCGCCGTCGACGCGACCTTTCTGGCCGCGAACCTGCTCAAGATCTTCGACGGCGGCTTCGTGCCGCTGCTGATCGCCGCCGGGATCATGGTCGCGATGTGGACGTGGGTGCGCGGGACCCGGATCGTGTTCCGCAAGACGCACACCGGGCTGCCGCTGCTGGACCTGATCCGCCAGCTCGAGCGCAGGCCGCCGACCCGGGTGCCCAACACCGCCATCTTCCTGACCAGCGATCCGGACATCACCCCGGGCGCGCTGCTCCACAATCTGAAGCACAACATGGTCCTGCACGAGCAGAACGTCGTCATGAACGTGCGCACGGCGACCATCCCGCGCGTCGAGGAGGCGGACCGGGTCGAGATCGACCGCCTGTCCGGCGATTTCAGCCGCATGAGCCTGAACTTCGGCTACATGGAGACGCCCAACATCCCGCGCGCCCTGGTGCTGGCGCGCCGCCAGGGCCTCAAGTTCGACATCATGAAGACCTCGTTCTTCGTCGGCCGGCGCTCGATCAGGCCGGCCACGAAGTCGGCGATGCCGGCCTGGCAGGATCAGCTGTTCATCGGCATGTCGCGCCACGCCGCCAACGCCAGCGACTTCTTCAACATCCCGGCCGGGAGGGTGGTCGAGCTCGGCACGCTGGTCACGATCTGAAGAAGAAGATGCCTACCAGAGCGTCGCCGTTCCGTACTCGCGAAAGACGGGGTCGACGGAAACGAGGGTGAGCTCCCCGAGTCGAGCCTGGGCCATCAGGAGCCGGTCCCATGGATCACGATGCGGCCCTGGCAACGCCGCGGCGGCGATAGCGTGCTCGAGCGATATGGCCATGGCCGGGAGTGCCGCCCGCCGGAGCATGAGCGCAAGCTCGGCGGCGACGGGCGGGTCCAGTTTTCCCAATCGCTGCTTGTTGACGAGCTCGTAACCGCTGACCGCGCTGGCCCAGACCTTGTTCGACGGATTGGCGACTGCTGCCTTGGCTCGCGGGGAGAGCGAGGAAGAATCCGTGAGCCACCACACCAACGCATGAGTATCCAGCAGCAGCCTCATCGGTCGCTTCTGGCCACACCAAGCGCATCCGTGTGCGTCCCTTCAGCCAAGTCGAGATCCTGCGGCTCCGTGGGCGCCAGCAGTGAGGCGTCGTCGATTCGCCAATGTCGGGCGACACCGGGCTCGCGCGGCGTCGCGACCGCAAGCGCGGTCAGTCGCGCCAGAGGCTTGCCTGCCCGGGCCAGGATGATCTCCTCCCCGGCCGCGGCCCGATCGACAAGCGCTGAAAGGGTCGCTTTGGCCCGCGCGATGTTGACAGTGGACATGGCAGCCTCACGGTGGGTGACCGTCTATATGACTTGGTCATCCACGTTGGTCACTGCAATCTCGCATCCACGATGACACCGGCCGGGACCCTCTGCTAGATCGCCCCCATGGCCGACGTCGCGACCAACCTCGCCGAATACACCGTCACCGAGCTGGCCTTCGCGCTCAAGCGCACGGTCGAGGATGCCTACGGGCTGCTGCGTGTCCGCGGTGAGCTTTCGGGGTTCAAGAAGGCCGCCTCCGGTCACCTCTACTTCACACTCAAGGACGAGAAGGCCTGCATCGACGCCGTCGCCTGGCGCGGGTCCGGCGCGCGGCTCGCCTTCGAGGCCGCGGACGGCCTGGAGGTGATCTGCACGGGCCGGCTGACGACCTATCCCGGCCGCTCCAAATACCAGATCGTCGTCGAGCGGATCGAGCCCGCCGGCGTCGGCGCGCTGATGGCGCTGCTCGAGGAGCGGCGCCGGCTGTTCGCGGCCGAGGGCCTGTTCGACGCCGAACGCAAGAAGCCGCTACCCTACCTGCCCGAGACCGTGGGCGTGGTCACCTCGCCGACCGGTGCGGTGATCCGCGACATCCTGCATCGTCTGGCCGAGCGCTTCCCGCGGCGGGTAATGCTCTGGCCGGTGCTGGTCCAGGGCGAAGGTGCGGCCGCCCAGATCGCGGCAGCGATCCGCGGCTTCGACGCGCTCCTGGCGGACGGTGCGGTGCCCCGGCCGGACGTGTTGATCGTCGCGCGCGGCGGCGGCTCGATCGAAGATCTGTGGGCCTTCAACGAGGAGGCGGTGGTCCGCGCCGCCGCCGAATGCGGCATCCCCCTGATCTCGGCCGTCGGCCACGAGACCGACACCACGCTGATCGACCACGTCGCCGACCGCCGCGCGCCGACTCCGACCGCTGCCGCCGAGATGGCTGTGCCGGTCCGGCGCGACCTGATGCTGCAGGCTGCCGAGCTCGGCAGCCGGCTCGACCACGGTGTCGAGGCCAGGCTGCATCAGCTCGACCAGCGCCTGACCGGCCTCGCGCGCGGCCTGCCCAGGCCGCAGCAACTGCTCGGGCTGGCGGCGCAGCGGCTGGACGATCTCTCCGAGCGCCTGCGGCTGCGCGCGCCGGCGGAGCTGGTGCAGCAGCAGCGCGAGCGCCTGGACCAGCGTGCCCGGCGCCTCGGCGAGCTGGTGGGCGACCGCCTCGCCCGCAGCACGGCCGAGTTCGGCCAGCAAGCGGCGCGATTGGCGCCCGAGCTGCTGACCGGCCGACTGTCGACGCTCCGGCCACTTGTCGAACGCGAGCAATCCGCGCTCCGGCGCTCCATGACGGCCACCCTCGACCGTGCCCGGCACGCGCTGGAGGCGCAGTCCCGCCATCTTGAGGCACTGAGTCACGCCCGCGTGCTCGAACGGGGCTACGCGATTGTCCGCGGCCGCGCCGGCGGCCACGTCATCCCGCGCCTGTCGGCGGTGGGTGCTGAGAGCGATCTCGACATCGTCTTCACCGACGGGGTGCTGCCGGTCAGGCGCACCGATCGCGCGCACCCGGGGCGAAAGCGCGAGACCCGGCAGGGCAGCCTGCTGTGAGCGGGGAGTGCGGGATCGACCGGCTGCTGGCCGTGATGCGGCGGCTGCGCGACCCCGAGCGCGGCTGCCCCTGGGACATCGAGCAGACCTTCGCCACCATTGCCCCCTACACCATCGAGGAGGCCTACGAGGTCGCCGACGCGATCGCGCGCGAGGACTGGGGAGCCCTTCCGGGCGAGCTGGGCGATCTCCTGCTGCAGGTGGTCTACTATACCCAGATGGGTGCCGAGCAGGGCCGGTTCGATTTCGACGCCGTCGCGAACGCCATCGCCGACAAGATGATCGAGCGCCACCCGCATGTCTTCGGCGACGACGAGGTCGCCGGGAGTGCCGCGCTCAGGACCGTCTGGGAGGATCGCAAGGCGGCCGAGCGCGCCGCGCGCGGCACCGACGGGAGCGTGCTCGCCGACGTGCCGCTCGGCTTCCCCGCTCTCACCCGCGCGCTCAAGCTGCAAAAGCGTGCAGCACGGGTTGGCTTCGACTGGGGTGCGGCCGAGCCCATCCTGGCCAAGATCGAGGAGGAGATCGCCGAGCTGCGCGCCGCCGTCGCCGAAGGTGCCGCGCTCGCCGAGCGCGAGCTGGAGCTCGGCGACCTGCTGTTCACGGTGGTCAATCTCGGCCGCCACCTCGGCATCGATCCCGAAACAGCGCTGCGCGCCACGAACGGCAAGTTCGAGCGGCGGTTCAGGGCGATGGAGCAGGCGGCCGATGACGGCAGGCCGCTGGCCGCGCGTCCGCTCGACGAGCTGGAGGCGATGTGGCAGGCGGCGAAGGCCGGCGAACGGTCCTGATCCGGCTCAACTCGGAAAGGCTGCGAAATGCGCGGGCAACACCGCCCGTGCTGCCTCCCGCCCCACCTTGCGCAGCTGTGGGATGCTCTCCACCGCGTCGAGCCGCTGCACGTCGGCGGGCACGACGTCCTGGCACCCCAGCCGCGCCAGCCCCTCGGTGCTGAGCTCGGCATTGTAGCGGACATAGGTGAACAGCTTGTCCTTTGCCGCCAGGGGACCGGAGGAGCCGATCAGGTCGCCGAGCTCGCGGTCGATCGTGTCGCCGGACAGGCAATCGCCGAACACGCGGCAGAGCAGATCCTGCTCGTTGAGCGCCGCGTACATCA
>JAXMCJ010000087.1:0-3790 GCA_046349415.1 Geminicoccaceae bacterium
GGCGCCGCGCGACCCTGGAAGCGTGCCGCAAAGCGGCCGCGGCGTCGTTCCGGCGCCGCGCGACCCTGGAAGCGTGCCGCAAAGCGGCCGCGGCCCGGGTAGCGCAGCTGCGCGCCGAGCTCGCTGCCGACCCGGTGGCGGCCAGTCGGCGGCAGGCCGGGGCCAGGGCGCGGGCCGCGCGCGAGCGGCAGGCCCCCTCGGGTGCCGGTCGGCACCCGCTGCTGCGCAGGCGGATCGGCCGTCGGCCGATGGTCGAGCGGGCCTTGGCCGCGGCCACGGCGCTGGGGCGCGAGCGGGCGGCCCGGGCCGGCAAGGACGGAAGCCGCGCCACCGCCCAAGAGCCGCGCGCCTCGACCACCGATCCGCAGGCGCGGGTGACCAAGATGGCCGATGGCGGCTATCGCCCGGCATTCAACCTCCAGCTGGCGAGCGACACCAAGAGCGGGCTGATCGCCGCGGTCGAGCTGGATGCCGGTGGCAGCGACCAGGGCCGGCTCGGGCCGATGAGCGACCGGCTGGCCGAGCGTTACGGCATCCGCCCGGCGCAGCATCTGGCCGACGGCGGCGATACCAAGCTCGGCGACATTGCGCGGCTGGAAGAGGCGGGCTGCCAGATCTTCGCGCCACCGCCCACGCCGCGTGATCCGAGCCGCGACCGTCACGCGCCGTTGCCCGACGATCCACCCGGCGTTGCCGCCTGGCGCCGGCGCATGGGCAGCGACGCCGCCCGCGCCATCTACCGACTGCGCGCCGCCACCGCCGAATGCGCCAACGCCCAGGCCAGGAACCGCGGCCTGATCCGGTTCACCGTGCGCGGCATCGCCAAGGCCAAGGCCGTGGCCTTGTGGTTTGCGCTCGCCCACAACATGGCCCGCGGCTGGCGCCTCACCACCGCCTGACCGCGCCACCCAAGACTCCACCCGGACGCCCCATCCCGTCACGCCTGCGCACGTCCGCCCGCCCCTTCCTCCCAGCACCCGAGCCCGAACCGCGACCAGCCCACCGCCGCGGCTCCCCTCGGTCGCGATCGTCGCCCCAACCCCACCCGGGCAGCCCAATTCTTTGCCAGGCTCTCAGAGCGCTGACCGTAACCTTCCGGTGAGCGCCGCCTCGCGCTGACGCCTGCTGCGGCGGACACTTGGTGCCATGAAGGCCGAGGAGCGATAGGTGTCCGCTTATCCGGAAGTGGACACCAAGCAAGCGTGTACCAAGCGGCGTCGCTGGCCGCTTGAAGTGAAGCGCCGCTTGGTAGCCGAGACGCTGGAGCCAGGATCCTCGGTGTCGATCGTGGCGCGGCGGCACGACGTCAACGCGAACCAGCTGTTCAAATGGCGGCATGAGTTCGCCGAACCGACCGCGTTGGTTCCGGTCACGGTGGTGCCAGAGCCGGGACCGGCAGCGCCAGAGCCGTCGATGGTGTCGGGGCGGATCGAGATCGTGCTCTCGGGTGGGGTGCGGGTGAAGATCGAGGGTGCCGTCGACCCGGTGGCGGTCACCGCGGCCGTGGCGGCGGTGATGAAGGCGCGTCGCCGGCGGTGATCCCGTTTCCTCTGGGCACCCGGGTCTGGCTGGCGACCGGCCACACCGACATGCGGCGCGGGATGAATGGCCTGGCGCTGCAGGTCCAGGAGGTGCTCAAGCGCGACCCCTATGGCGGTCACGTCTTCGTCTTCCGAGGCAAACGAGGTAATCTGCTCAAGATTCTCTGGAGTGACGGTCAGGGAGTCTGCCTGTTTGCCAAGAGACTGGAACACGGTCGCTTTATCTGGCCATCGCCGGCGGATGGCGTCGTGGCCGTCTCGGCCGGGCAACTCGGCTATTTGCTCGAAGGAATCGACTGGCGAATGCCACAACGAACCTGGCGACCGGAGCGGGCTGGTTAGTTTATTCTTATCCCTTCGTCTTTCGACTTCAAGGATTGGCGGAGATGTGCTTGCATCCAGCCCGTGAGGGACGCGCCCACATCACTTCCCGCCGACCTTGCCGCGGCGCACGCGATGATCCTGGCCGAGCGCCGTGCCCGGCAACAGGCCGAAGCACTGGTCTCGGCCGCGACGCTGGAGATCGAGCGGCTGAAGCTGCTGCTCGCCAAGGCGCGGCGCGAGCAGTTCGGGCAGACCAGCGAGCGCGGCAAGCGGCTCATCGACCAGCTCGAGCTCCAGCTGGCCGAGCTCGAGGAGACCGCCGCCGAGGACGAGGCGGCCGTGGAAGCTGCTACCGGCACGATCGTCGCAACCCATCTCCGGCAGAAGCCGGCGCGCCGGCCGCTGCCTGCGCATCTGCCGCGCGAGCGGGTCGTGGTCCCCGCGCCGACCACCTGCCGCTGCTGCGGCGGCAGCCGGCTGGCCAAGGTCGGCGAGGCCGTCACCGAGACCCTCGACGTCGTCCCACGCCGCTGGTTCGTGCGGCAGACCGTCCGCGAGAAGTTCACCTGCCGGGATTGCGAGCAGCTCTCCGAGCCGCCGGCTCCCTTCCACGTCATTCCGCGCGGGCGGATCGGCGCCAGCCTGCTGGCAATGATCCTGTTCGAGAAGTATGGGCAGCACCAGCCGCTCAACCGGCAGAGCGAACGCTACGCCCGGGAGGGCGTCGATCTCGACGTCTCCACGCTGGCGGACCATGTCGGTGCCGGGGCTGCCGCTCTCGCCCCGCTCCATGAGCTGATCCGCCAGCACGTGCTCGCCGCCCAGCGGCTGCACGGCGACGACACGACCGGCCGGGGTCCCCAGCCGGGCGGAGCCCGGTCTGGGGTGGCGTGCCGGTGCTCGCGAAAGGCAAGACGATCACCGGCCGCCTATGGGCCTATGTCCGCGACGATCGACCGTTCGGCCAAGGCCCACCGGCCGTCCTCTTCCACTACTCCCGCGATCGCCGCGGGGAGCACCCCAAGCAGCATCTGGCCAACTATGCCGGGATCCTGCAGGCCGATGCCTATAGTGGGTTCGGCAGGCTATATGCGCCGACACGGCAAGGCGGGTCGATCACCGAGGCGCTCTGTTGGGCGCACGCTCGGCGAGGCTTCTTCGAGCTCGCCGACCTCTCGCGAGCCCGCAAGGGGCCACCATCCCCGCTGGCGCTGGAGGCGGTCGGCCGGATCGACGCGATCTTCGCGCATGAACGCGAGATCAACGGCCGACCTGCCGCTGACCGGCTCGCCTACCGGCAGGCGCACTTGGCACCGCTCGTTGACGAGCTCCAGGCCTGGATGAGGAGCGAACGGCCCAGGCTCTCCCGCCATGCCGACGTCGCCATGGCCATGGACTACATGCTCAAACGCTGGCCTGCCTTCACGCGGTTCCTCGAGGACGGCAGGATCTGCCTGACGAACAACGCGGCCGAACGAGCCCTGCGCGGTGTCGCTCTCGGCAGGAAGGCATGGCTGTTCTGTGGCTCGGATCGCGGCGGCGAGCGCGCCGCCGCCCTCTACAGCCTGATCGGCACGGCCAAGCTCAACGAGGTCGACCCGCAGGCCTGGCTGGCCGATGTGCTCGAGCGCATCGCCCAGCATCCCATCCGCCGCCTGCACGAGCTGCTACCCTGGCACTGGGCCGGCGAAGCCAGATCGCTCGCTGCCTAATCCGACTACCTCGTCAAGACCCAAAGGCGCGGTGCTCGCCGGATGGGTACTGCCCGCCTCCGGCACCAGCACGATCGCCTCGACCAAGGCTCGCAGCGCTTCACGGACTCGTATCCGTCCGGCGACGGCCGCGGCGGTGAGGGGTTGACGGCGCGAGATGAGGCGGCGGCGCGGGGTTCGGTCGGGGCGACCCATCGCCAGGGCAGGAGCTGC
>JAXMCJ010000088.1:0-2993 GCA_046349415.1 Geminicoccaceae bacterium
CAAAGCTGCGCCCGGCGCCACCCGTGGTGGCCTGGCTCGCCGGCCAGCGGCCGGCCGATCTCTTCCTGAGCGCCATCACGCTCGGCGAGATCGACATCGGCGCGCGCGCCCATCCCGACCCGGAGCGCCGCGACCGGCTCCTCGCCTGGTGCGACGGCCTGCAGAACAGCCTGTTCCGCGACCGGGTCCTGCCCTTTGATGCGGAAGCGGCACGCACTTGGGGTGATCTGGTCCAGTCGAGCCGCAGCCATGGCCGCACCCTGGAATGGCGCGACTCCCAGATCGCCGCCACCGCCGCCCGCTTCGGCGGAAGCTTGGCCACCCGGAACGCCCGCCACTTCGTCGGCTTGGGTTTGGATCTCGTCGATCCGTTCGCGGCATCGACATAGTCACTTCACGATCCACAGGCCGGATAGGTCACACTGACCCGTGGTCGGTCCGTGAGATGCCTACTCAAAGTTGCTCATCGCGCCCGAACACGACCAGGAGAACCAGCCCCACCCTTCGTTGTCTGAATCCAACCGTCCCGCGAGGAGCGGCAGCTGTCAGGTCGCTTCCGTCACTGTACATTCCGACAAGTATCACCCATTCCCGGTCTCAGCCTCGAGGTGCGGTCCACTCCTCTCCACTTTAGGCGCCTTATTCATCCCACGATCCTTCTAGACAGGGACAAATCCGAAGCCACGACGCACGATCGTAGGGATCTTGCGGCGCAGTTCCGATTCCAGGCCAGCTAGCTCGGAGCCCGGGATACCGTCGTGCCGCTCCACGATCTGCACCGGTACCCCAATGCAGTCGGCGAAGGTGCGAAGGTGTGCCTCGATCTCGCGGCCCGGAATATCGCTGCGCCCGGCAAGCACCCTCCCGTAGGGACCGCCAGCAGCTCGCCATGTCACAAGCAACAGTGTGTCGTCATCGGGTAGGGCCATGCTCGACGTCCCGATCATCGTGTTACCTTCTCTCCAAATTGCTGAGGCCCGCTGTGCCATCGAGCGCAATCGGCCCACCGGTCGGGGAGCAACAGGTTCTGAGAAGTAACACGGATAGGACAAATTCTTCAAACACGCATCAGTCCTTATCCGCAGCGCGTGCCATCACGGCCCGAACTTTAGAGTTCGATCAACGTTCGTCAGACGACGCGCCGCATGTCGCCACCTTCTCCGCCAGCCACAGCTTGATCAGCGACTGGTAGGGGACATCGCGCTGGTTGGCGGCGAGCTTGATCCGTTCGAGCAGGGCGGCGGGCAGCCGCAACGAGATCGCGGTGGTCGACGGCTTGAGATTGGGCAGGCGCAGGCACTCGGCGCGGCTCCAGTCGACGAGCCCCGCCGTGTCGTGCGTCTCGCGGAAGGCCCGCTCCTCGGCCTCGCCGGCGAACTCGGGCACCTGCTCACGTGACATCGGCATAGATCCTCCGCTCCCTGCGGCTCATGGCCCGGACCGAGATCACCCGCAGCAGTGTCCCGTCGCCCCGCAGCGTGAAGGTCGCCTGCAACAGCCGCCCCTCGGGCGTGCACCCCAGCGCGTGAAAGCGTGGCTCGGTCAAACTGTGTCCCGGTTCGTCCACGACCAGCAACGGCTCCAGGAAGAACATCGCCTCAGCCTCGCCCTGAGTCACGCCGTGCCGATCGACGCTCTTGCGGGCATTGCCGGCATCCCATTCGAACCCGACGACTAGGCTGAGATCGACCACGGACGTATATTATCGACATATACGTCCAGCGCAACCTCGCCCACGTTCGCACGCACTTCCCACCCGGTGCCCTCGCTGCGCTCGGTTAGCCTACCTCGCGCGGCCCCTGGCCCACCATCCGCACGATAGCTCGAAGACCGTTACCGATCCGTCAACCCGGCTGCTCTCGCTGCTAGGACCATAATCCGATCCATGCTATCCTGCGCCTCGACCTGCATCACCACGGACGCCGCCGATGCCCGAGCCCCGCCCCCGCACTCCCGCCCAGATCGCGGCCTCGCGCCGCAACGGTTCGCGCTCGCGCGGCCCGGTCACCGCCGCGGGCAAGGCGCGCGCCTCGCGCAACGCGGTCAAGCACGGCCTGACCGCCATGACCCACCTCGTGCTCGCGGGCGAGGATGAGGGCGAGCTGGAGGCGCTGACCTTCCGCATGCTGGTCGAGACCGGCGCCACCTCGGAGATCGAGGCCCGGCTCGCGCGGCGGCTCGCCATCGCCTTCTGGAAGGGCGAGCGGGCCGAGCGGATGGAGGTGGCGCTGCTCGATGCCGCGCCGCGGATGCGCCCGCCCGCCTATGGCGTGGAGTGGGAGGCGGCCGATCCGCTGACCACCTTCGACGTCCGCCGCTTCAACGCGATCCGCGGCGCCCAGGCGCAGCAGGGCCGCGAGATCCGCTGCTGCCTCGCCGAGCTGCGCCGGCTGCGCGCCGAGCCGATGGCGGACACCGACGAGAGCGAGGACCACGTCTACGAGGGGCAAAACGGCACGGACGAACCCGCGCCAGTCTGGGAAAACGAACCTGAGAGTCTGATGCGAAACGAACCCGGGGACCCGTCGCCGGCCAACGACGACGCGGCTTCGCCCGCTGGCTCGGCGCTGCGAAACGAACCCGGGGAGCCAGCCGGCCGCCCAGAGAATGAACCCGGCGATCCGGCCCTGGCGGCGCTGACGCCGGCGCAGCGGGCGGTCCGGGCTGAGCTGGACCGGCTGCTAGAGAGCGGCGAGGAGGAGCCCGACCTGGGGCGGATGTACCAGCTCACCCGCGAGCTGTGCCTGCCGCTGCGCCGGGCGGGGTGAACATCCGGCCCGAAGCAGGGCGAAGGCCGGTAGGCCCTAGGGAACCCCTCACGCCTCCGCCGCCTCGCCCAGCGGCCGGCCCCTGGTCTCGACCTCGATCCGGCTCACCGCCAGCGCCGCGAGGAGCAGCAGCGCGGCGAACAGGCCGATCGCGACCGCGAAGTCGGCCCCGACGAGCAGGGCCACGGCGGAGGGGGCGAGCAGGCCGCCCAGGCGCGCCACCGC
>JAXMCJ010000089.1:0-2653 GCA_046349415.1 Geminicoccaceae bacterium
TCGATCACCGCGGCGGCATGCGCGAGAACCTCGACTCGAATGTGGGCTGCGTCCGACGCTTCGGCGATCGGCGTGGCCGGTTCGGTGGCGGCAGCTACCGGCTCATCCTCGGCGTCGGCATCGGCGTCCGCGTCGGGGACGTGGTCCGTCACGGCACCGCTGTATCCAGCCGTATCGCCGTCCGCCTCGGCTCCGCCGTCGTCCACCGTCGCGACGATTTCGACCAGCGCCGGCGGAGCATTGCGGAACCGGCCGACATCGAACTGCGCGGCGATGCGCACCGGCTCGGCAAGCCGGTCGGCGAAGCCGAGCTCGACCGCCTCGGCGGCGTCGAGCCAGGTCTCCTTCGCCATCAGCGCGGCGATGTCGTCCTCGGACCCGCCCGATTTCGCGACGTAGCCTGCGACGAGGCTGCCCTTGATCTTGTCGAGCGCCTCGGCCATCGCCCGCATGTCGTCCGCGGTCCCGAACACCACGCCCGAGGGGTCGTGGATCATCAGGAAGGCGTTCTCCGGCATCACCACCTCGTCGCCGGCCATGGCGACGTAGGAGGCGGCCGAGGCGGCGATGCCGTCGATCCAGACGCTGACCGGGCCAGCGTGGCGCTTCAGGGCGTTGTAGATCGCCACCGCGTCGAAGACCGAGCCGCCGGGGCTGTTCAGCCGCAGCGTCAGCGGTGCCTCGCCCTCCAGCGCGCCGAGCTCGTCGAGGAAGCTCTTCGCCGAGACGCCGTAGGCGCCGATCTCGTCATAGATCGAGACCTCCGCGCCCTCGGCGCGGGCGCGGATCGCATACCAGGATCGCATGGGGGTTCAGTCCTCGTCTGTTTCGGGGGTCCGCTCGGGCGTCGCCCGGGCGCCTTGGGTCTCGCCGGGCTTCGTGCGGTAGCCGAGGCCGAGCTCGTTGGCCCGGGCGGCGTCGGCCGCGTTCTCGCGGTCGATCTCCTCGATGTCGTAGCCGGTCGCCTCGACCGCCTTCCGCCGCGAGAGGAGGCCTGCGTCGATCGCCAGCACCTGTGCCTGGATGTCCTTCAGCGGATCGACCCAGTCCCAGCGCGGCGGGATCCACTGCACGGCGCGATACCCCGCGGGTGAAGCCGCGAACCCAGGCAGATCAAGGCTGCCGGCGAGCACCGCCGCCTCCATCCACCGCGCCCAGATCGGGCGGCAGAGCTGGTGTGCGACCACCCCGTGCTGCAGCTGCTCGACGCGGCGGCGGAACTCGACGAGCTCGGCGCGCAGGCTCGAGTAGTTGGCCTGGCGGACGTCGCCGGTGACCAGATGATACGGCAACCCGAGCGAGGCCGAGACGCCGAGGAGCGTCCGGTACTGGAAGGCCTCGTAGCCACCGCCGACATCCGCCGGCGCCGAGAACTTCACGTCCTCTCCCGGCAGCAGCACCTGCAGCGTGCCGGGCTCCAGGCTGGCGGTGGCGCTGCCGTCGTCGGCGACTTGCGTTTCGCCGAGCAGCGCCTCCTCGGGGGCGGTCTTGGTGATGAAGCCCGCGAACATCGCCGCGGTCTTCTTCCGGTCGAGCTCGGCGTCGTCGTACTGGTCGAGCAGGAACAGCCGCACCATCGCCGGCGCCACGTGCGGCAGACCCCTGATCTGGCCGGCGTCGATCGGCCGGTAGATGTGCAGCACCTCGCTCGCCGGCACCCGCACCGTCTCCGGGATGGGCGCGCCCATGACCGGGCCCCGGTCGGTGCTGTCACCGGGATGCCGACGGCGGAAGTGGTAGGCGAGCCGCCGGCCGATCGGGTCGAATTCGATGCCGCAGCGGATGCGGCGGCTGTCCGCGAGGTCTTCGGTCTTCTCGAACGGCAGCATCTCCGACTGCAGGAGCTGCAGCTGCAGCGGCACCAAGAGGCCGTCCTTGGCACGCCGGGGACGCAGCCGGACGAAGCACTCCCCGGCGACGAACATCTCGCGCGCGACCATCGCCTGCAGGCCGTAGAAGTCGGTGAGCCCGTCGGCATCGGCCTCATCGGTCCAGGCGAGCCAGAGCCGCTGCACGCGGTCGCGCAGCTCCGCGTCCTCGATCAGCGACGACGGCTTGATACCGTCGCCGACCAGGTTGGCGGCGAAGGCCTCGCAGGCGTTGGCGGCGTAGCCGTTGCTGACCACGAGCTCGCGGGCGCGGGCGAGGAGCCGCGGGCCGCCGGAGGCGACCAGCGAGTTGATGTTCTCCAGGGGCGGCTGCCAGCCGCGCAGCCGCCGCTTGGCCATCGCGCCTTCGAGCCGGGCGCGCACGGCCGCGGGGCCGCCGCCGGTCTGTCGCCGGCGGAAGGAGTCGAGGATGCCCATCGGTCAGAGGCCTTTCGTCGCAATCACGCGAACCTGCCGCACGATCGGCCGGCCCTCGGCGGCGGCGATCTCGCGGTCGAGCGCCTCGATCGCCCGATCGATCTCGGCCATGCTGCGGTAGTCGACGGTCCGACCGTCGTAGCTGACCCGCGCCACGCCGCTGGCGCGCGACGCCGACAGCGCCTCGCGGCGGGACCTGAGTTCGGCGACGGTCGCCATCGATCACCCCATGTAGCTGGACCGCACGCTGCGCCGGCGCAGCACCTGCCGGACCGGACGGACTGCGCCCGCCGCTGGCGGCGCGTCTGCATCATCATTGCTGCCCGCACCGAGCTGTGCCTCCAGAT
>JAXMCJ010000090.1:0-2644 GCA_046349415.1 Geminicoccaceae bacterium
CGCACCTCACCGGCGACCCGTTCTTCGGCCTGCGGGTCGGCCGTCCGTAAGCGGAGCTTTGTCCCCACGTTGCACGATGGCTGCGATGCTGGTGAAGGTTGCTGGGCTGGTGTCCGGCTTGGTGGTGCGGGCGTAAGAGACGCCGCTAGCGGCGGGCTAGCTTGGTGGCTTACGGGCGGGTTGAAGTAATCACCTCGGTGGAACGGCGCCGGCGGTGGTCGGTGCAGGACAAGCTGCGGCTGGTGGCGGAGAGCCATCAGGCCGCGGGCGGGGTCGGCGTGGTAGCCGATCGGGCTGGGGTCCATCGCAGCCAGCTGCAACGCTGGCGCCGCCAGGTTCGCGACGGGACATTGGTGGCTGAGCGGCCGGGCGCGCCGAGTTTCGTTCCGCTGGCGATCGAAGACAGCGTGGTCGCGGGTACTCCGGCCTTGGTGGCCGGGGTGCCGCGCGACGCCGTGCGCAGGCTGGTCGAGATCGATCTGCCGAATGGCTGCCGCGTCCGGGTCGAGCAGGATATTCCCACGGCTGCCCTGCGGCGGATCATCGGCGCCCTGGCTCGGCGATGATCGGCATCCCGCCGGGTGTGCGGATCCTGATCGCGATGCAGCCGGTCGACTTCCGCCGTGGGGCAGACAGCCTGGCGGCCCTGGCCATGGAGGCCCTGCAGCAGGACCCGTTCTCGGGCACGGTGCTGGTGTTTCGGGCGAAGCGCGCCGATCGGATCAAGGTGATCGCCTGGGACGGCAGCGGCCTGGTGATGCTGTGGAAGCGCCTGGACGAGGGGGCGTTCAAGTGGCCGCCGGTCAGCGACGGGGTGATGCGGTTGACCTCGGCCCAGCTCTCGGCCCTGCTGGAAGGCCTGGACTGGTCGCGCGTGCACGCGCTCCGGCGCCGGCGGCCGACCGCCGTCCGCTGACCTGCGACAGGGTGAATCAGCCTCGGCGGATAGCCGCTCGGCGGTTGCAGGATTTGCTCTACTCGCGGCATGGAGCCAGCCTCGGAAGCCCTGCCGGACGACATCGCGGTGCTGCGTGCGCTCATCCTGCACGAGCGTGCGGAGCGGGTGCGGCTCGATGCCGAGGCGGTGCGCTTGCAGAGCGAGGCGGCCCAGCTCGAGCGCGAGGTCGCGCGGCTGACGGCGCTGACCGAGCGGCTCGACCACATCATCGCCCAGCTCCGGCGGCTGCAGTTCGGCAAGCGCTCGGAGGCGCTCGATGCCGATCAGCTCAAGCTCGGCCTCGAGGATCTGGAAAGCGCCGCGGCCGAGGTCGAGGCCGAGAAGGAGCAGGCCGACCCGGAGCTGAAGGCGGAGCAGACACGGCGCCGGCGCCAGGGTCGGCCGTCGCTGCCCGATCACCTGCCCCAGATGGAGGTGGTGATCGAGCCCGGCAGCGCGACCTGCCCCTGCTGTGCGGGCCCGCTGCACCTGATCGGCGAGGATGTCTCGCGCCGGCTCGACGTCGTGCCGGCCCAGTACCGGATCCTGGTCACCCGCCGGCCCAAATATGCCTGCCGCGGCTGCGCGGGCACGGTGGTGCAGGCGCCGGCACCGGCACGGCTGATCGAGGGCGGCCTGCCGACCGAGCGGCTGGTGGCGCAGGTGCTGGTCGCCAAATATGCCGACCACTCCCCCTTGTACCGCCAGGCGCAGGGCTTCGCGCGCCAGGGCATCGAGCTGGACCGCTCGACCCTGGCCTTCTGGACCGGCTACGCCGCGGCCGAGCTGAAGCCGCTGTGGCGCTGGATGCGCGAAGAGCTCCTGCGCTCGGGCCGGCTGTTCGTCGACGAGACCCGGGCCCCGGTCCTCGATCCCGGCCGCGGGCGTACCAAGACCGGCTACTTCTGGGCCTTGGCCCGCGACGATCGCGGCTGCAACGGCAGCGATCCGCCGGCGGTCGTCTACAGCTATGCGCCCGGCCGCGGCGCCGACTATGCCATCGCCCTGCTGAAGGGCTTCGCAGGGATCCTGCAGACCGACGGTTATGGCGCCTACAAGACCCTGGTCGAGGCCGACCGGGCACGCGGCGCGATCGCACTCGCCCATTGTTGGGCCCACGCCCGGCGCCGCTTCTTCGAGCTGGCCAAGGGCGGGGCGGCGCCGATCGCCGAGGAGACGCTGCGGCGCATCGCCAAGCTCTATGCCATCGAGGCCGAGATCCGCGGCCAGGATGCCGACAGCCGCAAGGCCGTACGCCAAGCGCGCAGCCGGCCGCTGGTCCTGGACCTGAAGCTGTGGCTCGAGGCGAGGCTGCCCACCGTCGCGGGCCGCTCACCGCTGGCCGAGGCGATCCGCTACACCCTCGCACGCTGGGAGGGCCTCACCCGCTTTCTCGGCGATGGCCGCATCGAGCTCGACACCAACCCGGTCGAGCGGTCGATCCGCCCGATCGCCCTGAACCGCAAGAACGCCCTGTTCGCCGGCTCCGACGAAGGTGCGGAGAACTGGGCCGTGCTCGCCACGCTGATCGAGTGCTGCAAGCTGCACGGCGTCAATCCGACCGCCTACCTCACCGACGTGCTCACCCGCTTGGTCAACGGCCACCTCGAGAGCCGTCTCGGCGAGCTCACGCCATGGGCGTGGGATGCCGCCAACGCCCAGCATCGGTGTCAAGAACCCGCTCACGGGTAACGGCGCTCCGCTTAC
>JAXMCJ010000091.1:0-2609 GCA_046349415.1 Geminicoccaceae bacterium
TCCGCGGGAGTCCTGATCGCCCGCGCCATCGCCGGCGTGCACAGCGGGGTGACGGTCTCCTCGCCGAGCGGCAGGACGACGAGGCCTTCCTGACGCGGCAGCCCGTAGACGATGTCGGCGTCGAACTCGTCGTTCAGGAAGCGGGTGTAGTCGGTCCCCGCCGCGAGCCGGACCTCGACGCCTGGATGTTCCCGCAGAAATCCCGCGAGCCGCGGGCTCAGCCACAGGGCGGCGAAGCTCGGCGCGCTGTGCAGGCGCAGCAGTTGCGGGCCGCGGGTCGAAACCAGCTCCAGGCCGCGCCGCAGCTCGTCGAAGGCGCGCCCGACATGGCGCATCAGCGCCTCGCCCTCGGTGCTGAGATGGACGGCGCGGGCGTTGCGCACGAACAGGCCCGCACCGATCGAATGCTCCAGCTTGCGCACGGCGTGGCTCACGGCGCTCGGCGTCAGGGACAGCTCCATCGCCGCCGCGCGGAACGAGCCGGTACGGCCCGCCGCCTCGAACGCGCGCAGCAGCGACAGGGGTATCTGGTGCAGCATTGGGCAGGTGAACCAGATTCATCAATCGGTGTAAACATCGCGTTTGTCGGCCGAGGAAGAATCGACGAGGGTCCGCCGCAGACGAATCAAGATCAGGAAGGCTAGGGATGCTCCTCGACGGCAAGGTGACCGTGATCTCGGGTGCCGCCAGCCCGCGCGGTATTGGCCTGGCGACCGCACGACTATTCGCGGCGCAGGGCGCCAAGGTCGCGATCCTCGACCTCGACCAGGCCGCGGCGCAGGCCGCAGCGGCCGAACTCGGCGCGCAGCATCGCGGCTTCGCCTGCGACGTCAGCGACCCGGCGGCGTGCAAGGCCGCCGCCGCCCAGGTGCTGGAAGCCTTCGGCCAGGTCGACGTGCTGATCAACAATGCCGGCATCACCCAGCCCGTGAAGACGCTGGAGATCACGCCGCAGGACCTGAAGCGCATCCTCGCCGTCAACCTCGACGGCGTGCTCTATCTCAGCCAGGCCTTCATCCCGCACATGCGCGAGCGCGGCAAAGGCTCGATCGCCTGCATGTCGTCGGTCTCCGCCCAGCGCGGCGGCGGCATCTTCGGCGGCCCGCACTATTCCGCCGCCAAGGCCGGCGTGCTCGGGCTGGCCAAGGCGATGGCGCGCGAGTTCGGGCCGGACGGCATCCGCGTCAACTGCGTGACCCCGGGCCTGATCCAGACCGACATCACCGGCGGCAAGCTGACCGACGAGATGCGGCGCGAGATCATCAAGGGCATCCCCTTGTCGCGCCTCGGCACCGCCGAGGACGTGGCCGGCATCTACCTGTTCCTGGCGTCGGATCTCTCGGCCTACGTCACGGGTGCGGTGATCGACGTCAATGGCGGCATGCTGATCCACGGCTGAGCCGTCGGCGGCACCGCCCGCCTTCCATCGGAGACATCGTCATGGGAACGCAAGACGACGGGACCGGCAGGTCCCTGTCGAACGTGTCGCTCGCCCAGCGCGCCTGGCGCATCCGCCGCAACGCGCTGCGGATGGGCGAGGTCCAGGGCCAGGGCTACATCGCGCAGGCGCTCGGCATCGCCGACGTGCTGGCGGTGGCCTACTTCCACGCCCTGCGCTACCGGCCGGGCGAGCCCGAATGGGAGGAGCGCGACCGCTTCCTGCTCTCGATCGGCCACTATGCGATCGCCCTCTACTCGGCGCTGATCGAGGCCGGCATCCTGCCCGAGGACGAGCTGGAGAGCTACGGCTCGGACGACAGCCGCCTGCCCATGTCGGCCATGGCCTCCTACACGCCCGGCATGGAGATCAGCGGCGGCTCGCTCGGCCACGGCCTGCCGCTGGCGATCGGCTTCTGCCTGGCGCTCAAGCGCAAGAAGTCGAGATCCTTCGTTTACTGCATGTTCTCGGACGGCGAGCTCGACGAGGGTTCGGTCTGGGAGGCGGCGATGGCCGCCGGCCACTGGAAGCTCGGCAACCTGATCGGCATCGTCGACGTCAACAACATGCAGGCCGACGGGCCGTCGAAGGAGATCGCCGGCTTCGAGCCGCTGGTGCCGAAGTTCGAGGCGTTCGGCTGGCACGTCCAGCGGGTCGACGGCAACGACCTCGAGGCGGTGGTGGCGGCGTTCGATGCCGCGCGCGCGCTGGCCGAGCCCAAGCCGCGCATCATCGTCTGCGACACCAAGATGGCCAAGGGCGTGCCGTTCCTGGAGAGCCGGGAGATGACGCACTTCCTGCGCGTCGAGGCCGACGAGTGGACCAAGGCCATCGACATTCTCGACGCCGGGAGGCCCGCATGAGCACCGCCACCAAGCCGCGGCTGACCACCTCGGCGATGATCGCGTCCCTGGCCGGGCCCGACCAGCGCACCAAGCCCGCCCCGTTCGGCCACACCCTGGCCGCACTGGCCGAGACGCGGCCGGAGATCGTCGGGCTGACGGCCGATCTCGGCAAGTACACGGACCTGCACATCTTCGCCAAGGCGCACCCGGACCGGTTCTACCAGATGGGCATGGCCGAGCAGCTCCTGATGGCCACCGCCGCCGGCATGGCGCGCGAGGGGCTGGTGCCGTTCGCCACCACCTACGCCGTGTTCGCAGCACGGCGC
>JAXMCJ010000092.1:0-2450 GCA_046349415.1 Geminicoccaceae bacterium
GAACGATTTGTCGCCCGGCACGGGCGAACCCGACCAGCCCGCGCCCCTGGGCCGCCGGGCGGCCGTCACCGCCCCCTCGGCCCTGGACGATCAGGCCTGGCTCGCCACCGTGCCGGTGGTGGAAAGCGACCCCGCGCGCGAGGCGCGGCGGCGCGAGCTGCTGCTGCAGGTCGAGCCCGTCGAGCTGCGCCGCGGGGTCGGCCACGCCACCTTGAGCAACCTCGAGAACCACCTGATCGGCGACGACATGGCGGCCTACGAGGAGTGGTTCGCGCGCCAGCCCAAGCCGCCGCGGGTGCCGGCCAAGTCGCTGACCGAGGAGGATGCCGCCCTGGTGCGCCACGTCACCCGCCACAACCCGCCCTGGCTGAAGGGCGAGTATCTGTCCTACTGGCGCCCGCCGGTGCCGAAGGAGCTGCTGGGCCAGCCCGGCACGCCGCTGGAATGCATGACGGCCAAGGCCGCCACCCCCGCCGCCGCCACCATCGCCACCCCCCTGGCCGAGCTGCGCGCCCGGGTGGCCCGGCTGCTCGACCGCGGCGCCGCGCGCCGACCGGACGAGGTGGAGCTGGCCGAGGCGGTGTGCGCGGTGAAGTGGCCGCACTGGGGCCCGTACTCCGGACCCATCGACCTCGAGCTGCTGCGCCGGGCGCTGGACGGCCACAAGCTGGACGGCCGGACGCTGGCCTGGCTCGACAGCCACGAGTTCGCCGACGCGTGCAGGGAGGGGGGAGGCTGAAACCGCGCGTGGGTTCGGCCCTTTTCTTGGTTGAGCGAACCGCCTATCAAGCGCGGCGAGGATCGCCCGACCCCAGACTTGCGAGGCTGCCATGGCATTCGAGCTTCCGGACCTCCCCTACGACTACGAGGCGCTCGCCCCGTACATGTCGGCCAAGACCCTCCATCTGCACCACGACAAGCACCATCAGGCCTACGTCACCAACCTGAACAATCTGATCGAGGGCACGGAGTTCGCGGGCAAGTCGCTCGAGGACATCGTCACCGGCTCCTACGGCGACCCGGCCAAGCAGGGCATCTTCAACAATGCCGGCCAGCACTGGAACCACAACCTGTTCTGGCGGATCATGAAGAAGGGCGGCGGCGGTGCGCCCGGCGGCGAGCTGGCCAAGCGGATCGACGACGGGTTCGGCTCGTTCGACGCCTTCAAGGAGCAGTTCAAGACCGCCGGCGTCACCCAGTTCGGCTCGGGCTGGGCCTGGCTCGCGGTGCAGGGCGACCAGCTCAAGGTGGTGAAGACGCCCAACGGCGAGAATCCGCTGGTCCAGGGCATGCGGCCGATCCTGGGCGTCGACGTCTGGGAGCACGCCTACTATGTCGACTATGAGAACCGCCGGCCCGAATATCTGGCGGCGTTCCTCAACAGCCTGGTGAACTGGGAGGAGGTCGAGGCCGAGTTGCACAAGGCACTCGCCTAGGCCACATGACGGGCGGGGCGACGCGGGGTCGCCCCCGACCCATCTGGACGAGGTTCGACCATGCCGCTCGCCGTCGCCCGGGCCGCCGCCCTCGCGGCCTCCCTCGGACTGGCGCTCTCGGGCTGCGCCGCCACCAGCACGGCGGTGGCCAAGCGCAATCTCGACGTCCAGACCAAGATGAGCGACACCATCTTCCTGGACCCGGTGAGCCCGGAGCAGCGCACGGTCTATGTCGACGTGCGCAACACCTCCGACCAGCCGGCGCTCGACATCTCGCCGCAGGTGCGCCAGGCGGTCGAGGCGCGCGGCTATACGGTGGTCGACGACCCCAAGGCGGCACGGTTCGTGCTGCAGGCCAACGTCCTGCAGGCGGGCCGCACCTCGGAGACGGCCGCCGAGGCCAACTCCGGCTCGAGCTATGGCGGGACGCTGCTCGGCGGTGCTGCCGGCGGTGCCGCGGGCTATGGGCTCGGCCACGCCGGGCTCGGCGTCAACGATGCGCTCGGCACGGTCGTCGGTGCGCTGGCGGGGGCGGCGATCTCCACCGTCGCCGATTCCTACATCCAGGACACCACCTACACCCTGGTCACCGATATCCAGATCTCCGAGCGCTTCCCCGGCACCGTGATCAGCCAGAGCGAGCAGGCCAACCTGCAGCAGGGCACCTCCGGCAGCATCAGCCAGTCGAGCAGCGATACGACGGACGCCAAGCGCTACCGGACCCGGGTGGTCAGCACCGCCAACCAGGCCAACTTGTCCTGGCCCGACGCCGAGCCGCAGCTGGTGGCCGGGCTCACGCGGAGCATCAGCGGAATATTCTAAGCCGCTGAAATCACTCTGTTATCGCAATCAGGGCTGCCGCGACCCGGCGGCCCTCCGCGAGCAGGATATTGTAGGTCCGGCAGGCAGCAGGGGTGGCCATCGCCTCGACCACCGGCCCCCAGGCGCGCACCGACTGGTGCAGGGCCGGGGACAGGATGACGAACTTCGCGCCGCAGCCGACCACCAGGATGT
>JAXMCJ010000093.1:0-2335 GCA_046349415.1 Geminicoccaceae bacterium
TTGGGCAAACTGCCCAGCGAGCAAGCAAATTTAGAAGGGCTCTTGCGGGATGTGCCGAGGCTCGGCCGCGGGCGTCATTCCAGCACCGACGGTTCGGCGGGCGGGGGTCCGGAGCGGCCGGGACGGCGCATGAGCAGGAGCAGCGGCATCACCGCGAGCGTGACGAACATCATCAGCTTGAAGTCGTCGAGATAGGCGATGAAGGCGGCCTGGGCCTGGAGTTGGCCGTTGAGCTGGGCGAGGAGCGTGGTCTGGTCGAGGCCGAGGGGCGCGAGTTGGTCCATGTTGGGGGCGTAGGCGGTGAGGCCGGCAGCGAGTTCGCCGCGATTGACTGCGACATTGCGGGCGAGCTCGATCGAGACGATGGCGATTCCGACCGAGGAGCCGATATTGCGCACCAGGCTGAAGAGGGCGGCCGCGTCGGGGCGGAAGCGCGTCTCGAGCGTGGCGAAGGCGATGGTGGAGAGCGGGACGAAGACAAGGCCGAGCCCGAGCCCCTGGACGATGCCCGAGACGAGCAGGGGCTGGCTGTCCATGCCGATCGAGAATTGCGTCATCTGCCAGAGCGAGAGCGCGGTGAGCGCGAGACCGCCGAAGATCAGGATCCGGGCATCGACCTTGTTCACCAGGCGGCCGACCAGGAGCATCGAGATCATCGTGCCGACCCCGCGGGGCGCGAGCACGAGGCCGGTCTTCACCACGGGATAGCCCATCACGCCTTCGAGCATCGGCGGCAGCAGCGCGAGGCCGGCGAGCAGGATCATGCCGACCATGAAGATCATCGCAAGCGCCATCACGAAGTTGGCGTCGCGGAAGATGTGAGGGTCGATGAAGGGATGCGCCCGTCCGGTGATATGGAGCACGAAGGCCCAGAGGCCGGTGGCGGCGAGACCGACCTCGATCCAACTCTCGGGGGAGGCGAACCAGTCGATCTGTTCGCCGCGGTCGAGGAAGAGCTGGAAGGCGCCGATGGCAAGCGCGAGCATGGCGAAGCCGAAGAAGTCGAAGCCGCGCGGGCGGGGGTTGGAGCGCGGCAGGAAGGCCAGCATGCCGCCGAGCGCCAGCAGCCCGACCGGCAGGTTGACATAGAAGACATAGCGCCAGCCGAAGCTGTCGGTCAGCCAGCCGCCGAGCGAGGGGCCGACGATCGGGCCGACCATGATGCCGGCGCCCCAGATCGCCATGGCGCGGCCATGCTCCTCGCGGCTGTTGATGTTGAGGAGCACGGTCTGGCTGAGCGGCACCAGCGCCGCGCCGCCCAGGCCCTGCAGGGTGCGGAACACCACCATCTGGCCGAGGCTGGTCGCGAGCCCGCAGGCCATCGAGGTGACGATGAAGCCCGCGACGGACGCGATGAAGACCTGGCGCAGCCCGTAGCGGTCGGACAGCCAGCCGGTCAGCGGCGTCATGATCGCGGCGGCGACGATATAGGAGGTGAGGACCCAGTTGATCTGATCCTGGGCCGCGCCGAGGCTGCCCTGCATCGAGGGGAGCGCGACATTGGCGATCGTGGTATCGAGCGCCTGCATGATGGTCGCGAGCATGATCGAGACGGTGATCAGGCCCTTGTGCGCGACAGCGGCCGGCGCCCCGGCCGCCGGGCTCATTGCGCGGCGGCGGCCGTCCCGCCTTCGAGGCCGAATGCCGCGGCGATCGGCCGGGGCAGGCCGCGGGAATGGCCGGTATCGACCGAGACGGCGCTGCTCATGCCGGTGCGCAGGGGCGGCAGGGCCTGGTCTGACTCGAGCCGGATGCGGACCGGCACGCGCTGCACCACCTTGACCCAGTTGCCGCTGGCATTCTGCGCCGGCAGAAGCGCGAATTCCGAGCCGGTGCCGGCGCCGATCGAGGCGACCGCGCCCTTGAGCGGTTGGCCGGGATAGGCATCGAGGGTGAGCGAGACCGGCTGGCCCACCCGCATATGCTGTAGGTCGGTCTCCTTGAAATTCGCCTCGATCCAGGTGTCGCCGGTGGCGACGAGGCTGAGCACCGCGGTCGCGGGCGTGGCATATTGCCCGGGCTGCAGGCGGCCGGTCTGGCTGACCACGCCGTCGCCGGGCGCGGTGACGACGGTATGGGAGAGGTCGAGCTCGGCGGCATGGAGCGCGGCCAGCGCCTCCAGCACGTCGGGATGCTGGTCGGTCGGGATGTCGGGATTGCCGGCGAGGGCCGCCCGGGCCGAGACGACCCCGCTGTCGGCCGAGGCGACGGCGCCCCTCGCCTGCTGCAGCTTGAGCGCGCTGTCGTCGGCGGCCGACTGGCTGACCACGCCGGTCTTGAGGAGCGAGCGCTGGCGCTCGTCCTGGGTCTCGGCGGTGGCGAGCGCGTCGCGCGC
>JAXMCJ010000094.1:0-2192 GCA_046349415.1 Geminicoccaceae bacterium
CCTTGCGGCGGAACAGGGCGTAGGCGGCATCGAGCACGTGCTGGCGCGTGCGCTCGCGAGACCTCGGCATCGATCGCACCCCGCGAATGTATACCGAGGAGTGAATCTACACGCCGTCCGCCCCGGACGTATGGTGAATCCGAGGACCACCATCGGAGACGCCGAGATGCGCGAACCGCGAGCCGCCCGGCCCGCACCAGACGCGCTCGCCCGAGCCCTGGCCGAGCTCGCCGCCATGTTCGGCGATCGCCTCGCGAGTTCGCTGGCCGTTCGCGAGCAGCACGCCAACACGACGACCTGGGTCGCCGGCGAACCGCCCGACGCGGTGGTCTTCCCGCGATCGACCGAGGAGGTTCAACAGATCGTCCGAATCTGCGCGCGGCACGGCGTGCCGCTGATCCCATATGGGACCGGGACCTCCTTCGAAGGGCACGTCAACGCCCCCTTCGGCGGCGTCTGCGTCGACCTGAAGGACATGAACCGGATCCTGGCCGTCCACGCCGAGGACTTCGACTGCGTGGTCCAGCCCGGCGTCACGCGCAAGCAGCTCAACGCCCATCTGCGCGACCAGGGCCTGTTCTTTCCGGTCGATCCGGGAGCGGACGCGGCGCTCGGCGGCATGGCTTCCACCCGGGCCTCCGGCACCACGACCGTGCGCTACGGCACGATGAAGGACAATGTGCTGGCGCTGCAGGTCGTGCTGGCCGACGGCGAGCTCATGACGACTGCGCGCCGGGCGCGCAAATCATCGGCCGGCTACGATCTCACGCGGCTGATCGTCGGCGCGGAGGGCACGCTCGGCATCATCACCGAGCTCACCTTGAAGCTGCACGGCATCCCCGAGGCCATGTCGGCGGCCGTCTGCCGGCTGCCGTCGGTCGAGGCCTGTTGCGCCGTCGCCATCGCCGCCATCCAGGCCGGCCTACCCGTGGCGCGGATCGAGCTGCTCGACGAGATGCAGGTGCGCGTCTGCAATGCCCATGCGAAGCTCAGGATGCCCGAGCAGCCGACGCTGTTCCTCGAGTTCCACGGCTCCGAGGCGGGCGTGGCCGAGCAGGCCAAGCGCTTCGCTGCCGTCGCCGCGGAGTTCGCCGCCGACGCGTTCGCGTGGGCGCAGGAGGCGGAGGCGCGATCGCGGCTATGGCAGATGCGCCACGACGTGTTCTGGGCGCTGCGCTCGTACCGGGCGGGTGCCAAGGTCGTCGTGACCGACGTCTGCGTGCCGATCTCGCGGCTCGCCGAGTGCGTTGCGGCGACCAAGCGCGACATCGCGGCGAGCGGCCTCGTGGCGCCGATCGTGGGCCATGTCGGCGACGGCAACTTCCACGCCTCGGTTCTGGTCATGATGGAGGATGCCGACGAGGTCGCGCGCGCCAAGGCGTTCGTCGAGCGCGTGGCCGAGCGGGCGCTCGCCATGGAGGGCACGTGCACCGGCGAGCACGGCATCGGCGAGGGCAAGAAGCACCTTCTGGTGGCCGAGCACGGCGAGGCGGCCGTCGGCGCCATGCGCGCGATCAAGCTGGTGCTCGATCCAAACGGAATCATGAACCCGGGCAAGATCGTATAGAGCGCAGCGCGGGCGGCCCCGGCACCGGATCATCCGTCGCACAGCCGGCGGCCTAGACGCCTTCGACCGCGTCGGCGGCGCGGAAGCCCTCGAGCGCGGGATCAACCCCGTCGAGGGAAGACCATGCCATGCCGAAGCGACACCTGTCGCCGCCGACGGTCCCGCGCATCGAGCACCGCGGCAAGACTCACGAAAGCCCCTTCGCTGCCTCCAGCACCTCCTCGACATGCCCGGGAACGCTGACCTTGCGCCAGATCCGGTCGATCCGGCCGTCCTTGCCCACGAGGAAGGTGGCACGGTCGATGCCCATGTACTTCTTGCCGTACATGCTCTTCTCGACCCAGGCGCCGAACGCCTCCACCACCTTGCCCTCTGCGTCGGAGCCGAGCGGGAAGGCTAGTTCGTGCTTCTTGCGAAACCTGCCGTGGCTGGCGACGCTGTCCTTGGACACGCCGATGACCTCGACGCCCGCCGCCTGGAACTGGTCGTAGACGCAGGAGAAGCCGATCGCCTCCTTGGTGCAGCCGGGCGTGTCGTCCTTGGGGTAGAAGTAGATCACATAGGGCCGGCCGGCGAGACCGGCCGTGGTGACCCGGCCGCCACCGTCGAGCGGCAGGTCCACCGC
>JAXMCJ010000095.1:0-2033 GCA_046349415.1 Geminicoccaceae bacterium
TGGCGGCCGAGTTCGGCGACGAGGTGCCGATGCATCTCGAGTTCGTGCGCTACGCCGGCGAGATCGCCTGCTTCGGCCTGCAGCTCGTCCGCTACACCGGCGACGCGCGCCTGCGCGCGATCATCGACCGTCACAACCGGGCCGGCTGCCCGATCTTCAACCCGCACGAATACACGCTCGAAGGCGGCGGGATGAAGAAGGTCGACCACACCCAGCTCGCCTTCAAGCGCGAGGCGGACCCGGACGGGCTGCTCAATCCCGGCAAGATGATCGGCTGGGAAAATCCGGCCTACGACGAGAGCCGGGACCGGCAGTTCCTGTACGCGAGCAACTGACGCTGCCTATGGCAGGATCGCGAACGCTCGGGCGGGGAAGCCGAAGCCGTTCTCGACCTTGGGCCAGGTGACGACGATCACCGCACCGGTGGCCGGGACCTGGTCGAGATTGGCCATGACCTCGATCTGGTAGTGGCCGTTGCGCAGGATCCAGGTCTCGGAGTCCATGGTCGGCGTGATGTCGGTGTCGAGCGCCTCGTGGCCGATGGCGGTGACGCCGCGATCGGTGAACAGGGTCTTGATGACCTCGAACGACCAGGCGGGGAACGGCTGGCGCTTGAAGTTCGCCGGATCCGCGGTCCAGTCCTTGGACATGTCGGTGCGCAGCGCCGCGAAGGAGCCCTTGGGCACGGGGCCGTGCTCCTTCTCCCAGCTCTGCAGGTCGGCGAGGCTGAAAGCGTGGGCGGGGTCGGCCGCCTGATAGGGGGTGTTGTCCAGCACCACCAGCGGCATGATCATCTGATCGAGCGGGATCTGGTCCATGGTCTGGCCGGCCGGGTCGAAATGCGCCGGCGGGTCGACGTGGGTGCCGTACTGGCCGACCATCGAGTAGAAGGTGGTGCGGAAGCCCTCCTTCTCGATCGTGTAGGGCGTGTGCGTGGTGGGATCGGCGGCGGCGGTCATGGTGGCCTGGCCGAAGCCCGACCAGACCGGCGTGTTGACGCCGAAGGTATGGGTGAGGTCGACCTTCTTCTTGTTCGCGATCACCGCATAGGCGTCGGCGAGCGACGTGTCGGCCCGGCAGGGCACGAGCGTCGCGCACGACAGACCTAAGGCCACCGCCAGCGACAAAGAGATTCGCTTTATCATCGTCCGGTTCCTCCCAGCACAGGTTTCAGCCGTCGCGCAGGCGCTGCAACGGGAAGCGCACCAGCTCCTGCAGCAGCTCGACCAGATGCCGGGCGGCGTGCTCGATGACAGCCCGACCGGCCTCGGCCGTGGCGCCACCGGCGTCGCCGCAGGCGCCCTCGCCGTGCAGATCCTGCGTCTTCCAGCCCAGTCCGGCGGCACCGAGGGCGCGCAGGCGCGGATAATCGAGGTCGTCGGCGGCGGTGACCGGGGTGAAGTCGGCGGCCAGAGGCATGGCGACGAGGTCGGGGCGGACGGCCAGCATCATCGAGGTCTCGACGGCACCCGCATGAATGCCGTGGCGGATCTCCGCCGGCTCGAACAGGCCCTCGGGCAGACCCCAGGAGAACCAGTTGGCGGCGACGGCCAGCATGGCGTGGTCGACGCGCAGCTCGCGCGCCACGATCTGCGCCACCTGCGGCTGGCCGCCATGGCCGTTGAGCAGCAGCAGCTTGCGCAGCCCGGCGCGGCGCACCGAGGCGCCGATCTCGTACCAGACGCGGCCGAGCGTCTCGGCCGACAGCGTCAGCGTGCCGGGGAAGTCGACATGCTCGTTGCTCTTGCCGACCGCCGTGGTCGGCAGCACCAGGACCGGCGTTCCTGCGGGCAGCAGCTCCATGGCGCGCCCGACGACGGCGTCGACGAGGCAGGTGTCCACGGCCACCGGGAGATGCGGGCCATGCTGCTCGATCGCACCCACCGGCAGGACGGCGACCGTGGACTCGCCGTCGAGCAGGCGAAACTCGGGGCTGGCGAGATCCTGCCACCAGCCCGGCAGCCGCAGCATCACAGATACCCTCCGGCGGGCGTTCCCTGGTAGAGCCGGACATGGCATGAGCAGCTTTGGCG
>JAXMCJ010000096.1:0-1583 GCA_046349415.1 Geminicoccaceae bacterium
CCCTCGGCGATCTCGCGGCCATCGAGTCCCCGGCCCGGTCCGATGCGCTGGCCCGCCGCCTCGCCGCCGCGCTCGGCCGCGTCACCACCGCGGAACCGCAGGTGCAATCGGCCGATTTTCAGGTGCTCCATGCCGGCGCGAGCCCGGCCGTGCTGCTCGAACTCGGCTTTCTCTCCAACGAGACCGACCGCGCCAACCTGCAATCCCCCGCCTGGCGCGCGCGCGCCGCGGCCGAGATCGCCTCGGCGCTCGCGGCCTGGACCCTGTCGGGCGCGCTGACCGGAAAGTGACGCGGCCGCGCCACGAATGCGCGTCGAACCGCCGCCCCGCATTTTGACCTTTCCCCGGGCCTCCGATAAGGTCCCTCCACATCTTGTGAGGCTCGAATCGTGCTGCGCTTTGTCTTGAGGTTTTTCGGATTTCTGTTCAGCTGGTTGGCCTTGGGCTTCATCGTCGGCCTGGTTGCGCTCGCGGCGGTCTTCATCATCTATGGCCGCGACCTGCCGGACTATGCCCAGCTCGCGAATTATGAGCCCCCGACGCTCAGCCGCATCTATTCCGGCGAGGGCGAGCTCATGGATGAATTCGCCCGCGAGCGGCGGATCTTCACCCCGATCTACGAGATCCCCGACAAGGTGAAGGACGCCTTCATCAGCGCCGAGGACAAGAATTTCTATCAGCACAAGGGCTTCGATCCGCGCGGCATCGCCGCCGCGATCTGGCAGGCGGCGATGGAGGGCGGGCGGCTGCGCGGCGCCTCGACCATCACCCAGCAGGTGATGAAGAACTTCCTGCTGACCGGCGATCGTTCGGGCGAGCGCAAGATCAAGGAAATCATCCTGGCCACGCGCCTGGAACAGACGCTGACCAAGGACCAGATCCTCGAACTCTATCTCAACGAGATCTTTCTCGGCCAGAATTCCTACGGCGTGACCGCCGCGGCCGAGGTCTATTTCAACAAGTCGCTCGACCAGCTCACCACCGCCGAGATGGCCTATCTCGCCGCTTTGCCCAAGGCGCCGAGCGACCTCCATCCGGTGCGCGAGAAGTCCAAGGCGATCGCCCGGCGCAACTACGTCATCGACCAGATGCTCGCCAACGGCTACATCACCGCCCCCGAGGCGGAGGAGGCCAAGGCCGAGGATCTCGTGACTGTCCAGAGCGGCAAGGTCCCGTCCTCGCGCGGGGCCATGCCGCCGCGCGACTATTTCACCGACGAGATCCGGCGCCAGCTCGAAGCGAAGTTCGGCACCGAGGAGCTGTTCACCGGCGGCCTCTCGATCCGCGCCACGGTCAATCCCGAATTGCAGGCCGCCGCCGCGCAGGCCCTGCGCGACGGGCTCGAGGAATACGACCGCAACCGCAAGATCATGCGCGACCCGCTCGGCCATCTCGACCCCGCCGCCGTCGATCTCGCCGATCCGGCCTCCTGGCGCCCGGCGCTCTCGGCCCAGCAGGTGCCGCGCGACATTCCCGGCTGGCACCCCGCCGTCGTGCTCGGCTTCCAGGGCGACAATGCCGTGATCGGCATCGACGGCATCGAGACAACCGGCCTCCTGAGCTTCGACGACGTCAAATGGGCC
>JAXMCJ010000097.1:0-1500 GCA_046349415.1 Geminicoccaceae bacterium
GCCGACTATCTCCTGGCCCAGGAGCGCCATCTGGCGGCGCAGCCCGGAGACGAGCTGCTCCATGGCAATCCGCGTTTCGCTGCGGTTGCGGCCGAGCCCGACCCGTCCGCCTGCTTCGTGTAGCGAGCGCGCGAGTTGGCCGGTGTAGGGAGCGCGCGACCTGTCCGGTTCTAGAGCCGTTCCAGGATGCTGGGGCGGGAGGGTCGGGCGGGGATGCGCTCGAGGATCGGGATCATGCGTTTCGAGGAGCTGCTGGAGCGGTGGGAGACGGGGCGGTTGAGTCATGGCGAGGCGGCCGCGGCGCTGGGCGTGAGCGAGCGGACCTTTCGGCGCTGGCGCGGGCGTTACGGCGAGGAAGGTGCCGCGGGTCTGGTCGACCGCAGGATCGGCAAGCCGTCGCCGCGCCGCGCGCCGGAAGACGAGCTGCAGCGGATGCTGAGGCTTTACCACGAGCACTATGCCGGGTTCGTGATCCGGCATTTCCACGACGTGCTGTGCCGACGGCACGGCTACCAGCTGGGCTACACCACCACCCGCCTCTGGCTGCAGAAGAGCGGGGCGGTTGCGGCGGCAGCCAAGCGTGGGGCACACCGGCGCAAGCGGCCGCGCCGGCCGATGGTCGGCATGATGCTGCACCAGGATGCCTCCACGCATGCCTGGCTGGTCGGGCAGCCGCCGCTCGACCTGGTGATCACGCTCGACGACGCGACCTCGGCGCTCTACTCGGCCGTCTTGGTCGAGCAGGAGGGCACAGCGTCGAGCCTGCTCGGCTTGGCCGAGGTGATCGGGCGCCACGGCTTGTTCATCGAGCTCTACACCGACCGCGGCAGCCACTATTTTCATACGCCGGCGGCGGGCGGCAAAGTCTCGAAGACCCAATTGACCCAGGTCGGAAGGGCGCTCAAGCAGCTCGGCATCGGCCACATCGCCGCCTACTCGCCGCAGGCCAGGGGTCGCTGCGAGCGGGCGTTCCGCACCTTGCAGGACCGGCTGCCAAAGGAGCTGCGGCTCGCCGGGATCACCACCGTGGCGGCCGCCAACCGCTACCTGCGCGAGACCTGGCTGAGCGAGCACAACGCCCGCTTCGCAGTCACGCCCGAGGAGTCAGCCTCGGCCTTCATCACGGTGCCACCCGAGCTGTGGCGCGACGTGCTGTGCGTCCAGGAGGAGCGCCAGGTCGGCAACGACAACTGCGTGCGCTGGCGGGGCCGTGTGCTGCAGATCCCGCCCAGCCCGCTGCGGCCGCACTTCGTGCGCGCGACGGTAAGACTGCACGAATATCCGGACGGTGCCGTGGCGATCTTTAACGGTCCGCACCGCTTGGCCACCTTCCCGGCGCCGGCCGAGCCGTCGGCCCAGAACTTGGCCGCGTGAACGCCGCGACGCAGCCAAGCCGGTGGATTTGTGGACAGCGCTCCGCTCTGCCCACAACCCCACCGGCCCATCGACAGCGGCCAACTCATGCGCTCCCTATGGCGGACAAGTTAACGCGCTCGCTAC